>NZ_DATCQQ010000058.1:0-120251 GCF_036569425.1 Lacisediminihabitans sp.
CTTCCTTTGCCTATTCCAAGGGCTGGAATACCCAAAGGAACAGCTGGCGCTGTGTTTTTGCTGATCAGCCGCCACCCCCGCGCTGCGCGCGCTTCCCAACCTCCCACACCCATCGCAAGCTCTTGGAGTGGGAGGTTGGGAAGTAAAGGGGTGGCGGCAGATAAGCAAAAGGTTGAGGGAGAGGTTGAAGTTGAGAGACGCGGCGTAGTGAGTTGCCGGGGGTCGGGGTGACCTGTCCGAGGTAGCGTCAGCGCCCCGACGTACTGTCAGGTCATGGGAAGCATCAGCGCGTACCAAACCACGTCAGGCAAGCGCTATCGAGCGATGTTCCGAAAGCCCGACCACGCTCAGACCCAGAAGGGCGGTTTCAAGACCAAGCGCGAAGCCGAGCTGTTCCTCGCGAGCGTAGAGATCGACAAGAGTCGCGGTGCCTACATCGACCCGTCAAAGTCGCGCGTGCTCGTGGGCGAGTGGCTCGACGCATGGATGGATGGCCGCGCCGACTGGCGCGCAACCTCACGAGAGCGAGCTCGCGGGATCGTCGCGCTTCACATCAAGCCCTCGCTCGGCGGCTACCCGCTCGGCTCGTTGACCCACGGCACGGTCCAGGTATGGGCTGGTGGCCTCTCCAAGACGCAGTCGCCCTCGAGTGTGTGCAAGATTGTCAACGTGCTGTCCGGCAGTCTCCAGATGGCTGTGAAGGACGGGCGGCTTCCAGCCAATCCAGCCCACGGGCTGAATCTCCCCAAGGTCGGCAAGCCTGCCAAACGGTATCTCACTCACGACGAGGTCCGGGATCTCGCCGACGCCGTCGATTCGCTTGGCAAGGGGATGTATCGGGGTGAGCGAAACAACTACGGGCTCCTGGTGAAGGTGCTCGCGTATTGCGGGCTCCGCTGGGGCGAGGCATCCGGCCTGCGGGTTCAGGACATCGACTTCGCTCGTGGCCGGCTCGAGGTTCAGCACACAATTGTCGAGGTTGACGGGGTGCAACTCGACTCCGAGCCCAAAGACTACGAAGCCCGTTCCATCCCGGTTCCGGCGTCGATCCTCGCCGAACTCAAAACCCATGTCGAGGGCAAGGAAGGCGGTTCACCGGCTTTCGCGGCAGCCCGCGGTGGCTGGCTGCGTGGTCGCGTTTTCCGGCGCGGCTGGCTTGACGACGCGGCGAGCATGATCGGTCAGGACGGCCTGACCCCGCACGAGCTGCGGCACACGGCGGCTAGTCTCGCGATCAGCGCGGGAGCAAACGTCAAAGCCGTACAGCGGATGCTTGGACACGCGTCGGCCGCGGTCACGCTCGACGTCTACTCAGACCTCTTTGACAACGATCTGGACGCCGTGTCGGCGGTACTAGACATCGAGATAGCTCGGACGAGTTCGTCGGCACGAGCCTCAGCTATCTCCGAAGGTCCTCAATCGGGTTGAGACGAGCGCGCCGCTGGCTGTCGCACAACGATAGTGCGGTGAGCGCTGCGGCTTGTCCAACGGTCCTCACCGGGTTCTGCTTGGCAGCAATGCCGACATATTGCGGCAACAAGGACACCGCCATTTTTCGACAAGGGCCACAGGAGCGAGCGCCGGATCGCGAATAGTCCGGCCCGTAGGCCGACCTAATTACGGACAGCAGTCCACTCAAGGAGTGAATGCGGGAAGATCGGAGCATGGCGCGAGACGCAATTTACGTCGAGATCGAGATTCGCAGCCCGATGGATCGGGTCTGGCAGCTCACCCAAGAGCCGGCCCAGCATCCACGTTGGGACCTGAGGTTTAGCTCCATAACGCCGACTGCAGAACTTACCAGCGGCGGGTATCGATTCCGGTACGAGCGGCGCTTGCCGCTTCACACGATCATCGGCACGGGCACTTCGCTTGGCGAGCGAAGCAGACCTGACGGCACCCGGACATCCGCTCTGCGCTTCACGACCGACGACCGGTTGTCGCCACTCGGTGAAGGCCGCGGATACTGGCGCTACCTTCCGACACCGAACGGAGTCACCTTTATCACCGGCTACGACTACGCGCCAGGCTGGGGGCGACTGCTCGACCGAATCCTCCTGCGTCGATTTATTGGCTGGATGACCGCGTGGAGCTTCGACCGGTTGCGGATCTGGGCTGAAACGGGTGTCCCGCCCGAGACTTGGCCTCTCGCGTCAGTTCTGATGTTCTGGAGAGGCGACCGGCCACGCGCATCCCGCTGCCGAAGAGTGCCGCGTCGCGGCCGCGCCATGGACGATTTGCCCGAAACGCTCGGTACTCGCGAAGCGCCATGACCTCGATCTTCGAAAGCGCGCTCGGCGACGATTTCGCCCGACTGTCCCCGATGATGCAAAAGCGGTTCGGCGTCGGGCTCGACTCCGGCTACGCGTGCGTCGGTACGGGAGTGATGTCGCAGATCCGGCGAGGACCTTGGTGGGTGGTGCCGTTCCTTTATACCGGCAAGCTGCGCAACATCCTCATTCCGGATGTCGGCGAAAACGTTCCGTTTACGATCGAGAACTACCCGTACCGCGACCCGTTCGGGCGCGAAACGGTCACCTTCGTGCGCGAGTACCGCGTGCGACGCAGGCCGAGCCGTTTCGACGCGACCATGATTCTCAGCAACGGACGCGTGCTCGACTACCTCGGCACCCACCAGCATCTTGCAGTCGACCTGGACCTCAAAGTGGACGACGATGGCTCGCTTCGTCTCACGTCGAACGCCCAGCGGTTTTACGAGGGACGTTTCGTCGGGTTCCGATTCCCCATGCTGTTCAGCGGCCGCGCTCAGCTGCACGAACGCTTCGACGACGCCGCAGGTGTCTACAGGATCAGGATGGAAGTGCACAACAGGGTGTTCGGCTTCCTGTTCGGTTACGAGGGCGAGTTCACCTGCGAGTTCCCTGCTGCCGCGGACGCGCCTGTCCGCCTGAAACCAGTGCGTCACGAGCGACGGGTATGACCCAGTCGGTCTACGAGCGTGTGCTCGGCTCAGACTTCGAATTGCTTGCGCCAGAGCTGCGCGCATATTTCTCCGGCGGCCATGGAGTCGGAGTTGGTGGTGGCGTGTTCGAAGTCGCTGGATGCCGGCTCGCCATTCTTCGACCGATGCTCGCCTACCTGGCGCGGCAGCGCATCCTGTTCCCCGAGCTCGCTCGTGACGTGCCCTTCGACGTAGTGAACACCCCGACCGCGAGCGGCGAACTCGAGGCGCTGCGCACCTTCCACCTGCCCGCGCGCGATCGACCGCTCGAGGACACCATGCGGGTCATCGAGGGACAACTGCACGACTTCATGGGCAACAAGCGCGGGTTCGAAGTACGGATGGCCCTGGCGATCACAGACGGATCCCTGACGATGCGCTCCGACCGGCAATGGGTTCGCATTCTTGGCGCTCGAGTTAGGATTCCTCAACTCGCGACCGTGACAGTCTCCGAGTCCTGGCTTGACGGACATCAGCACGTGGATGTGCGATTGAGCACGCCCGTAATCGGTGAGTGGTTTCGTTATGCCGGCAGCTTCACTTACAGCTACCCCGGCGAGTGATTGCCGCCCGGAATCGCCACTAGCCGGCCGCTCTAACCTGATCTGTCCGAGTTCAGGCAGCGCTGAGATGGACCAACGAGTGCTCTACTCCCGCCAAAACAAGGGCTGCACCAGCCGCGCAGCCTGATCGCTGGGCTGCGATAAAAGTTCACCTTCCCGCGAGGCGAACACGTCGATGATCTGGGGGCAGCTCCACACGTCACGCTGTTCAATCATGCCGAAAAGGTAGCCCCAGCCCAGGTGCCGAGCGAAAGCCAGGTCACATTACCTTGGTTCGGCTTGCCACTTGGACCAGCATGAGTGTTGCCAAAGTTGTTGCCACAGACGGGGAAGGCTGCTTTGGCCCCGAAGTGGATATAGCCTCTGACCAGCTATTTTCTGTGGTGCCCCCAGGCAGATTCGAACTGCCGCCCCTGCCTCCGGAGGGCAGTGCTCTATCCCCTGAGCTATGGGGGCCAGGGTCAAGAGTCAAGGCTACCAGCCGCCGGGAGACGCGAACGTATGCTGGCAGCATCACCGACGAGTCCTGGCTCGATCGACTGCGCGCGCTTCGGGTGTTTGGCGGCGAACTGCCCGCGTTTGCCCCGGATGCCGCCCCCCGAGAACCCGCTGGCCCTGTTTTCCTAGTGGCTCGGATTCGCCATCGACTCGGGAGTGTCGCAGCCCCACGCGATGGCGATCGCGACCGTGAGCGGCGGTGGGGCGACATCCGCTCGCACTCTTCTGCTCAAGGATCTCGATGCGGAGGCCCTCTGGTTCGCCACGATGTCTACGAGCCAGAAGGGGCGGGAGCTCGCCGCGAACCCGAGCGCCGCGCTGCTCTTCTATTGGCGCGAGCAGGGGCGGCAGGTGCGGGTGACCGGGGATGCGGAGGCCGGCCCACGCGCGCTGAGCGAGTCGGACTTTCTGCAGCGCAGCCCGAACGTGCGGGTCGTCGCCTCGGCGGGCAACCAGAGCGACGTGTTGCCGGGTCTGGGGGAGTTCGACGCCGCAGTGGGGGAGTCCCGTCGGGCGATCGAGGCCGATCCGGGATTCGTGCCGGAGGGCTGGACCGCCTACCGACTGCGGCCGGCCGTGATCGAGTTCTGGCAGGCGACCCGCGACCGCGACCAGATCCGGCTGAGGTACACCAGGCAGGGCGACGGCCGGGCGCGCGAGCTGCTCTGGCCGTAGGCCAGGCACTCGAACGGGGCCGGTTCGGGCATCCGGGGCCGACGCGTCGGCCCAAAGTGCGCGCATTGGCCCCGATGGGACCCGGCCCCGATGGGACCCGGCCCCGATGGGACCCTGCCCCGAAAGGGAACCCGCCCGGATGGGACCCCGCCCCGATGGGACCCCGCCCCGAAAGGGACCCCGGCCCGGCAGGCGGAGCGGCACCCCGCGACGGAACGCGCTCACCGTCCCCGGGAGGAAACACCGGCGTGGGAGGATCGACGGATGCTGCGCAACGTCTCCGCCCGACTCGAACTCGACATTTCCGGCCGCGCCGACCTCGTGCTGAGCCTTGCCGTGGCGCACGGCGCCGAGCTCAGCAGTGAACGGCTGTCGATCGCGCTCAACGGCACGCCGATCGAGCCTCAGGAGATCGTGGACCGGCACGGTTCGCGGCTGCACACCCTGCAGAGCGACGCCGGCCGCATGACCATCGAGTACTCGGCCGAGGTGGTCGGCCAGGCCGAACCGGCGGCGATCGATGAGCTCGACCGCATCATCTACCTGCGCCCGAGCCGGTATTGCGAGTCCGACACCCTGCTGCCGACGGCGCGCTCCGAGTTCGCCGGCATCCGGGGTCTCGAACTTCTCGCGGCGGTGGGCGCGTGGGTGCAGGAACGGCTGTACTACGTGCCCGGTTCGAGCCGGGTGACGGATGGCGCGGTCGGCACGCTCCTGGCCCGCCAGGGCGTCTGCCGCGACTACGCCCACCTGGTGATCGCGCTGCTGCGCGCGCTGGACGTGCCGACCCGCATGGTGGCCGTCTACGCGCCGGGGCTCAGCCCGATGGACTTTCACGCCGTGGCCGAGGCGTTCATCGACGGCCAGTGGCACGCCGTGGATGCGACCGGACTCGCCCCGAGGCAGAGCCTCGTGCGCATCTCCACCGGACGAGACGCCGCCGACATCGCGTTTCTCACCAACCACTGGGCCAATCTCACCCTGCGTGAGCTGACGGTGCTCGCGATCGTCGACGTGCTGCCGACCGACGACCCGCTGCGGCTCGCCGAGATCCGTTAGCGCAGCTGCGAGACGGCGGAGGCCACGAGAGTGCGGGCATCCGCTCCGCTCGCGAAGTCCGACGCGCCCGCGAAGAAGACGGATGTCGCCACGAGCCAATACGTGCCGGTGAAGACGTCGAGTCGGCCGGTGCCGCCGCTCGAGGCGAAGTAGGCGGATTCGCCGATGCCCGCGACCGCGGTGCCGGCACCGGCGGTGGCCCTGAGCCCCGCGAGGGCGGCCGAACCGGGGCGCGCCACGGCGATGGTCACCTTGTCGCCGCTGGTCTGGTTGGTCCAGTCGCACGCGACACCCTTGGCCGCCACGGCCGTCGCCGCCGCCGTGCCGCCGGCCGGCTTGAAGCTCGCATCGAGCCCGAAGTTGGGGTTGAAGTCGTACATCGTCTGGGCTGAGACGAGCGCGTTGCAGCCGATCGTCACCGCCTGGGCCGGGGTGCCGGCCGTGGCGGTCGGGCTCGGCGAGGCTGGCGTGCCCGTGCCAGTCGGGGTCGGCGAGTGTGAGGCACTGGCGCTGGGGGAGGAGCTCGGCCCTGCCGGCTTCGGCGTGCCGACGCACCCCGTGAGTCCGATCGCGGCGATGGCGGCGACGCTCGCGAGCACGACAACCCTGTGACGGCGCGCGGCGGAAGTGGAAAACATGATGGACCCCCTGAAAGTCTCTGAGGCCATCTTCGCCGACGGCGATGACGACGCCAGCCGGACGCGCCAGCAAGCCCGGATAGAATCGATGCTCGTGACCCCAGCCGAACTCTCCGCCAACCTGCTCGCCATCGTCGAGGGCGCGCTCGAGCGACGCGGCGACGACACGACCACCGTCACGATCGACGACGTGCTGCTGGAGCGTCCCAAGAACCGGGAGCACGGCGACTGGGCATCGAACATCGCCATGAAGCTGGCCAAACCGCTCGGCACCAACCCGCGCGCGCTCGCCACCGAGATCGCCGACGGCATCCGCGCGATCGAGGGGGTCTCGTCGGTCGACGTTGCGGGCCCCGGCTTTATCAACATCAGCCTGGATGCGGCGGCAGCCGGCGCGCTCGCCAAGACGATCGTCGAGCAGGGCGAGGACTACGGCCACGGCGACCTCTACGAAGGCGTCACGATCAACCTCGAGTTCGTCTCGGCCAACCCGACCGGGCCCATCCACCTCGGCGGCGTGCGCTGGGCCGCCGTGGGCGACAGCCTCGCCCGAATCTTCACGGCCGAGGGCGGCATCGTCACCCGTGAGTACTACTTCAACGATCACGGCACCCAGATCGACCGGTTCGCCCGCAGCCTGCTCGCGAGCTACCTCGGCGAGCCGACCCCCGAAGACGGTTATGGCGGCCAGTACATCTCCGACATCGTCGACCGAGTGGTGGCGGGGTACACGGGCGACCTCTCCGAACTGTCCAGGGACGAGCAGCAGGAGGCGTTCCGAGCCGCCGGCGTCGAGCTCATGTTCGGCGACATCAAGAAGAGCCTGCACGACTTCGGCGTCGACTTCGATGTGTACTTCCACGAGAACCTGCTGCACGAGGGCGGCGACGTCGAGCGCGCGATCGCCCGCCTGAGGGAGCTCGGGCACATCTACGAGGCGGATGGTGCCACCTGGTTGCGCACGACGGAGTTCGGCGACGACAAGGACCGGGTGGTGATCAAGAGCGACGGCGACGCCGCCTACATCTCCGGCGACCTCGCCTACTACCTCAACAAGCGTGAGCGGGGCTTCGAGCGCAACTTCATCATGCTCGGCGCCGACCATCACGGCTACGTGAAGCGGCTGATGGCCATGACCTCCGCGTTCGGCGACGTGCCGCGGGTCAACCTGGAGATTCTGATCGGCCAGATGGTCAACCTGCTCAAGGACGGCACGCCCCAGCGGATGAGCAAGCGGGCCGGAACGGTTGTGGTGCTCGAGGACCTGGTGGAGGCCGTCGGCGTCGACGCCGCGCGGTACGCGCTCGTGCGATCGTCGAGCGACTCACAGCTCGACGTCGACCTCGACCTGCTCACGCGGCGCACCAACGACAACCCCGTGTTCTACGTGCAGTACGCCCACGCGCGCACCCGTTCGGTCGCGAGGAACGCGGCGGCGAGCGGGGTCGAACGCACCGCCTTCGACGCCTCCCTGCTCGACCACGACACCGAGAGCAGCCTGCTCGGCGTGCTCGCCGAGTTCCCCCGCATCGTGCGCCAGGCGGCCGAACTGCGCGAGCCGCACCGCGTTGCGCGCTACGCGGAGGAGCTAGCCGGCGCCTATCACCGCTGGTACGACAACTGCCGGGTCACGCCGCTCGGGGACGAGCAGGTCACCGACCTGCACCGCACCCGCCTCTGGCTCAACGATGCGACCGGCACGGTGCTGCGCAACGCGCTCGGCCTGCTCGGTGTGAGCGCCCCGGAGCGGATGTAGTGAGCGACCAGTCCACGGTTTCCCTTCCGCCCGATCCGGCCGCACCGCCCCGCACACGCCGTCGCGGCGTGGTGCTCTGGAGCGTGCTCGCCGCGATCCTCGTGGTGTTGATCGTCGCGGCGGTCGCGCTCGACGGAGTGGCGCGCGCCTACGCCGGCACTCTCATCGAAAACAAGGTGCGGTCGTCCCTCTCGATCCCGGCGAGCACGCCGGTCGACGCCAAGGTCGGCGGGGCATCCGTGCTGCTGCAGCTGCTCGCCGGCAAGCTCGAGAGAGTCGACGTGTCGTCGAAGGGGCTCGCGGTGGGGGCGCTCACCGGGGACGCCACGCTCACGGCCACCGGCATCCCCATCGACCAGAGCAAGCCCATCGATCACGCGAGGCTCGAGTTCACGGTGGACGAGACCCAGCTGAAGACGCTCGTCGGCACGGTGTCCGGCATCCCGGTCAACTCCCTCACGGTGCAGTCGGGGGCGATCGCCCTCGCCACCACGATCACGGTGCTCGGCATCGGCATCCCGGTGACGGTCGCCGTCGCGCCGTCGGCGGTCGGCGGGGAGCTCGTGCTCACGCCGAAGTCGGTGACGTTCAACGGGCAGACCCTCACGCCGGCCGACCTGCGCAAGACCTTCGGCTCGCTCGCCGACACGCTTCTCACCACGCAGAAGATCTGCGTCGCGCAGTTCCTGCCGAAGGCGCTCGCCCTCGACGCGGTGACGGTGAGTGGCTCGAACGTCGCCCTCGCCGTGTCGGCCGACAACGTCACACTGAACAGCGACCTGTTCGCGACAAAGGGCGTGTGTGCCTCCAAGTAATAGGATTCAGGGGGCTTGCATCCACCCGCTCCGGCGCGCTCGCCCCATCTTCCCGCCGGCCAGCCCCGAGGTTTCCCAGTGACAATCAATCCGCTTGCCCCATCGTGGCTCGCCCATCCGGCCGATGCGAACGCGCTCGCCCCCGGGCTCTGGTCGCACGGCACGGCACGCTCCGCGTCGGGGGAGGTCGAGGTCGCCGGCGTCGCGGTGTCAGATCTCGCGGCCCGCTTCGGCACGCCCCTGTTCGTGGTCGACGAGGCGGATGTTCGGTCGAGGGCCGAGTTCGTTCGCGAGTCGTTCGACCGGGAGTTCGCCCGCATCGGGTCGGCGGCGAAGGTCTACTACGCGGGAAAGGCGTTCCTCTCCGCCGAGGTCGCCCGATGGGTGAATGACGCCGGTCTCTACATCGACGTGTGCAGCGGCGGCGAGCTTGCCGTCGCCCTCGCTGCCGGAGTCGACCCGGCCAGGCTCGGTTTCCACGGCAACAACAAGTCGGTCGCCGAAATCGACCGGGCAGTGGCCTGCGGGGTCGGCGTGATCGTGATCGACAGCGACATCGAGATCGAGCGGGTCGCGGATGCCGCGGCTCGCCACTCGCGGGTGCAGCCGGTTCGACTGCGCCTCAACAGCGGTGTCCACGCCCACACCCACGAATACCTGGCCACCGCGCGGGAGGACCAGAAGTTCGGCATCGCGCTCGCCGACGCACCGGCCGCCGTCGCCGCGATCCGGGCGCACTCCTCCCTGGACTTCCTCGGCCTGCACTCGCACATCGGGTCGCAGATCTTCGAGTCAGACGGCTTCGCCGAGGCCGCCAGGCGCCTGCTCGCGCTGCAGGCCCGGCTGCTCGAGCATGGCCCGGTGCCGGAACTCAACCTCGGCGGCGGGTTCGGGATCGCCTACACGAGCGCCGAGACCGCGCTGCCCCTCGACGAGATCGCGGCAAGCTTCGCCGACATCGTGGCCGGCGAGTGTGCGAGGCTCGGCATCCCGGTGCCGATCGTGGCCATCGAGCCGGGCCGGGCGATCGTCGGGCCGTCCACCCTCACGCTCTACGAGGTCGGCACGGTGAAAGACGTGCTCGTCTCCGGCGACGGAACGACGCCGGTGATCCGGCGCTACGTGAGTGTCGACGGCGGCATGAGCGACAACATCCGGCCCGCGCTGTACAGCGCCGACTACTCGGTTCGCCTGGCCGGCCGCAGCTCGACCGCCGACCCCGCCCTCGTGCGCATCGCCGGAAAGCACTGCGAGAGCGGCGACATCGTCGTGCGCGCCGACTACCTGCCCGGCGACGTGCGGCCGGGCGACCTCGTGGCGGTGCCGGCGACCGGCGCGTACTGCTGGTCGATGGCCAGCAACTACAACTACCTGGGCCGGCCCCCCGTCGTCGCCGTGCGCGACGGCGAGGCCCGCGTGATCGTGCGCGGCGAGACCGAGGCAGACCTTCTCTCCCGGGATGCGGGCATCCTGGCAACGAACGGAGCACGATGATCGAGTACCGCAACCTCAGGGTCGCCCTCCTGGGCGCAGGATCCGTCGGCGCCCAGGTGGCGTCGCTGCTGCTCGAACACGGTGACGAACTCGCCAACCGTGCAGGCGCCGGGCTCGAACTGGTGGGGGTCGCCGTGCGCGACCTCGACGCGCCCCGCACCGCGAACATCCCGCGGGAACTCCTCACGACGGATGCCGAGTCCCTGATCCTCGGCGCGGACATCGTGATCGAACTGATGGGCGGCCTCGAGCCGGCGCGCACCTACATCCTGCAGGCGCTCACCTCGGGGGCCGACGTGATCACCGGCAACAAGGCGCTCCTCGCCACGCACGGCCCTGAACTGTTCGAACTCGCCGAGCAGGTGGGCGCCCAGCTCTACTACGAGGCGGCCGTCGCCGGGGCGATCCCGATCATCCGGCCGCTGCGCGACAGCCTCGCCGGCGATCGCATCAAGCGCATCCTCGGCATCGTCAACGGCACCACCAACTTCATCCTCGACCGCATGGACACCGCCGGCGAGTCCCTCGAGGCGGCCCTGGCCACCGCGACCGAGCTCGGATACGCCGAGAAGTCCGACCCGTCGGCCGACATCGAGGGCTTCGACGCCGCGCAGAAGACCGCGATCCTGGCCAGCCTCGCCTTCCACACGACGGTGCCGCTCGACGCGGTCTACCGCGAGGGCATCACCGCCATCACCATCGAGCAGGTGGACGCCGCCCGCAAGGCCGGGTACGTGATCAAGCTGCTGGCGATCTGCGAGCGGATGACGGATGCCGACGGCGTCGAGGGCGTGTCCGCCCGCGTGTACCCGGCACTCGTTCCCCGCAGTCATCCGCTCGCCGCCGTGCACGGTGCCAAGAACGCGGTGTTCATCGAGGCGGAGGCCGCCGGCGACCTCATGTTCTATGGCGCCGGCGCCGGGGGAATCGAGACGGCCTCCGCGGTGCTCGGCGACCTGGTGTCCGCCGCGCGTCGGCACGTGATCGGCGGCCCGGGCGTCGCGGAGTCGACCCATGCCAACCTGCCCATCCTGCCGATCTCGCGGGTCATCACGCGGTACCAGATCACGCTCAGCGTCGTCGACCAGCCGGGGGTGCTCGCCGCCGTGGCGACGCTCTTCAGTGAGCACGGCGTGTCCGTCGAGACACTGACCCAATCGGTGCAGGCGCAGCCGGTCCAGGCCGGTGCCGACCCTGCCCTGCCCAGCGCTACCCTAGTTATCGGCACCCACGAGGCGTCGGAAGCCGATCTCGCCGCAACCGTCGCGGCGCTCGAAACCAGCCAGGTCGTTCGAGCGGTCACGTCCGTACTCAGAGTAGAAGGATCCTAATGGCCCACCAGTGGCGCGGAGTTCTCCGCGAGTACGCAGACCGGCTCGACATCTCCGATGCGACCCCCATCATCACTCTCGGCGAGGGCGGCACTCCGCTGCTGCCGGCTCCCGCGCTCTCCGCCCGCACCGGCGCCACGGTCTGGGTGAAGTACGAGGGGATGAACCCCACCGGTTCGTTCAAGGACCGCGGCATGACCATGGCGGTGTCCAAGGCGGTCGAGCACGGCGCGAAGGCGATCATCTGCGCGTCGACCGGCAACACCTCGGCGTCTGCCGCCGCCTACGCTGCGCACGCCGGCATCACCGCCGCCGTGCTCGTGCCGGAAGGCAAGATCGCGCTCGGCAAGCTCAGCCAGGCCATCGCGCACAACGCGGAACTCCTCCAGGTGCAGGGCAACTTCGACGACTGTCTCGAGATCGCCAGGGACCTCGCGGCCAACTACCCGGTGCATCTCGTCAACTCCGTCAACAACGATCGCATCGAGGGCCAGAAGACCGCGGCCTTCGAGGTCGTCGAGGTTCTCGGAGACGCCCCGGACATCCACATCGTGCCGGTCGGCAACGCCGGCAACTACACGGCGTACTTCCGCGGCTACAGCGAGGAACTGGCGCGCGGCGAGACGACGAAGCTTCCGCGCATGTTCGGCTTCCAGGCCGCCGGCAGCGCTCCGATCGTGCTCGGCCACGTCGTGAAGAACCCCGACACCATCGCGAGCGCGATCCGCATCGGCAACCCGGCGTCGTGGGAGCTCGCCCTCGGGGCGCGCGAGACGAGCAACGGCTACTTCGGCGCGATCTCCGACGAGCACATTCTCGAGGCCTACCGCATCCTCTCCGCCGAGGTCGGCATCTTCGTGGAGCCCGCATCGGCGATCAGCGTGGCCGGCCTGCTGGAGCGGGCGGCTGCCGGACAGATCCCGCGCGGATCCACCGTCGTGCTCACCGTCACCGGCCACGGCCTCAAGGACCCGCAGTGGGCCCTTCGCACGGCCGACGGCTCGGACATCAAGCCCACCGTCGTGGCGAACGACACCGACGAGGTGGCCGGCGTGCTCGGCCTGTCCAAAGTCTCGGCCTAGCGTTGCCGACCACAGCGGTCTTCGGGAGCGCGAGATGAGGCCAGGGACGCCAGGGACGCCAGAGACAACGGGGTCAACCGGGACAACGGGGTCAACCGGGCCGTCGGGATCGACCGGGCCGTCGCTCGCCGGTCGTTCAGTCACGGTGAAGGTGCCGGCGACCACGGCGAACCTCGGTCCGGGCTTCGACACCCTCGGACTCGCGCTGTCGCTGTACGACGAGCTCACCGTGTCGGTGCGGCCCGAACCCGGTGCCACCGTCGAGGTGATCGGCGTGGGAGCAGGCGAGGTGCCCACCGACGAGTCGAACCTCGTCGTGAAAGCGATCGCGTACACCTTTGCCGCATACGGGCAGCCGCTTCCCGGGCTCGACCTCGTGGCGCGCAACAACATCCCCCATGGGCGGGGCCTCGGCTCATCCGGTGCCGCCATCGTCTCGGGCATCATGGCGGCGAAGGGCCTCCTCGAGGGAATCGTCGACATCGACTCCAACTCCCTGCTCGCGCTCGCGACGGCCATGGAGGGGCATCCGGACAACGTCGCGCCGGCCCTGTTCGGCGGACTCACGATCGCCTGGACCTCGGATGCCGGGCCGCAGCACAAGAAGCTGATGGTGCACCGCGGCGTCTCGCCCCTCATCGCCGTGCCGGAGTCCACGATGTCCACCGAGCTCGCGCGCAGCCTGCGACCGGCCTCGGTGCCGCACGAGGACGCCATCTTCAACGTCTCGCGGAGCGCCCTCCTGATCGCCGCCCTCATCCAGTCCCCGGAACTCCTGCTCGCCGCGACCGAGGACAAGCTCCACCAGAGCTACCGCGCGAGCGCCATGCCAGACACCGAGTACCTCATCGGCGAATTGAGGGCGGCCGGGCTGCCGGCGGTGGTGTCGGGCGCCGGGCCGTCGATTCTTGTGCTCTGCAGCGACCCGGCCCAGAGGCTCGTCGCCGCCGAGCTCATCGCGCGCCACGAGGGCGCGCCGTGGCAGTCGCTCGTGCTGGCCGTAGACTTCAAAGGTGCTACAGTTTCACTGCACCCGGTAGATATCTCGGCATAGCCGAAAGCCCCGGTTTGCACAATCACTAGCACTCGCTTCAATACTTTCCCTCACTGTGCAGCTGCTTACAACAGTCGCGCGGGCCCGGTGGAGAGTACGGACGACAAGCTCTCCCGCGAGCGTATCCCGCACCGTATCGGTGCGGACCTTGCGAGGGGAAAGGAACACTCTTAGTGACTGACCTCACTGTCCGCGCCACCCGGCCGGACTCAAGCACAAACCTCTCCAGCCTTCGCCTCCCTGAGCTGTACGCTCTGGCAGCCGAGTTGGGCATGAGTGGTGCCTCCAAACTTCGTAAGGGAGAACTCGTGGACGCGATCACCGAGATCCAGAACAACACCAAGACAACGGCGGATGCCGCACCGTCGACCAGCGAGGACGCCGCGGTGACCGAGTCGGCCACGACGGACGCCACAGCGACTGAAATTGCAGCGACTGAAATTGCAGCGACCGAGACCTCAGCGACCGAGGCCGCCGCCGCCCCGGCCGTTCGCAAGCGCGCACCGCGGCGCGCGAGCACCTCCATCGTGGACGCCGCCGCCTCCACCGCTCCGATCATCGACGCCCCGGCCTTCGAGCCGGAGCCCGTCGCCAAGGCGGCGCCCAAGTCGGTCACCAGGCACGTGAACCGTGCAGCGAGCGGCATCGACCTCATCCCCGGGCAGGAGGCCGAGCGCGAGGCGCAGGCCGACGCGCAGCCGACCGAGGGCCTCGACCGCATCCCCGGCCAGGAGGCCGAGCGCGAGGCGCTCGCCGACGCGCAGACCGAAAGCGTCCCCCGCCAGCGCAACACTCGCCAGCGCAACGCCCGCCAGGCCGGCATCGACCGCATCCCTGGGCAGGAGGCCGAGCGCGAGGCGCAGGCCGACGCGCAGCCGAGCGAGGGTCTCGACCGCATCCCCGGCCAGGAGGCCGAGCGCGAGGCGCTCGCCGACGACGGCGATGGGCAGCCGACGCGCAACTCCCGCAACCGCAACCGCAATCGTGGCGACCGTCAGCAGGCGGATACCGCCCGCGGCGACCAGGATTCCGACGACACCGCGCGCACCAACAACCGCAACGCCAACAACAGCCAGCAGAGCAACCGCCAGCAGCAGGGCGACCGCCAGCAGGGCGACCGCCAGCAGCAGGGCGACCGCCAGCAGCAGGGTGACCGGCAGCAGCAGAACGACCGCCAGCAGCCGAACAATCGCAACGGCAACGACCGCCAGCAGCAGCAGTTGCTGCAGGACGACGACGGCGAACGCAGCGGACGCAACCGCTACCGTGACCGCAAGCGCCGCGGCCCGGGCGGCAACGACGACTTCGAGCCCGAAATCACCGAGGACGACGTGCTCATCCCGGTGGCCGGCATCCTCGACGTTCTCGACAACTACGCCTTCGTTCGCACCAGCGGCTACCTCCCGGGCAACAACGACGTCTACGTCTCGCTCGGCCAGGTGAAGAAGTACAACCTCCGCAAGGGTGACGCCGTGGTCGGAGCAATCCGCCAGCCGCGCGACAACGACAACAGCGGCCGCCAGAAGTACAACGCGATCGTGAAGATCGACTCGATCAACGGACTGCCCGTCGACCAGGCCGCCGACCGTGTCGAATTCGGCAAGCTCACGCCGCTCTACCCCTCGGAGCGCCTGCGCCTCGAGACGGAGCCGCAGAAGCTCACCACCCGCATCATCGACCTCGTGTCGCCGATCGGCAAGGGCCAGCGCGGCCTCATCGTCTCGCCGCCCAAAGCGGGCAAGACGCTCGTGCTCCAGGCCATCGCCAACGCCATCGCCAAGAACAACCCCGAGGTGCACCTCATGGTCGTTCTCGTCGACGAGCGTCCGGAAGAAGTGACCGACATGCAGCGCACAGTCAAGGGTGAGGTCATCGCCTCCACCTTCGACCGTCCGGCAGAAGACCACACGACCGTCGCCGAGCTCGCCATCGAGCGCGCGAAGCGACTCGTCGAACTCGGCCACGACGTCGTCGTGCTGCTCGACTCGATCACCCGCCTCGGCCGCGCGTACAACCTCGCGGCCCCGGCATCCGGACGCATCCTCTCCGGAGGAGTCGACTCGTCTGCCCTCTACCCGCCGAAGCGTTTCTTCGGTGCAGCGCGCAACATCGAAGATGGCGGATCGCTCACCATCCTCGCCACCGCGCTCGTGGAGACCGGATCCAAGATGGACGAGGTCATCTTCGAGGAGTTCAAGGGCACCGGCAACATGGAGCTCCGCCTGTCGCGCCAGCTGGCCGACAAGCGCATCTTCCCCGCCGTGGACGTCAACGCCTCCGGCACGCGTCGCGAGGAGATGCTCATGGGTATCGATGAGACGAAGATCAACTGGAAGCTCCGCCGTGCTCTCGCCGGACTCGAGACCCAGCAGGCCCTCGAACTCGTACTCACGCAGCTCAAGGACACGACGAGCAACGTCGAGTTCCTCATGAAGATCCAGAAGTCGCTTCCGGGCGCATCGAGTACCAAAGAGGGCTAAGCAGCCATGGCAGACTCTGGCATTTTCGAGTCGGTGAAGACCCTGTTGGCCGAGCACGAGGATCTCCAGGAGCAGCTTGCCGACCCGGAACTCCACTCCAACCCGGCCAAGTCGAAGAAGGTCAACCGACGGTACGCCGAACTCAGCCGCATCGCCGATGCGTACCACCGCTGGGTGAAGCTCACCGACGACTTCGAAGCCGCGAGCGAGATGGCGGCGGAGGATGCGTCCTTCGTCGAGGAGCTGCCGAACATCAAGGCGGAACTCGACACGATGGAGGAGCGCCTCCGCCGGCTGCTCATCCCGCGCGACGAGAACGACGGCCGCGACGTCATCATGGAGATCAAGATGGGGGAGGGCGGCGCCGAGTCCGCGCTCTTCGCCGGCGATCTCCTGCGCATGTACCTGCACTATGCGGAATCCAAGAAGTGGAAGACCGAGATCATCGAGCAGACCTCGAGCGATCTGGGCGGCATCAAGGATGTCCAGCTCGCCATCAAAGGCAACTCCACCGACCCGGCGGAAGGCGTCTGGGCGCACCTCAAGTACGAGGGCGGCGTGCACCGCGTGCAGCGCGTTCCGGCCACCGAGTCGCAGGGGCGCATCCACACCTCGGCGGCCGGCGTGCTCGTGTTCCCGGAGGTCGACGAGCCTGAAGAGGTCGAGATCTCGCCCAACGACCTCAAGATCGACGTCTACCGTTCGAGCGGCCCCGGCGGGCAGTCGGTCAACACCACCGACTCCGCCGTGCGCATCACCCATCTCCCGACCGGGATCGTGGTGGCGATGCAGAACGAGAAGTCGCAGCTGCAGAACCGCGAGGCCGGAATGCGCGTGCTTCGTGCCCGCGTGCTCGCTCGCCAGCAGGAGGAGATCGACGCGGCGGCCTCCGTCGTGCGCAAGAGCCAGATCCGCACCATGGATCGATCGGAGCGCATCCGCACCTACAACTTCCCCGAGAACCGCATCGCCGACCACCGCACGGGCTACAAGGCCTACAACCTCGACGCCGTGATGAACGGCGCGCTCGACGCGGTGATCCAGTCGGACATCGACGCGGACGAGGAAGCCCGACTTGCGATGCTCGGTTCCACCGAGGAGTGAGTCCCCTCAGAAGCAATGGGCCCGCTCCGCTCGCACCCTTCGCTCTCGTCCGAACCGACCACCCTGGCTGCTCCCATGAATCCTGTTGTTAGCGTGGCGACTCTTCGCGACGAAGGCGTCGAGCTGTTGGCGCGCGCGGGCGTCCCAACGCCCGACGTCGACGCCGAGCTGCTCATCGGCCACGTGCTCGGCCTCAGCCGCGGAGAAGTGCAGGCGAAGGCCGTCATCGGCATGGCGGTGGCAGACGGCGACGCGACCGCCATCCGTGCCGCGTTCGCTCGCCGCGCCACCCGCGAACCGCTCCAGCACATCACGGGGACGGCTCCGTTCCGCTCGATGGAACTCGCCGTCGGACCGGGTGTTTTCGTGCCGCGACCAGAGACCGAGGAGGTCGCCCAGTTCGCGATTGACGCGTTGCGCGCCGCGGCCGCCCCCGAGCCGATCGCGGTCGACCTGGGGACCGGCAGCGGGGCGATCGCCCTCGCGATGGCGACCGAGGTGCCGCACTCACGCGTGTTCGGTGTCGAAAACTCCCCGCGCGCCTTCGTCTGGACCACCCAGAACTTCCGCGCCAGCGGAGCCGACAACGCGCGCGCCGTGTTCGTCGACCTGGCCGACGCCCTCCCCGACCTTGACGGCACCGTGGCCGTGGTCATCTCCAATCCGCCATACATCCCGTCCGGCGCCATCCCGCGTGACCCGGAGGTGCGGCTGTTCGACCCCGAGCACGCCCTCTACGGCGGTCCGGACGGCCTGGATGTCGTGCGCCAGGTCTCGCACACTGCGGCGCGCCTGCTGCACCCGGGTGGCACCCTCGTGCTCGAGCACGGCGAGCTGCAGGGGGCAGCCATCGCCGCGCTGCTCACCGCTGACGGCTGGCATGCCGTCGCGACGCACCGCGACCTGCTGGGCCGCGACCGCGCGACCACTGCCCTCCGCTAGCCCGACTGTTCCCCGTTCCGAAATCCATGCATTCCTAGCCGACACGCCGGTGGGGTGACAGGACACGCCGAGGTTCGGGCAGGGATGCATGGATTTCGGAAGTGCGGAAGTGCGGAAGTGCGGAAGTGCGGAAGCGGGCGAGCGGCTAGAGGGACTCGCTCGCCGCGTCCATCGCCGCAGCGCACTCGGAAAGGGCCTCCTGGGCCCACTCGCGCTGCTGGGCGGTGCCGAGGAGGTCTGCCCACCGGGCGGCCTCGGTGAACGAGGCGAAGGCGGCATCGAGGTTGTCCTCGTCGAAGTACCGCCAACCGAGGTTGCTGTGCAGCGACACGAGCCAGCGTTTCGTGCGGTCGTCGGGGGAGGCCTCGGCGAGTTCTACCGCGCGAGCCGTCCAGTCTTCGGCGCCGGGGGCGTCGACGATCGCGAGCATGTGCAACGCGTCGATCAGCAGGAACTCGGCGCCCAGGCGGCCGGCAATCGTGGCGGCCTGGCGGAACAGGCCGGCTGCGGCATCCGGATGCCCTGAGCTGTTCATGACGCGGCCGGACTCGAGGAGCACCCGCACCCCCACGATCGGATCCGACTCGTCCGGGACCTCGATCAGGAGCGCCGCCGCCTCGTCGAAACTGCCCTGAAGTCCGATCGCCCGCGCGAGCTGCGTGGTGAGCTCGGCGCGCTCCGTGTCGTCCCACGGGCCGCCCTGCTCCAGTTCGACCCGGAATCGGGCCTCCGACGCCGCGGGGTCGCCGAAGTCCCACAGTTCGTCGAGCGTGGGTTGGTCGATCATCCAGCTCTCTCCCTCTTTGGTCGTCTCCAGCCTAGGGCTGCGTCAGCGGGTACGGGCGAAGTCCTCGATCGCCGCGAGCAGGCCGGGGGCGCCGGCGAAGAGATGCCCGGTGATGCCGATCGAGCGAGCGCCCGCGACGTTCTCTGGCAGGTCGTCGGCGAAGAACGCGTCGCTCGCCGGTACGCCGTAGCGGGCGAGCACCCCCTCGAACACCTCCGGGTCTGGCTTGCGCGCCCCGTAGTCCGACGACGTGAAGAGATGGTCGCCGAAGATGGGCACGAGCTCAGGGGCGAGAGAGCGCAGGTGGCGCGAGGTGAGCGGGCCATTGTTGGTGAGGAGCGTCACCTGGCCGAGCTCGGCCGCGCGACGCACGGCGGCGATGGAATCCACCCACGGCGTCATGGCCGCGCCTCGAACTCGCACCCAGTCTGCCTCGTCCACGTCGATGCCGACGGCGGCGTTGAACGCGGCGAGGTAGTCGTCCGCACTGCCGATCCGGCCGGCCTCGGCCGCCCACTCGCCCTCGGCGTGCCACCAGCGCTCGCGCAGTTCGGCGAGGGAGAGCCCGGTGAGACCGGTCATCCCCGCCATCCGCCGACGCCAGTCGTAGTCGTAGAGCACGTCATCCATGTCGAAGATGAAGAGCATCATCACTTCTTCCTCGCGGCGAACCGCTCGATGGCCGCGTGCAACCCGTCCACCTGCGGCACGCCATTCAGGTAGACGAGGTGGTGCGTGTGGATTCCGACGGATGCCGCCCCGGCCACGTTCGCGGCCGAGTCGTCGACGAAGAAGGTGTCCTTCGGTCGCGCGTTGAACCGCCCGAGGGCGAGTTCGAAGACCTGCGGGTCGGGCTTCCGCACGCCGAGCTCGCAGCTCACCAGCCGGTTGTCGCCCACGATGGCAACGACATCCGGCGCGAGAACGGGCAGCGATTCGGCGAACACCGACGGGTTGTTGGAGAGCACGCAGGCCGTGCCGATCGACGCGGCGCGGCGCAGGGCGTCGATGCTGCCCGCGATGCGGGTGCTGGCGAGTGCACGCGCCTGCTGCCACTGCTCGAGGGTGATCGCGGCGCCCGTGATCCGCTCGAACTCCGCGAGGTATTCCACCGCGGTCGGCCACTCGCCCGATTCGGCGCGGATCTCGAATCCGCCCTGCCACCAGGTCTTGGCGATGTGGTACTGGCTCACCCCGCTCGCGATGCTCAGCGCGGGCAGCCGCTTGCGGGAATCGTACGCGTAGAGGGTCTTGTCGAAATCAAAGAAAAACAGGTCCACGGGGCTCCACTCGCAGCTACCAGTATCTCAGCCGACGCCGAGCCCGCCGTGGCCGGGCCTCCGCGAGGCTGTCAGGACGGTCGAAGTAGGATGGCTACCGACATGGCGACGACTTACGACTGCTCGGACCCCACCGGGCTTCTCACTGGCATGCGCCTCGCGAGGGTCGCAATCGGCCGAGGCGAGCTCGTAGTGCTGCCCACGGACACGGTGTACGGCCTCGCGGCCGACGCCTTCAGCCCGGAGGCGGTGCAGAGGCTCCTCGATGCGAAGGGCCGCACCCGCCAGTCGCCTCCTCCCGTGCTCATCCCGGGCATTCCGACCCTCGACGCCCTCGCCGAGGCAGTGCCAGACGAGGTCCGCGCGCTCGTCGCCGAGTTCTGGCCGGGCGGGCTCACCGTGATCCTCCCCGCCCGCGAGTCCCTCAAGTGGGACCTGGGGGACACCGACGGCACGGTCGCCCTGCGGATGCCGAACAACTTCTACGCGCTCGAGCTGCTCTCCGAGACGGGCCCGCTCGCCGTCTCGTCGGCGAACCTCACCGGCGAACCGGCCGCGACCACGGTGCAGGATGCCGAGCGCCTGCTCGGCGAGAGCGTAAGCGTGTACCTCGACGGCGGAGTGGCAGGCACGGACTACGCCGCCGGGGAGGGAACGGGGTCGACGATCGTCGACGCGACCGGGCTGCTCACCGAGGGCGGGACCCTGCGCATCGTGCGGCACGGGGTGATCTCCGAGGAGGCGATCAACGCCGTGCTCGACTCGGTTCGGGAGTCCAGGACGACCGAGTCCGGGGCCGCGGAGTCCGGAACGGGCCCCTCGTGAGAGTCATCTACTACGTCGCCGCCGGCGGACTCTCGGCCGTGGTCACCTTCGGCCTGTCGATCCTCATCGCGCGCCTGGGCATGAAGTACCGGCTGTACCCGGCGATCCGCGAGCGCGACGTGCACAAGCGCCCGACACCCCGGCTCGGCGGCGTCGCGATGTTCCTCGGCATCCTCATCGCGTTCGGCGTCGCGTCGCAGTTGCCGCAATTCCATCTCATCTTCGCCAAGCCCGGCCCGATCTTCGCGATCCTCGGGGCCGCCCTCATCATCGTGCTGATCGGGGTGGCCGACGACATCTGGGACCTGGACTGGGTCACGAAGCTCGCCGGCCAGATCATCGCCGCCGGGTTGCTCGCGTGGCAGGGTGTGCAGCTCACGTCGCTGCCGATCGTGGGCGGCATCGTCGTGCTGTCCTCGTACACGGGGCTGATCGTCACGGTTCTCGCGATCGTGCTGGTGATGAACGCCATCAACTTCATCGACGGCCTCGACGGCCTCGTCGCCGGTGTCGCCATCATCGCCAATGGTGTCTTCTTCATCTACAGCTGGATCCTCGCCACCAATATCGCCCAAACGGAATACTTCAATCTCGCCTCGCTCATCACCGCGGTGCTCATCGGCGCGTGCGTGGGGTTCCTGCCACTCAACTGGCATCCGGCGAAGCTCTTCATGGGCGACGCGGGCGCCCTGCTCGTCGGCCTCCTGATGGCGACCTCCGCCATTTCGGTCACGGGTTCGGTGGATGTCGGCCAGCTCACCTTCGCCAAGCAGCTCGTGCCGGCGTTCATCCCGATCCTGTTGCCGTTTGCGATCCTGATCGTGCCGCTGCTCGACTTCGGCCTCGCCGTCTTCCGCCGGCTGCGCGCCGGCAAGTCGCCGTTCAGTGCCGACCGCAAGCACCTGCACCACCGGCTGCTCGACATGGGGCACACCGACATCCCGGCGGTGCTCATCTTCTACGCCTGGACCACGGTGGTGGCCGTCGGCTGCCTGCTCTTCCTCTTCATGCCGGCCGCGCGAGCCCTCACCTTCATCGCCATCGGGCTGGTCGTCTGCACCGTGGTCACGCTGTCGCCGCTCACCAGGCGCAAGGCCGTCGAGGCGGCCGTGCAACTGGCAACCCCCGAGGAGGACGTGCCGGCGGTTGCCGCCCGCTTCGACCCGCTCGATGCGGCGGCCGACATGGTCTCGATCGGGACTGACGCCGACGACCACCCAGAAACGGATGCCGCGCAAGACGCGGCACTCGACGCCCTGAAGAAGAAGGAAGCCACATGAGCGCCGTCCCCATCCTCAAGCGCATCCTCGCCTACGGGGGCATCCTCGCGATCGTCATCGCGGTAGTCGGATCGATCATCGGCCTCGTCGTCGCCGGCGGCAGCGGGGTGCTGAGCGCCCTCATCGGCACCGCGATGGCCGTCGTGTTCCTCGGAATCACGGCGGCGAGCATCGTGGTCGCCACCCGCATCGCCAAGGGCGACTTCCTCAGCGTCGCCTTCTTCGGCATCGTGATGGGGGCGTGGCTGCTCAAGTTCGTGCTGTTCCTCGTGCTCGTGTTCCTGCTCAAGGACCAGCCCTGGATCCAGTCCACGATTCTTTTCCTCAGTCTCGTCGTTGCGGTACTCGGAACCCTCGTGGTCGACGTCGTCGTGATCGCCCGCTCTCGCCTGCCCTACGTGAGCGACGTGCGCCTTCCGGGGGACGCCGCCGAGGCGTCGTCGAGGGGCGAACAGGCCAAATAACGATTCTGGCCGCCTTCATTCTGTTGATAGAGTGGGAACGAACGCCCCCCCTTTCCATCGCCGCGTGACTACACGCCCCGATTCTGGAGATAGCGCTGTTATCTAACGCTCTCAATCTGCTCCTCCCTTCTGCCAATGACGGCGGCGGCGGTGGCTTCGTCGGGCCCAACATTGGCGAATTCTTCCCGCCCGTCGTGCTGTTCGCCGGAACCTATTTCGAGATCAACCGCGTCATGCTCATCCGCATCATCACGACGATCGTGATCGTGCTGGTCTTCTGGCTCGCCACTCGCAACCTGAAGATCGTGCCGGGCCGCGGGCAGTCGCTCATCGAGATGGGACTCGACTTCGTTCGGGTCGGCATCGCCGAAGACCTGCTCGGCAAGAAGGACGGCCGCCGCTTCCTGCCGATCCTCACCACCTTCTTCTTCATGATCCTCGCGATGAACCTCACCGGCACCATCCCCGGGTTCAACATCGCCAGCACCTCGGTGATCGGCGTTCCGCTGCTGCTCGCCGGCATCGCCTACTTCACCTGGATCTATGCCGGACTGCGTAAGCATCCCGGCAAGTTTCTCCGCAACGCGCTCTTCCCACCCGGCGTGCCGTGGGTGCTCTACATCATCGTGACGCCGATCGAAGTGCTCTCGACCTTCATCGTGCGGCCGATCACCCACACGCTCCGACTTCTCATGAACATGATCGTCGGCCATCTGCTGCTCGTGTTGTTCTTCCTCGCGACCTCGTTCTTCTTCTTCGAGGCGCCGGGGCTCTTCAAACTGTTCGGCATCGGAACGCTCGCCTTCGGGTTCGTCTTCACGCTGTTCGAACTCCTTGTCGCGGTGTTGCAGGCCTACGTCTTCACCATCTTGACCGCTGTCTATCTCCAGCTCGCGCTGGCAGACGAGCACTAATCGGATCGGGCGACCGCCCGCTTCATCATCACGGAAGGAATCACAACGTGGACACCACCACCGTCGCCGCCCTGAGCGGAAACATCGCGACGATCGGATACGGCCTCGCGGCCATCGGCCCGGCCATCGGCGTGGGCATCGTCGTCGGCAAGACGATCGAGTCCGTCGCGCGCCAGCCCGAACTGCAGGGTCGCCTCACGGTGCTCATGTACATCGGTATCGCGTTCACCGAGGCGCTGGCCTTCATCGGCATCGCCACGTACTTCATCTTCACTACCGGCCAGTAATGTTCCGTACAGTTTTCTCGGCAGCGGCTGAGGCTCAACACAATCCACTGATTCCGGGCGTTGCGGACCTCATCTGGTCCTTCGTGTGCTTCATCGTGCTGCTCGTCTTCTTCTGGAAGAAGATTCTGCCGTCGGTGCAGCAGAACCTGGATGCCCGTGCCGAGGTGATCGAGGGCGGGATCAAGAAGGCGGAGATCGCGCAAGCGGAAGCCGCCGCCGCCCTGGAGAAGTACACCGAGCAGCTCGCCGAGGCACGCGCCGAGGCCGGCACGATTCGCGAGCAGGCTCGTCAGGATGGCGTCAAGATCCTGAATGAGCTCAAGGAGCAGGCGGCCGCCGAGGCCGCCCGCGTCACCGCGAGCGCGTCCGCGCAGATCGAGGCGGAGCGCCAGTCGGCACTCGTGTCGCTGCGTGCCGAGGTCGGATCGCTCGCGATCGACCTCGCGTCCGGCGTGATCGGGCAGAGCCTGACCGACGACAAGAAGGCCGCAAGCCTGGTCGACCAGTTCCTGGCCGACCTCGAGAAGTCAGAAGAGACGGCAAAATAGTCATGGGATCAGCGACCAGGGAAGCGCTCGCCGCGTCACGGGCGAAGCTGTCGTCCACGGGCACTGCCGACCTGGCCACTGCCGACGAACTGTTCTCGGCCGGCCGGATCATCGGCGGCTCGGCACAGCTCATCTCGATGCTCTCTGACACGTCGACGGATGCCGCAGACAAGCAGGCCATCCTGTCGGCGGTCTTCGGCAGCAACCTCAGCGAGCCCACGCTCGGCCTGCTCGGCACCGTGGTCTCGCACCGCTGGTCGAGCACCGACGATCTTCTCGCGGGAATCGAGGAGCTCGGGCTGCGGGCGGCGGCGGATTCCGCGCCGGCCACCGTCAACATCGATGCGGAACTCTTCGCGTTCGGAACGGCGGTCTCGTCGGACTCCGAACTCGAACTGGCCGTGAGCAGCAAACTCGGCAGCACGGAGTCGAAGGTGGCTCTCGTGGAGGCGCTCTTGGTCGGGAAGGCCTCGCCGCAGACGCTCTCGATCGTGCGTCACCTGATGCAGCAGCCACGCGGCCGCCGCATCGGCGAGTTGCTGCGCACCGCGGCATCCATCGTGGCGGACCAGTCGGGCCTCGCGGTCGCGACGATCACGAGCGCCACCGCCATCCGCGCGGTTCAGCTCGAGCGCCTGCAGAAGGGCCTCGCGGCCAAGTTCGGGCAAGCGCTCAAGTTCAACCTGGTCGTCGATCCCGCGCTCATTGGCGGGCTTCGCGTGCAGGTCGGCGACAGGGTGATGGACGGCAGCGTCGCCTCGAAGCTCAAAGATCTCCGGCTGCAGCTCGCCCGCTAGGGCAGTACAGCCACAAACACAGACCCCCCGGAGCCGCACGGCTTCGCGAAGACAAGGAAACAACGGAAATGGCAGACCTCACGATCAGCCCGGACGAGATCCGCGACGCGCTCAAGGACTTCGTCAAGTCCTACGACCCCGCGTCCGCCTCGACGACCGAGGTCGGTTACGTCATCGACGCGGCCGACGGAATCGCGCACGTGCAGGGTCTTCCCGGCGTGATGGCGAATGAGCTCATCCGCTTCGCCGACGGCACGCTCGGCCTCGCCCAGAACCTGGACGAGAACGAGATCGGCGTCATCGTACTCGGCGAATTCGCCGGCATCGTGGAGGGCCTCGAGGTCACCCGCACCGGAGAGGTGCTCTCCGTGCCGGTGGGCGACGCCTACCTCGGTCGCGTCGTCGACCCGCTGGGCAACCCGATCGACGGCCTCGGCGAGATCGCCTCGGAGGGTCGCCGCGCGCTCGAGCTGCAGGCGCCTGGCGTCATGCAGCGCAAGAGCGTGCACGAGCCCATGCAGACCGGAATCAAGGCGATCGACGCCATGATCCCGATCGGACGCGGCCAGCGCCAGCTCATCATCGGTGACCGCCAGACCGGCAAGACGGCAATCGCGATCGACACGATCATCAACCAGAAGGCGAACTGGGCCTCCGGCGACACCACCAAGCAGGTGCGCTGCATCTACGTCGCCATCGGCCAGAAGGGTTCGACCATCGCCTCGGTGAAGGGCGCGCTCGAAGACGCCGGAGCAATGGAGTACACGACGATCGTCGCGTCACCGGCCTCCGACCCCGCCGGATTCAAGTACCTCGCCCCGTACACCGGATCGGCCATCGGCCAGCACTGGATGTACGCCGGCAAGCACGTGCTGATCATCTTCGACGACCTGTCCAAGCAGGCCGAGGCCTACCGTGCCGTCTCCCTGCTGCTGCGCCGCCCGCCGGGACGCGAGGCCTACCCGGGTGACGTCTTCTACCTGCACTCCCGCCTGCTCGAGCGTTGCGCCAAGCTCTCCGACGAGCTCGGTGCCGGATCGATGACCGGCCTGCCGATCATCGAGACCAAGGCGAACGACGTGTCGGCGTACATCCCGACCAACGTGATCTCGATCACCGACGGCCAGATCTTCCTGCAGTCCGACCTGTTCAACGCCAACCAGCGTCCGGCAGTCGACGTGGGTATCTCCGTCTCCCGAGTCGGCGGCGACGCGCAGGTCAAGTCGATCAAGAAGGTGTCAGGCACGCTCAAACTCGAGCTCGCCCAGTACCGCTCGCTCGAAGCCTTCGCCATGTTCGCATCGGACCTCGACCAGGCCAGCCGCCGCCAGCTCGCTCGCGGCGCTCGCCTCACCGAACTGCTGCGCCAGCCGCAGTACTCGCCGTATCCGGTCGAGCAGCAGGTCGTGTCGATCTGGGCCGGCACCAACGGCAAGCTCGATGAGGTGGCCGTCGAAGACGTGCTGCGCTTCGAGCGCGAGCTGCTCGACTACCTCGGTCGCAACACCGAGATCCTCACGAACCTCGCGAGCACGAACGTGCTCGACGACGCGACGGTGGCCGCCCTCGGCGAGGGAATCGACAAGTTTAAGCTCGAGTTCCAGACCGGCGAGGGCAAGCCGCTCGCCTCGGTCGGCACCGAGCGGTTCGTGGCGATCGAGCCGGAAGAAGTGCACCAAGAGAAGATCGTCAAGGCCAAGCGCTGACCGAGCACCGGCCGCCTCGCGGTCGGTGCGGCGCCCAGGCGCCCCACCAGCTCGACCCCACCGATCATCACGACAAAGGAAAGTAAGACACATGGGAGCGCAACTTCGGGTCTACCGGCAGAAGATCAAGGCTGCCCAGACGACCAAGAAGATCACTCGGGCCATGGAGCTGATCTCGGCTTCGCGCATTCAGAAGGCGCAGGCGAGAGTGGCGGCCTCCGGTCCGTACTCGCGCGCCGTCACGCGTGCGGTCTCCGCCGTCGCGACCTTCTCGAACGTGGACCACATCCTCACGACCGAGCCGCCGAAGATCGAGCGTGCGGCGGTGTTGCTCTTCACCTCCGATCGCGGGCTCGCCGGCGCGTTCAGCACGAACGTCGTGCGTGAAGCCAACGAACTCACGACGCTCCTGCGCTCGCAAGGCAAGGAGGTGGTCTACTACCTCGTCGGTCGCAAGGCCGCCGCCTACTTCGCGTTCCGCAAGCGTGCGGCCGAGGAGATCTGGACCGGCGGCACCGAGAAGCCCGAGTTCGAGACCGCCCAGAAGATCGGCGAGACCATCGTCGCCAAGTTCATCCAGCCGGCGAGTGAGGGCGGGGTCGACGAGATCCACGTCGTCTACAACCGCTTCGTGAGTGTGGTGACCCAGGTGCCCGAGGTCGTTCGACTCCTGCCGCTCGAGGTCGTGGAGGGCGTCGAGACGCCGGGAGAGAACGAGATCCTGCCGCTCTACGAGTTCGAGCCGGAGGTGGGCGACGTTCTGGATGCCCTGCTCCCGGTCTACATCGAGAGTCGTATCTTCAATGCCATGTTGCAGTCGGCGGCATCCGAGCACGCCGCCCGCCAGAAGGCCATGAAGTCCGCGAGCGACAACGCGGACAAGCTCATCACCAACTACACCCGGCTTGCGAACAACGCGCGCCAGGCAGAGATCACCCAGCAGATTTCCGAGATCGTCGGCGGCGCAGACGCCCTCTCGGTGAAGAACTGAATCAGCCCAGGAGAATAGAGAAGCAAATGACTACGACAGCCCCTGCTGCGAAGAATCCCGTCGCTGACACCGACTCGACCGCCATCGCCGGCGTCGGCCGCATCGCGCGCGTCACCGGTCCCGTTGTCGACATCGAGTTTCCTCACGACGCGATCCCCGGCATCTACAACGCCCTCAAGACCACGATCACCATCGGTGACGAGTCCAACGAGATCACCCTCGAGGTCGCCCAGCACCTCGGCGACGACCTCGTGCGGGCCATCGCCCTCAAGCCGACGGACGGCCTCGTTCGCGGCCAGGAGGTTCGCGACACCGGCGGACCAATCACGGTCCCGGTCGGGGACGCCACCAAGGGCAAGGTCTTCAACGTCATCGGCGAGGTGCTCAACGGAGCCCCCGGCGAGAAGTTCGAGTTCACCGAGCGCTGGCCGATCCACCGCAAGCCGCCGGCATTCGATCAGCTCGAGTCCAAGACCGAGCTCTTCGAGACCGGAATCAAGGTCATCGACCTTCTCACGCCCTACGTTCTCGGCGGAAAGATCGGCCTCTTCGGAGGTGCCGGCGTCGGCAAGACCGTGCTCATCCAGGAGATGATCCAGCGCGTCGCGCAGGACCACGGCGGCGTGTCGGTGTTCGCCGGAGTCGGCGAGCGCACCCGTGAGGGCAACGACCTCATCTTCGAAATGGAGGAGGCGGGCGTCTTCGACAAGACCGCGCTCGTGTTCGGCCAGATGGACGAGCCGCCGGGGACGCGTCTTCGCGTCGCACTTTCCGCGCTGACCATGGCGGAGTACTTCCGCGATGTGCAGAACCAGGACGTGCTGCTCTTCATCGACAACATCTTCCGGTTCACCCAGGCCGGCTCCGAGGTGTCGACCCTGCTCGGGCGCATGCCGTCCGCCGTGGGCTACCAGCCGACCCTCGCCGACGAGATGGGCATCCTGCAGGAGCGCATCACCTCCACGCGCGGCCACTCGATCACCTCGCTGCAGGCTATCTACGTGCCGGCCGACGACTACACCGACCCGGCGCCGGCCACGACCTTCGCGCACCTCGACGCCACCACGGAACTGAGCCGCGAGATCGCGTCGCAGGGCCTGTACCCGGCCGTCGACCCGCTCACCTCCACGAGCCGTATCCTCGACCCCCGCTACCTGGGCGCCGACCACTACCGCGTCGCCACGAACGTCAAGGCGATCCTGCAGAAGAACAAGGAACTGCAGGAGATCATCGCGATCCTCGGTGTGGACGAGCTCTCCGAGGAAGACAAGATCACCGTCTCCCGCGCCCGTCGCATCCAGCAGTTCCTGTCGCAGAACACCTACATGGCGAAGAAGTTCACCGGTGTCGAAGGATCGACGGTGCCGCTCAAGGACACCATCGAGTCCTTCGACGCGATCGTCCGTGGAGACTTCGACCACGTTGCAACGCAGGCCTTCTTCAACGTCGGCGGCATCAACGATGTCGAAGAGCAGTGGGCGAAGATCCAGAAAGAGAACGGTTAAGCATGGCCGAGCTCCAGGTGACAGTCGTGTCGGCGGACCAATCGGTCTGGTCCGGCGCGGCGTCGATGGTCGTGGCTCGCACGACGGAGGGCGAGATCGGCATCCTTGCCGGCCATGAGCCCCTGCTCGCGATCCTGGCCGCCGGCGAGGTGCGGATCACCGACCCCCGCGGCACGGTCGTGCGGGCGAAGGCCGACGACGGTTTCCTGTCGGTCGAGCACGACACCGTGACGATCGTCGCGCGGTACGCCGAACTCGCGACCGCCTAGCCGGAGGCCGCACGTGCTTATCGCGATGGCCGGGCTTCCGGGCTCTGGCAAGAGCACGATCGCCGAGATCGTCGGCGGTCGTCTTCGCGCGTCGGTGATCTCGGTCGACCCGATTGAGTCCGCGATACTGAGCGCGGGCATCGACAGAGACCAGCCCACGGGACTCGCCGCGTACCTCGTGGCCGAGAAGCTCGCCGAGTTCGTGATCGACGCCGGCCACGATGTGATCGTAGACGCGGTCAATGCCGTGGACCCCGCGCGAGAGCAGTGGGTGAACCTGGCGCGAGACCGCGGCGAGGTGCTCAAGTTCATCGAGGTCATCTGTTCGGATCTCGACCTGCACCGCTCGCGGCTCGAATCGCGGGAGCGCCGGCTGCCGCACCTCTCCGAGGTGAACTGGAACGCGGTGGAGCAGAGCGTCGACGAATACGACCCGTGGAGCGGGCCGAGCGCGGCTGTCGCGCGCATCACCCTCGACTCCGTGAACCCGATCGGCTTCAACGTCGACGCGGCGATGGCGTTCATCGCCTCCTGATGCTGATCCTGCTTCCCCCCTCCGAGACGAAACGAGACGGCGGGGCAGAGGGGTCGGCCCTCGACCTGTCGCTGCTCGGGCATCCGGAGCTCTCGCGGCCGCGCAAGGCCGTGCTCTCGTCCACCCGCCGTTTGTCGCGCAATCGGGCCACCATGTCCGCGGCCCTCGGGCTCGGACCGCAGCAGGCGTTCGAGGTTGATCGCAACCGGCAGCTGTCGACCTCGCCCACCATGCCGGCGCTGCTGAGGTACACCGGGGTGCTCTACGACGCCCTCGATGCCGCATCGCTCGAAGGGCCGGCCCTGGCGTTCGCCGCCGAGCACGTGGTGGTGCACTCCGCGCTGTTCGGGCTGGTCGGGGCGGACGATCCCATCCCCGCGTACCGCCTCTCGCACAACTCGCGGCTGCCCGATCTCGCCCTGCGCTCGACCTGGCGCGATGCAGTGTCGTCGGTGCTCGCCCGGCACGACGGGCTCATCATCGACCTGCGCTCGGAGGCCTACGTTCAGCTCGGGCCGATCCCGCCCGACCGGCACGCCTTCTTCGTGCGGGTGGCGGCGGAGGGACCGGACGGCCGCGTGCGGGCGCTCAACCACTTCAACAAGAAGGGCAAGGGCCTGTTCGTGCGTCGACTCGTCGAGGCGGGAATCAACCATTCGTCGGTCGATTCGCTCCTCGACTGGGCTGCGGCAGCCGGCATCCGACTCGCGAAAAAGGGTGAGTCGGAGCTCGAACTCGTGGTTGACTGACGTCAGGCCACGTGGTGCGCCCGTCGCACCGGCGAACGATCGAAGAGGGGTTCACATGAACGACAACGGATACGGACCGAGCGCCGCGGCGGCCCTGGCACTGGCACTGGTGTTCATCGTCGTCTACCTGGTGCTGATCCTCGGCGTCTATGCCCTCGTCGCCTGGATGCTGTCCCGCGTCTTCACGAAGGCCGGCGTGCTCCCCTGGAAGGCCTGGGTGCCGGTGTTCAACTACTGGGTGTTCTTCGAGATGGGGGGACAGCTGGGCTGGCTCGCCCTGCTGAGCCTCATCCCCGGCGTGAACATCGTCGCGGCGGTGTTCGCCTGCATCGCCGCGTGGCACGTCGGGTCGGCCTTCCAGAAGCCCGGGGCGGGCTGGCTTCTGCTCTACATCTTCCTGCCGGTGATCTGGATCGGGATCGTGGCCTTCGACGGTTCGAGGTGGGAGCCGGAGAAGATGGCCGTTCGACCTCTCTACGGACCCAACGTTCCCTGGCCGTCGACGGCCGGTTGATCCCTCGCTCGGTCAGGCCGCCCGCCAGCACCCCTCGAGGTGGTCGTCGACCATGCCGGCGGACTGCATGAGCGCGTAGAGAGTCGTCGGACCGACGAACCGCAGGCCCAGTGACCTCAGCGCCTTGCTCATCGCCGTCGACTCGGGAGTGACGGCTGGAATGTCGCCGAAGCCGCGCGGGCGCGATCGTCGCCCGCTGGGCGCGAAGCTCCACATCAGCTCGTCGAGAGCGCCGGGACTCTGCCGAACGAGCTCCTGCACGATGCGCGCGTTGCCGATCGTCGCGCTGATCTTCGCCCGGTTTCGGATGATGCCCGGGTCCTGCATGAGCGCCTCGGCCTCGGCGTCGTCCATGGCGGCCACCCGGTCGATGTCGAAGTCGTGGAACGCGATCCGGAAGGTCGGCCGCCGCCGGAGGATCGTGATCCAGGAAAGCCCGGCCTGGAATCCCTCGAGGCTGAGTTTCTCGAAGAGCGGCCGGTCTCCGTGCAACTCGAACCCCCACTCCTCGTCGTGATAGCGCCGGTATTCCGGATCGCTCGAGCCCCAGGCGCAGCGCGGCACGTCGTCTTCTCCGACCGCGACGGCGGGCCTCCCTTCGCTCACGGCCGGCAACTGATCATCACCCGTGTTCGGCGGCGTCTCCGGCTCCGTCACGAGACGTGCACGATCCCCTCGTGGTCGAGGAGCCACACCTTGGTCGGGATTCCATTGCCGCCGCTGTAGCCGGTGATGCGCCGGTTGGACGCGAGCACCCGATGACACGGGATGATGATCGGCACGGGGTTGGCGCCCACCGCTCCACCGACCGCCCGACCGGCAGACGGACGGCCCGTGGCGCGACCCAGCTCGCCGTACGAGGTGACCTCGCCGAACGCGAGCTCGGCGAGCTCCGCCCAGACCGCCTTCTGGAACGCCGTGCCTTTCACAGACACGGGAACGTCGAAGTTGGTGCGGGAGCCCGCGAAATACTCGGCGAGTTCGGCGGCCGCCCGATCGAGAACGTCATCGCTCGCCTCGGGGAATTCTTCGAGCGGGAGGTGGCCGGCTCGCTCAATGGTGAGGGAGGTAACGGCCGTGCCGTCGCCGGTCAATTCGATCCTGCCGATCGGACTCTCCAATCGACGGAGTTGTGCGGGCGGCATCGGCCCGATGGGTACTGAAGTCATGATTCGACTGTAGCCGCGGCCTCCGACCTCGCTCCGGCGGTTTTCGGACATCGGGTGGGAGGCCCTGCTCGCGGGTACCGGCGGAGGACTGGAGCCGTCGCAGCGCCTGGCCACCGAGATCTAGGCTGGAGGAATGCCTGACATCCAGTACCGCACCCTCGGCCGGTCCGGCCTCATCGTGTCAACGGTCGGCCTCGGCTGCAACAACTTCGGGCGTCCGAAGACGGCAACCGAGAGCCAGGCGGGCACCGATGCCGTCATCTCGGCGGCAATCGACGCTGGGGTGACGCTCTTCGACACCGCGGACATCTACGGCGGCGAGCGCGGCCTGAGCGAGACGCTCATGGGCAAGTCGCTCAAGGGCCGCCGGGGCGACATCGTGCTCGCCTCCAAGTTCGGCATGGATATGGCCGGTGCAAACGGACCGGACTGGGGCACCCGCGGGTCGCGACGGTATGTACGACTCGCGGTCGAGGCCTCGCTGCGTCGCCTGCAGACGGACTGGATCGACCTCTACCAGTTGCACGCCCCAGACCCGAGCACCCCGATCGAGGAGACCCTCTCGGTGCTCGACGACCTCATCACCGAGGGCAAGGTGCGCTACATCGGGCACTCGAACCTCACCGGCTGGCAGATCGCGGACGCCGAGTACAAGGCGATCCTGGGCGGGCATCCGAAATTCATCTCCGCGCAGAACGAGTATTCGCTGCTCGCGCGCGGTGTGGAGGCGGAGGTGCTTCCGGCGGTGAACCACTACGGCCTCGGATTCCTCCCGTACTTTCCGCTCTACAACGGCCTGTTCACCGGCAAGTTCAGCCGGGAGGGCGGGCCGGCGGACAGTCGGATCATGGCGATCCGTCCGCACCTGATCGAGACCGCCCCATGGGACACGATCGAGCGGTACGAGGCGTTCTGCGCCGACCGCGGAGTGAGCATGCTCGCCGCGACATTCTCCTGGCTGCTCGCCCAGCCGGGGCTCACGAGCGTGATCGCCGGCGTGACCAAGCCGGAGCAGATCGTGCAGAACATCGCGGCCGCCAATGAGTGGGCGCCGACCGTGGCCGACATCGCCGAGATCTCGGAGCTCTTCGCCAACCCGAGCTAGCCCCCGCGTCTCAGGGCAGAAGCAGCACGATCTTGCCGAGCAGGTGGCGCGACTCGAGTTGCGTGTACGCCTCGCGCACCTCGCTGAGCGGGTAGGTCGCGGCGATCGGCAGCACGAGCTCGCCGTCGGCCACGAGCCTCGCGAGTTCGGCAAGCTCGGCCGAGGTCTTTCCGCCGCCGCCGACCGCCTGGATGCCGTACTTGTCCACGCCCGCGTAGTAGACGATCGTGTTGATGCGCTTCGGATCGACCCGAAGTTCGAGGCCGAGAAGCACGGTCTCCTCGCCCGCGCTGTCGAGCACCGCCGTGATGCCGTTCGGTGCCGCGGCGCGCACCCGGTCGCCGAGTCCGGGGCCGTAGGCGACCGGGATCACGCCGAGGCCGCGCAGAAACTCGTGGTTCGCCTCGCTCGCCGTGCCGATCACGGTCGCGCCGGCGCGGATCGCGAGCTGGGACTCGAGCAGTCCGACGCCGCCGGCCGCCGCGCTCACGAGCACGGTGTCGCCGGGGCCGGGGGAGACGGCATCCGTCGCCCTCCTCGCGGTGTTGCCGACGAGGCCGATGCCTCCGGCCGTCGCCCAGTCGAGGGTTGCCGGCTTCGGCGCCAGCTGGGTCGGCGGCACGACCACGTAGTCGGCCTGCGCGGCGAAGGAGACCCAGCCGAGCACCTCGTCCCCGACAGCGACCCCCTCGACGCCGTCGCCGACCTCGTCGACGACACCGGCGAACTCGTGGCCCTGGCCGCTCGGGAGCTTCTTCGAGGGCAGGTAGGAGGCGTCCCGCCGCACCTTGAAGTCGAAGGCGTTCAGTGCGGCCGCCCGCACGCGGACCCGCACGGTGCCGGCGCCGGCGTGCGGCTCATCCACCTCCACCACGTCGAGTACCTCCGGACCGCCATTGCGGCTGAATCGCACTGCTCTCGACACGGTCTGCTCCCTAGAATCGAATTCCTACCATTCTGCCTCCGCCCACTTGTGAGTGAGTGCTCACTCATTTAGAATCCTGACGTGGAGTTGACGAAGACCAGCCGCGCGCGGCCCCTCCCGCTCGATGATCGTCGGGCGATGATCGTCGACGCGGTGATCCCGCTCCTCCTCGAACACGGCCGCGACATCACGACCCGGCAGATCGCCGACGAGGCGGGAATCGCCGAGGGCACCATCTTCCGCGCCTTCGGCGACAAGGAGTCGATCATCCAGGCCGCCGTGGACAAGTTCCTCGACCCGCTGCCGTTGCGCACCGCACTGCGGTCGATCGACCCCGACCTCCCGCTCGAGCAGAAGGTGCACGACATCCTGTTCCACCTGAGGGCCCGGTTCGCCGGAATCATCGGCATCATGTCCGCGATCGGCATGACCGGCCGGCCGCCGGGCCACGGCGCGCGCAACGAATTTGCCGAGATCGTGGCCGAGGTGCTCGAGCCGGAGGCGGCCAGGCTGAGGCTCGACCCGACGAAGGTCGCCTACCTCGTGCGGATCATCGCGTTCGCCTCGTCCATCGGTCCGTTCAACGATTCGCACCCGCTCTCCACCGACGAACTCACCGACATCATCCTGCACGGTATCGTCAGCCGACCCGACAACGACCACAAGGAATGACCATGCTGCTCAAAGTCTTGCGCACCTACCTCCGACCGCACGGGCTGCTGCTGCTGGGGGTTATGGTGTTCCAGTTCGCCCAGTCGATCGCGTCGCTGTACCTTCCGAGCCTGAACGCGGACATCATCGACAACGGGGTGGCGAAGGGCGACACGGCTTACATCCTCCGCCTGGGCATGGTGATGCTCCTCATCACGCTCGGCCAGGTCGCCTGCTCGATCATCGCCGTCTACTTCGGCGCGAAGGCCGCGATGGCGCTTGGACGCGATCTGCGCGGAGCGGTGTTCCACCAGGTCGGCGCCTTCTCCGAGCGCGAGGTGTCCAAGTTCGGCGCACCGTCACTCATCACGCGAACGACGAACGACGTGCAGCAGGTGCAGATGCTCGTGCTCATGACCTGCACCCTGCTCGTTTCGGCCCCGATCCTCGCGATCGGCGGGGTCATCGCCGCCCTCCAGCAGGATGTCGGACTGTCGTGGCTGCTGGTCGTGGCCGTTCCGGTGCTCCTGCTGTCGATCTCGCTGATCATCGTGCGGATGGTGCCCCAGTTCCGCCTGATGCAGAAGAAGATCGACATGGTCAACCAGGTTCTGCGAGAGCAGCTCACCGGCATTCGCGTCGTGCGCGCCTTCGTGCGCGAGACGGTCGAGACCGAGCGCTTCGAACAGGCGAACGCCGGCGTCACGCTCACCGGCCTTCGCTCCGGCCGGCTCTTCGCCCTCGTCTTCCCCGTGGTGATGCTCGTGGTCAACGTCACGAGCATCGCCGTGCTGTGGTTCGGCTCGTTTCGCATCAACGACGGCTCCATGCAGATCGGCGCCCTCATCGCCTTCCTGAGCTACCTCATCCAGATCCTCATGGCGGTGATGATGGCGACCTTCATGTCGATCATGATTCCGCGAGCAGCCGTCTCGGCCGACCGCATCGCCGAGGTGCTCGACACGGAATCGAGCGTGGTGCTCCACCACGCCCCGGTGACGTCATTGCGCGGAAAAGGCACCGTGCAGTTCCGCGACGTGACCTTCTCCTACCCGGGAGCGGAGGCTCCCGTGCTCCACCATCTCGATTTCGACGCCGTGCCCGGACGCACGACCGCCATCATCGGCAGCACGGGCGCGGGCAAGACGACGCTCGTTAGCCTGATCCCGCGACTCTTCGACGCGACAGGAGGCTCGGTCCTGGTCGATGGCGTGGATGTTCGCGAGCTCGAACCCGACCTGCTGTGGAGTCGCATCGGCCTCATCCCGCAGAAGCCGTACCTGTTCTCCGGCACCATCGCATCCAATCTCCGCTACGGAAAGCCGGATGCGACGGACGAGGAGATCTGGGAGGCGCTGGACATCGCCCAGGCGAGGGACTTCGTGTCCGAGATGCCGGAGAAGCTCGATGGGCCGATCGCCCAGGGCGGCACGAATCTCTCCGGCGGTCAACGCCAGCGACTGGCGATTGCGCGCGCGCTCGTGAAGACCCCCGAGATCTACGTCTTCGATGACTCGTTCTCGGCCCTCGATACGGCGACCGACGCCCGGCTCCGTCTGGCGCTCGCGCAGCGGGTCGCCAATGCGACCGTGATCGTCGTGGCTCAGCGGGTCTCGACGATCATCGGCGCCGACGAAATCCTGGTGCTCGAACACGGGGAGATAGTGGGCAGGGGAACGCACGACGAACTCGTCGGGTCGAACCCGACCTACGCCGAGATCGTCGGCAGCCAGTTGCGAGCGGAGGAAGTGGCATGAGCCAGGCATCGACACGGGGCCCATCCACACGGGCCCCATCGGCACCGGACCGCCCGCCGATCAGACGGGGGCCGGGAGGCGGCGGACCGTGGGCCGGCATGAGCATGCCCGTCGAGAAGTCGATGAACTTCGGGGCGTCGTCGAGGCGGCTCCTCGGGCAATTGCGCCCGGAGCGCCTCAAGGTGATCGGCGTGGTGCTGCTCGGCATCGTGAGCGTCGCGCTTTCCGTAGCCGGGCCGAAGCTTCTGGGCAACGCGACGAACCTCATCGTCGACGGATTCTTCTCCTCGAAGTTCCCCGCCGGAACGACGAAGGCGCAGGTGGTCGCCGGCCTCAAGGCGAACGGGCAGGACGCGCAGGCCAAACTCCTCGGCGGCGTGAACCTGAACCCCGGCCATGGCGTCGACTTCACCGCCCTCGGCAACCTGCTCCTGCTGATCCTCGCGCTCTACGTGTTCGCCTCGGTGTTCCAGTGGCTGCAGGGATTCGTGCTCAACGGAGTCACCCAGCGCACGGTCTATCGCATGCGCCGCGACGTGGAGGCGAAAATCAACCGGTTGCCGCTCGGCTATTTCGACAAGACCCCCCGCGGCGAGCTGCTCAGCCGGGTGACCAATGACATCGACAACATCTCGACCACGCTGCAGCAGACGCTGAGCCAGCTCATCACCTCCGTACTCACGGTGCTCGGCGTGCTCGTGCTGATGTTCACCATCTCGTGGGAGCTCGCGCTCATCGCCCTCATCGCTGTTCCGCTGACGCTGTTCATCGCGGCGACGATCGCCAAGCGCTCGCAGAAGAAGTTCGTCGTGCAGTGGGCGCATACCGGCGCGCTCAACGGCCAGATCGAAGAGGCCTTCACCGGGCACGCCCTCGTGAAGGTGTTCGGACGCCAGCGCGAGGTCACCGCGAGATTCGCCGACAAGAACGAGGAGCTGTTCCAGGCGAGCTTCAGCGCCCAGTTCATCAGCGGCATCATCATGCCGTCGATGATGTTCGTCGGCAACCTCGTCTACGTCGGGATCGCCGTCGTCGGCGGTGTGAAGGTCGCTTCGGGAACCCTCGGGATCGGCGACGTGCAGGCGTTCATCCAGTACTCGCGCAACTTCACTCAGCCGCTCAGCCAGCTGGGCTCGATGGCCAACCTGCTGCAATCCGGTGTGGCGAGCGCCGAGCGCGTCTTCGAGCTGCTCGATGCCGAGGAACAGTCGCCGGATGCCGGTGATGCGATTTCTCCGGCGGCCGGCCCCGGTCGGCTGGCGTTCGAACACGTCAGCTTCCGGTACGACCAGGACACCCCGCTCATCGATGACCTGTCACTCGTGGCGAATCCCGGGCAGACCATCGCGATCGTTGGCCCGACCGGTGCGGGCAAGACCACCCTCGTCAACCTGATGATGCGTTTCTACGAGCTCGATTCCGGGCGCATCACCCTCGACGGTGTCGATATCACGACGATGACGCGAGACAGCCTCCGGTCGAAGCTCGGGATGGTGCTCCAGGACACCTGGCTGTTCGGCGGCACCATCCGCGACAACATCGCCTACGGACGCACCGGAGCGACGGAGGAGGAGATCCTGGAGGCGGCGACGGCCTGCTACGTCGATCGCTTCGTGCACGCGCTGCCCGACGGCTACGACACGGTGCTCGACGACGAGGCGTCCAATGTGAGCGCGGGCGAGAAGCAGCTCATCACGATCGCGCGGGCGTTCCTCGCGAAACCGAGCGTGCTCATCCTCGACGAGGCGACGAGCTCGGTCGACACGCGAACCGAGCTGCTGGTGCAACAGGCGATGCGGGCCCTCCGCACCGACCGCACGAGCTTCGTGATCGCGCACCGGCTCTCCACGATTCGCGATGCCGACCTGATCCTCGTCATGGAGTCCGGCGCCATCGTCGAGCAGGGCACGCACACCGAGTTGCTCGCCGCGGAGGGGGCGTACTTCCGTCTGTACAACGCGCAGTTCGCGGCCCCGGCCACCGCCGAGCTCTAGGCCCGTTGGGCCCTACTTGCTCGGCAGGGCCGGCTGCAGGTTGAGCCCCTTGTATAGCTCGTTGGTCTGGTCGGTGAGCGCGGTGAGGGCCGCGTGGTCGGCGTTGAACTCGTTGTGCTTCGCGACGACGTCGGCGTACTGGGCGTCGAGCGCCGCCCGCCGGGACTCGAGAGCGCGCGTGGCCCGGCTGATCTCCGCGTTCGAGGTCCAGTCGGTGCGGGCGTTGAACGCGAGCACGTCGGCGTTGAGCCCCTCATAGCCGGAGGAGTACGCGGCGTACTCGGTATCGATCCCGGCCTTGAGCGCTGCCATGGCGGTGGAGAGCGCTGCCGAACGGGCCTGCAGGTCGGTGAAGACCGCATCCGATTTCTCGTGCAGGGCGACGACCGCGCCTCGGTCGCTGAGGTACTGGGCGTAGTGCGCCTCCAGGGCCGGTCCGATCGAGGCGACCTCCGTGCCGATGATGGAATGCAGCTCGTTGTCGTGCTCGCCCGGTTCGGCCTTCGCGTAGTACGCCATCCGGCTGGTGAAGTCGGCATTGCCGGAGAGTCGGCTCGCGGCCGCCTCGAGCTCGGGGATGAGCTGCTGGCGCTCCAGCGTGTTCATCCGGTCCCAGGCGGCATGCAGCATCTCGTGGGCGCCGACGACGTCTTCGAGGCCGGCGAGGCGTTCGTCGGTCACGTCGAAGAGGTGGATGGTACGCCCGGTCGGCAGGTAGCAGCCGAGGATTCCGCTTCCCTCCTGCTCGCTCGCGCAGCTCGAGTCGAAGAGTGCGGCGGGCTCCACCGCCGGCTTGCTCGCGAAAAAGAGGAATCGGCCATTCGCGGTCATCCGCGATCCGTCTGCAATCGACTCGGCCGCGGCGGACGGGGTGAAGGTCCAGACCGTGTACTGGTCGACGAGGCGCTGGAAGCTCACGACACCCCATGCGCCGGCGGCGACCAGTAGGAGGGCGATCACCGTCGGGATGACGCGGGACAGTCTCCGGCGACGTCGCGTCGGCGCGGCGTACGGCTGGTCGCCCCCGTCGAACAGTGTCATGGTCTCCTCGATCGCGCCTGCCGCCGACCCCATCGGCTTCGAAATGCTAGCAGGATCGCCTCGGCGTTCTCCTGACCGGTGTCAGTGTCCGACGAGCGGTCCCATGAGCTTCGCCACGACCGACGCGTGGCCGGTGATGCGCTCCTCCACGTCGGCGGCACCCATCGCGGCAAGGCCGAGATTCGAGCCGATGAAGCGCAGCGGTTCGGGTTCCCAGTCGGGGGAGACGTGGTTGGCCCACGGCAGCCGGGTGAGCTCGCTGTCCCGGCCGAGAATGAGGTCGGCGAGCGTTCGGCCGGCGAGGTTGGTGGTGCTGAGGCCATCGCCGACGTAACCGCCGGCGAAGGCGATGCCGCTCGCGCGGTCGAAGCTCGCGGCGGCGTGCCAGTCGCGCGGTACGCCGAGGGGACCGCCCCAGCGGTGGGTGACCGCCGCGCCCTTCGCTGCCGGGAACAGATCGACGAGGGTCTTGCGCAGGTGCTCGAAGACGTGGGGGACCCGGTCGTAGTCCGGACGGATGCTGCTGCCCCAGTGGTACCTGGCCCCACGGCCCCCGAAGGCGAAACGATTGTCGGCGGTGCGCTGGCCGTAAATGAGCAAGTGGCGGTAGTCGGTGAAGGTGTGCCCGTGCTCGATTCCGATCTCGGCCCAGGTCTCCTCGGCTAACGGTTCGGTGGCGATCATGAGCGAGTAGAGGGGCAGGATTCGGCGCCGGGTCCTGGGCAGCGTCGCGCCGTAGCCCTCGGTCGCGACGACCACGACGGGCGCGCTGACCGTGCCGCGAGTGGTCGTCACGCGGTGTTCCGCCCAGTCCAGAACCTCGGTGTCTTCGAAGATCGCGACTCCGAGGCCCTCGACCGTGTCCGCGAGTCCGCGCACGAGTTTGGCGGGCTGCACCCTCGCGCACGCCGGATCGAAGGCTGCGCCGATGGCGCCGGCCGCGCCGCTCGGGATGTCGTCTCCCCGCCGCAGTTCCAGCCGGTCCACGCCGAAGCGCGCGGCATCCGCAACCTCCGCGGCGGCCTCGCGCAGCTGCAACGGGCTGCGCGCGAACGCCAGGGTGCCGCCCCGCACGAAGTCGCAGTCGATTCCTTCCGCTTCGGCGACCCGACCGACCTCATCGACGGTGTCGACCATCGCTCGACGCATGGCGACCGCGGCGTCCCGCCCGTGGCGGCGTTCGAGCGCGCCGGCGCTCGCGGGGAAGAGGGCGGAACACCAGCCGCCGTTACGGCCCGATGCCCCGAATCCCGCGATCCTCTTCTCCAGCACGACGATGCGCAGCGCGGGGCGCGCCTTCGCGAGGTAGTACGCGGTCCAGAGGCCGGTGAGGCCACCGCCGATGATCGCGACGTCGGCGTCCCGGTCGCCTGGGAGGGCGGCGCGCGGCTCGAGGGCGTCAGCCCCGGACTCCGCGAGGGAATCGAACCAGAAGCTCAGGTCCCGGTAGGTCACGACCGTGCCCCCATCATCTTCGACATCCCTTCTCCGCCCTTCGCCCGCTCCGAAATCCATGCATTTCTCGGCGACACGCCGTAAATCGTGTCATTTGTGCCGTGTCGCCGGAAGAATGCATGGATTTCGGAAGCCCGAGCTGGAAGCCCGAGCCGGAAGCCCGAGCCGCGCCCTCGCCGGACCCGGCCGAGGCAGCGCGGACCGGGCGTGCGGCTAGAGGCGGGTCCAGGCCTCGGTGAGCACCCCGCGCAGGATGCCCTCGATCTCGTCGAACTCCTTCTGGCCTACCGTGAGCGGCGGGGCGAGCTGAACGACGGGGTCTCCGCGGTCATCCGCCCGGCAGTACAGGCCGGCGTCGAAGAGGGCCTTCGACATGAAGCCGCGCAGTAGTCGCTCGGACTCGGCGTCGTCGAAGGTCTCCCGAGTCGCCTTGTCCTTCACAAGCTCGATTCCGAAGAAGTAGCCGTCGCCGCGAACGTCGCCGACGATCGGCAGGTCGAGGAGCTTCTCGAGCGTCGCCCGGAAGGCCGGAGAGTTCTCGCGCACGTTCTCGTTGAGCCGCTCCTCCTCGAAGATGTCGAGGTTGGCGAGTGCGACCGCGGCCGAGACCGGATGCCCGCCGAAGGTGTAGCCGTGATAGAACGACACGTTGCCGTGCTTGAACGGTTCGTAGATCTTCTCGCTCACGATGGTCGCACCGATGGGGGAGTACCCGCTGGTCATGCCCTTCGCGCAGGTGATCATGTCCGGCACGTAGTCGTACGCGTCACAGGCGAAGAACTCGCCGATGCGCCCGAAGGCGCAGATGACCTCGTCGCTCACGAGCAGCACGTCGTACTGGTCGCAGATCTCGCGAACCCGCTTGAAGTAGCCGGGCGGCGGCGGGAAGCATCCGCCGCTGTTCTGCACCGGCTCCAGGAAGACCGCCGCGACCGTTTCCGGTCCCTCGAACAGGATCATCTCCTCGATGCGGTTCGCGGCCCACAGGCCGAAGGCCTCCAGGTCTTCGCTCGGCGCGCCCATCTCCGCCGCGCGGTAGAAGTTGGTGTTCGGCACGCGGAAGCCGCCGGGGGTCACGGGCTCGAACATCGCCTTCATCGCCGGGATGCCGGTGATGGCGAGGGCGCCCTGCGGGGTGCCGTGGTAGGCCACGTTGCGCGAGATCACCTTGTGCTTGGTCGGCTGGCCCTTGAGCTTCCAGTAGTACTTGGCGAGCTTGAAGGCCGTCTCGACCGCCTCGCCGCCGCCCGTGGAGAAGAACACGCGGTTGAGGTCTCCCGGCGCGTAGTGGGCCAGGCGGTCGGCGAGTTCGATGGCACTCGGATGCGCGTACGACCAGAGCGGGAAGAAGGCGAGTTCCTCGGCCTGCTTGGCGGCGACCTCGGCGAGGCGTCGGCGGCCGTGGCCGGCGTTGACCACGAAGAGCCCGCTCAGGCCGTCGAAGTACTTCTTGCCCTTGCTGTCCCAGATGTGGTGGCCCTTGCCCTTGACGATGATGGGCACGCCGTGACCGTCCTCCATCACGGACTGGCGCGCGAAATGCATCCAGAGATGGTCCTTTGCCTTGCGCTGAAGGTCGGCTTCGTCGTGGTCGAGCGGACGGGTTGACGGCTCGACGGGGGTTGGCATGGTCATGGTTATCTAGTTCCCCAGTTGTAGAACTGCTTCTGCAGTTTGAGATAGACGAATGTCTCTGTGGATTGGACTCCCGGGATTCCCCGGATTTCCTTGTTGAGCAGGTCGATGAGGTCTTCATCGTTCTCGCATACGACCTCGACGAGGATGTCGAAGCTCCCGGCCGTGAGCACGACGTAGTCGACGGCGGAGATCCTGGCGAGCTTCTCGGCCACCACGGTCGTGTCGCCGCTCACCCTCACCCCGACCATCGCCTGGCGGTAGAAACCGAGCTGCATCGGGTCGGTCACGGCCACGACCTGCATCACCCCGGAATCCGTGAGTTTCTGTACGCGCTGCCGAACCGCGGCCTCGCTGAGCCCGACCGCCTTGCCGATCTCGGCATAGCTCCGCCGGCCGTCGGCCTGCAACTGTTCGATGATCGCCTTCGAGACATCGTCGAGTTGGAGGGGTTTGGGATTCACGCTCATAACGTGATTCTGTCAGCGGATCGGGGCACTGACAAGTGAATCCGTAAGTCCGAGGGGCGTTTCGCGACGGAATCGGTGGAAAACAGGGAATGGCGCGCGCGAATCGACCTGACTATGTTGTGAACATGAGCGCCCAACTTCGCAACTTCATCAACGGCGAGTACGTCGCCGCTCACGCCGAGTCGTCCTTCGAACTGATCGACCCGGCGACCGAGCAGTCATACGGCACCTCGCCGGTCTCCAGCCGCGAGGACGTCGACAACGCCTTCGCCGCCGCGGCTTCCGCCTTCGAGGAATGGGGCGAGACGACCCCCGCCGAGCGCCAGCTGGCACTCTTCCGCATCGCCGACGCCATGGAGGAGAGGGCCGAAGAGTTCGCCGACCTCGAATCCAGGGACACCGGTAAGCCGAGGGGCTCCCTGGTGGAGGACGAGATCCTGCTGTCGGTGGACCAGATCCGCTTCTTCGCCGGAGAGGCCCGCCACCTCGGCGGGATGGCCGCGGGGGAGTATCTGAAGGACCACACCTCGTTCGTACGCCGCGAGCCGATCGGCGTGATCGGACAGGTGACCCCCTGGAACTACCCGCTGAACATGGCGGTCTGGAAGTTCGCCCCGGCACTCGCGGCCGGCAACACGACGGTGCTCAAGCCGTCGGACACGACCCCCTCATCCACCCTTCTCCTCGCCGAGGTCGCCGCCGAATTCCTGCCGCCCGGGGTGCTCAACGTGATCACCGGGGACCGGACGACGGGCGCCGCGATGATCGAGCACAAGACGCCGCAGATGGTGTCGATCACGGGCTCGGTGCGCGCCGGCATGGAGGTCGCGAAGTCCGCGGCGAACGACCTCAAGCGCGTGCACCTCGAACTCGGAGGCAAGGCGCCGGTCGTCGTGTTCGACGACGCGGACATCCCGTCGGCCGTTCGGGGGATCGTTTCGGCCGGCTACTTCAACGCCGGGCAGGACTGCACCGCCGCCACCCGGGTGCTCGTGCAGGCCGGGATCCACGACGAGTTCGTGGCCGCGCTCGCCGCGCACGCGAGGGACAACGCGAAGACGGGGGCGCCGAACGCCGGCGACGTGCTCTTCGGTCCGGTCAACAACGCCCACCAGCTCGCCCAGGTCGAGGGAATCATCGACCGCCTGCCCGACAACGCCGTGCTCGAACTCGGCGGTCGCCGGCAGGGCTCGGCCGGCTACTTCCACGAGGCCACGATCGTGTCCGGGCTGGTGCAGGCGGATGAGGCGATCCAGAACGAGATCTTCGGCCCGGTGATCACCGTGCAGAGATTCACGAACGAGGCGCAGGCGCTCGAGTGGGCGAACGGCGTGCAATATGGGCTCGCCTCGAGCGTGTGGACACAGAATCACGGCCGCGCGATGCGCTTCGCCAAGCACCTGGACTTCGGTTGCGTGTGGATCAACACCCACATCCCCATCGTCGCCGAGATGCCGCACGGCGGATTCAAGCACTCCGGCTACGGCAAGGACCTGTCGTCGTACGGCTTCGAGGACTACACGCGCGTCAAGCATGTGATGAGTTTCATCGGGGAGTGACGGTCTGAGCCCGGTTTGGCCGCAGAATAGACCGCATGGACGCCGAGGACGACAACACGGTCATCAGACCGCGGGCGATTCCGAACGCCGATGCGGGGATCCCCGACGACGACACGATCATTCGCGACCGGGTGCCGTTCGCCGACCTGGCCCTGATCTTCGAGGAGGTCGCCCGACGGGCCGGCGTGGCATCCGAACCGTTCGCCCTCGTCGAGCCGAATCGGGCACCGCCGACGGAGGCGTCCGTGCCGATCGTCGAGCGCGCGAGGGCCCAGTTGCCGCCAGCCGACGACTCGTCGCGGGCGGCGCCCGTCCACCGGTTCAGGGTCAACAACCACGAGCCGATCGCGCTGGATGCGCCGGCGATCCTCGGCCGGAGGCCGAGCGCGCCGCGCGTCACGAAGGGGCCGCTCGCCCGGCTCGTGCGAGTGCCATCTCCGCTGCGCGAGGTCTCCAGCACGCACCTCGAGTTGCGCCAGCACGGCGCATCGGTGATTGTCACCGACCTCAGGTCCACCAACGGCACCATCATCACCGTGCCCGGATTTTCGGCCCAAAAGCTGTTGCAGGGCGAGTCGGTGGTCGTTTCGGCGGGCACGGTGGTGGATATTGGTGACGGCAACCTCGTCGAGATCCTGCCGGTCGAGCGCGTGTCGGCGACCGGCGGATGATGCACAGGCATCGCAACCTGCGAAAGGCGTGACTTGTGACACAGCTCGGACGAAGTGAAGGACGGCGCTCCGTGGAGGTGCCCGGACGACCGGATGCCAGCCTCGTGATCGCCTGGGGTGCCGCAACGGACACCGGCCGCAAACGGCACCACAACGAGGACAGCTACCTCGCCGAGCTGCCGCTGTTCGTGGTCGCGGACGGCATGGGCGGTCATTCCGCCGGTGACGTGGCGAGCGCGGCCGTCGTGTCGAGGCTCGAGAAGGAGATCTCCTCGGACTTCGCCGAAATGGACGCGGTCGAACGCGGGTTGCATGCCGCAACCGACGACATCGCGCTCGCCGCCGACGAGAAGGAACTCGGCGTGGGCACCACGGCGACCGGCGCCGCGCTCACCCTCGAGAACGGCGAGCCGTGCTGGATGGTCTTCAACGTGGGCGACTCGCGGGTCTACATGTTCGAGAACAACCTCCTCAGCCAGGTGTCCGTCGACCATTCGGTGGTGCAGGAGCTCGTGGATGCCGGCCTCATCCGGGCAGAGGACGCCGAGTTCCACCCCGACAGCAATGTGATCACGAGGGCGGTCGGGTTCAACGCCGCGCCGTTGCCCGACTACTGGATCGTGCCGATCCGTACCGGGCTGCGGCTGCTGCTCTGCTCGGACGGCCTGACGAAGGAACTCGACTCGGAGCGGATCCGCTTGCACCTCGCGGCGGCGCTCGCCCCCGCGGAGACCGCGCAGGCCCTCGTGGACGCGGCCGTCGCCGCCGGCGGACGCGACAACGTCACCACGATCGTGGTCGACATCGTGGAGAGTTCCGGGCTTTACGACCTCGAGCACACGGTGCCGAGGCCAACCAGGTTGTGACGACGGCGACCAAATCACCCCCGAAGGGGGGACAAAAACAGGCGCTTCACCAGCGGATTTGTTCGACGGGGCACATTCGGCAGGTGCCTACAATGGGACACCGGGTCGTGCGATCAGGAAGATCGCCGCGACAGTATTCCGGCGAGCGCTGCAAAGGGGGAGCTCATGGCACGACGATTGCCGTCACAGCCTCCAGTGCTGCCCGGTTTCTCGCACATCCACATCCTCGGCTCCGGCGGGTTCGCCGATGTGTTCCTCTACGAGCAGAACATGCCGAGGCGCCAGGTCGCGGTGAAGGTCATGCTGAGCGAGGTCGTGAACGACCAGGTGCGGCAGATGTTCCAGGCCGAGGCGAACCTCATGGCCCAGCTGAGCTCGCACCCGTCGATCCTCACGGTGTACCAGGCGAGCGTCTCGTCCGACGGCCGGCCGTACCTCGTGATGGAGCTGTGCTCCTCCTCGCTCAGCGAGCGGTACCGTCGCGAGCGATTGCCGGTGCCCGAGGTGCTGCGAATCGCGGTCAAGATCGGCAGCGCCATCGAGACCGCCCACCGTGCCGGCGTACTGCACAGGGACATCAAGCCGTCGAACATCCTGCTCACCGCCTACGGGCATCCCGTGCTCTCGGACTTCGGAATCGCCTCGACCCTGAGCGAGGCCGAGACCCAGGAGTCGGTCGGCCTCTCCATCCCCTGGTCGGCGCCGGAGGTGCTGATGGATGAGACCCCGGGCTCGATCGAGTCGGAGGTGTGGTCGTTCGCCGCCACGGTGTACTCGCTGCTGGCCGGCCGTTCGCCGTTCGAGGTGCCGGGCGAGTCGAACAAGTCGGCCGACCTCATCTCCCGCATCAACCGCGCGAAGGTGCAGCCCATCGGCCGGTCCGACGTGCCGCCGAGCCTCGAGCGGGTGCTGCAGAAGGCGATGTCGCGCAAGCCGGAGGCGCGTCCGCTCACCATACTGGAGCTCGTGCGTGAGCTCCAGGCGATCGAGACGGAGCTCGGCGTGCCCCAGACGCCGATCGAGGTCGCGATGGACGACTGGGCTCTCGCCACGGTGTCCGATCTCGAGGACCGCACCCGCATCCGGGCCGTGCCGGGCTCCACGGGCCCGCCCAAACGGCGGCGTCGGCGTCGCATCCAGCCCGGCGTCTATTCCCCGGTCGGCACGGTGCTTCGGCAGACCGCGGGGTCTCCGCACAACAGCGGAACCCAGCCTCTGACGCAAAGCAGGGGGATGCAGGCGCTCGCGTGGGGCCTGGTGGCAAGCGCGGTGCTCGTGATCGCGCTCGGTGCGACGGCCACCCTCGTGCTCATCAAAGCGAACACGAGCGACATTCCCCGGGTGACCGACATCTCGGCGAAGTCCGCCGCCTCGTCGATCGAGTTCAGCTGGACCGATCCGGGCATCAAGGCGGGCGACTCGTACCAGATCACGACGAGCGACGGCAGGTCGAGCATCCAGCGGCTGGCGGCCTTCGCCGTCGAGGCGAAGCCCGGTGACCACGTCTGCATCACCGTCACCGTCAACCGCGAGGGCAAGACCGGCCCGGAGAGCGGCGAGAAATGCGTGGACTTCGGCAAGTGATCGATTCCCGTGTTTAGGCAGTGGCTCGGATCCCACAAGTCGCTCGTCGCCACCGCGACGAGTGGCACGGTCATCGCCGCCCTGCTCGCCACCGTCGCGATCGTATCCAGCGGGTACACGGCCCAGCGCCTGGATCTCGGCGACGGCTCGGTCTGGGTCGCCAACGGCACAAAAGAGGTGATCGGCCGGGCGAACACCCAGGTGCTCGCGCTCAACACGGTCGTGGCGAGCACCGGCGCGAACATCGACGTCGTGCAGAACGGCGCGACGGTGCTGCTGTTCGACCACAGCAACGCCAAGGTCGACGTGGTGGACCCGGCCAGGTCGAAGGTTCTCGACAGCGTGCCTCTCCCGCCGCAGAATCCCCAACTGTTCCTCGCCGGCGACAACGTCATCGTGGGGTCCGGCGGAACCGGCGAATTCTGGATTCTGCCGATCGCGCAACTGCCGACGTTCAGTGCCCAGACCCAGCCCACGCTGAGCCTGGGCGCGAACACGGTCGCGAGCGTCACGCCGGAGGGTGTGCTGTACGCGTTCTCGCGGGCCGCCCACCAGGTGTACCGGGTGGATGCCGCCCACGGTGACACCGTCGACCAGACGAACGCCGCGAACTTCGGCGACGCCCAGAGCACCTTCTCGATCAGTTCGGCCGGGGGGCGGTGGGCCGTTCTCGACTCCGCGAGCCGCATCGTCCACACCGCCGCGGGGAGCGTCAACCTCGCCGCCGAGATCGCCGTCACCGACAATCCGGTGCTTCAGGAGCCGACGGCGTCTGGCGACACGGTGCTCGTCGGCTACTCGGGCGGACTGCTGCGCGTGCCGCTCGGCGGCGGAGACCCGGTGCGGCTCGAGACCGGGAAGACCGGATTCGCCGCGGCGCCGATGATCCTCGGAGGCTGCACCTTCGCCGCCTGGTCGGGCGGGGGCGCCTGGCGCAAGTGTGGAACCGACGCGGCGGAGACGCTGCGGTTGCCGTCGGTGGCTTCGGCATCCAGTCGGCTCGCCTTCGAGGCGAACGGCGACAATGTCGTTCTCAACGACCCTCGTGGCGGCGCGACCTGGGCGGTGCAGCAGGGCGGTGAGCTCATCGACAATTGGTCCGAGCTCATCACCGTGAAGCAGGACCAGCAGCAGGTCGACACCAATCAGGAGGACACTACACCCAACTACGAGAAGGCGCAGGTGCCGCCGGTCGCGGTGAACGACGCGTTCGGGGCCCGGCCGGGACGCACGAGCATGCTCCCCGTGCTGCTCAACGACTACGACGCGAACGGCGACGTGCTCGTGATCACCGCGGTCACCGCGATAGACGAGAACGTCGGGCGCGTGGACATCATCAACAACGGGCAGCAGCTGCAGGTGACGCTGAGCCCGGCGGCCACGGGCACCCTCACCTTCGGCTACACGATCAGCGACGGCCGGGGAGGCTCAGCTGGCGCGACCGTCACCGTGACGACACGCGCGCCGAACGAGAACTCGCCGCCGCAACAGGTGCGGCAGACGAAGGCCATCGTGGCGCAGGGCGGTCGCGTGACCATCAAGGCGGTGCTCGGCGACTGGGTGGATCCCGACGGGGACGCGTTCTACTTGTCCAACGCGGCGACAGAGGCACCGGACCGGGTGAGCTACAAGCCGGAGGGCAGCGTCGTCTTCACCGAGGGTGGAGCGGCCGGCGCACTGCGCTCGGTGTCCCTCGTCGTCTCGGACGGCCGGGCGACCGGCGCGGGCAGTCTCACGGTCACGGTCAAGCCGTCCGGCCAGGTGCCGATCATCGCTGACCCCTTCGTGGTTCCCGCCTACGCGGGCCAGGAGGTGACGGTGAATCCGCTCGAGCACGTCCGCGGCGGCAGCGGCACGATCCGACTCGCGAGTGTGCCCGCGAAGACGGGCGCCACCATCGTGGCGAGCCTCGAGGCCGGCACCGTCCGCTTCTCGAGCACCGAGGTGGGCACGCACTACCTCGAGTACGTCGTGAACGACGGGGACCAGACCGCCACGGGAGAGATTCGCGTCGAAGTCGCCGCACCGCCCGACGCGAACAGCAAGCCCATCACCATTCCGAAGACCATCTTCGTGAAGACCCTCAGCAGCCAGACCATCGACGTCGCTTCCACCGACATCGATCCGGGCGGCGCGGTGCTGCTGGTGACCGGTGTCTATGACATTTCGGCCAACGTCGGCATTCGGGCCGAGGTGATCGAGCAGCGGGCCATCCGGGTCACGCTCGTCGCCCCGCTCGAGTCGGGCCCGGTCAGCTTCAACTATCGAGTGAGCAACGGGCTCGCCGAGTCCGAGGGAATCGTGACCGTGGTCGAGATTCCCGTGCCCTCCCAGCTCCAGCCGCCCATCGCCAACGACGACAGCGTCACCGTGCGCGTCGGCGACGCGATCGACATCCCCGTTCTCAACAATGACGTTCAGCCGGACGGGGAGAAGCTCACCCTCAACCCGGTGCTGACGACGAGCCTCGGCAACAGCTCCGGACTGCTCTTCGCCTCCGGCGACGTCCTGCGCTACCTCGCACCGCAGAAGACGGGAGACTTCACCGCGATCTACGAGGTCTCCGGACCGGACGGCCAGGTCGCGCAGGCCCAGGTGAAGATCGCGGTTCGCGAGGCGGTCGAGGCCACGAACAACCCGCCGGTGCCCGTCACGATCGTGTCCAGGGCGCTGGCGGGGGAGACCGTGCGCATCATGGTCCCGCTCACGGAGATCGATCCGGATGGCGACTCCGTGCAGTTGCTGGGGCAGGCCACGAGCCCGCTTAAGGGCTCCGTCATCGACGTGGGCACCGACTACATCGACTACCAGGCCGGCAGCTACTCGGCCGGCACCGACAGCTTCACCTACACGGTCATCGACGCCCTCGGCGCCCGCGCCATCGGTACGGTGCGAGTGGGGATCAGCCCGAAACTGGATGGCGCGCGCAACCCGGTCGCGATCGAAGACGAGGTGACGACACGCCCGGGCACCACGGTATCCATCCAGGTGCTCGCCAACGACTCCGACCCGGACGGCGGAGCGCTCAAGATCATCAAGGTGGAGCCGAACACCAAGGACATCGTCGCGTCGATCGTCGGGGACATCGTGAAGGTCTCTCCGCCGAGCACCCCGGGCACCTATGGGCTGGTCTACACGATCCAGAACTCCTTCGGAGGCACCAGCTCGAACTTCATCACCGTGAAGGTAGACCCGAACGCTCCCCGTGCGCACCCGGTGGTGAGCGACACGGTCCTCACCCTCACCGACATTCTCGGCCGCGAAACGGTCGACGTGAACGTGCTCGCCAAGGTCTTCTTCGCCGATGGGAACGCCAACACCCTCAAGGTCTCTCTCCTGCCGGGCTACGACACCACCGCGACAGTGACGGCGAACAAGCGCATCCGGGTGTCCGTGCAGAACAAGAGCCAGATCATCCCGTTCGCCGTGGCGAACCCCGACGATTCGAGGGTGGTGTCGTACGCCTTCGTCTGGGTGCCGGGGCTCGACGACGCCCTGCCGCAGCTCAATCGCAAGGCGCCGCCGCTCACCGTGGCGAGCGAGTCGACGCTCACGATCGACCTTGCAGACTACGTGCTCGCGATCGGCGGAAAGAGGGTTCGACTCACCGACTCCACGAGCGTGCAGGCGACGCACGCGAACGGCGATCCGCTCGTGGTGAACGACCACACCCTCAAGTTCACCTCCTCCGAGAAGTACTTCGGGCCGGCCTCGATCTCGTTCACGGTCACCGACGGCGATTCGGCGAACGACCCGAACGGCCACGTCGCGACCCTCGTGCTGCCCATAAAGGTGACCGCCAGGGCCAACCAGCCGCCCTCCTTCGTGGGCGGTGTGATCGACTTCGAACCCGGCGAGTCGAAGGTTCTCGACCTGGTGAAACTCACCAACTATCCGTACCCGAAGGATGTCGCCGAGCTCGCATACACGGTGCTCAGCCCCCTGCCCGACGGCTTCAGCTACACCCTCGTCGGCCAGACGCTGACCGTCCGCGCCAACGAGGGCGTTCCGAAGAACTCGACGACCTCCATCCTGCTCGGCGTGAGGGACGCCCTCGCGGCTGGCCAGTCGGGGCGGATCCAGCTCAACGTGGTGGCGTCGAGCCGCCCGCTCGCCAAGCCCGCGCCCGACTCGGTGCTCGCGCAACGCGGCCAGACGACCACCGTGGACGTGCTCGCCAACGACGAGGCCACCAACCCCTTCCCCGGCAGGCCGCTCAGCGTCGTCGCCATCCGGGGCCTCGATGGCGGGCAGCTCCCTGACGGCCTCTCGATCTCGCCGAGCGCTGACAAGCGGAGGCTCACCATCACCGTGGCCTCGTCCGCCGCGCCCGGCGACACCAATCTGCAATACCAGGTCGCCGATGCCACCGGCGACCCGGACCGTTACGTCTGGGGATCCGTGACGGTGTCGGTTCAGGACCGGCCCGATCCGGTCGTCGCGGTGCAGGCCACCGCGTTCGGCGACAGGACGATCACGCTGCGCTGGAGTGCCGGGGAGACGAACAACTCGCCGATCACGGGCTTCGACGTGCTCGAGTACAGCCCGTCGCTCGTGCTGCTCTCCACCACGCCGTGCGCCGCGGCGATCTGCGACATCGCGACGCCGGGCAACGGGCCGGACAACGCGGTGCGCCTTCGCGTCGTGGCGAAGAATGCGATCGGAGCATCCGATCCGGCCGGTCTCGACAGCACGGTGTGGTCGGACATCGTCCCCGGCGCGCCGGCCTCGGTCAGCGCCGACCCGCTCGACGGCGGCCTTCGAATCTCCTGGACCAAGGTCACGACCGGAGCCGGGGGAAGCCCGGTCAACAGCTACCACGTCACGGCCGGCTCACGCGCGGTCGACGTCGATCCGTCGGCCTGCTCCGGTTCGACCTGCACCGTGGACGTGAACGGCCTCACCAACGGCCAGACGGTGCTGGTGAGCGTGAGCGCCCGCAACTCCGCCTACGCCCCGCTCACCACCTGGACCTCGTCGGGAACGAGCGCGAGCCCGGCCGGCGTACCGCTCGTGGTGGCAGCGCCGACGGCGGCCGCGGTCGACACGTCGATCTCGCTCGACTGGGCCGGTGTATTCACCGACAACGGGCGCCCGATCACCGGCTACACCGCCGTTGCGTACACCGGAGCGGCGCCCACCTGCGCCAGGACCAACCCTCCTGGCTCGACCTCGAGGTCGGTGGGCACGGCGACCTCGACGACCTTCACCGGTCTCTCGAGCGAGGCGAACTACTCCCTTGTCGTCTTCGCGACCAACACCATGGGATGTGCCGCGAGCGCGGCGGTCACCGCCCACACGAGTCCCGGCGTGATCACCGGAGTGTCGACGACCGGCCCGGACAAGACCGGGAACGTCTACAACTTCGTGCTGACCGGCGCGTCGAGCGGTTCGACCGACTTCACCAGCGACTACTCGTTCTTCTACCGGCTGGTCAGTGGCGGGTCGCCATCCACCTCCGGCTCGGTCGGCATCGGAGGGCCACTCACCGCGACCTCGCTGTACGGCAAGGACGTATCCGTGCAGCTGCGCGCGTGCCGCAGCTACGGCGGGGGCGCCCCGATCTGCCAGTCGGAGTGGTCGGCATCCTTCCACCTCGGCACGCCGGTCGACCCGCAGGTCACGAGCCTGGCATTCGCGCTCACCGGGGACGGCGTGATCGACCAGAGCGGAACGTTCACCTGGGCCAACTGGCCGGTGGGCGACTACGAGGCGATCCAGTACCGCTGCGGGGACACTCCCGGCGGAGCGTGGCAGACCGCGACGGCGGCCGACCTGAGCGAGGCCGGGCAGTGCCAGGCCGACGGCAGCCTCGGCGCCCCGACCCTCGACATCCGCGTGGTGGCCAACCGCGGCAAGAGCTATGACATAACGTACGACACGAGCGGGAATGCGCAATAGCGCCCCGGTCGGCCGCCCCAACGAGAAGGTAACAGCATGACGATGACAGCCGAACAGGCCACCTGGTTTTCGGAGCGCTTCAATCGGCTCGTCTCCAATGTGGACCAGGTTCTGCTCGGGAAGACCTTCGTGATCAAGCTGTCGTTCACGGCGTTGCTGAGCGAGGGACATCTCCTGCTCGAGGACTTCCCCGGCACCGGCAAGACCTCCCTCGCCCGCGCCATGGCGCAGAGCGTCGACGGGTCGACCAACCGCATCCAGTTCACGCCCGACCTGCTGCCGGGGGACATCACCGGGGTGAGCATCTACGACCAGGGCGCCAACGACTTCGAGTTCCACCGCGGACCGGTGTTCGCCAACATCGTGCTCGCGGACGAGATCAACCGGGCCAGTCCCAAGACCCAGGCCGCGCTCCTCGAGGTGATGGAAGAGGGCCAGGTCACGGTCGACGGTGTCACCCACGATGTCGGTGCGCCGTTCATGGTGATCGCGACCCAGAACCCGATCGAGCAGGCGGGCACCTACCGGTTGCCCGAGGCGCAACTCGACCGTTTCATCATGAAGGCGTCGATCGGCTACCCGGACCACGCCTCGACCGTGCGGATCCTCGAGGGAGCGGGTGTCAAGGCCCACGAGACGATCCTGCCGCCCATCGCGTCGGCCCAGGTCATCGTGGAGATGGGTGCGCTCGCCCGCACCGTGCACGTCGACCCGTCGATCAACGACTACGTGTCGAGGCTCGTCGAGGCGACGAGATCCACGCCCGAGATCCGGCTGGGCGCGAGCGTTCGCGGTGCGCTCGCCCTGATCCGCACGGCGAAGACCCTCGCGGCCGCAAACGGGCGCCACTACGTGATTCCGGATGACGTGAAGGCCCTCGCCGAGCCCGTGCTCGCCCACCGCCTCCTGCTCGACCCGGAGGCCGAGTTCGACGGGGTGACCGCGTCGAGCGTGATCGCCCAGATCCTGATCGAGACGCCGCCGCCGAGTGACAGGCAAGCGGTGTGACCGATCGCAGCGACTCCCTGCGCGTGCCGGAGCGCTCGGCCCGCTCGACCACCTCGACCTCGTCCGCGCGATTCGACACCGCGCACTTCACGACGATCGAGGGGCTGACCAACGCTCGGACGCGCATCGTCGGCACGCGCACCGGATTCATGGCGGACGCTATCGTCGTCGGGGTGCGGCTCGCGAGGGCCCTCGGCGTGGTCGTCGGCAGGGTGTCACGACGAGTGTCGGCGGTCATCACGCCTCTCGGCTGGGTGATGCTGTTCGCCGTGCCAGCCGCATTCGTTCTTGGTTACCAGTTCGGCTGGATCGAGCTCGTTGCGGTCGGGTTCGCCGGAAGCGTCCTGATCGTCGTCGCGGCCCTCTACCTCATCGGCCGAAACGCCGTCAGGATCGAGTTGACGGTGCCGCACAGCCGAGTCGTCGTGGGGGAGAAGGCCACTGGTGTCGTGACGGTGACCAACCCGGTGCGTCGCCGGATCGCCGGGGTGAAGGTGGAGGTGCCGGTCGGCAAGGGGCTCGCCGAGCTCGCCATGCCGAGTCTCGATCGCGGGGCGAGCTCCGAGCACGAGTTCGTGGTGCCCACCGCGAGGCGCGGAATTCTCTCGATCGGGCCGGTGCGCACCGTGCGGGCGGATCCGGTGGGCCTCGTACGGCGGGAACTGGTGTGGACGGGCGCCGTGCAGCTGTTCGTGCACCCACGCACCATCGGAATCCCCAGCACGAGCACCGGATTCATCCGCGACCTCGAGGGAAACCCCACGCGGGACATCTCCAACAGCGACGTCTCGTTCCACGCCCTGCGCGAATATGTCCCGGGGGACGATCGCCGCTACATCCACTGGAAGAGCACGGCCAAGACCGGCACGTACATGGTGCGCCAGTTCGAGGAGACCCGGCGAAGCCACCTCGTGATCGCGTTGAGCCTTGCGACCGCGAACTACGCCACGGACGAGGAATTCGAGATGGCGGTGAGCGTGGCCGGTTCGCTCGGCGCGCGCGCGATCCGGGATGCCCGTAACGTCTCGGTCGTCGTGAGCGAGAAGACTCCGGAATTCGCCAAGCGGAAGGTGCTCGCCGTGCGGCACCTCAACACGCTCACGAGGACGAGGCTGCTCGACGACCTCTCCGTCGTCGAGCATGCGGAATCCGCCCTCGGAATCCTCGACGTCGCGCGGGTCGCCGCCGACGAGGTGATCGGTATCTCGGTGGCCTTCCTCGTCTGCGGGTCGCTCGCAACGCCGACCGAGCTGCGGGCCGCGTCGACCAAGTTTCCGCCCGGCGTCGAAGTCGTCGCCATCGTGTGTGACCCGGAGACGGTGCCCGGGCTCCGGCGGGTGGCCGGACTGAGCGTGCTGACCATTGGTTTCCTCGAGGACCTGCAGAAGTCCCTCGCCCGATCGGCGGCGGCATGACGTCCAGCCGCGCACTGCCCCAGTCCTTCGTCGTGGCCAACACCACAATGCTGTGGCTGGCGACCGCGATCGCGAGCGCCGAGCTCTGGCCGATCTACCAGAGCCCCCAGTTCATTGTGCTCGTGATTGTCACGGTGGGCGTCGGCACCCTCATCGCGATCGGTGGGGCGCGCTATCGCTGGTCGAGCCTCGTGGTACTGCTCGCTACCGTCGCGGCCTATTTCGCGATCGGGGTTCCGCTCGCGGTTCCGAGCCGGGCCCTGTTCGGTGTGCTGCCGACCCTCGACGGACTCGTCGAACTCGCCACCGGCACCGCTCTGAGCTGGAAACAGCTCGTCACCATCACGCCGCCCGTCGGCAGCTACCAGTCCCTGCTCGTGCCGGCCCTGGTGCTCCTGCTCGTGACGACCGTCGTCGGACTGTCGACGACCCTCCGCGGCCGGTGGGGCGAGCTCGGCGTGCTCGGACCCGTCGCCCTGTTCGTGGCCGGCATCCTGTTCGGTCCGGCGACCGCCGTACTTCCTCTCCAGATCGCCCTCGGCCTGCTCGGCGTCGTGCTGCTCTGGATCGCCTGGCAGCGCTGGTACCGCCGCCGCGAACAGGTGCGACTGCTCGCCGCTTATGGCACGATCCCGGGCGGCGCTCCGGTCGAGGCGACGGCCGACCGTGGCCTGATCGCCGCCCGATCGCTGATCGGGGCCGTGCTCATCATCGCCCTCGCCGCCGGATCGTCGGTCGCGGCGGCTCTCGCACTGCCTCCGACCACGAGCCGCCAGGTGATCCGCACGTCGATCGAGAAGCCGTTCGACCCGCGCTCCTATCCGAGCCCGCTGAGCGGTTTCCGTCGCTACGAGGAACCGGGAGTCGCGGACAGCACCATGCTCACCGTGGCCGGCCTGCCGGCCGACGGCCGCATCCGCATCGCCACCCTCGACAGCTACGACGGCATCGTCTACGCCGTGGGCAGCGACGCGGTCTTGAGCGAGTCTGGCTCCTTCACCCGGGTGCCGTACACCTTCGACCAGTCGGCGGTCACGGGCCGGCGAGTGACCCTCACGGTCACGGTCGGCTCGTACTCGGGTGTCTGGGTGCCCACGGTCGGCAAGTTCGAGAGCATCGCCTTCGCGGGAAACGACGCTGCTGCCCTGCGTGACTCGTTCTACTACAACAACGCGAGCGGCACGGCGGCCGTGGTGAAGCAACTGCGCACCGGCGACGCCTACACGCTCAGCGCGGTTCTTCCTCGGCAACCCGATGACAGCCAGCTTGCCGCCGTCGGGCCCGGTGCGGCCGCGGCGCCGCGGATCGGCGTGCTGCCCGAAAACCTGCTCGCCACCCTCGACGGCTGGGTGAAGGGGGTCGACGGCGGCGGGAAGCGCCTCGTCGCCATGATCGCGGCCCTCAAGAAGGCGGGCTATGTGAGCCACGGCGTCTCGGCGGACGAACCGGCAAGCCGATCCGGGCATGCCGCCGACCGGATCACCCAACTGCTGACCGACCAGCGGATGATCGGGGACCAGGAGCAGTACGCCGTCACGGCGGCCCTCATGGCGAGGCAGCTCGGCTTCCCGGCGCGGGTCGTCTTCGGGTTCGCGCCCCAGGACGCGAACGCGGGCGGGGCCACCAGGGTGCTCGGCAAGGACGTGTCGGCGTGGATCGAGGTCGACACGGCCCAGTACGGCTGGGTGACGATCGATCCGACGCCGCCCGTGCGGGAGATCCCGGCCGAGCAGCCCAAGGATCCGACGACTATCTCGCGGCCGCAATCGCCCGTGCAGCCCCCGGTCGAGGACCAGAAGTCCGACAACAGCCCGGTGCCCCCGGATAGCACCCAGGACCAGCCCGTCAATCTCAGCCCGATCCTCGTCGTGCTGCTCGCCGTTCTTCGGATTCTCGGCTGGGTGGCAGTAGGCGCGGCCATCCTTCTGGCCCCGTTTGCCGCAATCGTGGCGGCGAAGGTGCGAAGGCGAGTGCTGCGCAAAAAGGCGCCGACTCCGCTCCAGCGCATCAGCGGCGGCTGGCAGGAGTTCGAGAATTCGGTCGTCGACCGCGGCTACACTCCTCCGCCTTACCCCACCAGGATCGAGGTCGCGGCCACCGTGGGAGGGCTGAAATCGCTCGTGCTCGCGACCGTCGCGGATCGGGCGATCTTCTCCCCGAACGTACCGCGCGCAGAGGAGGCCGACCAGGTCTGGCGGTCTGTGGAGGCGATGATCATCACGATCGATCGGGGGCGCACGCGACGGGAGCGCATCCGAGCGGCAATCTCCCTGCGCTCGCTCGGTGGTTATAGTGTCAAGGAGCTGTTCAAGCGTTAGAGGGTTGCACGGTGAGATGCACGTATTGCGGGACTGAGTTGCCGGTGGGGGCATTGTTCTGCGGCGAGTGTGGACGTGCGGTGGCGCAATCGCAGCTCCCGACCGGGCGTTTGCCGCGGGTTCAGGCTCCCGCGGTGCGCACCAACGCGCTCGGAGAGCCGAGTCGGCCGGTCGCGCAGCCGCTCGTCGCGCCCGGCAGTGTGCTGCTGTGTGAGCAATGCGGCAGCCTGATGGCGGCGGACGACATCTTCTGCGGCGAGTGCGGCAGCGTCTCCCGGGCGGTGAGCGACACGTTCAGCCGCCCGCGCGACACCGTCGTCATCGATCGCATCGACCGTGTCGAGGCGCGCGAAATGCCCGTCGCGCGAGAACCGGATCCCGCGCCTCCCGCGGTGGAGATCCTTGCTGAGGCTGAGGCTGAGGCTGAGGCTGAGGCTGAGGCCGAGGTCCCGGCGCCGACAGAACCGGCGCCGACAGAACAGGCGTCGACCGGCCCTCCGACGGCCCGGACGGATGCCGCCGGAGATGAGTTCGTGGCGCCCGCCCGGCCGACGCAGTCAGACGCGAGCGACGTGGAGGCGACCCGGATAGTTCGGCGGGAGAACGGCGCGCGTTTCGTGCTCCAGTTCAGCACGGGCGAGAGCTTCACCGTCTACGGGACCGGGCTCATCGGGCGCAACCCCAAGGTGGAGCCCGGCGAATACGTCGACCAGCTCGTGCGCGTGCTCGACCCGAGCCGGTCGGTCTCCAAGACCCACCTCGAGTTCGGGCAGGAGGACGGGAGCTTCTGGATAGCCGACCGGTTCTCCGGAAACGGGACGATCGTGCGCGAACCGGACTCCCCGCCCGTGCGTTGCGAGCCGAGCAAGCGCCACAGGATCATGCGCGGCACGCGCGTGGAAATCGGCGAGCAGTTCTTCATCGTGAGCTGACCACTCCTCCACCGATACGCGCCATCACCGTCGGGATCCCGGCGCCGTTGGCCGGTCTCTCGCCGGCGCCTTCCGGCGTGATTCGCTGTCTCCCGTGTCCAGTCGCCCTGCCGAAGCCCCCGGAATCGCGTTGCCGCGCGCGCCGGAGAGCCCGCAGCGGCACGCGCTGCCACTCGTCGCCACCGTCGCCCCGGTGGCGGTCTCACTGGGGATGTGGGCGATCACCGGGTCGCCGTACGCCCTTGCCTTCGCGGTACTCGGGCCGGTGATCGCCGTCGCGAGCCTCGCCGACGGTCGGCTGAACGGCCGTCGACACGCGAAGCGCGAGTGGAAGCGGTTCGACGGGCAGATCGCAAGCACCAGGCAGCTCATCGATGAATTCCACGCCGAAGAGCGAGCGAGGCTCGTTGCCGAAGTCGAGCGCACCCGCGGCGCGCCCGACGACACGCCGGGCGACCCCGAGCGGTGGCGCCTCGACGACGCCGCCGGCGTGCGAGTCAGCCTCGGACTTCGTGTCGGCCGCAGTTCAATCCGGATCGAGGATGCGGCGTCTTCGCCGGATTCCGCCCCCGCCGAAGAGCCGCTGGCCGCGCTGCGCGCATACGCCGCCGACATCGTGGATGTTCCGCTATTCGTCGACCCGTTTCTCGGGATCGGGGTGTGCGGCCCAGCCGCACTCGTGAACGCGGCCGCACGGGAGATTCTGCTGCAGCTGGCCGGCTCCCTCCCGCCACAGGCCTTTTCGCTCGCCGTCCCGCCCGGCGAAGCCTGGCAGTGGTTGCGATCGTTGCCCCACCGGGTGCTCAGCGCGCCGGGAGGTGCGGAGAGAGTCGAGTGGGTCTCGGAAGGCGGCACCGCGCTCGTCGCGGTCGCGGCGGGGACGTCGGCCCTCCCCGCCGAGTGCCGCGTCGTGCTAGAGGTGCGGTCGGGCACCGCGGCGCGGTTGGTGAGATGCCCGGGCGTCGAGGGCCAGCCCATCGCCCCGGTCTTCGCCTCCGGGGAGGCCGCTCTCGAGCGCGCCCTGTTTCTCGCCGCGGCCGCTCGCGCTCGCGGCATCGGTCGTCAAGGCGAGCACGAGGCTCCGGACCCGGTCTTCTCGGCGCTCCCGCTCGGTTCAACGGCCGAATCGTCCCTCGAGTGCTTCTTCGGCACCAGTGAGGGCCAGCCCTTCGCGGTGGATCTCGTGGCCCACGGTCCGCACGCCGTCGTCGGCGGCACGACCGGTAGCGGCAAGAGCGAACTCCTGCAGAGTTGGATCCTGGCGATGGCCGCGTCGCGTGACCCCGCCGAGGTCAGCTTCCTGCTCGTCGACTTCAAGGGCGGAGCCTCGTTCGCGGCGATCGCCGGGCTCCCGCACGTGGTCGGCGTCGTCACCGATCTCGACGAGAGGGTGGCCGCGCGGGCGATCCTGAGCCTGGGGGCGGAGATCCGGTTCCGCGAGGCGTTCCTTGCCCGGGTGGGCGCCCGGGACATTGGGGGGATGCCGGCGGGAGAGAGACTTGCGCGTCTCGTGATCGTCGTCGACGAGTTCGCCGCCATGGTCGTGGACCGGCCGGAGTTGCACGCTCTCTTCGCCGACCTGGCGGCCCGCGGGCGCTCGCTCGGCATCCACCTGATCCTGTGCACCCAGCGCCCGGCGGGGGTCGTGCGAGACGCCGTGCTCGCGAACGCGAGGCTGAGGATCTCGCTGAGGGTGAACAACGCGGCAGACAGCGTGGCGGTGGTCGGTTCGGCCGCCGCCGCCGCGCTACCGGCGGGGCGGCCGGGAGCGGCCGTGGTGAGTCTCGACGGCGAGGATGCGCGGCCGATCCGGGTCGCGCTCGTGACGGGGGACGACGTGCGCCGGGTCGCGGCCACCCGCCCGCGCGGCGAGGCCCCGTTGCGTCGGCCATGGTGCGATGACCTCCCGCCCGTTGTCCGGCTGTCCGCGCTGGCCGTCGGCGTGAAGGGGCTGCCGATCGGGCTGCTCGACCTCCCGTCGGAGCAGCGCCAGGCGACGGCCGCCTACGACGCCGCCGGCCAGGGGAATCTGCTCGTAGTCGGCGGCCATCGTTCAGGCAAGTCGAACGTGCTGCGGGTGCTCGCGTCGGCCGCAGCCGTCAGGGTGATGCCCGCACCGATCGACGCGGCGTGGGAATTCCTCGAGCGCGAGCTCGCCGGGCGCCCGCCGGCACTCGTCGTGGTCGATGACCTCGACGCGATCGTCGCCAGACTGCCCGACGAGTACCAGCAGTCCTTCGTCGAGATGCTTCTCGAGGTGCTGAGAACCGGCTCCTCCACCGGTCGGGGGGTCGCGCTCACTGTGCGTCGCATCCCGGCGGTGCTGCACACCGTTGCCGAGCTGTGCGATTCGAGACTCATTCTGCGTCTGCCCGGTCGGCAGGACCACCTGATGGCCGGGGGAGAGCCGGCCGGCTACGACCCGTCAGCTCCTCCAGGTCGGGGCGAATGGTTCGGCAACCGCGTGCAGGTGGCGCTCGCGGCGGGCGAGGCGCTCGAGCCGGACTCGGTCGAGGCGCCGCTCGTCGACTGGTCGGACGGCGCTCGTCGCGCGGTGGTGTCGACCACCCCCGAGACGTTCGAGCGGGCCATGAAACGCGCCGGATGCGCCGGGCCGGTCGTGCAGTTGCGCGCCGGTGGGTCCGGCGAGACTGCAGGGGCCGCCGTCGATGTGCGCGGCGCCGGCGCACGTGCCGTGATCGTGGGCGACCCAGACGCCTGGCAGGCCGCCTGGGGTCTCGCTGCGAGCATCCGCGGCTCGGCGTCGCTGCTGTTTCACGCGTGCACGCCGGCCGAGTTCCGGGCGGTCAGCGGCCAGCGCCGCCTGCCGCCGCCGATCGTTCGCCGGTCGACGGACTGTTGGCTGCTCGAGCCGGACGGGTCACTCCGCCGGGTGCGCGCGTTGCCCGACCCGGAACTAGGCTGATCGCGCACTCAACCGGTCAGCCGAGAACGCTCTCGAGGGACTGGAATTCGAGCCCGTTCGCGGTAGCGACCGGGCCGTTGACGAGGTGGCCGGCGTGGGTGTTCAGGCCGAGGGCGAGAGCCGGATCGGCGCGCAGGGCATCCCTCCAGCCAAGGCTCGCGATGGAGCGCACGTAGGGCAGGGTCGCGTTGGTGAGCGCATAGGTCGAGGTGTTCGGCACGGCGCCCGGCATGTTCGCGACGCAGTAGAACAGCGAACGATGCACGGTGAACGTGGGGTCCGCGTGTGTCGTGGGGTGGCTGTCCTCGAAGCAGCCGCCCTGGTCGACGGCGATGTCGACCAGCACGCTGCCCGGCTTCATCCGCGAGACGAGGTCGTTGCTCACGAGTTTGGGGGCCTTCGCCCCTGGCACCAGCACCGACCCGATCACGAGGTCGGCAGAGATGCAGGCCCTTTCGATTTCGAAGCTGTTCGACGCGATGGTCTGCACGCGACCCGCGTAGAGGGCGTCGAGTTCGCGCAGGCGCTGGATGTTGGTGTCGAGCACGACGACCTCGGCGCCGAGACCCACGGCCACGGAGACGGCGTTGGTGCCGGCGACGCCGCCGCCGAGCACGACCACCCGGGCCGGGCGGGTGCCTGGGACTCCGGGCACGAGCAGTCCGGGTCCGCCATTGGGCTTGAGCATCGCGTTCGCCCCGACGATGGGCGCGAGCCGGCCGGCAACCTCGCTCATCGGGGCGAGAAGGGGAAGGGCCCTCGACGGCAGCTGCACCGTCTCGTAGGCGATGGCGGTGACCTTTGCGGCGAGAAGCTCATCGGTGAGTCTGCGCTCGGCCGCGAGGTGAAGGTAGGTGAAGAGCAGAAGGCCGTCGCGGAAGTGGCCGTATTCGCTCTCCACCGGCTCCTTCACCTTGAGCAGAAGATCGGCGGCGGCCCACGTCGTCGCGGCGTCGGGGGTGACCGTCGCGCCAGCCGACACGTATTCCTCGTCGGGGATGGACGAGCCGAGTCCGGCTCCCGCCTGGATCAGCACCTCGTGCCCGTTGGTCGTGAGGTCGTGCACCCCGGCCGGGGTGATGGCCACCCGGAACTCGTTGTTCTTGACCTCTGTTGGCACGGCGATCTTCATTGCACTCCTGACTCGACACGAACCTCGGCACTCAACGACGTTGTTGCTGCAACTCCAAGCGTAGTCTCGCCCGACGCGCGAATCCGCACCGAAAATGGGCGCTGTGGTGCTGATTTCGTAAAGATTGTGTTTCGTGATGGGGGATTTGCCCCATTTTTGGTGCGGTTCTCCCCGCCTCTGTGCAAGTATCAACGCATGCGGTACGCCGGTGTCCGCGTCATGTTCCCGTCGCTCAAGGAGTACCCTCGATGACCAGATCAATGCCCCAAGACCCGATGATCCAGCGGTTGATCCAGCAAGCCAGGCAGGCGCCCATCACGAGGCGCAACATTCTGCAGGGGGCGGGAATCGGCGCGGCTGCTCTCACCCTCGCGGCCTGCTCGACCGGCGGGGCGTCGAAGCCGACCCCGGCGAAAGACAAGTCGGACACGGTGAAGGCGCTCAATTGGGCGAACTGGGCGGCGTACCTCGACGAGGACGACAAGGGCAACTACCCCACGCTCGTCGAATTCGAGAAACAGACCGGCATCAAGGCGAAGTACGACGTGGCCGTCGACGACAACAACACCTACTACGGCAAGGTGAAGGGCCAGCTCGCCCTGGGCCAGGACATCGGCGCCGACGTGGTGTGCCTCACCGACTGGATGGTCGGGCGCTTGATCCGGCTCGGCTACACGCAGGAATTCGACAAGTCGAAGATCCCCAACGCCAAGAACCTCAACCCGACGCTGCAGAACCCCGACTTCGACCCCGGCCGCAAGCGGTCCCTGCCCTGGCAGGGCGGGTTCGCCGGCATCTGCTGGAACAAGGAGAAGTTGCCGAACGGCCTCAAGTCGGTCGAGGACCTGTGGGACAAGTCGCTCAAGGGCCGGGTGGGCGTGCTGTCCGAGCTGCGCGACACCATGGGCCTCATCATGATGCAGAACGGCGTCGACATCTCGAGCAAGTGGGGCGACAAGGAATTCGACAACGCCATCGAGGTCTTCAAGAAGCAGGTTTCGGACGGCCAGATCCGCAACATCAAGGGCAACGCCTACCTCGAAGACCTCAAGAGCGAGGACACGCTCGCCGCCATCTGCTGGTCCGGCGACATCACCGTGATCAACGCGGAGGCCGGCGACAAGTGGGAGTTCGCGATCCCGACCGCCGGTGGCACGCTGTGGAACGACAACTTCCTCATCCCGGTCGGTTCGAGCGAGAAGGCGAACGCCGAGAAGCTCATCGACTACTACTACGAGCCGGAGGTCGCGGCGCAGGTCGCGGCGTGGGTGAACTACATCACCCCCGTCGTCGGCGCGAAGGAGGCGATGCAGAAGATCGACCCTGCGCTCGCCGACAACCAGCTCATCTTCCCCAACGAGGAGACGCTCGCCAAGACCAAGATCTTCCGCACCCTCACGGGCGCCGAGGAGAGCAAGTACGGGGCGGCTTTCCAGGCCGTGCTGCTGGGCTCGTAGTGGCGGGCGGAGCCTTCGCCGAATCCGGTGCCGACCTGGAGCTCGTGGGCATCCAGAAGCGTTTTCCCGGTTTCACCGCGATCGAGGACATGGATCTCACGATCCCGGCCGGCTCGTTCTTCGCCCTGCTCGGCCCATCCGGCTGCGGCAAGACGACGACGCTGCGCCTCGTCGCAGGCCTCGAGGAGGCGACCGCCGGTCGCATCCTCATCGGCGGCAAGGACGTCACGGACACCAAGCCGTACCAGCGGCCGGTGAACACGGTGTTCCAGAGCTACGCGCTCTTCCCGCACATGACCATCATCGAGAACGTGGCGTTCGGCCTGCGTCGGCGCAAGATCGCGGATGCGACGGGCAAGGCCCACGAGGCGCTTCGCCTTGTCGAGCTCGACCACCTCTCCGCTCGCCGTCCGCAACAGTTGTCCGGCGGACAGCAGCAGCGCGTCGCCCTCGCCCGGGCGATCGTGAACCGCCCGGCCCTCCTGCTGCTCGACGAGCCGCTCGGCGCCCTCGACCTCAAACTCCGCCGCCAGATGCAGCTGGAGCTCAAGTCGATCCAGGAGGAGGTGGGTCTCACCTTCCTGCACGTGACCCACGACCAGGAGGAGGCCATGACGATGGCCGACACCGTCGCCGTCATGAACAAGGGCAAGATCGAGCAGCTCGGCGCGCCTGAGGCGCTCTACGAGCTGCCCCGCACCGCCTTCGTCGCCAACTTCCTCGGACAGTCGAACCTCTTCACCGGCCCCGTCGAGGGCACGACCGCAGACAGCATCTCGGTCAACGTCGAGGGCAACAAGATCGTCGTGCCCAAGTCGCGAGCCCAGCGCCACTCCGGCGAGGTCACCGTCGGTGCCCGCCCAGAGAAGCTCACGCTGCACGTGACCGAGCCGAAGCCCGAGGCCGGCACCAACCTGCTCGGCCCCGGCCGGGTCATCGACGTGTCGTTCAGCGGAGTGAGCACGCAGTACATCGTCGCGATCCCCGGCCTCGGCTCGATCGTGGTCTTCGCGCAGAACATGGGTGTCGGGCCGCTGGTGGGCGAGGGCACGGAGACCTGGGTGAGCTGGAAGGTGGAGCACGGATTCGGGTTGGAGGATGAGGCGCCCAGGCAGCCGCGCTTCAGCTCGGACACCGACACGGCATCCATCGCGCTCGAAAAGAAACGCGCCATGATGTCGGAGCTCGAGGAGGCATAACCGTGGCCTTCTCAGCATTCGCCAGCGCCCCGCCGTCGCAGGAGCAGGCGCCGAAACGCCGAAGCAAGATCGCGCTTCTGCTTCTCGCCCCCGGCGTGCTCTACCTCGTGATCTTCTTTCTCGTGCCGCTCTTCACCCTCGTGACGACCTCGCTGCAGGCGCCGGCGCCGTCCGGCGACATCGGACAGTTCGTGCCCGGGTTCGAGATCGGCAACTACGCGACAGTGCTCGCGCAGTACACCCCCCAGATCCTGCGGTCGTTCGGGTACTCGCTCGTCGCGACGGTGTTCGCACTGCTGTTCAGCTACCCGCTCGCCTACTTCATCGCGGTGAAGGTGCGGCGCTGGCCGTTGTTGCAGAACCTCCTGTTGGTGCTGGTGATCGCACCATTCTTCATCAGCTTCCTGTTGCGCACGATGGCGTGGAAGTCGATGCTGTCCGACGAGTCGTTCCTGGTCTCGGCGCTCAAGGGGCTCTCGCTCATGGCGCCGGACGCGCACATCACCGGAACCCCGTTCTCGGTGATTTTCGGGCTTACATACAACTTCATCCCGTTCATGACGCTGCCGTTGTACGCGGTGCTCGAGCGGCTCGACACCCGCTACCTGGAGGCCGGCAGCGACCTCTACGCGCGGCCGTTCACCACGTTTCGCACGATCACGCTTCCGCTCTCGGCACCCGGCATCATCTCGGGCGTGCTCCTCACGTTCATCCCGGCGGCCGGTGACTACGTCAATGCGAGCCGGCAGTTTCTCGGTGGCACGGGGACGACCATGATCGGCAACGTCATCGACAGCAACTTCTTCGAGCTGCAGAACTACCCAGCCGCCGCCGCCCTGTCGATCATCCTGATGTCGGCGATTCTCGTGCTCGTGATCGTCTACATTCTGCTGTCGGTATATGTCTGGAAGACCGGAACGGAGGGACTGCTGTGACGCTCCAGGAGGCACGGGCCCTCGGTGTGGTGATGGAGACCCCGGCGCCGCGGCCGTCCAGGGCCCGCTTCAGCCTCGGACGCTGGCTGCTTCCGGTGTACTCGGCGCTCGCGTTGATCTTCCTGCTCGTGCCGATCGTGTACACGTTCGTGTTCTCCTTCAACGATTCGCTCAAGTCGAACATCTCCTGGCGCGGGTTCACCCTCGACAAGTGGACGAACGTCTGTGCCGCGCAGGGGGTCTGCGAGGCGTTCGGCAACAGCATCCTGATCGGCGTCATCGCCACCCTCGCCGCCACCACCCTCGGCACGGCGATCGCGATCGCCCTCGTGCGCTACCGGTTCCGCTTCCGCACCGGAGTGAACCTGCTGCTGTTCCTGCCGATGGCGACGCCGGAGGTCGTGCTCGGCGCCGGACTGGCCGCCGAGTTCCTCGGCCTCGGGGCCAACATGGGACTCGTCACGATCATCCTCGCCCACACGATGTTCTGCATCAGCTTCGTCGTCGTGACGGTGAAGGCCAGGGTCACGAGCCTCGATCCCGCGCTCGAGGAGGCCGGACGCGACCTCTACGCCTCTCCCGGCCAGGTGTTCTGGCGCATCACCTTCCCGCTCCTGCTGCCGGGCATCGTCGCTGCGGCCCTGCTCTCGTTTGCCCTGAGCTTCGACGACTTCATCATCACCAACTTCAACTCCGGCACCACGGACACGTTCCCCAAGTTCATCTACGTGTCGGCCGCGCGCGGCGTGCCAGCCGAGGCGAATGTCATTGCGTCCGCGGTCTTCATCCTCGCGATCGTGCTCGTGCTCGCCCAGCAGATCTCGGCAGCGGCGAGGCGCAAGCGCCTGGCCAAGGTGCAGTAGTCGTGTACCAGGATCGAGAGCGGCTGGCCGAGCTCTGGCGCATCGAGATGCAGACCTTCGCCGCGGCGAGGCCGCGGTCGGAGGCCCTCTTCGCCGAGGCGCTCCCGCACCTTCCTGACGGCGTTCCCATGCTCTGGATGGCGAAGTGGCCCTGGCCCTGGCCCGTCTACGTGGAGAGCGCGAGCGGCGCGCATTTCATCGACGCGGACGGCATCGACCACGTCGACCTGTGCCTCGGCGACACCGGCGCCATGTGCGGCCACGCCCCACCGGCCGCGGTCGCGGCGATCACCGCGCAGCTCGGTCGCGGTTCGACGTTCATGCTCCCCACAGCCGACGCGGCGGCGGCGGCCACGCTCCTCGCCGAGCGGTTCGGTGTGCCGAGCTGGCAGTTCAGCCTCTCCGCCACGGACGCCAACCGCAGCCTCATCCGCTACGCGCGCCAGGTCACCGGCCGTCGCAGGATCGTCGTGCACGACTACTGCTACCACGGCACCGTCGATGAGGCCTATGCCACCCTCGACCACAGGGGCGCCGTGGTGGAACGCCGAGGCACGATCGGTGCTCCGGTGCCGCCGTCGCTCACGACCGCCGTCGTTCCGTTCAACGACGTCGCGGCTCTCGAGCGGGTGCTCGCCACCGGCGAGATCGCCGCGATGCTCATGGAGCCGGCGCTCACCAACATCGGAATCGTGCTGCCGGCGCCCGGCTACCATGCCGCTGTCCGCGAGCTGTGCACGAAGTACGGCGTGATCCTCATCATCGACGAGACCCACACCCTCTGCGTCGGCCCCGGCGGCATGATCGCCCGGGACGGACTCGACCCGGATGCCGTGGTGGTCGGAAAGAGCATCGGCGGCGGCATCCCGGCCGGCGCGTACGGAATGACGGCATCGTTCGCGGCCCTCGTGCGCGCGAGCCTCGACCTCGAGGACATCGACGTCGGGGGAGTAGGCGGCACGCTCGCCGGAAATGCGCTCTCCCTCGCCGGCATCCGTGCCACCCTCTCGGAGGTGCTCACCGCCTCGGCGTTCGTGGGCATGATCGACCGGGCCACCGAGTGGACGGTCGGGGTGCAGGCCGCGATCGACGAGTTCGACGTGCCGTGGCAGGTGACCCAGCTCGGGGCAAGGTCCGAGTACAGCTTCCGCCGAACCCCGCCCATCGATGGGGCGGAGGCCGCGGCGGCAGACGACTTCGAGCTGCAGCAGTACCTGCACCTGCACGCCCTCAACCGGGGCATCCTCATCACGCCGTTCCACAACATGGCGCTCATGAGCCCGGCCACCACGGCGGCCGACGTCGAGCGTCACACGGTGGCGTTCCGCGAGGCGGTAGCGGCGCTCTTCGCGTAGCCGGACGTCGTGCGCGGTGCGGCCGAGCGGGGTCAGCGGCCGAGGACGAGGTCCGACGCCCGCAGGCGGCCCACCGGCACGCCCCCGCCGAGTACGTCGTCGGTCGTGAGGGCGATCACACGGTCGGCGTCCGGCCGGGCGACCGCGCCGACCGAGGCGAGCAGCTCTATCGCGACGAGGGTCGCCGCTCGCGCACCGCCGTCCAGGATCTTGAGCGCCACGGCCGTGCCATCGGGAAGCCCCATCACCATCACGCCCTCCGCGCCGCCCTTCGCCACGATGCCGAGCTCCTCGATCGCCACGGTGTTGGGTCGCCCGACGCCGTCGATAGCCCAGGCGTTGTCGCGGATGGCTGCCGACAGCCTCGCGGCGTTCTGGTCGCCGCTCGAGGCCGTTGCCGATCCGACGCGACCCACGGCCGTGGCGAGTCCGCGGAGCGTCGTCGCGAAGACGGGCGCGCCGCATCCGTCCACCCCGACCCGGTCGATGGTCTCGCCGGTGAACTCCTCGATCGTGGAGCGGATGAGCCTCTGAAGCGGGTGGGTCTGTTCGAGGTAGCTCTCTGTCGGCCACCCGTTCGTCGCGCAGGCCAGCAGGAATGCCGCGTGTTTGCCAGAACAGTTCATCTGCAGGCGGCTGGGTGCGGTCGACGCGTGCCGCGCCGTGCCGTCGAGGGGCCAGTCGATCGGGCACTGCAGCGCGTCGGCGCCGACACCGGCGCGCGCGAGCAGCTGTTCGACGATGCGCAGGTGGTCGACGGTGCCGCCGTGACTCGCCGAGGCGACCACGAGCTGGGCTCCCTCGAGGGCGACCCCCGCTCGGAGCACCGCGATCGCCTGGAACAGCTTGAGCGACGATCGCCCGAAGATCAGCGCGTCCCCGTTGCCCAGTTCTCGCGCGACGGAACCGTCGGAGGAGACGACGACGGCGGCGCCGATGTGGCGGGACTCGTCGAAACCGGATCGCGAGACGGTCGCGAGTTCGACGGCCTCAGCAGCCAGGAGCGGGTGGCTCACAGGGCGGCGAAGGCGTCGTCGAGCACGCCGATCGCGTCGCGCAGCAGTTCGTCGGTGATCGCGAGGCTCGGCAGGAAGCGGATGATGTTGCCGAACGTGCCGGCGCTGATCAGCAGGACACCGTGCTGCGCGGCATACGCCGTGATCGCCGACACGGCGGCGGGGTTCGGCTCCTTGGTGGTCGATCCGGTCGCCGGGAGCACCAGCTCGATGGCGAGCATCGCGCCGATGCCGCGCACGTCGCCGATCACGTCGTACTTCTCCTGCAGGGCGAGCAGCGCCGGCAGCAGCACCCCCTCGATGCGCTTGCCGTCCGCGAGCAGGTTGCGACTCTCGATGGCATCGAACACCGCCACCGCGGCGGCCGCGGCCACCGGGTTGCCGGCGAAGGTGCCGCCGAGCCCGCCAGGGTGCGACGAGTCCATGATCTCCGCGCGCCCGGTGACGCCCGCGATCGGCAGGCCGCCGGCGATACCCTTCGCGGTGAGCACCATGTCGGGTACGACGCCGAAGTGCTCGCTCGCGAAGTACGCGCCGGTGCGCGCCATGCCGCTCTGGATCTCGTCGGCGATGAAGACGATCCCGTTCGCGGTGCACCACTCCTGCAGCGCGGGGAGGTAGCCCTCGGCCGGCACGACGAAGCCGCCCTCGCCCTGGATCGGCTCGACGACGAGGCAGGCCAGATCGGATGCGCCCACGGACTTCTCGAGGTAGCCGATGGTGCGCCGCGCCGCCTCGCCGCCGCTCAGGCCGTCCCGGAACGGGTAGGAGTTGGGGGCGTGATGGACGGAGCCCGCGAACGGGCCGAAGCCGGCCTTGTACGGCATGGCCTTGAAGGTCATCGCCATCGTGAGGTTGGTGCGACCGTGGTAGGCGTGCTCGAGCACGGCGACGCCGGGGCGTCCAGTGAACTTGCGGGCGATCTTGACCGCGTTCTCGACGGCCTCGGCACCGGAGTTGAGCAGCACCGTCTTCTTGGCGAAGTCGCCGGGGGTGTGCTCGGCGAGCAGTTCGGCGACGCGCACGTACGACTCGTACGGCGTGATGGTGAACATCGCGTGGGTGACGAGAGAAAGCTGGGCGGTGGCCGCCGCAACGACGGCTTCGTCGGTGTGGCCGATCGTCATGACGCCGATGCCGGACCCGAGGTCGATGTACTGGTTGCCGTCCGCATCCACGACGATCGCGCCGTGGGCCCGCGCGACGTAGACCGGGAGGGCCGAGGAGACGCCGCCCGGGATTACCGCGAGGCGTCTCGCGTGGATCGCCTGGGAAAGGGGTCCGGGGATGGCGGTCACGACTCGCCGTTCCTGGACGATCGGATCGGTGGTCTGCAGTGGAGCGAGCGTGTCAGTCATGGTGTCTCGAGCCTATCGCCGTGGCTCTAGAAACTCGAAGGGTGGCGGCGGAGGGGGTAGCGTGGAATGAGTGATCCTCCAACACAATTACGCGGTCGAACTCGAGTGGCTCGGCAACCGCGGCACGGGAACGAGCGACTACAAGTCGTATGGCCGCGATCATGTGGTGCGCGCGGACGGCAAGCACGACATCAGCGGGTCGAGCGATCGCGCCTTCCACGGCGACGCGGACCGGTGGAATCCCGAGGAGCTTCTCCTCGCCGCGCTCAGCCAGTGCCACATGCTCAGCTACCTTCACGTCGCGGCCGCCAACGGCGTCGTCGTGACCGCGTACACGGATGCCGCGGACGGCACCATGGTGCAGTCGGCGGATGGCGGTGGCCACTTCACCGGCGCCACCCTGCGCCCGATCGTCACCATCTCTTCCGGAGACCCTGCCCTGGCGCTCGAACTTCACCACGAGGCGGGCACGAAGTGCTTCATCGCAAGCTCCGTCAACTTTCCGGTGCTGCACGAGCCGCGCATCTTCGCCGGGTAGCAGCCTCGAGGCGGAGTCATCGCGGCTATTTCGGCTCCGGTACGCTTGATTCAGGCCCTGATCAGGTTCCGCAAAGGTCGGTCGGGAATACTTGCCGAAACCCTCCCGAACTTAAGAAAGCAGATTTGTGTCGAAATTCCTCAGCTCGATCGCTCTCGCGGGCGTGCTTGCACTCTCGCTCGCTGCGTGCTCGGCCACCACGAACGCCGACAGTTCCTGCGTCGCGACCAAGGCCGGTGCGAGCTCGGACAAGGTGTCGGTGAAGGGCAAGTTCGGCGCAGAGCCGACGGTGAAGTTCAAGACCCCGCTCACTGCCAAGGCCACCGAGCGCACCGTCGACATCGCGGGCAAGGGCATCGTCGCCCAGGCGGGCAGCGCCGTCAGCATCAACTACACGGTCTTCAACGCCACCACGGGCAAGAAGATCGACACGACCGGATTCGGCAAGACCAAGGCCCAGCCGCTCACTCTCGACAAGAAGAGCCTCATCCCGGGCCTCTACAAGGCCGTCGCCTGCTCGCCCCAGGGCTCGCGCGTCACGGCGATCATCCCGCCCACCGACGCCTTCGGTAAGACCGGATCGCCGAGCCTCGGCATCGGCGCCAAGGATTCCATCATCTTCGTGATCGATGTCGTGAGCGCGAAGAAGCCGGTCACGGCCCTCAAGAAGGCGAACGGCGCCGCGCAGCCGGCCCCCGCCGGCCTGCCGACGGTGAAGCTCGCCGCGAGCGGTGCCCCCACGATCACGGTGCCCAAGACCGACCCGCCGGCAACCCTGCAGATCGCCGACCTCAAGAAGGGCAGCGGCGCAACGGTCAAGGACGGGGCATCCGTCACCGTGCACTACACGGGCGTCATCTGGGGCACCGGCAAGGTCTTCGACTCCAGCTGGACGAAGGGCACCCCGGCGACCTTCCAGACCACGGGCGTGGTCCCCGGATTCGGTAAGGCCCTCGTCGGCCAGAAGGTCGGTTCGCAGGTGCTGGCCGTGATCCCGCCGGCCGACGGCTACGGATCGACCGGCCAGGCCCAGGCCGGGATCAGCGGCACGGACACCCTGGTGTTCGTGATCGACATCCTCGCCACCCAGTAGTCCGACAGATCGAGACGCGAGCGTCGTCGCTGCCCGATCGGGTGGTGGCGGCGCTCGCGTCGTTTGCGGCGGCGTCGTTTGCAGCCGTGTCGTTTGCGGCCGTGTCGTTTGCAGCGGGGGATGAAAGGATGTCGTCATGCGCCGAGTAATCATCCTGGGGTCGACCGGTTCGATCGGCGTGCAGGCGCTCGACGTGATCGCGGGCCACCCTGACCTGTTCGAGGTCGTGGGGCTCGCGGCGGGCAGCAACCGCTCGGCGATGGACGAGCAAGCGCGCGCCTTCGGCGTCGAACACACGGCACTCGGCGAAACCGAGGCCGAGCAGCTCGTGCGATCGGTGGCCGCGGATGTCGTTCTCAACGGCATCACCGGGTCTGTCGGACTCGGCTGCACGCTTGCCGCCCTCGAGACCGGAACCACCCTCGCCCTCGCCAACAAGGAAAGCCTCATCGTGGGCGGCGACCTCGTCACCGCCGTCGCGAGCCCCGGGCAGATCGTACCGGTGGATTCCGAGCACTCCGCGATCGCGCAGGCCCTGCGCTCGGGAACCGCCGCTGAGGTGCGGCGACTCGTGCTCACCGCGTCCGGTGGACCGTTCAGGGGCCGCAGTCGTGAATCGCTGCGCGACGTGACGCCCGCCGAGGCGCTCGCGCATCCGACCTGGGACATGGGGCTCGTCGTGACCACCAACTCGTCGACCCTGGTGAACAAGGGACTCGAGGTGATCGAGGCCCACTACCTCTTCGACGTGCCGTACGACCGGATCGACGTGACGGTGCATCCGCAGTCGATCGTGCACTCGATGGTCGAGTTCGTCGACGGGTCCACGATCGCCCAGTGCTCGCCACCCGACATGCGGCTGCCGATCTCGCTCGGCCTCGACTGGCCGCACCGCGTGCCCGGCGTCGGGGCGCCCCTCGACTGGACCACCGCGAGCAGCTGGACCTTCGAACCGCTCGACACCGAGGCCTTTCCAGCGGTGGAGCTCGCCAAGAGCGTCGGGAGGGTGGGCGGCACGTTCCCGGCGGTGTTCAACGCGGCGAACGAGCAGGCGGTGCGCGCGTTCCATGCCGGTCAGATCGGCTACCTCGACATCCTCGACACCGTCGCGGCAGTGGTGGACGCCCACAACCCGTACGAGGGTGCGCTCACCGTCGGCGCCGTGCTCGACGCCGAGCGCTGGGCCCGCGAGGCCGCCGACAGCATGCTCGCCGGCGGCAGGTAGCCCCTCGAAAGCGGGGGCCGCGCACACAGCAAGTTGCTAGCGTCACGCGCTTATCCTTGGATCCGTGGAAACCGTCCTGCTGTACATTCTTGGCATCCTTGTCGTGCTCGTCGGTATCGCCCTGTCCATCGGGCTCCACGAAATCGGTCACCTCGTGCCAGCGAAGCTCTTCGGTGTGCGCGTCGGCCAGTACATGATCGGCTTCGGTCCGACTCTCTTCTCGCGCAAGCGGGGCGAGACGGAGTACGGAGTCAAGGCAATCCCGCTCGGCGGCTACATCTCGATGGCCGGCATGTACCCGCCGGCCCGCGAGGCCGGCCAAGCCCGAAGCGCCAGCACCGGCTTCTTCCAGAGCCTCGTGCAGGATGCCAGGAGCGCGAGCGCCGACACGATCAAGCAGGGCGACGAGAACCGCGTCTTCTACAAGCTGCCGGTCTACAAGCGCGTGATCATCATGCTCGGCGGCCCGTTCATGAACCTCGTGATCGCCGCCGTGCTGTTCGCGATCGTGCTCTGCGGCTTCGGCACCCAGCAGGCGAGCACCACCGTCGGCAGCGTCTCGGCCTGTGTCGTTCCGTCCTCGAGCACGAGCCAGAAGTGCACGCCGGATGCCGCGGCCGCTCCGGGGGCGGCCGCCGGGATCACGCCGGGCGACAAGATCCTGCGGATCAACGGCACCACCATCGACAGCTGGACCCAGGCGACCGCGATCATCCGCAAGTCGGCGGGGGACGCGCTCGCGATCACCGTGCTGCGCGACGGCAAGAAGGTGGACCTCACGGCGACGCCGCTGCTCACCGAGCGCTACGTCTACGACGCCGCGGGCAAGGTCGTGGAGGACGCGAGCAAGAAGCCGGTCACCGTGAAGGTCGGCTTCCTGGGAATCGGCGCCGCGTACGAGCTCAAGCAGCAGCCCGTGTCTGCAGTGCTCCCGGCGGTCGGCACGACCATCGGCCAGGACACGCACCTCATCCTCAACCTCCCGGCCCGCCTCGTGGATGTCGCGAACGCCGCGTTCGGCCCCGGCGCCCGCGACCCCAACGGACCGGTCAGCGTGGTCGGCGTCGGCCGCCTCGCCGGCGAGATCGCGAGCATCAACACCATCCCGTTCGTGGAGCGCTTCTCCTACCTCCTCGGCATCATCGCGTCGCTCAACGTCGCACTGCTCGTGTTCAACCTCGTGCCGCTCATGCCCCTCGACGGCGGCCACGTCGCCGGCGCGCTGTGGGAGGCGATCCGGCGCTTCTTCGCCAAGCTCTTCAAGCGCCGCGACCCCGGTCCGGTCGACACGGCCAAGCTCGTGCCGCTCACCTTCGCCGTCGTGATCGTCCTCGGCGCGATGAGTGTGCTGCTCATCTACGCGGACATCGTCAAGCCCATCCCCATCGGTTAGCCCCGCCGCGTCGCCAATCGCGCGCCCGCCCAGCGCCCGCCCAGCGTGCGCTCACCGGGGGCGTTTAGAATCGGAGGCGTGCCAGCAATCAACTTGGGTATGCCCTCGACTCCGCCCGTATTGGCCCCGCGTCGCAAGACCCGCCAGATCTCCGTCGGCAAAGTGAAGGTCGGCGGTGACGCCCAGGTCAGCGTGCAGTCGATGACCACCACCCAGACCACCAACATCAACGCGACGCTGCAACAGATCGCCGAGCTCACGGCCACCGGCTGCGACATCGTGCGCGTGGCCGTTCCGCACCAGGATGACGCGGACGTGCTGCACATCATCGCGGCGAAGAGCCAGATCCCGGTGATCGCCGACATCCACTTCCAGCCCAGGTACGTGTTCACCGCGATCGACGCCGGCGTCGGCGCGGTGCGCGTCAACCCGGGCAACATCCGCAAGTTCGACGACCAGGTCGGCAAGATCGCCGCGGCGGCGAAGGCGGCTGGCGTGAGCATCCGCATCGGCGTCAACGCAGGCTCGCTCGAGCCCACCATCCTGCAGAAGTACGGCAAGGCCACCCCCGAGGCGCTCGTCGAGAGCGCCGTCTGGGAGGCGAGTCTGTTCGAGGAGCACGACTTCCACGACTTCAAGATCTCGGTCAAGCACAACGACCCCGTCATCATGGTGAAGGCCTACCGGCTGCTCGCCGAGCGGGGCGACTGGCCGCTTCACCTGGGCGTGACCGAGGCCGGGCCGGAGTTCCAGGGCACCATCAAGTCCGCGACGGCGTTCGGCATCCTGCTCTCCGAGGGCATCGGCGACACCATCCGCGTGTCTCTCTCCGCCCCTCCCGTGCAGGAGGTGAAGGTGGGGCTGCAGATTCTGCAGTCGCTCAACCTGCGCGAGCGAAAGCTCGAAATCGTGTCCTGCCCGAGTTGCGGGCGCGCCCAGGTGGATGTCTACCAGCTCGCTAACGACGTCACGGCCGGCCTCGAGAAGATGACGGTTCCGCTCCGCGTCGCGGTGATGGGCTGCGTCGTCAACGGACCGGGGGAGGCCCGCGAGGCGGACCTCGGCGTGGCGAGCGGCAACGGCCGCGGGCAGATCTTCGTCAAGGGCGAGGTCATCAAGACCGTGCCGGAGTCGGAGATCGTCGCGACCCTCATCGAGGAGGCCAACCGGCTCGCCGCGGAGATGCCGGCCGGAGCCGTCGGATCGCCAGAGGTCGTCACCGCCTGAGCCGGCGCTGTCCAATTGGGGCCATCGCGGGCAGAATGGGCCGACGCGTCGACCCCGTTTGCGCGAATCGGCCCGTCCGCAGATCGTCCACCCTTGCCCGGTAAAGTAGCAAGGGTGCCAACACGCCTCTCCCAACTCTTTGTCCGCACCCTCCGCGAAGACCCGGCAGATGCCGAGGTGGCGAGCCATCGCCTTCTCCTGCGCGCCGGCTACATCAGGAGGCAGGCCCCCGGGGTGTTCGCCTGGCTGCCACTCGGACTCAAGGTGCGCCGCAAGATCGAGGCGATCATCCGCGAGGAGATGGCGAACGCCGGCGCGCAAGAGGTGCACTTCCCCGCCCTTCTGCCCCGTGAGCCGTACGAGGTCACCAACCGCTGGACCGACTACGGCGACGGCATCTTCCGCCTCAAGGACCGCAAGGGGGCCGACTACCTGCTCGCCCCGACCCACGAGGAGGTCTTCACCCTGCTGGTGAAGGATCTCTACTCGAGCTACAAGGACCTGCCCCTGTCGATCTACCAGATCCAGGACAAGTACCGGGACGAGGCGCGCCCCCGCGCCGGACTGCTTCGCGGCCGCGAGTTCACCATGAAGGACGCGTACTCCTTCGACTACACCGACGCCGGCCTGGACGAGTCGTACCAGAGGCAGCGCGACGCCTATGAGCGCATCTTCGCCCGCCTCGGCCTCGACTACGTGATCGTGGAGGCGGATGCCGGGGCGATGGGCGGATCCCGAAGCGAGGAGTTCCTGCACCCCACCCCGGTGGGCGAGGACACCTTCGTGCGATCGAACGGCGGCTATGCGGCGAATGTGGAGGCGTTCCGCACGATCGCCCCGGCGGCCCGCTCGTACGAGAAGCTGACCCCGGCCGAGGTGCTCGACACCCCGAACACGCCGACGATCCAGACCCTGGTGGATGTCGCGAACGAGAAGCACCCGCGACCGGACGGCCGCGCGTGGACGGCCGCCGACACGCTCAAGAACATCGTGCTCGCCCTCACCGCCCTCGACGGGACGCGGGAACTCGTGGTGGTCGGCCTGCCCGGCGACCGGGATGTCGACCTCAAGCGCGCGGAGGTGGCGTTTGCACCCGCCGAGGTCGAGGCCGCCACCGAGGCCGACTTCCAGAAGCACCCGGGGCTCGTGAAGGGCTACATCGGCCCATGGTCGGCGGCCGGGCCTGTGCTCGGCATTCGCTCCGAGACTGGCATCCGGTTCCTCATCGACCCCCGCATCTCCGACGGCTCCGGCTGGATCACCGGCGCGAACGAGCACGGCAAGCACGTTTTCGGACTGGTGGCCGGCCGCGATTTCGACGCGGACGGCGTCGTCGAGGTTGCCGAGGTGCTCGCCGGCGACCCCGCCCCCGACGGCTCCGGCCCGGTGGAGTTGGCCCGCGGCATGGAGATCGGCCACGTGTTCCAGCTGGGCCGCAAGTACGCCGAGGCGCTCGGCCTCAAGGTGCTCGACGAGAACGGCAAGCTCGTCACGGTGACCATGGGCTCGTACGGCATCGGGGTCACGCGCATCCTCGCGGTCATCGCGGAGGCCAACAACGACGCGAGGGGCCTCATCTGGCCGAGGAACGTCTCGCCGTTCGACATCCACGTGGTGGCGGCGACGAAGGAGCCCGAGGTGCACGCGGCGGCGGAGAAGCTCGTCGCCGAGCTCGAGCACGCCCGGTTCGACGTGCTCTTCGACGATCGCCCGAAGGTCTCGCCCGGTGTGAAATTCGGGGATGCCGAACTCATCGGCGTGCCGGTGATCGTGATCGTGGGCAAGGGCGTCGCCGAGGGCAGGGTCGAGTTGTGGGATCGCCGCACCGGAGTGAAGACCCCCGTGGGCATCGACGAGGTCGTGGCCGCCGTCGCCGCGCTCGCGTAGCTCCCGCCGGTGGCGCCCGCAGCGCCTGCAGCGTCCGCAGCGGTCCGCAGCGTCCGCAGCGTCCGCAGCGCGTCGGGCTCGGTGAGTGGGCAATAGTGGCGCCATGCCACCACGGGTGGCGCGACAATTGCCCACTCGGGGTGCTGGTGGCGTCGCACTCGGGGTGCTGGTGGCGAAATCGCACGCAGTGCCGAGACGCGCCCTGTGGAAAGCAGCGGCGCCGAGTGGCGAAATCCGTCGACCATGAGGCATGCCGCGAATCGTCCCGATCCCGTCCCGGCTTCTCGGCACCGCCTTTCTCACGAGTGACGCCCCCGGCCACTCGCTCACCCGAGGGCGGCTTCGCGGCGCGGATGTCGCCCATCCGTTCCATGGGGTGAGTTGCGTCGATCTCGACCTCGCTTCGATCCTCGGACTGTGCCGCGCCTACGAACCGCGACTGGGGCTGGGGGAGGTCTTCAGCCACACCACCGCGGCCGCGGTGCTCGGCGTCCCCCTGCCCGAGTCGATTGGAGTCGCGCCGATCCACGTCTCCTCGAGGGGCTCGGTGTCGCGACCGCGGTCTCGAGCGGTGGTCGGTCATCGGCTCACGCTGGGGGAGTTTGCGATGTCTGGCGGTCTTCCCGTCACGGATCCGGCGACGACCTGGTGCCAGTTGGCGGCGTTCCTCTCCCGCGAAGACCTCGTCGCGGCGGGTGACTTCCTCGTGTCGGGGATGCGATTGCCGGGAGGGTCCCGAACTGAACCGCTCTCCTCGAGGCCGCTTCTCGAGGCCGCTGTAAGGTGGTTCCGCGGCGGTCGAGGGGTGACGAAGCTCGCGTGGGCCGTGTCGCGAATCCGGTTCGGCGTGGACTCCCGCCCCGAGTCGCTCACTCGGCTGCTTCTCGTGGCCGCGGGCATCCCGGAACCGCGCGTGAATGCCCCGACGCCGGTCGACGGAGGTCGACTCATTCTCCGCCGACCTCACGCTCGAGGAGTGGAAGGTGGTGCTGGACTACGAGGGCGACGGGCATCGCACGAATGCGCGAGCCTTCCGCAACGACATCGAGCGCCGGGAGCTCTTCGAAGCCGCGGGCTGGCGACACGTTCGGGTCACCGCCGATCACGTCTTTGTGCGACCGGGCGTGTTCACCGACAGGGTGAAACGCATCCTGCGGGAGCGGGGCTGGCGGGGCTGATGCCGGCTGCGGGCCGGTGAGTGGGCGGAACTGGCGGTTCCCGCTCACCTGTGGCGCCACTTCTGCCCAGTAGGCGCAGGAGCGGAGGGGGAGGGGCGCAGCGCACGGGCGCACCGGAGCGGGAGCGGCCCAGGACGGGCCGCGGGACGGGCCGCCGGGACGGGCGCACCGGAGGCGGGCGGGGACGGGCGCACCGGAGGCGGGCGGGGCCGGGAATACCTCCGCCGCGGGCTGCTAACTTAGAGGGATACGTCGTGTGCGCGGTTCGTGCACGACGGACTAGTTGAATAGTGGAGGCCCTCGGGTGGAGATTGATCTGAGCGTTTTACGCCTCATGGAGCGCGAACGCGAAATTCCCTTCGATGAACTCGTGATGATCATCGAGCAGGCGATTCTCACGGCCTATCTCAAGCACACCGGAGCCGTCGAAACCAAGGACGGCAACCCGCAGGCGCGCGTGCTCCTCGACCGCAAGTCCGGACACGTGAGCATCTTCATTCCGGAGCTCAACGACGAGGGCGAAGTCATCGGCGAGGCGGAGGATGTGCCGAGCGATTTCGGTCGGATCGGGGCGTTCGCCGCGAAGCAGGTGATCAACCAGCGCCTTCGGGACATCGGCGACGACAAGGTGCTCGGCGAGTTCAAGGGACGCGAGGGCGACATCGTCGCCGGGGTGATCCAGCAGGGTCCCAACCCGCGGATGATCCATGTCGACCTCGGCACCGTCGAGGCGATCCTGCCGCCGGAGGAGCAGGTACCGGGCGAGGTCTATGCGCACGGCTCCCGCATCCGCGTTTACGTGACGAGCGTGAGCAAGGGCGTCAAGGGACCCCAGATCACCGTCTCGCGCACGCATCCGTCCCTCGTTCGCAAGCTCTTCGCGCTCGAGGTGCCGGAGATCGCGAGCGGCGTGGTGGAGATCGTGTCCCTGGCCCGCGAGGCCGGGCATCGCACCAAGATCGCGGTGAAGGCGAACGAGCCCGGCGTCAACGCCAAGGGTGCCTGCATCGGCGAGATGGGGCAGCGGGTTCGTGCCGTCACCGCCGAGCTGAACAACGAGAAGATCGACATCGTCGACTACAACGAGGACCTGGCGACGTTCGTCGCGAACGCGCTGTCGCCGGCCAAGGTGACGTCGTCGTACGTGATCGACGCGTCGACGAAGGCGGTTCGGGCGCTCGTTCCGGACTACCAGCTCTCGCTCGCCATCGGCAAGGAGGGCCAGAACGCCCGCCTCGCCGCCAAGCTGACGGGCGCACGGATCGATATCCAGCCCGACTCGATTCTTGAGGACAGCTGATACCGCTGGATATCGATCCGTGCGCGGGTCAGCGTGCGCGGGTCAGCGTCGAGGGGCGTCGGGATCCTCCGTCACCTCGCCGGGACGCGACGGGGCCACAACGGGCAATCGGGGCTGACACGTTGGCCCCGACTGCACGCGTCGGCCCAGGTGGTGGCGCGCGACGGAATAGGCCGGCACGGCATCCGGTTGACGAAGGGGATAGTATGAAACCTGTAAGAACGTGTCTTGGCTGTCGTCAGCGTGCCGAACGATCCTCTCTTCTGAGGGTTGTTGCGCGTGACGGTGAGGCTGTCGTGGATTTCTCAGCGACACTCCCAGGTCGAGGCGCTTGGGTGCATCCCACCGTTGACTGCGTCGGAACCTCGATCACTCGCAAGGCTTTTGGCCGAGCGCTAAGGGTCGACGGCGTGCTCGCGATGCAGCAGTTGAGCGAAGCGGTACAGACCAGCACCACCCACCAGTCGGAACCACACGGTTCCTTGAAGAACAGGCTGAACGGCAAAGTGACCAACTAATGAGCGACAACTAATGAGCGACTCGAAATGAGTCCCGTCCGTAACTAAGGCCTTCTCCTCATCGGGAGTTGGCCCGACAAGGAGAACAGTGGCAAAACCACGCGTGCACGAGATCGCAGCAGAACTCGGCATTGACAGCAAGAAGGCCCTTGAGAAGCTCAAGGAAATGGGCGAATTCGTCAAGGGGCCTTCCTCAAGCATCGAACCACCGGTTGCCCGCAAGCTTCGTGCTGCGCTCGCCGCCGATGGTATCCAGGCGCCGGAAAAGGCGGCCGCTCCTGCGCCCGCCCCGGCTCCGCGTCCGGCTCCAGTGGCCGAGGCGCCCGCCGCACCGGCATCAGCCCCTGCGGCACCCGCCGCGTCGACTCCGGCGCCGGCCGCCGAGACCGCGCCCGCCGCGACTCCCGCCGCGCCCGCTCCGTCGACCCCGGCGGCACCCGCCGCCGGTGGGTCGAACATCCCGCGCCCCGGCACCGCGCGACCGGGCAACAACCCGTTTGCGAGCACGCAGGGCATGCAGCGCCCGGGCGCACCGCGCCCCGGCAACAACCCGTACGCGAGCACCCAGGGCATGAACACGCGCCCCGCGGCTAGCCCGAGTGGCATCCCGCGCCCGGCCGCACCGCGTCCAGGCGCACCGCGACCCGGCGGACCTGGCCAGGGCCAGCGTCCAGGCGGATTCGGTCAGCGGCCGGCCGCGGCCGGTGGTGGATTCCAGCGCCCCGGTGGCGCCGGAGCCCGACCAGGCGCCGCCGGTGGCGGCTTCCGTCCGGGCGGAGCGCCCGCCGGAGCGCCAGGATCCAACTTCGGCCCCAATCGTCCGGCCGGCGGTGGAGGTCGCGGTCGCGGCCCCGGCGGCGGCACGGCAGGCGCGTTCGGCCGCGGAGGCGGCAAGAGCAAGGCCCGCAAGTCGAAGCGCACGAAGAGGGCAGAATTCGAACTGCGCGAAGCCCCGTCGCTGGGTGGCGTCAGCGTCCCCCGCGGCGATGGCAAGACCGTTGTTCGCCTGCGTCGCGGCGCGTCCATCACGGACTTCGCCGACAAGATCGACACGAGCCCCGGAAACCTCGTCACCGTGCTGTTCCACCTCGGCCAGATGGCCACGGCGACGGAGTCGCTCGACGAGGCGACGTTCGACATCCTGGGCGACGAGCTCGGCTTCAAGATCGAAATGGTCTCACCAGAGGATGAGGACCGCGAGCTTCTCGCAGGCTTCGACCTCGACCTCGATCAGGAGCTTGAAGACGAGACCGATGAGGACCTCGTCGCGAGGCCGCCCGTCGTCACCGTCATGGGTCACGTCGACCACGGTAAGACGCGACTGCTCGACGCGATCCGCAACGCCAACGTCGTCGCCGGTGAGGCCGGTGGCATCACGCAGCACATCGGTGCGTACCAGGTTGTCGCCGAGCATGAGGGCGTCGAACGGGCCATCACCTTCATCGACACACCGGGCCACGAGGCGTTCACCGCCATGCGTGCCCGTGGTGCGCAGGTCACCGACATCGCGATCCTCGTGGTCGCGGCCGATGACGGCATCATGCCGCAGACGATCGAGGCTCTCAACCACGCCCAGGCGGCCAACGTGCCGATCGTGGTCGCGGTGAACAAGATCGACAAGGTCGGGGCAAACCCGGCCAAGGTGCGCCAGCAGCTCACCGAGTTCGGTCTCGTCGCCGAGGAGTACGGCGGGGACACGATGTTCATCGACGTCTCGGCGCTCAACAAGATCGGCATCCCCGAGCTTCTCGATGCAGTGCTCCTGACGGCGGATGCCGGACTGGACATGCGCGCGAACCCCAACAAGGACGCGCGCGGCGTGGCCATCGAGGCCAAGCTCGACAAGGGACGCGGCGCGGTCGCGACCGTGCTCATCCAGTCGGGAACGCTCGAGGTCGGCGACGCGATCGTGGCGGGAACCGCCTACGGACGTGTTCGTGCGATGTTCGACGAGAACGGCACGCCGGTGCAGTTCGCCACCCCGGCGCGCCCCGTCTCCGTGCTCGGACTGACGTCGGTGCCCCGCGCCGGTGACACGTTCCTCGTCACCGACGATGACCGTACCGCGCGCCAGATCGCCGAGAAGCGCGAGGCCGCAGAGCGCAACGCCCTGCTCGCCCGCAGCCGCAAGCGGATCAGCCTCGAGGACTTCACCAAGGCCCTCGAAGACGGCAAAGTCGAGTCGCTCAACCTCATCATCAAGGGTGACGTTTCGGGTGCCGTCGAGGCGCTCGAGGAGTCGTTGCTCAAGATCGAGGTGGACGACAGCGTGCAGCTGCGCATCATCCACCGCGGTGTGGGTGCCATCACCGAGAGCGACGTCAACCTCGCGACGATCGACAACGCGATCATCATCGGGTTCAACGTGCGACCGGACACCAAGGCTCGGGAGCGTTCAGCTCGCGAGGGTGTCGACGTGCGTTTCTACTCGGTGATCTACGCCGCGCTCGAAGACGTGGAGAACGCGCTCAAGGGAATGCTCAAGCCCGAGTTCGAAGAGGTGCAGTCCGGCGTCGCCGAGATCCGCGAAATCTTCCGCTCGTCCAAGTTCGGAAACGTGGCCGGTGTCATCGTGCGCTCCGGCACGATCACCCGAAACGCGAAGGCACGAGTCATCCGCGACGGCGTCGTGGTCGGCGACAACCTGGCCATCGAGTCGCTGCGTCGATTCAAGGATGACGTCACCGAGGTGCGCACGGACTTCGAGGCCGGTATCGGTCTCGGCAAGTTCAACGACATCCAGATCGGCGACGAGATCGAGACGATCGAACTCAAGGAAAAGGTCCGCGTCTAGCGTGTTACCGGCCTCCGGAGGAGGCAACCAGGACAGAGGCGGAGCTTCGCAGGCTCCGCAAGCCTCTTTACCTGGTCGCCTCCTCCGGTGGCCTCCAGCTGTGACGCACGGAAAAGGGAAATAGGAATATGGCTGATCCGGCTCGCGCCGCCAAGATGGCGGACCGCATCAAGGTGATTGTGGCCAAGACACTCGAGCGGGGCCTCAAGGACCCGCGGCTGGGGTTCGTCACGATCACCGACGTAAAGGTGACCGGCGACCTCCAGCACGCCTCCGTGTTCTACACGGTCTACGGCACCGACGAGGAGCGAGCGGATTCCGCGGCCGCGCTGAAGTCGGCCACCGGCATGCTTCGAAGCGAGGTCGGCAAGAACATCACGGCGCGGCTCACCCCGTCGCTCGAGTTCATCGCCGACGCCATCCCTGAGAACGCCAAGCACATCGAGGCGCTGCTCGCCGAGGCCCACAGCCGCGACGCCGAGCTCGGCAGCCTCAAGAGCACCGCGCAGTATGCCGGCGACGAGGACCCGTACGTGAAGCCGCGCGAGTACGCGGAAGACGACGAGGACTAGCTAGCCCGCCAGCACCCGTCGGCGACCGTGCGGCAATTCGTTGTCCGAGCGGACGGCCGGGCGCCTACGGCGCGACCGCCGCCTCGCTGCGCTCCCAGAGCTCGCGGGCGAGTTCGTCGTCGTAGGCTTGTTTGTTCGCCTTCTGGATTGCCCGCTTCTCGTAGTACTCGCCGGAGATCCAGTCCGCGCCGGGCGTCGCGGTCGCGAGCCAGACCAGGGTGTCTGCGCCCTGCTCGGGCGAGAGCATGAAGCGGGAGAAGAAGCCGGTGTAGCCGAGGCGCATGAAACTGGTCGAGCCGGAGGCGAAACTCGTGGCAACGACCCCCGGGTGGAAGGCGGCAGTCGCGATCCCGGCGCCGTGGTAGCGGCGATGGAGTTCCCGGGTGAAGAGGATGTTGGCGAGCTTGCCGTTGCCGTATGCCCGGTTGGGCGAGTACTTGTTCGCCAGATCGAGGTCGTCGATGTCGATCCGGCCATAGCGGTTGGCGCCGCTCGAGGTGTTGATGACGCTCGCCGAGCTGTTCACCAGGCGCTGCATCAGCAGGGTCGTGAGCAGGAAGGGCGCAAGGTGGTTCACCTGGAACGTCTTCTCATGGCCGTCGACGGTGAGCGTCCGCTTGCCCATGATGCCGCCGGCGTTGTTGGCGAGCACGTCGATGCGGGGGTACCGCGCAAGCAGCTCGGCCGCGAGCGACCGCACCTGGCCGAGATCCGCGAAGTCGGCCGCGTAGCAGTCGACGTCGAGCTCGGCCGCGATCGCCTGCGTCTTCTCGGGGGACCGCCCGACGACGACCACCGTGTCGCCGCGTGCCTTCAGGGCCCGTGCGGCCGCCGCGCCGATCCCGTCGCTCGCCCCGGTGATCACTATCGTTCGTGCAGTCATTGTTGCCCTTCGTCGTCTCGGTCGATTAAAGCCCGGCGGCGCCGTTCGGCGCGGGTGCCGGGCGGGGATTCGCGGAATACGATGTTCCCGTGTTGTAGGTGAGCTTCTACGCCCCGAGTCCCGGCGGCTTCGATCGGGTGGGCGAGGTGTACCCGCGGCACCGTGCATACGTCGACCAGTTCGCCATCGGCGGCGGGATCTGGATAATCGGCACGTTCGGCGATCGGCCGACGGAGGGCGCGATCTGCGTCTTCCGGTCCCGCGGGGCCGGCGAGCGTTTCATGAGCGGCGACCCGTTCGTGGTGGATGGCGTCGTCACGGCCTCGGCCGTGCGGGGGCGGGATCCGCACGTCTGCGACGCTACTTGAGCAGCCGGCTCAGCACCCGGTCGGCGAGCGGCCTGCCGCCGGTCTGGCAGGTTGGACAGTACTGCAGCGTCGAATCGGCGAAGATCACCTGCCGCACGGTGTCGCCGCACACGGGGCACGCCTCGCCGGTGCGGCCGTGCACGCGCATCCCCGACCTCTTCTCCCTCTTGAGCTCCGAGGCGGCGAGACCATCCGCCCGCGCGATCGCCCCGCGCAGTTCATCCTGCACGGCCGCGTACAGCCGGGACACCTCGTCCGGTGCCATCGCGGCCGGCTTGAACGGCGACATCTTGGCCAGGTGCAGGATCTCGTCGGAGTAGGCATTGCCGATGCCGGCGATGATCGACTGGTTGCGAAGCACGCCCTTGATCTGGGCGCGCCCGGCGGAGCCGAGGATACCGGCGAACACCTCCTCGGTGAAGGCAGGATCGAGCGGGTCGGGGCCGAGCCGCGCGATGCCGGACACGTCGAGCGGGTCGCGCACCACCCAGAGGGCGAGGCTCTTCTTCGTGCCGGCCTCGGTGATGTCGATGCCCGACCCGTCGTCGAGCACGAGCCGGGCGGCGATCGGCCCCGTGCCGAGGCCCTTCGAGGGCCGGGGCGGGCCGTCGCGCCAGCGGATCCAGCCGGCGCGGGCGAGGTGCAGCACGAGGTGCAGGTCGCCGATCGCGATGTCGAGGAACTTTCCGTGGCGGGACAGCGGGCCGATCACCCGGCCGGCCAGGGCGGACACGGGCGGGTCGAACGTCTTGAGCGCGGCGAAGGAGAGGACGTCGAGCCGGTCGACGGTGCGGCCGGTGAGGCGCGCGCCGAGGTCGGTGACGAGGGCGTGGACTTCGGGCAGTTCCGGCACGCCTCCAGTCTCCGCCCTGGCGGCGACATCCCGAAAGGTCAGCCGGGGAGCTGGTAGCCGTCTGCACCCGAGCCGGTGACGAGGCCGTCGGAGAGCAGGCCGCGCAGCGCGCGTTCCCGCTGCTCGGCATCGGGCCACACCGAGTCGAGTTCCGCCCGGCTCACCGGCACATCCGAGGCACGAAGCTCGCGCAGGATGAGGCCGCGCACCTGCCGGTCGGAGCCCTCGAACTTCTTCTGCACCGGCTGGCGCGCGCCCAGGTATTCCGGGTAGCCGGCGACCCGCCACGCGCACCGATCCCGGATCGGGCACTCCTCGCAGCGGGGCGCCCGCGCGGTGCAGACGACCGCGCCGAGCTCCATGATCGCGGCGTTCGCGACCGTCGACTCCCCGACGTCGTCGGGGAGGATCGCCTCCATCGCCGCCAGGTCGCGTCGTGACGAGGGCGGCGCCGGCTCGGCCTGGGCGTCGACGGCGCGGGCGATCACCCGGCGCACGTTCGTGTCGACGACGGGATGCCGATGGCCGTACGCGAAGACCGCGATCGCCCGCGCGGTGTAGTCGCCGACGCCGGGCAGGGCGAGGAGCTCACCGACGTCGTGCGGCACGACCCCGCCGTGCCGCTCAGTGATGGCCACGGCCGCCGCGTGCAGGTTGAGGGCACGGCGCGGGTAGCCGAGCCGATCCCACGCGCGCACCGCCTCCCCGCTCGGCATCGCCGCGAGATCGGCCGGTGTCGGCCACCGGGCGAGCCAGGCCTCGAGTCGCGGGATCACGCGCACGACGGGCGTCTGCTGCAGCATGAACTCGCTCACCATGGTGCCCCACGCGGTGAAGCCCGGTCGGCGCCATGGCAGGTCGCGCCCGTTCGCTCTGAACCACGCGTTCACGGCCGGCACGATGCTCACCGTCCCACTCTAGATTCCGAAATTGACGCCTACGCCCGGCGTAGGCTTACGGCATGGCCAGATGGGCAGCAGAGAAGAAAGACCAGCTCGAGGCGCTCGCCGGCGAGATCCTGCACAACTACGGCTCTGGTCGGGCGATCGTCGCCATCGACGGGTCGTCCGCCGCCGGCACGGCGGCGTTCGCCGCGGCACTGGCCGACGCGATGCGCGGCGCCGGACACAAGGTGTTCGTTGCCTCCATTCGGGACTTCCGCAAGACGCACGCTCGTCGCGAGAGTCAGCGTGCCGAGACGGCCGAGTCGTTCTACGGCGACGCCTTCGACTATTCGGTGCTCCAGCGCGTGCTGATCGACCCGTTCCGGGCCTCCGGCAGCACGGGTTTCGTGCTTGCGGCGTACGACGAGAAGCGGGACGCCCAACTGCAGCCGAAGTGGATGACGGCGGGCAAGGACGCGATCCTCATCGTGGAGGGGGTGTTCCTCAACCGTCGCGACCTCGCCGGGCTGTGGAACTATTCGGTCTGGCTCGAGGTGCCGCCGCCGGAAATGGACAACACCGAGCAGGACAACACTGCGCACGACAACACTGCGCACGACAACACCGAGCAGGCCGACGCCGAGCAGGGCGCCGATGCGCTCTACCTCGCCGAGGCGAAGCCCCGGTCCGCCGCCATCGCCATCATCGACAACCGGGACGTCGAGCACCCGCGCCGGGTCTTCGCCGACGCCTGCTGACCGCAATTACCCGATGACCGCTGGCCGGTCGATTCTCGCGGCCACCTCGGCGGGGGCGATGAACTCTCCCGTGCGCTCCACCTCATGCACCATGTGCACCAGGAGGCCGTTGACCGGGGTGGCGACGTCGACCTCGGTGCCCGCCTCCACGACCGCGCCGTTGAGGTAGTCGATCTCGGTCGGCTGGTGGCGGCGGATGCTCTGCAGCGTCGACCCGGGGTTGGGCGTGCGGCCCATCCTGGCCCGCATCAGCAGGGGGAGCGCCTGGCCGACGGAAGCCGGCAGCCGCACGAGCAGGTGCAGCATCCGGTCGGAGAGGCCCTGGAGCTTCTCGAACTCGACGCCCCTGGCGATGCCCACCCGAACCGCCTCGCGCATGCTCTCGGTCATGACCGCCCGCAGTGCGCGATCGGCGATGACCTCCTGCGCGCTCAGCCCGGTGATGGCGGGCAGCGCGTTGACCTGGTTGACGATGAGCTTGGTCCACTGCGCGCCCTCGAAGTTGCCGGTGGACGTGACCGGCATGACCTCGCCGAGCACCCGGGACGCGTACAGGGTGGGCAGCAGGTCGCCACCGAGGTAGGTGCTGCCCGCCGTCGTGACCTTCACCTGGCCGGGGGAGAGAAGGGAGGCGGCAAAGAGCGCGAGACCACCGACGATGTCGGATCGCGGGGCCGCGCGCTTGGCGACGATGACCGAGCGAAGACCGTTCTGCACGACGACGACGGGGATGCCGACAATCATTGCCGCGTTCGCCCGGAGCGCGGACTCCGCGTCGTGCGCCTTCGCCGTGACAATGGCGAGGTCGGGGCTCCTGGTGAGCACGGAGGAGGCGTGAACGCGCGCGGTGTGTTCGCCCCAGGCGCCGCTGAGCCGCAGGCCGTTCGCCGCGATCGCCGCGAGGTGTTCGCCACGGGCGGTGACGTCGACCGAGTGTCCCCCCCGATCGAGCAGTGCCGCGATCGTGCCTCCCACGGCCCCCGCACCGATGACCGCAACCCTCATGCTCAGGAATCCCCCATGCTTAGGAATCCTAGTTGCGGGTGCCCGTCGGCGGCGTGCTTACTTCGCGGGGGCGGCCAGCGGGGCGAGCACGCGGCCGGAGGGGAGAAGCAGCGCGACGAGGGCGGAGCCGAGCAGGGCGAACGCGCCGACCGTCACGGCGGGGATCGCCGCGACGACGTAGCCGGTGGGGGTGAGCTGCCCGCCGGCGCCCGTGAACACGGCGGTGAGCACGGCGATGCCGAGGGCGACGCCGATCTCGCGCAGCGTGGAGTTGGTGCCGCTCGCCTTCGCTCGGTCGGCGTCGACGATGTTCGCGAGCACCGCTGTCGACGACGGGGCGAAGACGAGCCCCATCCCCACGCCGGCGAAGAGGAACGGGCCGAGGAGGGCCGCGTACTGCACGTCGGCGGTCATCACGCCGCCGAGCCAGAAGATGGCGATGGACTGCAGAAGCAGCCCGGCCACGATGAGGGTGCGGGTGCCTACTCGGGGCGCAACGAGGCCGGCGAGCGGGGCGATCACCATGGGGGCAAGGGTCCACGGCATGGTCATGATCCCGGCCTGCAGCGGGGAGTGGCCCTGCACGATCTGCAGGAACTGGATGAGGATGAAGATCGAGCCGAAGATGCCGAAACTGAAGGCGATTCCCACGATGTTGGCGACGCTGAAGCTACGGTCGCGGAACAGCCGGAGCGGCAGCAGCGGGCTGGGCGTGCGCGCCTCCCAGGCGACGAAGGCGAGCACGAGCACGGCGCCGCCGGCGAGCGAGCCGACCACCTCGAGGCTGCCCCAGCCGGCGTCGTTGCCCCGGATGATGCCGTAGACGAGTCCGAGCACGCCCACTCCGACGAGAACGAGACCCACGACATCCGCCCGCAGCCTGGCACCGAAACTGTTCGGCAGGGCGAGCAGCACGAGCGGCACACAGGCGATGCCGACGGGAACGTTGATCCAGAAGATGGCCTGCCAGTTCCAGCCCTCGACGATCGCGCCGCCGATGAGCGGCCCGAGGGCGACGCCGAGGCCGGAGATCCCGCCCCAGATGCCGATCGCGAGCGGCCGCAGCCTGGCGCTCACCGAGCCGACGAGGAGGGTGAGGGAGAGCGGCATGAGGGCGGCGGCCCCGACCCCCTGGACGGCGCGCGTGACGATGAGCATCCAGGGCTCGGTGCTCAGCGCCGACAGGGCGGAACTCGCGGTGAAGAGGGCGATGCCGATCACGAACACGGTGCGCCGACCGTAGCGGTCGCCGAGGGCCACGGCCATGAGCATGAACGTGGCGAAGCTCAGTGTGTAGGCGTTGACGAACCATTGCAGCTCGGTGATGCCCGCGTCGAGGCTCGTGCGGATCACGGGGAGCGCGCTCGTCATGACGAGGTTGTCGAGGGTCGCCATGAACATGGGCAGGGAGGCGGCGATGATCGCCAGCCAGACGGGAACGCGTCGGCGGATGTTCGCGCCGGTCTGGACCGGGGCTTCGAGAGTGGTCATGATCCCTCACGTAGTTATCGCTTGATTACTTAATTCGACGATAAGGCATCGCCTGATAACCTGTCAAGCATGAGCGACGGGACCAGGATGCGCGCGGAAGACCGGCGAGAACTCATCCTCCAGGCGGCGACGACGGTGTTCGGCGACCACGGATACGACGGCACGACGACGGCGCAGGTTGCCAGGGCGGCCGGCGTGAGCCAGCCGTACGTCGTGCGCCTGTTCGGCACCAAGGAGAAGCTGTTTCTCGCGGTGCTGCACCGCGCGCTCGACCGTCTGCTCGCGGCGTTCCGGGCCGCGCTCGCCGACACCTCATCCGGCGTTCCGGTGCAGCGGCGCATCGGCCTCGCCTACGTCGGCCTCGCGGCCGACCGGGGGCTGCTCCTCTCGCTCATGCACGGTTTCGTGCTCGGCCGCGACCCGGAGATCGGGGCGGCGGCCCGCGAGGGATTCATCGTCGTGTACCGTTTTCTACGTCACGAAGCCGGCTTCAGCCCGGACGAGTCCCAGCAGTTTCTCGCCGCTGGCATGCTCATCAACACCATGATCGGACTGCGGATGACCGACGACTTCGACCGGGACCCCGACGTGCACGAGCTGCTCACCCACGCCTTCCCGGAGAAGATCGACATCATGCTCGAGCTCGCGGAGACGGAGCGCAGCGAGGCCGCCGAGCGCGCGGGGACCGACGCGTGAGCGCGGCCGGGCGCAGCGGCATCCTGCTCGTCGACAAGCCGCAGGGGATCACGAGCCACGACGCCGTCTCGCGCACCCGCAAACGCGCCGGCACCCGCAAGGTCGGGCACGCCGGCACCCTCGACCCGATGGCCACCGGCCTGCTCGTGCTCGGCATCAACAGCTCGACCCGGCTGCTCACCTACCTGGTCGGCCTCGACAAGGAGTACTTCGCGACCATCCGGCTCGGGGCAGCGACCTCCACCGACGATGCGGAGGGGGAGGTCACGGCCACCGCCCCGCCCGGCGCCGTGGCCGCCATCGACGCGGCGGCGATCGCCGCGGCGCTCGAACCCCTCACCGGCGAGATCAGCCAGGTGCCGAGCAGTGTGAGCGCGATCAAGGTCGATGGCAAGCGCGCGTACACGCTCGCCCGGGCGGGGGAGGCCGTCGAGCTCGCCGCCCGCACCGTCACCGTCTCCGCCCTCGAGGTGCTCGACTCCCGCACCGCCGGCGACTACCTCGACGTCGACGTGCGCGTCGAATGCTCGTCCGGCACCTACATCCGCGCGATCGCCCGCGACCTCGGGGCCGCCCTCGGGGTGGGCGGTCATCTCACGGCGCTGCGCCGCACGAGGATCGGCCCGTTCTCGGTGGCGGATGCCGCGGACCTCGAGACGATGGATGTCGCGACCGCGCTGCTCGGCCCCGCCGACGTCGCGTCCCGGCTCTTCGACACCTATCCGCTGACCGAATCGCAGGCGATCGACCTCGGACACGGCAAGCGGCTCGTCGACGACGGCTGGTCGGGCGGTGCGGGCCCGGTCGCGGCGATCGCCCCGGACGGTCGCCTCGTGGGCCTCATCCGGTTCGACGGCCACACCGCCAAGCCGCTCGTGAACTTTCCCACCGACGGGGTGACCGCGTGATCGAGTGGTTCACCTGGCTGCAGGTGGACGTTGCGGTGCTCGCCGGGCTGCTCTGCCTCGCCCTCGGCTTCGCCGGACGCGCCCCCAACGACTGGTCGATGGGCGCGGCCCTCGTGGTGGAACTGCTTCTCGTGGCCCAGCTCGTCGTCGCGATCGTCGCGCAGGCGGTCGGAAACCCGCCGACCGGCAGCCTGCTCGAGTTCTACCTCTATCTCGTCTCGGCGATCATCCTCGTGCCGCTCGCCGGATTCTGGGCGCTCGTGGAGCGAAATCGCTGGAGCACGGTCATCCTCGGCGTCGCGTGTCTCGCCGTCGCGGTCATGGTCTATCGGATGTATCAAATCTGGGCCGTTCAGGTGGCCTAATCTTGACGTGATGGCTGCCAACTCTTCCCCCCGCGCCGTCGGCGTCGGACGCGTGCTCGTTCTCGTCTACGGGATCCTCGCTCTCGCGGCGACCGGTCGATCCGTGTTCCAGATCATCGACCGCTTCTCCGAGGCCCCTCTGGCCTTCTCGCTCTCTGCGCTCTCCGCGCTGGTCTACATCGTCGCGACGGTCGCCCTCATCATGCCCGGGCCGGTCTGGTATCGCGTCGCGTGGATCACTATCGGCTTCGAGCTGCTCGGCGTGCTCGTGATCGGCACCGTGAGCGTCGTGAGCCCGGCCGCGCTCGGGCTCACCAGCGTCAACCCATTCGGCCGGGACTCCACCGTCTGGTCGGCGTACGGGCTCGGCTACCTGCTGATCCCGCTGGTGCTTCCGGTGCTCGGGTTGCTCTACCTGCGCTCCCGGCGTCCCGCCCCGCCCGATGTCGTCGCCTCGGATGTGCCCGCATGAAGTTCTACTCCTCGCTCGCCGAGGTGCCGGCCGACTTCGGCCCATCGGCCGTCACCATCGGAAAATTCGACGGCGTGCACGCCGGTCATCGCAGCGTGATCGCCCGCCTGCGACAGGAGGCGGCGGCGGCCGGTCTCGTGTCGACGGTGCTCACCTTCGACCGGCATCCGCTCGCCCTCCTGCGCCCGGACAAGTGCCCAGAGAGCCTCACGAGCAATGACCAGAAGCGCGCGGTGCTGGAAACGACGGGCGTCGACGCGGTCGTGATGATCGAGTTCACCGAGGCCTTCAGCCTCAAGGAGCCCGAGGACTTCGCGCGGGACGTGCTCGTGAGTGCCCTGCACGCCAAGCTCGTCTTCGTGGGCCCGGACTTCAGGTTCGGCCACCGGGGACTCGGCACGGTCGAGCTGCTCGAACGACTCGGACGCACCCACGGATTCGAGGTGCGCACGATCGATGCGGTGCGTCCGTTCGGCGATCGGGTGATCTCCTCCACCTGGATCCGCGACCTGCTCGCCGAGGGTCGGGTCGGTGAAGCCGCCACCCTGCTCGAGCGCCGGCCCACCGTGCGCGGCATCGTGGTGCCGGGGGAGCGGCGCGGTCGTGAGCTCGGTTACCCCACCGCGAACCTGGCACGGTCGGTGGAGGGGTTCGTGCCGGCGGACGGGGTCTACGCCGCCTATGCGACCGTGGACGGCCGCACCATGCCGGCCGCCGTGTCCATCGGCAACAACCCAACGTTCGTCGGGGTGCCGGACAAGCAGATCGAGGCGCACCTTCTCGACGAAGACCTCGACCTCTACGGCAAGACGGTGGAGATCGCGTTCGTCGAGTACATCCGCGGCATGGAGAAGTTCGCGAGCGTCGACGACCTGGTCCTGCAGATGACGGCGGACGAGGCCCGCGTGCGGCACCTGCTCGGGATTTCGGCGCGCTCGACTCCGATCGGCCCGCGCGCGTAAAGGCGGTTGGGGTCTCGTTCCCCTGGCGACGTTGAGGTGTTGACGATCGGGCAGTCGTCGGCAACAGGCGGCAAGTTCTCCCGAAAATGTTACCAAGTATGTATATACTCGGAAACACTTATTACCGGGGGTCGATGTGTCCGTTCGTCAGAGTTTGCTCGCCATCCTTGATCAGGGTCCGTGCTACGGCTATCAGCTGAAGGGCGAGTTCGATCGTCGGACCGGGGCCACCTGGCCGTTGAATGTCGGACAGGTCTACAACACCCTGGAGCGACTCGAACGCGACGGTCTGGTCGAGCGCAGCGATATCGCGGGTGAGGAGCAGCACACCTATCGCATCACGGCTGCCGGTCACGCCGAGGTGGCCAGCTGGCTGGGTTCGCCAGTGGTGCGCGCCGCGGCGACTCGCGATGAACTGGCCATCAAGTTGGCAATCGCGACTACCCTGCCCGGGGTCGACATCGCTTCGGTGATCCAGATTCAACGCGCAGCAAACCTCCGCACGCTGCAGGACCTCACGAAGACGAAGAATGCGACCGACGACCCGGACACGGCCGAAGAGATGGCCTGGCTGCTGGTGGTCGACTCGATGATCTTCCAGACCGAGGCGGAGGTGCGGTGGCTGGATCACTCCGAGACCCGTCTGGCACGCGCCGCGGCGGCCGGCCTGGTCTCGGCGGTGCCGCTCAGCACGGAGCTACCCAAGCGCGGCCGACCGGTCACCGCGCGTGCCGAGGGCCTCGGCAAGTGAGCGGCGACGCGCTGCTCCGCCTCGATGGCGTGTCGCAGCAGTACGGGCGCGGCGAAACGGCGGTCACGGCACTGAGCGGGATCGACCTGAGCGTGGCCGAGGGCGAACTCGTCGCGGTGATGGGGGCATCCGGCTCCGGCAAGTCGACCCTCCTCACGATTGCGGGAGGGCTCACGACGCCCACCAGCGGCGAGGTGATCGTCGAAGGATCCTGGTTGTCGACGATGTCATCGAACGATGTTGCTGCCCTGCGCCGCCGTACGCTCGGCTTCGTCTTCCAGGACTTCAACCTGATCCCGGCCCTCACCGCGCTGGAGAACGTCGCGCTCCCTCTCGAGTTGGACGGCTGGAAGCGGCGCAAGGCGCGATCCGCCGCGCTGGATGCGCTCCGCACCGTGGAACTGACCGATCGGGCCGACCACTTTCCCGATGACCTCTCCGGCGGGCAGCAACAACGCGTCGCGATCGCCCGAGCTGTGGTCGGGTCGCGCCGGATCATCCTGGCCGACGAGCCGACGGGCGCGCTGGACAGCACGACCGGGGAAGTCGTTTTGCGCATGCTGCGGCGCCGGGTGGATGCCGGGGCCGGAGGCATCCTGGTCACTCACGACGCCCGGCATGCCGCCTGGGCGGACCGGATCGTCTTCATGCGAGACGGGCGGATTGTCGACGAGAACGCGAATCGCAACGTCGAGTCTCTCGTCGTCGGAACCCCGCGCCCATGAGTCGCGCCTCGCGCCGCGGGTGGGGTGCCAGACAGCGAATCGCGTTCACCATTGCGCGGCGGTCAAGCATCCGGTCGGTGGGTCGGAGCGCGCTCATCGTGCTACTCATCGCCGTGCCCATCGCGGCAATGTCTGCGGTCGTTGTCGTGGGGTCGAGCATGCAAGCGACCACCGGAGAGCGGCTCGCGAGCCAGCTCGGCACGAGCCAGGCGGTGCTGCGGGCGGTGTCTCCACCGAACGTGCCGATCCGCCAGAACCCGCTCAACGCGGACGTCTGGCGGCAGGCCAACAACAAGGAGTACCTGACGACGAACTCATTCGTCGCTCCGAATGTCTTCCTGCCGGCAGGTGTGCGGGTGATCACCTCCTACTCCGCGAACGCGACCGTCACGACTGCGGATGGGGTGGCCAGCCTCACCACGTTCGAAGGGACCATGTGGGATCGCTCACTCGCCGGCCATTTCGATCTCACGCGGGGCCGAAGTCCCCGAACGAACGACGAGATCGTGGCCTCCAAGGCGGGGCTAGAACGTCTGGGCGTGTCGCTCGGCGGCACGGTGCAGCTTCGAGCACCGTTGACCCGCGAAGTGACTGTGGTCGGAGTCCTCGAAGACCGGAAGCTGCCCTCCTCCCGGGCGATCCTCTTCGGCAAACCGGAAGCCTTTTCCCATGCGGACTCAGCCGCCCGCGTCGTCGCGACCGACTACTACCTCCCCGACCACGCGCTGAGCTGGGCGCAGGTTCAACAACTGAACTCGCACGGAATCACCGTGATGTCGCGCGCGGTGAGCGTGAACCCGCCCCCACCGGGCGAGGGAGTCCCGGACTCCAACGCGTCCACGCTTCAGAGCATCCTTTTCACGGGGGCGATCCTCACGGCCTTCGCCGCGTTTGAGATCGTGCTGCTGGCGGGCGCGGCCTTCGCGGTGAATGCCCGGCAGCAACAACGAACCCTCGCGATCGTGGCGAGCGTCGGAGCGAACCGGTCCACTCTCTTTGCGGTCCTGTCCTCCACCGGTGTGGTTCTCGGGTTCATCGGCGGTGTCGTCGGAACGCTGCTCGGGGTCGGCGGAGCAGCCGGCTTCATGGCGATCACGAACGATGGCAGCAGCACCCAATACCCCGGGTTCCACCTCGACTGGGCCGTGCTTGCGGCAGTGGTGATCTTCGCCACGGTGATCGGGTGGGTCTCATCCCTCACGGCCGCGGCCGCCTGGTCCAAGCTGGATGTCGTCGGCGCCCTCCGCGGAGCACGACGCCCGCCCGCGGCCGGCCGGCGCAGACCCTTGGCTGGAGCAATCGTTCTCGCGCTGGGAATGCTCTGCACACTCGCCGGCGGAATCGCCCTCGTCGCCGTGTTGGCCGCCGGCCACACCACGCAGGGTCGGGGCGGGGCGATCGGGATCACGCTCATCATCGTCGGCCCGCTGCTGGCCCAGATCGGGCTCGCCCTGTGCGGGCCGATCATCCTCCGCCTCATTGCCCGAGCCGCCAGCCACGCCGGACTCAGCGCTCGACTCGCCACCCGCGACGCCGCCCGGAACCCCGGCCGTGCCGTGCCCGCGTTCGGCGCCATCCTCACTACCGTATTCGTCGCGGTCTTCGCGATGAACATGGTCTCCTCCGCCCAGGCCGCTCAGACCGCCTACTACCAGTGGGCGTCGTTACAGGGGCAGGTGAAATCGCCAGCCGTCTACTACGACCCGAGCACCCAGAAGACCGCTCACCTTAGCGACGCCACCCGCTTGGTCGAAGTGCTCCGCTCCTCACTCGATGTGAAGAATGCACGGACCTTGTCCAGCGTGCCGGACTATGTCGACCAGAGCACCGCGTCGACCGCCGAGATCCCCACCCTGGTGGTTCCACCGGGGAATCTCTGCCCGAGCGACCCCGGCTCGCCGAGCTATTCGAGTTCCTATGAGAATTCCGCATCAGCTCAATCCCGGGCGTTGAGGACTGATCCCCGGTGCAATTTGGATCAGACCCCGTCGACTTCGTCCGGCTACTACGGGCACATCTGGGTCGGCACCACCGCCGACCTCGCCCTCGTTCTCGGCCACGCACCGTCAGACCAGTCAAAGTCCGCACTGCGGGACGGCGGCGCCGTGTCCCTGCACCAGGCCTACGTCAGGCACGGAACACTCACCATCGACTGGTGGTCTGCGAAACAAGTCGATGCAGGCGACTCGTATACGAGGAAAGGGATCCCGCAGCGAAGCAGGACAGTCGACGCGACCCTCGAATCGACCCCCCATCCCCTCCCGTTCGGAATCTTCATCTCTCCCGCAACTGCTACGAGGCTCGGGATCAAGGCCGAGCCGTCCATCGTGCTCGCTTCGCTCGCCACACCGGCCACCGACTCGCAACTCGACGCCGCCCGCCAAGCGACCGCGATCGTGACCGGAGTGCCCTCCGGGGACAGCGTCACGATCGAAAACGGGCCAGCACCCGTCGCGGAAGTGGTCGCCTGGGGGCTCCTCGCGTTGACCGGACTCATGGCTATCGCCGCCGCCGCAATAGCGATCGGGCTGGCACGATTCGACGGCCGCGCCGATGACGCCACCCTCGCCTCCGTCGGCGCGCCCAACTCCACCCGACGCGGCTTCGCCTTCTGGCAAGCACTCGTTATCTGCTCGCTGGGGTCCGTGCTCGGCGCCGCCCTCGGCATCCTGCCCTCCCTCGCAATGGGGCTGCCCGGCGGACCTCTTACATTCGACCCGCCGTGGACGCAGATTGTTCTCGCCGGACTCGCCCTGCCGATCGTGATCGCCGCCGGGAGCTGGCTCCTCGCGGGCCGGCCACACGGAATCACCCGACGACTGGCGATCTCATGACCAGTCGCGCACGGAGACGGCCTCGAACAGGGAGAAAGCAATGAGTGGATCGATCGAAATCCGTCCGGACGCGTTGGGCCCGGTCAACGTCGTCCAGGTCGACATCAGCTGGGCTCTGGCGGCTCCCGATCGAGGGCTGCCTCCAGCCCGTCGAGGATGAGCCGGATTCCGAAATCGAACTCGTTGCCGCAGGCGTACCCCCGCTGCAGCACGAGCGTCACGGCCATCTCGGCGAGGCTCGGGTGGGCCTGCGTCATCTGCTGCTGGGCCATGATGTCTTCCGTCACCGCCCCGATGTCGCCGGTCGCATCGAGGGGCAGGGACGCCTCCTGCAGGGCGAAGCCGTGCACGTAGCTGTCGAGCAGCGACATGGCGTGGGCGGACATTGCGATGGAGAAGCCCGCGCCGCGCAGGCCCCCGATCACGGCGTCGTGGTACGTCAGCGTGGCCTGCGTGATTCGGGAGTCCATCAGGCTGATGGCCCACGGATGCCGCCCCAGGGCGGCGCGCGCCGAGTCCGCGCGTTCGCGCAGCGCCGTCTTCCATTCGGCATCGGGGGAGGGCAGCGCCCGGAACGCCGCCCTCGTGCGCCCGCTCGGCGCGGACCAGGTCGTCGACTACGGACGGGAGGACTTCACGGCGCTGGCCGGAGGCTACGACGTGATCTTCGACCTGATCGGCAACCATTCGCTGACGGCGCTGCGGCGCTCGCTCACCCCCGGCGGCACTCTCGTGCTCTCGAGCGGCACCGGGGGCCGCGTACTCGGTCCCCTGGGCCGCATCCTCGGTGCGCTGCTCCTCTCGCCGTTCGTCGGCCAGAACCTGCGCATCGTCGCGCCGACGCGGGGCGCCGCGAGTCTGGATGCGCGCTGCGCGACCTCATCGAATCCGGCGCAGTCCGCCCGGCCGTCGACCGCGTCTATCCGCTTGCCGAGACCGCGGAGGCCGTGCGGTACTTCGTCGAGGAGCACGCGCGGGGAAAGATCGTCATCACCCTGTGACCCGGCGATCTACCATGAGGGATGCTTCTTCGCGCAGCGGTCATGGCCTGTGTGCTTCTCGCGGTGGTCGCGGTGCTCACGGGGTGCACCGCGGCCGCACCGGTGCCCTCCGGCGGCTCGGCCCCGGCTCCGTCGGCCCCGTCGGCTCCGTCTGCTCCGTCTGCTCCGCCGGCGCCATCCGCGTCGTCGTCTCCCGGCGGGGTCACCAAGGTGCTCGTGATTGTCGTTGAGAACCACTCCTTCGACCAGATGAGGGCCCAGATGCCGTACACGTTCGGGCTGGCCACGACGTTCGGCTATGCGACCCGCTACACGGCGATCCGGCATCCGTCCCTGCCCAACTACGTCGCTCTCGTCGGCGGCCAAACCTACGGGATCGCCGACGACGGCGGCCCGTCGGCGAACGCGATCCGCTCCGGCATGTCGGTGTTCGGACAGGCCATTGCCGCAGGTCGCACGGCGGCGCTGTTCGCCGAGGGGATGCCGGGCAACTGCGCTCTCGCGAACGGCGGCGACCGCTACGTGGTCAAGCACAACCCGTGGGCGTATTTCGCCGCCGAACGGAGCCTCTGCACCCGCTTCGACGTACCGATCGAGAACCTGGCCGCGACAATCGCCACCGGCACGCTGCCCACCGTGGGGATGGTCGTGCCTAACCTCTGCAACGATGCCCACGATTGTCCGCTCGGCACGGCCGACGCCTGGATCAGGGGCTGGATGGAGAAGCTGTTCGCCGGCCCGGACTGGGCCTCGGGGCATCTCGCGGTGCTGATCACCGCCGACGAGAACGACGATTCGCCGGGCAACACGGTTCTGACCGTGGTCGTGCACCCGAGCCAGGCGGCGCACGTCGTGGCGACACCCCTCAGCCACTACTCGGTGACCCGGCTTCTCGAGGACGTCGCTGGGGCACCTCACCTGTTCGGCGCGGCCTCGGCGCCCTCCCTGTCGACGGCATTCGCGCTCCCGATCGGAGCCGCACACTAGGCGCGATGGGCTGCGGTCCACCCGCTGTCAAGTCCTTAGTCCCCTAGCGCTCGGCGCTCTCGCGCACCACACTGTGGAGAGGGACGGGCGGCCCATCGGTGGTCACAGTCTCCCCTGAGAATGCTGGGAGCACGGGATCGGATGCGCGAAACGACTGGCGAGGCTATCGTGCGAGCCGTCGGCGGCGCATCCGAGCCTGCGCTGGAACGGCTGCCCGCGCTCGACGACGCGATGCTCGCGGCGTCCGGTCTGGGCGCCGACCAGGTCAACGAGCGGATCGCTGCCGGACTCACCAACTACCAGCCGAGGCAGCCGAGCCGGAGCTTCTGGCACATTCTGCGCACCAACCTGCTCACCCTGCTCAACACGATCGTGATCGGCAGCGCCGTGCTTCTGCTCCTGCTCGGGCAGTGGCAGGATGCGCTGTTCGGGCTGGCCGCCCTCGGCAACGCGCTCATCGGCGTCGTACAGGAGTATCGCGCCAAGCGGGCACTCGACAGGCTCGCCCTGTTCGATGCGCCGCATGCCCGGGTGCTGAGGGCGGGAAAAGTGCGGGAGATCGCCGTGGCGGATGTCGTCATTGACGACGTCATCGTGTTGCACACCGGCGACCTGGTGCCGGCGGACGCGGTGGTGCTGCTCTCGGAGGGCCTGGAGATCGACGAGTCCCTGCTCACCGGGGAGTCCGCCCCGGTGGAGAAGCCGGCGAGAGACGACGTGTCTTCCGGGTCCACCGTCGTCGCCGGAAAGGGCAACGCGCGGGTGGTCCGAGTCGGGGCCGACTCGTTCGCGAGCCAGCTCACCGCCGACGTCAAGCGGTTCTCGCTCGTCAATTCCGAGCTGCGCAACTCGGTGAACCGGGTGCTCCGCTGGATCAGCGTCGCCCTGTTTCCGCTCATCGTCATCGTGATCAACGGGCAGATGCAGGCGGCGGGAGGCTGGGCCGAGGCGATCGCCTCCGGTGCCTGGCGGCACGCGTCGGTCGGTGCCATCGCGAGCGTCGTTGCCATGATCCCGCTCGGGCTGGTGCTCATGACCAGCATCGCCTTCGCGGCGGGGGCCGTGCGGCTGGGACGGCAGAGCGTGCTGATTCACGAGCTGGCGGCGGTGGAGGGCCTCGCCAGGGTGGATGTCGTCTGTTTCGACAAGACCGGCACGCTCACCGAGGGAGAGATCGTCTTCGACTCGGCGCACGAGTTCGAGACACCGGCGGGCTCGGACTGGCGCCAGGTGCTCGCCTGGTTCGCGGCCGACGAGAATGCGAACGCGACCACCCGATCCCTTCGCGCCGACTTTCCGCTCGCCGGCACGCTGCATCCATCTGCCACGGTGCCGTTCTCGTCGTCGAGGCGCTGGAGCGCCGTCACTTTCGACGGTGCGGCGGCGCAGGGGCTGTGGGTGCTCGGTTCCCCCGACGAGGTCGTGGGCGGACAGCTGGCCGAAAACCGGCCGGCGATGCAGCTGGCGGCCCGACTGGCCGCCACCGGCCACCGAACCCTCGTGCTCGCGCACTCCGTGCAGCCGATGACCGCGGAGCAGGCCGCTCACGACCTGCTTCCCGAGACGCTCCGGCCGGCGGTGATCGTGAGCCTGGGCGAGAAACTGAGACCCACCGCCGCGCGGACCCTCGCCTACCTCGTCGAGCAGGGTGTTGCCCTGAGGGTGCTCTCGGGCGACGACCCCCACACGGTGGCGGCCGTGGCCAGGCGGGCCGGCCTGAACTGGGAGGGGGACGGCTACGACGCCCGCAACCTGCCGCACGACCCGCAGCTGCTTGCGGCGATCATGGAGCGGTATTCGGTGTTCGGCCGGGTGACACCGAGCCAGAAGAAGCGCATGGTCATCGCCCTGCAGAGCAGCGGCCACGTGGTCGCGATGACCGGAGACGGCGTGAACGACGCCCCGGCGGTGAAGCAGGCCGACATCGGGATCGCGATGGGCTCCGGGTCGGCGGCCACCAGGGCGGTGTCGCGGATCGTGCTGCTCGACAGCGACTTCGCCCGTCTGCCGGGAATCATCAGGGAGGGGCGGCAGGTGATCGCCAACGTGGAGCGGGTCTCGATGCTGTTCCTCACCAAGACCGCATACGCCGTGCTGCTTTCCGTGGTGTTCGGGGCTCTCCTGTGGGAGTTCCCCTTCCTGCCCCGCCAGCTGTCCGCCTCCGACGGCCTCACCATCGGCATCCCGGCCTTCTTCCTCGCCCTGATGCCGAACTCGCGTCGGTACACACCTGGGTTTCTCAGGAGGTCGTTGGCGTTCGCGATCCCGTCCGGCGTCACCGTGGCACTGGTCGTCATCGCGGTGAACGTCTACGCGCGTGCCGCCGGCCGTTACTCCGCGGGCGCGGTGCACACCGGTTCGATGATCGCGCTGTCCCTGGTGGCACTGTGGGTTCTGCTCATCCTCGCCCGGCCGCTCAATATCAGGCGGGCCGCGCTGGTGCTGTCGATGTATGTGGGAGTGGCCGGAGTGATCATCGTGCCCTTCATCCGCGACTTCTTCGGCTTTGCGGTGCCGCCCGCGCCGTTGCTCGTGATGTCGTTGGCCGCCGCCGCAGTCGGGAGCATCGCGGTGGAAATCGTGCACCGCTACCTGGAGCGCCGTCGACCGGGCGGCCCAGGCGGTGCCTTCTGGAGCCAATAACCCGTCCGTCAAGCCCGCCGCGCCCATCTCACACTGTGGTGGACGGGTCGCCATCGAGAGAGAAGTGCAGAGTGCCATCATTTCGGATCCGCGATTTCCACGCCGACGACGTCGAAGGCATCCTGCACCTGTGGGAGGAGATGCGGGCGTCCCCTGCGGAGCCGGTCTACGGGCTGTCGGAGGTGCTCGCCTCCTGCCAGGAGGACCACGCGGTGGTCGCCGTGCACGACGATGCGGTGATCGGGGCTGCCGTGGGTCGCGCCGCGCACGCCCAGGGTTGGATCGTTTTCCTCTCCACGACCGAGGCCTGGCAGCAGCAGGGGGTCGGCCGTGCGCTGCTGGCGGCGCTGGAGCGGCAGATGGCCCCGCACGGGCTGTCCAAGCTCTCCGCCCTGCTGCCTGACACCGCCATGCGCGTGGACGCGTTCGTCGACCAGGGCTTCGAGATCAAGAAGAACCTGCGCTACTTCGAGCGGCAGATCCCCGTGCAGCGCAAGGAACTCGACGTGCTCGCCGAACTCGGCGGCCGGGTGCTGTCCCGTGGGCTGTGGGATGAGATCGGCGGCATGCAGAGAGAGAAGGAACTGCTCGAGAGGCGGCTGGTCATGCCGCTCGCCAAACCGGACCTGGCGGACAGCTTCGGCGTGGTGCCGCCGCGCGCGGTGATGCTGTTCGGACCGCCAGGAACCGGCAAGACGACCTTTGCGCGGGCCATCGCGTCGCGGCTCGAATGGTCGTTCATCGAGGTGTTCCCGTCCCGCCTCGCCGTGGACCCGAAGGGGCTCGCCGGAGCCCTTCGGGAGACCTTCCTCAAGATCGCGGACCTCGAGCACGCCGTCGTGTTCATCGACGAGGTGGAGGAGATCGCGGCCCAGCGAAGCGGCGAACCGCCCTCGCCGCTGCAGGGCGTCACCAACGAGCTCCTCAAGATCATCCCTGCCTTCCGCGACCAGCCGGACAGACTGCTCGTGTGCGCGACCAACTTCATCCGTGCCCTCGATTCGGCATTCCTCCGGCACGGGAGGTTCGATTACGTGATCCCGATCGGGCTGCCGGACGAGGCCGCCCGTCGCTCGATCTGGGAACGCTACATTCCCGAGGCCGCTGCGGGCTCCGTCGACCTCGAGTCGCTCGTCCGGCGCACGGACGGCTTCTCGCCCGCCGACATCGAGTTCGCGGCCCGCAAGGCATCCCAGGGGGCACTGGAGAAGGCGTTCTACCGAAGCGGCGCCGACGACGGAGCGACAGGCCCCGTCACCGAGGACTACCTCGAGGCGGTCGCTGCCACCCGCGCGACCGTGTCGCAGGATGTCGCCGACGAGTTTCTGCAGGACATCGAACTGTTGGCGAGGCTCTGATGTCCATCGACGACACCGCGGCGATCCGCCTGTCGACACCGCCACCGGACCACGAGGCGCGGTACAGGCGGCGGGCAAGAATCGGCGATGCGCTCGTGGTCGCGCTCTGGCTGTCGTCCGCGGTGGCGGTTGCGCTGTTCCTCGTGTCCGGCGGCACGGCTCGGTTCGGCTCGGTCGCCGATGCCGTGACGAGCGTCGGCATCATGACCGGCCTGGTGGGCACGAATCTCGTGCTCGCGATGTTCATCCTCGCCGCGCGGGTGCCATTCATCGACCGGGCGGTCGGCCACGATCGGGCCATCGCGGTGCACCGCTCGCTCGGCAAGCCCGCGTTCTCCCTGCTGCTGGCCCACGGGTTGATCCTGCTCGTCGGGTACGGACTGGCCTCCGGCATCAACCCGATCGCCGAGATCGGGCCGCTGCTCGCCATTCCCGACATGCCCCTCGCGATCGTGGGGATGGCTCTCCTGGTCGTGGTGGTGGTGACGTCGCTCGTCTCGGTGCGGCGGCGGTTCAGCTACGAGACGTGGCACCTCACCCATCTGCTGAGCTATGCCGCGGTCATCGCCTCCGTGCCGCACCAGCTGAGCATCGGCAGCGTCTTCTCGCCCTTCAGCTTCGAACGGGCATACTGGCTCGCGCTCTACGTTCTCGCCTTCGGCGCGATCCTCACCCATCGCCTGGTGGAGCCCCTCGCCTCGAGTCTGCGCCATCGACTGCGGGTCGGCCGGATCGAAACCGAGGCGCCGGGGGTCGTGTCCATCTACCTCATCGGCCGGCGGCTCCGTTCGCTCGAGTCGGCGGGCGGCCAGTTCTTCGTCTGGCGCTTCTGGACCCCCGGCACCTGGTGGCACTCCCACCCGATCTCGCTGTCCGCGGTGGCGACCGACACGGAGATGCGCATCACCGTGCGGGACCTCGGCGGGGGGAGCCGCAGCATCAGCGCGGTGCGGCCGGGCACCCGCGTCTGGTTCGAGGGACCGTATGGCGTGTTCACGGATGCGGGCCGCACGGCGGCGAGGCTCGCGATCGTGGTGGCGGGCATCGGCATCACCCCGGTGCGGGCCCTCCTCGAGGACTCGAAGTTGCGGCCGGGGGAGGCCACGATCCTGCTGCGCGCGTCGACGCTGGATGACACGTTCCTCTGGGGCGAGATACTCCAGCTCGCAGAGAGGAAGGGGGGCGAGGTGACGACGATGATCGGGCAGCGAGCCCGAACGGGGCCAGGCTGGATGACCCAGGCCGACGCCGACCGCGGTCTCACCATCCTCGGCCTGTTCCCCGACCTGCTCGAGAGTGATCTCTACCTGTGCGGGCCGACGCCGTGGCTCGACCTGGTCGAGGCCGAGGCGCGGGCAGCCGGAATTCCCGACCATCAGATCCACGCCGAACGGTTCGACTGGTGAGGGCGCGGGCGACCGCGGTGGGTGCGGTCGGCTCGATCGCGGTGCTCGCCGTCGCCTGGTAGGTCGGCCGCTGCTCGACGCCGGCCGGTAGGTCGGCCGCTGCTCGACGCCGGCCGGTCACCCAGCGGCGCATCGCCCAGCGGATCATCACCCAACGGCGCGGCCTCGCCGGCATCCTCGACCGCGGCCACCCCTGGCGCCTCCGCCCCGGCATCGCCGGCGACGGACGGTTCGTTCATCGGCGCGGTCGAGAACACCCGCTATGGCACGGTGCAGGTGAAGGTGGTGGTGGCCGGCGGAAAGATCACGGATGTCGTGGCGCTGCACCTCACCGACCAGGGCCGCAGGTCGGTGCAGCTGAGCAACTACGCGGCACCGATCCTGCGCTCCGCGGTGATCAGGTCGCAATCGGCCAAGGTCTCGAATGTGAGCGGGGCCACCTACACGAGCAAGGCCTACCTGCTCTCGGTGCAGTCGGCCCAGGACAAAGCCGGGTTCTAGGCACGCGCGCGATTTTGGACCCTTCGAGTGCCGACTTCCTCGTCGACGGCGGGATCATCAAGAGCCTGAGACGGCAGCCGGTGTGGCGGAAACTTCGGGCAGACCGTGTGACATAAGTCCCTGTCGTTGTGGGACAGCACGCGTATCGTTGAAGTGAGGGCCGTAGCGGGTGCGTGCCCAGGGGCGAAGGAGAGAATGATGGCCGTTTACGTGGACACTTTTCGCAACGTGGACGGGGTTCTCGCCCTTCAGTTCGACGGGCACGGCCACCCGTGGAGCGTGCCGACCACCGCTCTGCGGGAGGACGATCGAGTGATCATCTGCGCCGAGATCGCCGGTGTCGAGCGCGAATCCACCGAGGTCGACATCGACATTGCGGGGAAGTGCCTCACCATCCGGGTGAACGGATCGCGCGCCGACGCGGCGACTGCGCGCCGCCTCATCTCAGAGTGGGCCTCGGTGCCCGTGACGCCCGAACTCGGAGCGGCGGAAGCCCTCGACCTGGACGGGATGACCGCGAGCTACGAGGACGGTTCGCTGCGCATCGAGATCCCCGTTGTCAGCCGGCCAGTGAAGCGTCGCGTCTCCATGCCCAGAATCGCGGCGGTCGCCGCGGTCGGGGTGAGTCCGCTGTCGTTCAACGCCGTCTCGCCGTTCCCCCGCCGCTGACCGACCACTGCCCCTTTCCGAAATCCATGCATTTCTCGGTGGTGCCCGGCGTGTCTGTGTAATATCGGGCGTGTCGGGCCCGGATTGCATGGATTTCGGAACGCGAAATTCGGAACGCGAAATTCGATCCACGGCCGCGAGCCGCCGAGGCCGCGCGGGACGCGCCGTTACGCCTTGGGGCCGCCGGCCGCGTAGACGACCTGCCCGGAGACGAAGCCCGCCTCCTCCGAACAGAAGAACGAGGCGAGCGCGGCGATGTCTTCCGGCTGGCCGACGCGGCGTACCGGGATCTCCTTCGCCGCCTCGCCGAGGAAATGCTCGAAGCTCACCCCGAGCCGCTCCGCGGTGCCACGCAGCATGTCGGTGGCGATGAACCCGGGCGCGATTGCATTGGCCGTGATGCCGAACGGACCGAGTTCGATCGCGACCGACTTGGTGAAGCCCTGGATGCCGGCCTTCGCCGCCGCGTAGTTCGCCTGGCCCCGGTTGCCGAGCGCCGACGTGCTGGAGAGGCTCACGATGCGGCCCCACTTCGCCTCGACCTGATGCTTCTGCACCGCGCGGGTCATCAGGAACGCGCCCCGCAGGTGCACGGCCATCACCGAATCCCAGTCGTCTTCCGTCATCCTGAAGAGGAGGTTGTCGCGCAGGATGCCGGCGTTGTTGATGAGCACCGTCGGCGCGCCGAGTTCGCCCCGCGTGCGCTCGACGGCTCTCTCGACGTCGGCCAGGTCGGAGACGTCGGCGCCGATGCCGATCGCCTTCCCGCCCGCGGCGACGATGGACGCCACGGTTTCGGCGGTGTCCGGCTCCCGGAGGTCGATCACCGCGATGTCGAGGCCGTCGGCCGACAGTCGCTTCGCGATCGCCGCCCCGATGCCCCGTGCTGCTCCGGTGACGATGGCGACGCGGTTCCCGGTCATGGCGTGCTTCCTCTCGATGGTTCGTGCCACCATGATCGCCGAAGCGGCGCGGCAGCGCGAACGGCGGGGCGAACGGCAGCGCGAACGGCAGCGCGAACGGCAGCGCAAACGGCAGCGCAAACGGCAGCGCGAACGGCGGGGCGGACGCCGATGGGCGTGGGCCGACCCGGCGACGTCAGGACGGGCGGATCTCGCCGGAGCCGCGCACGATGAGGGTGGTGGGCACGACGGTCGTGCTCGGCGCAGTACGGTCCCCGTCGAGCCTGGCGAACATCCGCTCGACCGCCAGCTCGCCGATGCGGCGCGGGTTCTGCGCGACCACGGTGATGGCCGGCTCGAGCAGGTCGCTCAGCTCGACGTCGTCGAAGCCGACGAGCGCGATCCGGTGTTGCAGTCCGAGGCGCCGGAGGGCACGGATCGCGCCCACGGTGACGAGGTTCTGGCTGCTGAAGATCGCCGTCGGGGGGTGTTCGCCCAGCACGAGCCTGGTGACCGCCTCGAAGGCGGCCTCCTCGCTGTGCAGGTCTTCCATCTGGGCGATGTCGCCGGTGGGGATGCCCGCCCGGCCGATCTCCTCCTGGAATCCTCGGCGTCGTTCGCGCGCGGTCTGCAAGGCGTGGGAGTCTCCGACGTATGCAATGCTCCGGTGACCGTGTTCGAGGAGATGCCGGGTGGCCGTCGCTGCGCCGATGGCGTTGTCGCTCACCACGGCGTCCGCGTCGATTCCGACCGGGGCGCGGTCGACGAACACGAGCGGGGTCCCGTGGCTCTGCTCCGGAAGCAGGTAGCCCTGGCTGCTCGTGGCGGTGGTGAGGATCAGGCCGTCGACGCGCCTCCGGAGGAAGGCGGTGACGCTGAGGCGCTCCCGCTCCGGATTGTCGTCCATGCTGGACGCGAAGACGGCGATGCCGCGTTCGATGGCGGCGTCTTCGACCGCCCGGTGCATGGCGCCGGAGAACGGGTTCGCGACGCTGCCGACGAGGAGCCCCAGGGTGCGGCTCCGGCGGTCGAGTCGCTTCAGGTTGCCGGCGTGCACATCCAGCTGGTAGTTCAGTTGCGCTGCCGCCTGGTTGACCCGTGCGGCCGTGGCCGCTGAGACGTTCGCCTCGCCGTTCATGACGCGGGACACGGTCTTGATGCCGACCCCGGCAAGCGCGGCGACATGCCTCATCGTTGGGCGGCGGGGTGCCGGTGCTTGTTCGATTGACGAACTTGACATCGTTGTCACGGATCGGTCTCCATTTCGGCGCTGAGCTTGACTATATAGGTAAAGATGCCCTAGACATAGTTCCGACACCGTTGTCAGGCACCCGCAGTGCCTCCTACCCAAGAGGGAAGTTTCAATGTCGAATCACACCGCAAACACCGTCAGGGCGAAGCGTCTCCTCGCCCTCGGTTCCATCGCCGCCATTGCGGCACTCGGCCTGGCCGGCTGTTCGTCCACCACCTCGGGCGGATCTGGCTCGTCGGGCAAGGTGGGCGTCGCGCTCATCGTCAAGACCACGACCAACCCGTTCTTCGTCGCCATGGAGGACGCGGCAAAGGCCGCCGCCTCGAAGGACAACGTTCAGTTGACCCTCGCCGCCGGCAAGAAGGATGGTGACGCGGCAACCCAGATCCAGGCGATCGAGGACTCGATCTCCCGCGGTGACAAGGGCATCCTGATCACCCCGACCGACTCCACCGTGAACAGCGCCATCACCAAGGCCCGCAAGGCCGGCCTCGTCGTGATCGCGCTCGACACCCCGCCGGACCCCGCAAACACCGTCGACGTCACATACGCGACCGACAACTTCGCCGCCGGCCTCGCCATCGGCAAGTGGACCGCCGCGCAGCTCGACGGGAAGAAGGCCGTGATCGGCCTGGTCGACCTCTTCAGCAACCAGGTGGCATCCGTGGACTACAACCGCGACCAGGGCTTCCTCACCGGCATGGGAATCGACGTCAAGGACAAGACCAAGAACGGCGACGAGGACAAGACCGGCAAGTACACCGGCGGCAAGGGCGGCGACTACGTGATCGCCGGCAACCAGGCCTCCAACGGCGACGAGGCCGACGGTCGCACCGCGATGGAGACGCTGCTCTCCAAGAACCCGAACATCAACGTGGTGTACGCGATCAACGAGCCGGCCGCCTACGGCGCGTACCAGGCGCTCAAGGCCGCCGGCAAGGAGAAGGACACGCTCATCGTGGCCATCGACGGCGGCTGCACGGGTGTGAAGGAAGTCACCGACGGCATCATCGGGGCGACGAGCCAGCAGTACCCGTCGAAGATGGCCTCGCTCGGCATGGAGGCCATCGTCAAGCTCGCCAAGACCGGCACGAAGCCGACCGTCTCGGCGGGTCTCGACTTCTTCAACACCGGATCCCAGCTGGTGACGGACAAGCCGGTCGACGGGCTTACGAGCATCACGAGCGCCGACGCAACCAAGATCTGCTGGGGCAAGTAACACCCTCGATATCACCGGGCTGGGCATGCGTTGCGAGCATGCCCAGCCCGCCCTATGGTGAGTGCAAGAACAAAGAAGTTCGGAGACAAAGTGACCACGAATACCTCGCAGTCCAGAACACCCGCTGGCGCCGGTCCTGAGGGTGGGGGAGTCGATCTCGCCACGGAATTCCTCGACCGGAGCACGCCGCTCAGCCGGATCCGCAACCTGCTCCACCGGTATCCCGCCCTCAGCCCGGGAATCGTGCTCGTCGTGGCCGTCGTCGTCTTCGGCGTGATCAGCCCGCGGTTCTTCCTGGCCAACAACCTCTCGCTGATCACCCAGCAGGTCGCGGTCGTGGGAACCCTCGCGATCGCCCAGACCCTCGTGATCCTGACCGCGGGCATCGACCTGTCGGTCGGGGCCATCATGGTGCTCTCGTCCATGGTGATCGCGCAGACGGCGAGCCAAAACCACGTGCCGGCGGCGCTCGCGCTCGTGCTCGGCCTGCTCGTCGGCCTCGCCGCCGGGGCGCTCAACGGTGTGCTCGTGACCCGACTGAAGCTCCCACCGTTCATCGTGACGCTGGGCACCCTCAACATCTTCCTCGCGCTCACGCTGCTCTACTCGAACAGCGCGTCGGTCATCGGACAGAACATCCCCCCGCTGATCACGTCGACCGGGGCCACCTTCAACGTCGGCGGCATCGGCATCACCTACGGCGTCGTCGCCATGCTCGTGCTCTACATCGTGATGGCCTTCATCATGGGCAAGACCGCGTGGGGCAGGCACGTCTACGCGGTGGGGGACGACAAGGAGTCGGCACGACTGGCCGGTATCCGGGTCAACCGGGTGCTCCTGAGCGTCTACGTCGCCGCCGGCGCCATCCTGGCCATCGGGGCCTGGATCCAGATCGGCCGCGCGGATGCGGCAAGTCCCAACGCGGGAAACGACCTCAACCTCGACTCCATCACCGCCGTCGTGATCGGCGGCACGAGCCTCTTCGGCGGCCGCGGCACCATCTGGGGATCTCTGCTTGGAGCCCTCATCGTCGGCGTGTTCCGCAACGGTCTCGCCCTCGCCGGCCTCGATGTGCTCTACCAGACGCTCGCCGTCGGAGTGCTCATCATCGTCGCAGTCTCGCTCGACCAGTGGATCCGAAAGGTACGCAAATGACTCTCTCCGAAGACACCCGCCCGGCGTCCACGCTTCCATACACGCAGCCGGTGCTGAAGGCGACCGGTCTCGTCAAGACCTACGGACGGGTCGTTGGACTCGACGGCGTCGACCTCGAGCTCTACCAGGGCGAGGTGCTCGCCGTGATCGGCGACAACGGCGCAGGCAAGTCCACGCTGATCAAGTGCCTCACCGGGGCCGAGATCCCCGACGAGGGCCAGCTTCACCTGCAGGGCAACCCCGTTCACTTCAAGCGGCCCCAGGATGCCAAGCTCCACGGAATCGAGACGGTCTACCAGGGCCTCGCCGTCTCTCCGGCACTCGACATCGCGTCCAACCTGTATCTGGGTCGCGAACTGCGCAAGCCGGGCATTCTCGGCAGCGTCTTCCGCATGATGGACACGAAGACGATGAGGTTGAACTCCAAGCAGGAGCTCGACCGGCTCGGAATTTCGACGCTCCAGGACGTCACGGTCGCGATCGAGAACCTGTCGGGTGGCCAGCGCCAAGCGGTCGCGGTGGCGCGAGCCGCTGCCTTCGGGTCCAAGGTCGTCGTGCTCGACGAGCCCACCGCGGCGCTCGGAGTTCGCGAGTCGAACCAGGTGCTTGAGCTGATCCGTCGGCTTCGTGACCAGGGCATCCCGGTGATCCTGGTAAGCCACAACATGCCGCAGGTGTTCGACGTCGCCGACCGCATCCACATCCAGCGGCTGGGCAAGCGCGCGGCGGTCATCACGCCGCAGTCGCACACCATGACCGAGGCCGTCGCGATCATGACGGGTGCGGCGACCGCGTAACGCGGTCGCCCTGAATCCCGGGCGATGAAGTCGTTGTATGCCGAGTTCACGGCGCTGGACGGAGCCGCGGACCTGGTCGAGCAATTGCTGACGACGCTCGCGGATGCGGTGCGCCGGGAGCCAGGAAACCTCGTCTTCGACGCCTATCGCAAGTCGGACGATCCGCAGGCCTTCTTCGTGTACGAGATCTACGCGGATGAGGACGCCTTCCGCTCCCATCTGGACCAGGAGCACGGGCGCGTCTTCAACGAACGACTAGCCGGACTCGTGCAGGGGGGAAGGTCGAGACTCACCTGGCTGACCCCCGTTGCCGACGTCGGGGGTCCCGCCGGAACCGTCACCACGCCGGAGCCGGTGAACAAGAGCGAAACCAAGGACGACCCGGCGACGAGCCCGTACGCGATCTGGTCGGCATCCTCGTCCTACCTGCAGGGCACCAAGATCGTCTGGCACCGCAATGTCTACCAGGCGAAGTGGTGGACCCGCGGCGACCTGCCAGACAACCCGGTGCTCAACGAGTGGGAGACCCCGTGGACGCTCGTGGGCCCCGTGCTCAAGGGCGAGAAGCCGATCCCGGTGCCGACCCTCGCGCCGGGCACGTACCCGGACTGGTCGGGAGCTGCCCAGTACGACAAGGGCACGCGCGTGCTATTCGACGACGTGCCGTTCGAGGCGAAGTGGTGGAACCAGGGCGAGAGCCCGGAGGCCGCGTCGTCGAACCCCGACAGCTCGGCCTGGGTTCCGCTGACGGTCGCACAGATCAAGGAGATCGCCGCTACGACGAAATAGCCCGGGACCTTCGGCCCTGCGGCCAGGACCCGACCCAGCCACTCTGGTGATGGAGCCACCCGTCCCGCCCGGACGGGTGGCTTCCTGACCGGAGGGATGCGCCGATGGACGAGAAGACCGTCGTGGGCTGGAACGACTCGCTGCACGCGCGCGTGGCCCTCGAGTGGGCCGTGGCCCGCGAACGGTCCCGCAAGGGCCGGCTTCGCATCGTGCGCGTCGTCGACGATTCGGCGGGGGACTACGACGCGTCGTCGCTGCAGGACGCGCTCACGGAGGCGAAGAACGACGTCAAGGCCGAGGTGGCACGCATCGCGCAGGCCGCGCCCGAGGTGGAGGTGAAGGGCGAGGTCGTGCACGGCGAGCCGGCGAGGGAGCTCGGCCGGTTCTCGAACCCGAAGACGCTCTTGACAGTGGGAACGCGGGAGCGGGGCGGTCCGAGCGCCCGCTTCGCGTGGTCGATCGGCGCGAGGCTCGGCGGCGTCGCCCGCGGGCCGATCGCGATCATCCCGACCGAGGTCGACGACACTCGCACGGGAGTGGTGGTGGGGGTGGACGAGACCGCGACGTCGAAGGCCGCGGCCGGCGTCGCGGCGGCGGAAGCCACGCGGCTCGGCGGCGAGCTCACTGTCGTTCACGTGTGGACGGATCCGCCGGTCTGGCAGGACGCTTATGTTCCGGACGACGAGTTCATCGGCTGGCTCGAACGCCAGCACGGTGAGGTGCTCGATGCGGCGATCGCGGAGATAGCGAAGGCGAACCCCGGCCTGCCGATTCGGCGTGTGCTGGCCCGCAACGCCTTGCCGGCCTGGGAACTGCGCGAGGAGTCGCGGGGTGCGGCCATGCTCGTGCTCGGAAACCGTGGCCGGCGGGGGCTCACCCGCCTGCTGCTCGGTTCGGTGAGCCACACGATCGTGCTCAACATCGAGGTGCCGACGATCATCGTGGGGCGCAGCGGCAGCTGAGGCGCGCTACCAGGCGGCGGGCTCGTAGTCCTTGAGGAAGACGCCGCTGATGTCTTCGCCGAACTCGCCCCGCACGATGGGGTCGTAGACGCGCGCGGCACCGTCCACGAGGTCGAGCGGGGCGTGGAAGCCCTCTTCGGCGAGCCGCACCTTCGTCGGGTGCGGTCGCTCATCCGTGATCCAGCCGGTGTCGACGCTCGTCATGAGGATGCCGTCGCTCTCGAGCATCTCCTTCGCGCTCGTGCGGGTGAGCATGTTGAGCGCCGCCTTGGCCATGTTGGTGTGCGGATGCCCCGGTCCCTTGTAGCCGCGCCCGAACTGGCCCTCCATGGCGGAGACGTTCACGACGTATTTGCGACGGGCGGGAGAGGCGGCCAGCGCCGGCCGCAGTCGCGACACGAGGAGGAACGGCGCCGTCACGTTGGCGAGCTGAACCTCGAGCATCTCGAGCGGGTCGACCTCGTGCACGAACTGGGTCCAGCTGTTCTGGTCGTGGTGGTCCGGCACCAGGCCGCCCGCGTCGATCGCCGTGCCGGCCGCGAGTCGGGCGAGCGACGACGAACCGGCCGCGAGGGCGAGCTCGGTGAGTTCTGCCGCCGAAAGACCGCCGGCATTGGCGAGGATGGGGTGCGAGCCGACCGAGGCCGCGAGCGCCTGCGGGTGGGCGTCGTTCGTGTGCCCGAAGGTGAGCAGCTCGGGGAGCGGTCCGTCCGGCAGCGGGGCCGATTCGGCATCCGCGAGCGGCGCGTACGAGCCGGGGGAGCGGCGCACGGTCTGGGCCGCGTTGTTGATGAGGATGTCGAGCGGGCCGGCCTCGATCATGGCGTCGGTGAGGCCGATCACCTGGGCCGGGTCGCGCAGGTCGATGCCGACCACGCGCAGGCGGTGCAGCCAGTCGCGGGAGTCGGGCAGCGAGGCGAACCGGCGAACGGCGTCGCGCGGGAAGCGGGTCGTGATGGTGGTGTGCGCCCCGTCGCGCAGCAGTCGCAGGGCGATGTACATGCCGATCTTCGCGCGGCCACCGGTGAGCAGGGCCGAGCGACCGGTGAGGTCCGTTCGAGCGTCGCGCTTGGCGTGGTTGATCGCCGCGCAGTCCGGGCAGAGCTGGTGGTAGAAGGCATCCACCTGCGTGTAGTGCTTCTTGCAGATGTAGCAGGGGCGCGACTTCAGCAGGGTTCCCGCCGTGGGGGCGGCGACGGTGATCGCGAGTGGGATGCCGCGGGTCTCGTCGTCGATGCGGTCGGGCGCCCCGGTGGCGGTGTTGGCCACCACGGCCCGGTCGGCATCCGCGATCTCCGCCCGCTTCTCGAGCCGACGATTCTTCTTCACCGACTTGAACATGCGCGCGGTGGCCTGGCGCACGGCGATGAAGTCGGGATGCTCCTCGTCGATCGTGTCCATCGTCGCGAGCACGCGCAACGTCACCTCGAGGTCGGAGGGGGGAATGTTGCTGGGCGGGAGGGAGTCACTCATGGGCTCAGGAAAGTCTACGGCCGGATGCCGACCCATCCCGGCTGCCGACCTCTCCGGCTGCCGCCCTCTCCGGCTGCCGACCTCTCCGGCTGCCGCTCCCAGTCGGGTCGGATGGCCGCTCTGCCGACATCAGACCGGCCATTCGACCCGTCTCGGCGGCGATATAGCGAGGCAGGAGTCCGGGATACCGCGGCGTGCCGCCCGCTCGGTAGGCTGTGCTCACGATTTCGCACCGTCGCGGAACCGACATCGCGCAATACCTCGGCAGGGGAGGTGCCAGTTGGCCGACCGCGTCCCGTCCTTCGTGGAGGTGGTGGTGGTGCACGGGATGGGGCACCAGCGTTCGAGCGAGACCCTCCTCGAGTGGGCGGAGCCGCTCATCGAACGCATCCAGTGGCTCGCCGGCACGGCACCAGAGAATCAGGTGACCTTCGGCCGAGTGAGGGCCGACTCGAGCGACGTGAACGAATACGTCTCCGGGCGGGTGCTCTACACCGACCTGGACGGCCGGGAGCGTGATCTCGCCTTCGGCATCCGCGAGGCCCGCTGGGCGGACGCCTTCCTGCCGATGAAGCCGAGCCAGGTCTTCTCGTGGGGAGTCGACTTCCTCTGGCACACGACCCTTCGGCTCGGCACCTATTTCGCTCGAGTGCTGCGGCTCGGGGCGTGGCAGCTGGCGGAGCTCCGCCCCCCGCCGACCCCGCCGGCGATGCGGGCAATTCTGCTCGTGCCGCTGGGCCTCACCCTCGCCCTGGCCTGGCTGGCCGTGTCCGTCATGTGGGTGCTCGTGCTCGCCATCTCCCTGCTCGTGGCCGCCCTGCTGCCGGCGCTCAGCATCCTGCTGATCTTCCCCATCTTCCAGAACCTCCTGCAGCGGATCGTCGACGGGCTGGTGGAATTCGTCGGGGACGTGGCCGTCTGGACGAAGCGCCCGGTGCGGGCCGCGGCGATGCGGGGCGTCGTGCGCGAGAGCCTCCGGGAGGCCAGGGCGTCGCTGGATGCCGCGGCGGCCGGCCCCGCCGCCCGGACGAAACTCGTGGTGCTGGCGCACTCGCAGGGCGCGGCGATCACCGCCGACACGCTCTTCGACGCCCTGAACGACGAGCCGCTGCCCCATGTTGACGCGTTCGTGAGCGTGGGCGCGGTGATCACTCTGCTGGGGGCGTCCCGCTGGCCGGACGGGGTGCGCGGCACGGTCGTGCGGGCGGTGAACGGTGCGCCACGGATGGCCCTGGTGCCTGAGTTCAACCCGGTGGCGGCCTGGGCATCCGCCACTCCGCCGACCCGGTGGCTCAACTTCTGGGCGATCTGGGACCCGTTCTCGGCGGGCCCGGTCTCCACGAGCAGCGCGGCTCGGATCGAACGGTGGCGGCAGAGCTACCGCTGGAAGGTGCTCCCCGGTCTTCGACTGACGGAAGACGTGGGGGTGACCGGCAGCGCGTCCGGGCCAGAGGAGCACCCGGTGCACAACACGGCCCTGCCGTTCACCGACCACCAGTCGTACTCGTCCAACATCCCGCAGGTGATCGACCCGGTGGCGCGCCTGCTGCTCGACCTCGAACCGTCGTCGAGCACGCGCACCGCCGACGGCGCCGACGTCACGCTCGCAGCCCCGGACTTCGCCGGCCGGCAGGCGGAACGGCTGCGCAACACCCTGCACGTGCGCGGCATCAAGGCGCTCGGGCTGCACCGGCTGCTCGTGCTCGCGGTCGCTGTCGCCGCGGTCGTGCTGCCGGTGCCCGCCGAGGTGATCCGCACCGTGGCGACCCGGGTCCTCGCGTTCCTCTTCGCGGCAGACGCGACGACGGGGTGGCTGGGTTGGCTCGGGCAGCAGTCCTGGCTCGCCACCGCGGTGATCGTGGCGGGGGTGGCGATCATCGGGCTCTGGGCCAACGCCCGGCTCTGGCGGTACCACCGGCGCAAGATCACCTGGCGCCAGGACGGCGAGCTCGCCGGGGTGCGCTGGATCGGCGGGCTGGTGCTGCGGACCGTGCTCGTCGCGGCCCTGTGGTGGCTGCTGGTGGTGGCGGCGACAGGCGCGGTCAACCCGTGGCTGGCGATCGTGGCCGCCCTGGTCGGCATCGCCCTCGTGATCGCCCCCCTCCTCGGCCTGCGGCCCCTCGTCGTGCCCGAGCATCGCGGCTAGCCCGATCTCCGCCGGTCGGATCGTCCCCGTCGCCCGCGCAATGTGGCACGGTTGACCCATGGCAAAGAAAATTCTGCTCGACTGCGACCCCGGACTGGATGACGCGCTCGCCCTGTTGCTGGCGCACGGGGATCCGAACCTCGAGCTGGTGGGAGTGACCACCGTCGGTGGCAACGTCTCTCTCGAGCGGACCACCGCGAACGCGCTCGCCCTGCGCGAGTACCTCGGCTTCGGGAATGTGCCGGTCGCGGCCGGAGCGGGAAAGCCGCTCGTGGGCGACGTGCGCGAGGCCAGCCATGTGCACGGGGAGACCGGTCTCGGATCCGTCGCCCTGCCGGTCGCCACCCTTCCGGGGAGCGAGCTGCACGCCGTGGACTTCATCATCGAGACGCTGCGGGCCGCGCCCGGAGCCGTGCACCTCGTGGCCACCGGTCCGCTCACCAACATCGCACTCGCCCTCGAGAAGGAGCCGGCGATCGCCCGCTGGGCGGCATCCATCACGATCATGGGCGGCTCGTTCACGCGCGGCAACGCGACTCCGGCCGCCGAGTTCAACATCTACGCCGACCCGGAGGCCGCCCGCGTGGTGTTCGACGGCGACTGGCAGGTGGTGATGGTGGGCCTCGACCTCACCCACCAGGCCCTCGCGAACGGCCCGGTCGTCGAACGGCTCGCACGGCTCGGCACGCTCGCCCACGAACTCATCCTGC
>NZ_DATCQQ010000059.1:0-5476 GCF_036569425.1 Lacisediminihabitans sp.
GGGTGGCGGCGGGAGCGGATGGCCGTATCGTCTAGACGAGCGACTCCCGCCAGGCCGCATGCAGCTTCGAGAAGCGCCCGGTGCCGGCGATGAGGTCGCGCGGCGTTCCGTCCTCCACGATCATCCCGTGCTCCATCACCAGCACGCGATCGGCGATCGCGACCGTCGACAGGCGGTGCGCGATGATGATCGCGGTGCGGTCGGCGAGCAGCGTCTGCAGGCCCTCCTGCACGAGGCGCTCGGAGGGGATGTCGAGCGACGCTGTCGCCTCGTCCAGGATCAGCACGACCGGGTTGGCGAGAAAGGCGCGCGCGAACGAGATGAGCTGGCGTTGCCCTGCCGAGACCCGGCCGCCGCGCTTGTTCACATCCGTGTCGTAGCCGTCGGGCAGCGACTCGATGAACTCGTGCGCGCCGACCGCCTTCGCCGCGGCCACGATCTCCTCGATCGTCGCCTCCGGCTTGCCGAGCGCGATGTTGTCGCCGACCGACCCCGAGAACAGGTACGCCTCCTGCGTCACCATCACGATCGCCCGACGTAGGTCCTTCGGATGCAGTCGGCGCAGGTCGACGCCGTCGAGCGACACGACGCCGTCCGATGGGTCGTAGAACCTCGAGATGAGCTTCGCGAGCGTCGACTTGCCTGCGCCGGTCGATCCGACGAGGGCGATCGTCTGGCCGGCCGGGATGTCGAGGTCGAAGTGCGGCAGCACAACGCGGCCGGCGTTGTAGGCGAACTCGACGCGCTCGAAGCGCACGCTGCCCTTCGCCTGCCAGAGGTCGATCGGGCGCGTCGGATCCGGCACGCTCGGCTGCTCCTCGAGCACGCCCGAGATCTTCTCGAGGGCGGCCGCGGCCGACTGGTAGGAGTTGTAGAACATCGCCATCTCCTGGGCGGGCGCGAAGAACGACCGCGTGTAGAGCAGCGCCGCGAGCAGCACGCCGATCGCGATGCCGCCCTGCGCCACGCGCAGGCCGCCGATGAGCAGCACGACCCCGAGCGCGACGTTGCCGATGAGCACGAGGCCGGGATCGAGGACCCCGAACAGGCGGATGGTGCGCATGTTCGCCAGGCGGTAGTCCTCCACGTAGCCGGCGAACTCCTTCTCGTTGCGCTTCTCCTTGCGGAATGCCTTCACGGCGCGCATGCCCGTCATCGTCTCGACGAAGTGAACGATGAGTCGGGCCGAGGTGGTTCTCGTGGCGCGGAAGGCCCGCTGGGAGCGGGTCTGGAACCAGCGCACGAGGAACCACAGCGGCACGAGCGAGCCGAACAGCACGAGACCGCTCAGCCAGTCGATGGAGAACAGCGCCACGGCGATGAACACCATGTAGAGGCCGCCCTGCACGAGCTGGTTGATGCCGGAGTCGAGAAGTTCACGGATCGAGTCGAGGTCGCTCGTCTGGCGCGCGATGATGCGACCGGACGTGTAGCTCTCGTGGAACTCGAGGCTGAGCCGCTGGGTGTGCAGGAACACGCGCTTGCGCAGGTCGATCAGGATCGCCTGGCTGATGCGCGCGGTCAGCACCGTGTACCACGCGATGAGGGTCGCCCCGATGATGCCGGTGAACAGGTAGGCGAAGACCGCGAAGCCGAGCGGCACCCAGTCCTGCTTCACGAGCGCCGGCAGGCCGGAGTCGATCCCGTAGGCGATGAGCGCTGGCCCGGCGACCTGCGCCGCCGTGCTCACGACGACAACGACGATGGTGAGGCTCACCCGCACCCAGAGTGGGCGCAGGAGGGTGCCGAGCAGGCGCAACGAGCGGTCACGGATCTGCTTGCTCTCCGCCTTGGTGAAGTCGCTGCGCTCCTCGCCGGTAACTCCGGTGACGCTCATGCGCCTGCCCTTTCCTCTAGCGGTTGTTCGGCCGGCCGGGCCGCATCGACCCGTTCGCGGCGTTCCTCGTCTTCCAGGCTCGAGATCACGAACCGGTAGTGGTCGCTCGAGACCAGCAGCTCCTGGTGCCGCCCGACGGCGGTGATTCGGCCACGCTCGAGCAGCGCGACCCGGTCGGCGAGCATCACCGTGGATGGCCGGTGGGCCACGATGAGCGCGGTGGTCGAGGCGAGCACCCGCCGCAGGGCGGCCTCCACGAGCGCCTCGGTGTCCACATCGAGCGCCGACAGCGGGTCGTCGAGCACGAGCACCTCGGGCTTCGCCGCGACCGCACGGGCGAGCGCGAGCCGCTGGCGCTGGCCGCCGGAGAGGCTCAGCCCCTCCTCGCCCACTGTCGTGTCGATTCCGTCCGGCAGCTGGTAGACGAAGCCGGCCTGGGCGATGTCGATCGCCTCGGCCAGGTCCTCATCCGTGGCGTCCGGGCGGCCGAGCAGCACGTTGTCGCGCACCGACGCGGAGAACAGGGTCGCATCCTCGAACGCCATCGACAGGTGGGTGCGCAGGTCGGCGAGGCTCAGGTCGCGAATGTCCACGCCGTCGAGCCGGATGGCGCCGCCCGTCACGTCGTAGAGCCGCGTGGTGAGCGACGTGATCGTCGACTTGCCGCTGCCGGTGAGCCCGACGAGCGCCATGGTCTCCCCCGGCTCCAGCTCGAGGGTGACCCCGTCGAGCAGGTCCGCGTACTGGGAGGGTGAGTCCTGGTAGCGGAAGTACACGTCGTCGAACACGAGTCGCCCCTCGGGCGCCGCGATCGTCTTCGGGTCCTCCGGATCGGTGATCGGATTCGGGGCATCCATCACCTCGAAGAATCGGTCCGCCGCCGTCCGGGTGTCGAACGTCATCGACAGCAGGAAGCCGATCGACTCGACCGGCCAGCGCAGCACGGTTGCCGTGGCGAAGAACGCCACGAGCTGCCCGACGGTGAGCTCGCCGCCCGCCGCCAGCCACACGCCGGCGAGCAGGCAGAGCGCGAACGTGACGTCCGGCACGAGCAGCAGCCAGAGCCAGATGCCCGCGATCGCCTTGGCCTTCTCGATCTCGGTGCCCCGCAGGTCTTCCGCCTGCGAGGCGAAATTCTTGAGCGCGTGCTGCCCGCGACCGAAGGCCTTGAGCACACGGATGCCGTGCACCGATTCCTCGACGGCCGTCGCGAGATCGCCTGCCTGGTCCTGGCTGCGGCGCGCGACCGCGGAGTACTTGTTCTCGAACAGGTAGCCGTAGATCCAGAGCGGGATCGAGCAGACCACGAAGATCAGTCCGAGGATCCAGCTGATCGAGATGAGGAAGAAGAACCCGATGAAGATCGTGATCACGTTGACGACGAGTAGCACGGTGCCGAAGGAGATCCAGCGGCGGATGAGGTTGAGGTCGCTCACCACTCGGGAGAGCAGCTGCCCGCTCGCCCACCGGTCGTGGAAGCTCACCGGCAGCTCCTGCAGGCGCTTGTAGAGCGCGTTGCGCATGTCGGCCTCCACCATCGTGCCCGGCTGGAGCACGAACCAGCGGCGGAACCAGATCATGATGGCCTCGAGCACGCCGAGCCCGAGCACCGCGGCGACCGGCCACCAGATCTGGCTCGAGTCACCGCCCTGCAGCGGACCGTCGACGAGCGCCCGCAGCACCTGCGGGATGAGCAGGGCCACGAGCGCGGCGATGAGAGCCACGACCATCCCGAGGTAGATCCGGGGCATGGCCGGTTTGGCGTAGGGGTAGAGACGCAGGATCGAGGCAAAGGTGCCTTGGCGTTTTGGGTCTGCAGACACAGTGATTCCTTGGATGCAGGGGGTCGTCGACGTGCACGAACCGAGATTGTCGAGCGAGGGAGGGGTGAGCCGGATGCTTCTGGCAGTGGGCCGCGAAGGGCCCGTCGTCTACCGGGTTCCGGCTGGTGTCATGGACGGACGGACGGCGACACGCTTCGCGCCTGCAGTTGCGAGAAAGGTGTAGATCATGGCGTCCTCCTGGGCACGTATGTTTTTCACTCTGGTCATGGCCACGCCCGCCTCCCACCCTCTCGGGGAGCGACGACCGAACAGCCTTACAGAATATCCCGACCCCATTCGATCCCACAAGGGGATGCCGCAAACGGGGGCGGAAAAACCTCGCGGCGAGTACCTACCGCACGCGCACGGAGAGGCAGGTGACGCATCCCTCGAGCTTCTCGAACTCACTGATGTCCACGGTGACCACACGGTAGCCGAGGTTGGCGATGAGCGCGGCGCTCGCCGGGGCAGACGCCGCCATCAGCACGGTGTCCGGCGCAAGCGTCACGACGTGCGCCCCGCCCTCCTCGGGCATCGCGAGAAAGCGGTCGAAGATTGCCGGGTCGTCGACGACGGGCGGATAGCCGATGACGGTGCCGTCCGGAAGTGCCGTCACCGCGCTCTTGAGATGCAGCGCCTTCGTCACCGGCACCGCGACGACGGTGTAACCGAGCCGCGCGACGATCGCCCGCAGTTGGCGGATGCCCTCCGCGTTGGTGCGACCGCCCCGCCCCACGTAGACGGTTGGTCCCACCTTGAGAACGTCCCCGCCGTCGAGGGTGCCCGGAAGCACGATCCGTTCGACGCGTAGTCCGGCCTCGCGCACCGTTGCCTCCGCGTCCGCGATCTCGTCGCGGCGGGATTCGGCGCCGGGGCTCGTGATTACGGCCGTGTCGCCGAACAGCACCACGGCATCCTCGATGAAGACCGAGTCGGCCAGTTCGTTCGCGACCGGCACCTCGACGATGTCCCAGCCGTTGTCGGCGAAGGCGGCCACATAGGCGTCCCACTGGTCGTTCGCGAGGTCGGTGTCGATGGCCGTACGTTCGACGTGCGTGACCTCGCCATCGGCGAGGTTGTCGGCCGGCGCCCGCACGAGGGCGATGCGCCGTTCGCCCGGGCGCGCATCCTCCGCCGTCCCGATCACGGAGTTCCACACCCACAGCCCGACGGTCAGGGTCGCGAGCACCACCGCCACGATGAGCACGAGGCTGGGGCCGACGAGCGAACCGAACAGCTGCCCGACAACGGACCCGGTGAGGGTGGCCCCCCTGAACACGATCGAGAGCGCGGTACCGACCACCGCGGCGACGATCGCGGCGACGATGGCGGCGACCAGCCGCACGTACCAGTACCGGTAGGCGCCCACGAGGGCGAAGACCGCGAGCACGACGAAGGCGCACAGGCTCGAGGCGATGAAGTACTGGGCGACCTGGCCGAGCGTGGCCGGATCGCCGCCCGAGGCCGCGAAGAAGAGCAGCATCGTCGCGAGTTGGGCGGTCGCCGCGACGGCGAACGCCGAGGCGATAGCGGCGGCGATTCGGCGCGGAAGAGGTGCTGTCGGTGCGATCACGGTCATGGTCCTCGACCCTATCCCGTCCCACCCGACCTTCGGCAAGTGCTGGCAGGACGGCCCCAGCGCGCGGTTGGTGAGGGCTGGGTGGGGCGGGGCAAGGCCAGGCGTGCCGGCCCGGGCGGGCTAGATGAGTGAGTCCTAATCGGGGCTTGGCCGCGTGGAGGCTGTTAATCGTTGGCGGAGGGTGTTAAACCCTGTGTGTGAAAACCGACCTCAACACCCTCCTGACCACACTTTACG
>NZ_DATCQQ010000060.1:0-34539 GCF_036569425.1 Lacisediminihabitans sp.
CCCGATCGTGCAGAGGGCGACTGGTGGAAAGTGCTGCCCGAGGTGTTCCACCTCGACTGAGCAGCCTGCGCTGCGTCCGAAACCGCGCCCCGGCCCCACCGAAACCGCCCCGCCCCCGGCCCCGCCCCCACCGAAAACGCAGGAGTTTTGCGGCCACACGACGCAATACTGGCCGGATTGCGGCGTCGGCACGCGAATCTCCTGCGTTTTCGGGAGCACAGGGATGCGGGGGATGACAGGGATGCGGGGGATGCGGGCAGCGGCCCGCGCGAGGCATCACCGGCGCGGGAGAGGCGCAGGGCGGCTAGTGGCTGCTGCCGGCGGACTCGATCTCGGTGCGGTCGCCGCTCCACAGCGTGTGGAAGGTGCCCTCGGCATCCACTCGCTTGTAGGTGTGCGCTCCGAAGAAGTCGCGCTGTCCCTGCACGAGGGCGGCGGGCAGTCGCTTCGAGGCGAGCGAGTCGTAGTAGCTGAGCGCCGAACCGAAGCCGGGAACCGGGATGCCGGAGAGCGCCGCCGTGGACACGACGCGGCGCCAGGCTGCCTCGCCCTCCTTCACCGCGTTCGCGAAGTACGGGTCGACGAGCAGGGTCGGCAGGGTCGGGTCGTTCGCATAGGCCTCGACGATGCGGTTGAGGAACTGCGCGCGGATGATGCAGCCGCCGCGCCAGATCGTGGCGATCGCGCCCTTGTCGATGTTCCAGTCGTACTTCACCGCTCCGGCGATGATCGCGTCGAAACCCTGCGCGTATGCGACGACCTTGGAGGCGTAGAGCGCGGCGCGAACGTCGTCCTCGAAGGCGGTCCCCTCGCCGATCACTGCGATCTCCGGGCGGGCGTCGATGCTCTTCTGCACGGCGGCCCGCTGGTCGGGGTGGCTCGACACGGCGCGGGCGAACACGGCCTCGGCGATGCCGCCGACGGGAACGCCGAGGTCGAGCGCGTTCTGAACGGTCCAGACTCCGGTGCCCTTCGACCCGGCCTGGTCGAGCACGATGTCGACGAACGGCTTGCCCGTCTTCGCGTCGACCTGCTTGAGCACCTCCGCGGTGATCTCGATGAGGTACGACTCGAGGTCGCCGGAGTTCCACTCGGTGAACACCTCGGCGATCGCGGCCGGCGAGTGGCCGGAGACGTTGCGCAGCAGGTCATAGGCCTCGGCGATGAGCTGCATGTCCGCGTACTCGATGCCGTTGTGGATCATCTTGACGAAGTGGCCGGCGCCGTCGGTGCCGACGTGGGTGACGCAGGGCACGCCGTCGACGACTGCGGCGATCGATTCGAGGATGGGGCCGAGGGTCGCATACGCCTCGACGGATCCGCCGGGCATGATGCTCGGTCCCTTGAGGGCGCCCTCCTCGCCGCCGGAGATGCCGGCGCCGACGAAGTTGAGGTTCTTCTCGCGGAGCGCCTTCTCGCGGCGGATCGTGTCGGTGAACAGGGCGTTGCCGCCGTCGACGATGATGTCTCCCGGTTCGAACACCGCGGCGAGCTGGTCGATCACGGCATCCGTGCCGGCCCCGGCCTGCACCATGATGATGGCGGTGCGCGGCCTGCTGAGCGAGGCGGCGAACTCCTCGATCGTGGTCGACGGCACGAACCCGGCCTCTGGATGTTCGGAGACGAGCAGGTCGGTGCGCTCGTGCGAGCGGTTGTAGATCGCCACGGTGTTGCCCTCGCGGCTCGCGAGGTTGCGTGCGAGGTTCGACCCCATGACGGCGAGCCCGACGACTCCGATGTTTGCCTGTACCACGGTGGATCTCCTTGACTCGAGTGCGGCGGGAACGCCTCATACAGGCTACCGGCTCGCTCGGTTGTGTTACCTAGCGCGTGCAGAAGGTGCGCGCGAAAACCGGGGCTCAGCCGAGGCGGAAGGCCTGGATCGGGATGTCGGCGACGAGTCGACGCGCGACACCGGCCGCGTCATCCTCGCTGATCTGGTGCGTCGCGACCAGCGACGCGAGATAGGTGGCGTCGCTGCGGCGCGACATGTCGTGGCGCGCCGGGATCGAGCAGAAGGCGCGGGTGTCGTCGATGAAGCCAGAGGTCTTCACGAAACCGGCACTGTCGGTGACCGCTGAGCGGTAACGCGCGATGCCCGCTGGGGTATCGAGGAACCACCACGGGGCACCCGCGTAGACGGAGGGGTAGAAGCCGGCGAGCGGCGCGATCTCTCGCGAGAATGTGGTCTCGTCGACCGTGAAGAGCACCATCCGGAACGTCGGGTTGGTGCCGAAGTCGCGCAGGATCGGCGCGAGCGGGCGGCTGAATGACGTGGCGTCCGGCAGGTCGTGCCCGGTGTCCGGGCCGAAGGTGTCGAGGGTCGGCCGGTGGTGGTTGCGCAGCACGCCGGGATGCAGCTGCATGACGAGGCCGTCCTCGCTCGCCATCACGGCGAGCTGGTACAGCATGTTGCGCCGGTAGGCGACGGCGTCCGCCTCGGAGATGTCGCCGTCCAGGCCGGCGCGATGGATGCGCTCGGCGTCCGCGGGCTCGAGCGGCTCGGACCCCGCGTCGATCACCCCGGTGTCGGTGGAGGTGCCGCCGGTCGCGGCGAAGACGGCCCGGCGCGAGCGCAGCGCCGCGAGCAGCCCCGCGTACGTGCTGCAGTCGATCCCCGAGGTCGCCGAGAGGGCGTCGAGTCGCGCGCGCCAGGTAGATTCCGTCGGGAGCATATAGCGGTCGGCGCGGAACGTCGGCAGCACCCGGGCGGTGAAGGTGGGATCGTCGGCGAGAGTGCGGTGGGCGGCGAGGTCGTCCGCCGGGTCATCGGTGGTCGCGAGCACGGCGATGCGAAAACGGTCGAAGAGCGCCCGGGGGCGGAAGGCGTCGCTCGCGAGCTTCTCGACGAGCTCGTCGTAGAGCTCGTCGGCGTTCGCCGCCGACGGGTGCTCGGTGAGCCCGAAGACCTCGCTGAGCTCGGACTCGAACCAGTACCGCACCGGCGTGCCGAGGAAGACGTCCCAGTGGGCGCAGAGCTGGCGCCAGATCGAGCGGCCGGATGCGGTTGGCTCGCCGCCGTTGCGCCGCAGGCCAAGCTCGTCGAGGCTCACCCCGATCGAGTGCAGCAGCCGCGTCACGTAGTGATCGGGGGTGATGAGCAGCGACGCCGGGTCGGCGAAGGCCTCGTTCGCCACGAGCATCGAGGCCTCGACGTGCCCGTGCGGCGAGTAGATCGGCGCTGTGGCGACCTCCGCGTAGAGCCGCCTCGCGATGTCGCGTTCCGCCGGGTCGGCGGGGAACAGTCGGTCGGGATGCGGCGTGAGGCGTGTCATCGGTCTTTCTCTGGCTGGGCGGGTCCCGTCGATGCGCGAATGGTGAGGTGGGTCGGCAGCGTCGCCGTCTGACGGGCCGCGCCGGCGGTCTGGGCGTCGAGGCGGGCCAGGAGCATCGACACGGCCACCCGCCCCGCCTGTTCGATCGGCGCGGTGAGGGTGGTGAGCGGCGGGTTGCAGAAGTCGGAGCCGAAGATGTCGTCGCAGCCGACGATGCTGAGGTCGTCCGGCACGCTCACGCCCCGTTCCCGCAGGCGCATGAGCATGCCGATGGCGAGCAGGTCGTTGAAGGCGATGCAGGCCGTCACCCCGCTGGCGAGCACGACGTCGGCGGCCGCGGCCCCCGCATCCTTCTTGGGCGAGAACGGTCCGACCCGGCGCACCGCCACCCCGTAGTGTTCTGCGGCCCGCAGGAGCGCCCGCCAGCGCCCCTCGTTCGGCCAGGAGGTGACCGGGCCGGAGACGTAGGCGATGTCGCGATGGCCGAGGGAGACCAGGTGGCCGAGCGCCTGCTCGATGCCGCTCGGAGTGTCGATGAAGACGCTCGCCACGCCCCTGGTCTGGCGGTTGATCGCCACGAGCGGCATCTCGGAGGCGAGCGTCGCCAGCCGCCGGTCGGTGAGCCGGGAGGCGGCGAGGATGGCGCCATCGAATGAGCCACGGAGCTTGTTCAGCATGCCGTCTTCGAGTTCGTCCGACTCCTCGGTGTCGACGAGCAGCTGGGTGTAGCCCGATGCCTTGAGCTGCTGCTGGGTGCCGCGGATGATGCCGAAGTAGAACGGGTTGGTCACATCGGAGACGAGCACCGCGATCGTGCGTGTCTTGCCGGAGGTGAGGGCCCTCGCGTGCGAGTTGGCGTGGTAGTTGAGCGCCACGGCCGCGCGCTCTACCTTCTCCCGCGTCATGACGTTCACACGGGTGGGGTTCGAGAGCGCGCGCGAGGCGGTTGAGGTGGCGACTCCGCTCGCCGCGGCCACGTCGGCAAGGGTCGCCTGCCGATCCTGCCTCGCATCGCCGAGAGGTTCCATGCGGCTAGCAAACCACACGATGGCAATTTGTGGCAAACGGTTGCAGTTGCCTTGCCGTCCTGCCTAAAGTTCCAACCACCCGCGGTGCGAAATGAACGTGGCGAGTCCTGCCCTCGGTCGCACCCAGTCATCACTCAAAGGAGAGTCATCATGAAAGCTCGACACGCGCTCGGCGCGATCGCCGGGATAGCCATCCTCGGCCTGGCCCTTCAGGGCTGCGCGGGGTCCACGACGCCGGCCCCCGCGTCGTCATCGGCCAAGATCGACGGCACGGGCAAGACGCTCGACGTGATGATCGGCGCCAATGCCCTCTACCCCGCAGAGCAGAAGCAGTGGTTCCAGGATGTCTCTGACCGGTTCGAGAAGCAGACCGGCGCCAAGGTCAACTTCGAGACCTTCGCCTCCGCCAACGACGAGCTCACCAAGATCCAGACCTCGGTGCTCTCCGGGCAGGGACCCGATCTATACAACCTCGGCTCCACCTTCACGCCGACCGCCTATTCCACCGGAGCGTTCGTGCAGCTCACCGACGCCGACTGGAAGAAGGTCGGCGGCCGCGACAAGTTCATCCCGGGCACGCTCGGCATCTCCGGGCCGGACGCCAAGCACGAGGTGGGCATCCCGTTCGCGAGTCGCCCGTTCGTGATGGCCTACAACAAGGACCTGCTCGCCGCGGCGGGCATCGACAAGCCGGCCACCACCTGGGACGGCCTCACCGCCCAGGCCAAGAAGCTCACGACGGGCGACACCTACGGGATGGCCCTCGCCTACGCTGACAGCTACGACCCGTGGAAGTTCGTCTGGGCGATGTCGCTGCAGGCCGGGAACCCGATCCTCGACGGCAAGAAGGCCCGATTCGACGACCCGACCACCCTCAAGGCCTACGAGACCTACTTCTCCTGGCTCACCGACCAGAAGATCGTCGACCCGAGCTCCATTGGGTGGAAGAACGCCCAGGCCGTCGCCGCCTTCGCCTCGGGCAAGGCGGCCTTCCTGCCGATGACGACGTCGACCTCGATGGTCACGCTCGACAAGTCGGCGGTGGCCGGAAAGTACGCCTACGCCCTCATGCCCACCGTGCCGCCGGGCGCCAAGACCAACCCCAAGAACGGCAAGCCGGCCACGAGCATCATCTCCGGCGACAACATGGTCGTCGCCAAGTACTCGAAGAACCAGGATCTCGCCTTCGCGCTCGCCAACATGCTCACGAGCGCCTCGAGCCAGACGAGCTACCAGAAGATCTTCGGCGACCTGCCGACCAACGCGGCGGCGGCGAAGAAGCTCGAGGACGGCAACGCCGCGCTCGCCCCGGTGATCGACTCGGCGTCGAAGTCGGTCGGCACCCCGTTCAGCGGGGCGTGGGGTGACACCCAGCTCGCCCTCGTCAACGTGGTCGTGCAGTCGATTCCGTCGCTCTCCAACGGACCCATCAAGGTCTCCGAGCTCAAGGCGAAGCTCGCCTCCGCCCAGACCGCGGTTCAGGCCGCGCTCGACAAGGCGAAGTAGGCGCGACCGACATGTCCACCTCAACTCCGGTCACGGCGCCCGCCGCGACCAGGGCGAGCGGACCGCCTTCGGGATTCCCCGTCGGCGGCCGCCCGGCCCGGCGACCCGGGCGCTCACCGAGCGAACGCAACCGCCCGTTCTGGATGCTCGCCCCCGGCGGCATCCTCATGGTGATCATCATCATCGTGCCGCTCGCGATCGCCTTCGTCATCTCGCTGCTCGACCTCGACCAGTACACGCTGCGCAGTTGGCTGCAGGCCCCGTTCATCGGGCTGCAGAACTACGTGGAGGCGGTGACCAGGTCGAGCCTGCTCAGGTCGATCTGGATCAGCGTCTCCTACGCGGCCATCGCCTCGGCGGTGACCCTCCCGATCGGGGTCGCCGCGGCCCTCGCCACCCAGAACGCCTTCCGCGGTCGAGGACTGGTGCGCTCCATCTTCCTCATCCCGTACGTGCTCCCGGCCTTCGTCGTCGGCACCGTCTGGCGCACGATGCTGCAGCCGGGAGGCGTCGTCGACACAGGCCTCACCGGCATGGGCATCCACGCCGGGCTGTGGCTCAACGGTCCGCAGAGCTACTGGGCTCTCATCATGGTGCAGATCTGGAGTTCCTGGCCGTTCTTCTACCTGCTCGTGCTCGCCGGTCTCCAGTCGGTGGACCAGGAGGTGCACGAGGCGGCGGCGATCGACGGCGCCGGCTGGTGGACCAAGCTGCGCTACGTCATCTTCCCGTACCTCAAGGGACCGGTGTCGCTCGCGCTCATCATCTCCTTCCTGCACAACATCAACGGCTTCACCCTGCCGTTCGTGCTCTTCGGGGTTCCGGCCCCGGAGGATGTCAACGTGCTGCCCGTGCTCACCTACATCACGAGCTTCCAGAGTTTCCGGTTCGGACTGAGCGCCGCGATGGCCGTCGCCTCGCTCGTGCTCATCGCCATTCCGCTGTTCATCTATCTGAAGGCCGTGCGACTCGATACCGGCGAGGAGGGCAAGCGCCCATGACCGAGATTCTCGTGAGACCGCCCCTGCTGGGCCGCAAGTCGACCGGGCGGCTGAACGCCGACGTCACACGGCTGCTGCCGAAGCCGCTGCTCGTGACCGTGGTCGTGATCCTGCTGCTCGCGGTGCTCGTCCCCCTGCTCTACATCGTGCTCGCCTCGGTCAACTCCGACGTGTCCGTGGCGAGCGGTGCCTTCTTCCCGACCGAACTGCATCTCGACAACTACCTCACGGTGTGGACGACGGTCGACCTGCGCAACGGCCTCATCAACAGCGTGATCGTGAGCGGCTCGGTCGCCATCATCTGCGCCGCGCTCGCCGTGTCGTCGGCCTACGTGCTGGTGCGCTTCGCCTTCCGGGGGCGGCTCACCGTGTTGCGCACGCTCGTCGGCCTGCAGTCGATCCCCGGCACGCTCATGCTGCTGCCCGTCTTCGTGCTGTTCGCGAGTTTCGCGAGCGCGCTCGGCATCCAGATCATCGGCACGCGCTGGGCGCTCTTCATCACCTACATCACCTTCGCGCTGCCGTTCTCGACGTGGGTGATGGTGACCTACCTCCGCGGTCTGCCGCGCGAGCTCGAGGAGGCGGCCCGCATCGACGGGGCGTCGTCGTGGCGCATCCTCACGAGGATCATCGTGCCGCTGAGCTGGCCGGGGATCGTCGTCTCGGCGATCTTCGCGTTCCTGCTCGGCTGGAACGACGTGCTGTTCGCCTCGGTCATGACCGACCGGACATCGCGCACCGCCGCCGTGGCGCTCCAGGTCTTCGGCGCCACCCAGGAGGGCGGAGCGATCCCGCTCTACGGGCAGATGATGGCGGCCTCGCTCATCTGCGCCCTCCCGGTCGTCGTTCTATATCTCGTTTTCCAGCGCTACCTCGTCGGTGGCCTGACAGCAGGAGGAGTCAAATGAGTACCACCACCGCGAGCTGGGCCCTGAGCGGGTTCGGCGACGAGATCGACGCCGATCCGGTCGTGCAGGTCGCCGTGCTGCAGTCGCTCGGGGCGAACCACATCGAGGTGAGGAGCGCCTGGGGCACGAACATCATCGAGCTCTCCCCGGAGCAGCTCGCCGCGCTCGCCGCGGTATTCGCCGAGCGCGACATGGGCGTCTCGGCGATCGCCTCGCCGATCGGCAAGGTCGACGCCGGCCTCCCCGTCGAGCACGAGGTCGAGCGGCTCGGAGCCGCGATCGCGGCGTGCCACCGGCTCGACAGCCGCTACATCCGCCTGTTCTCCTTCTACCGGGCGGAGGGCACGGAGCCCGCGAGCATCCGCGACGCGGTGCTCACCCGACTGCGTGCCCTCGCCGACCTCGCCGAGCGGGAGGGAGTGATCCTGCTGCACGAGAATGAGAAGGACATCTACGGCGACACCCCCGAGCGGGTGCTCGACATCATCGAGTCGGTCGGCTCAGACGCTCTGCGGGTGGCGTGGGACAGCGCCAACTTCGTGCAGGTGGGCGTGCGGCCATTCACCGAGGGCTACGCGATGCTTCGCCCGCACCTCGAATACCTGCAGGTGAAGGATGCCGTGGCCGCCACGGGCGCCGTCGTTCCGGCGGGGGAGGGCGACGGCCAGCTGCTCGAGACCCTCACGGCCCTCCGCGACGACGGCTACGCCGGTTTCGCCTCGCTCGAGCCACACCTCGCCGACGTCACCTCGATGGGCGCCTTCTCCGGCCCAGTCGCCTTCGGCCGCGCCGCCCGCGGCTTCGCCAGCCTCACCAACCAGTTGGGAATCAGCACCAGATGAGTTCCGCCGCGTCAACCACACCCCGTCCGCTCGCCGTCGCCCTCGTCGGCTGCGGCATCATCGGCGTCAACCACTCGCGCGTGATCGTGCGCCATCCGGACTTACGAATCGTCGCGCTCGTCGACTCGGTGCCCGAGGCGTCCCACCGGCTCGCCGACCTCATCGCCGACGAGCTCGGCGCGGGGCGGCCGGCCGAGTTCGCGTCGCTGGGTGACGCCCTCGCGGCGTCGAGCGTCGACCTCGTCGTGATCTGCACCCCGAGCGGCCTGCACGTGCAGCTCGCCGAGGAGGCCCTCGCCGCCGGCACCCACGTCGTGATCGAGAAGCCGCTCGACGTGACGCTGCCGCGCGCCCGCCGCATCGCCGCCCTCGCGGCGGAGGCCGAGAGCCGCGGAAGCGTCGTCTCGGTGATCAGCCAGCACCGGTTCGACCCGGCATCCGTCGCCGTCGCGCGCGCCGCCCACGACGGCGCGTTCGGCCGCATCACGAGTGGGGTCGCCTCGGTGGCCTGGTGGCGCAGCCAGGAGTACTACGACTCCGGGCAGTGGAGAGGCACCTGGGCGCTCGACGGCGGCGGCGCGGTCATGAACCAGGGCGTGCACACCGTCGACCTGCTGGTCTGGTTTCTCGGCCGGCCCGTGGAGATCTTCGCGCACACCGCTCTCCTCGCCCACGAGCGGGTGGAGGTGGAGGATGTCGCGGTCGCGACCGTGAGGTTCGAGTCCGGCGCCCTCGCCGTGCTTCACGCGACGACCGCTGCCTATCCCGGACTGTCGGTGCGCCTGCAGGTGCACGGTTCGGCCGGCTCGGCCGTGATCGACGACGACCAGCTCGAATACTTCTACGCCGCCGGGGAGGGCGAACCGCGTAACCAGGCCGCCGAGCAGGTGGGGGCGTCCGATCTCCGCGGCGCGGACAAGGGACCGGACGGCTTCATCGTCGGCCACCTTCGCCAGTACGAGGACATCGTCGATGCCATCCGCACCGGGAGGCAGCCGGGCGTGCGGGTCGAGGACGCCCTCGTCTCGCTCGCGGTCGTGCGCGCCGTGTACCTCTCGGCGACCCTCGGCACGCCGGTCTCGTTCGAGGCCGTACTCGCCGGCGACTTCGACGACGTGGACGTGACCGCCGGCGTGTTCGCCGACGTGCTCGCGGGAGGCGCCAAGTGAAGCTCTCCGTGTTCACCGCCTCCACCCCGGACTGGGAGCCGGAGCAGGCCGCCGGCATCCTCGCCGGCCAGGGCTGGGACGGCATCGAGTGGCGCATCGTCGACCAGGCCGACGCCACCCCGCCCGGCTTCTGGGCCGGAAACCGGTCGACCTGGCCGCTCACCGGCCTCGAGGACCGCCTCGACGACATCGCGCGCATCACCCGTGACGCCGGCCTCGAATTCTCGGGGCTGGGCGGCTACGCGAACTGCCGCGACCACGACAACGTGGAGCGGATGCTCGCCGCGACCGCGAGGCTCGGCGCGCGCCAGGTGCGCGTGACCATGCCCGGCGTGCGCGCCGGCGACTACCGCGAGACTTTCGCCACCACCCGCTCCGATCTCGAATGGATCGAGGGCCGCGCCGCCGAGCACGGCGTTCGCGCCCTCGTTGAGCTTCACCACGGCACGATCACGTCGTCCGCCTCTGCCGCCATCCGTCTCGTCGACGGGCTCGACCCCGAGCGGGTCGGCGTGATCCACGACCTCGGCAACCTCCTGATCGAGGGGCACGAGGACTTCCTCGCCGCCTTCCAGATGCTCGGGCCGTACCTCGCCCACGTGCACGTGAAGAACGCACTCTGGCGCGCCACCGACGAGCCGGGCTTCGACGGCTCGGTCATCTGGCGCAACGAATGGGCACCGCTGCGGTCTGGGCAGGCGAACGTGGAGGCCTATTTCGAGGCCCTGCACGAGCACGGCTACGACGGCTGGGTCACCGTGGAGGACTTCTCCACCGAACTGCCGCTCGAGGAGCGCACGGCGGACAACCTGGCCTACCTGCGGGGAATCCATGAACGGGTGACCACGCGCCATGAACGCTGAGTTCGCCGAACGACGCTCGGTGCGCCATCCGGTGCGTATCGTTCATCTCGGCCTTGGCGCGTTCCACCGGGCGCACCAGGCCTGGTACACCGAGCGCGCCAACGCCGTCGCCGTCTCCGGCGACGGCTGGGGCATCCACGCCTTCACCGGCCGGAGCGCCGCCGCCGCCGACGTGCTCACCGCCCAGGACGACCTCTACGTGCTCATCGAACGCGGCGACCTCGACACCGAGTCGATCATCGAGAGCATCAGCGCCGCCACAGACGGCGCGGACGCCTCGGCCTGGCGCGCGGCGGTCGCCGACCCGGCGGTCGCGATCGTGACGATGACGGTGACCGAGCGCGGCTACCGCCTCTCCACCGAGGGAACCCTCGACCGGCTGGATGCGGATGTCCAGGCCGACATCGACCTGCTGCGGGGTGGCGGGGCTGCCGCGGCCGTCACCGCCGCGGCCGTCACAGCTCCGGGGCGACTCGTCGACGGCCTCCGCGCGCGGATGCTCGCCGGCGGTCCAGGCATCGCCGTGGTCAGCTGCGACAACCTGGCCGACAACGGGCGGGTCACGCGCGAGGCCGTGCTCACCCTCGCCTCGGCGGTCGACGCGGGCCTCGCCGACTGGATCGAGCGCACCGTGTCGTTCGTGTCGACGATGGTCGACCGCATCACCCCGGCCGCCACCGCTGCCGACCGCGCCATCGCGCTCGCGGCGACGGGGCTACCGGATATGACCCCCGTCGTGACGGAGCCGTTCAGCGAGTGGGTGCTGAGAGGCGACTTTCCCTCCGGTCGCCCGGCGTGGGAGGCGGTGGGGGCGCGGTTCGTCGAGGACATCGCGCCGTACGAGCACCGCAAGCTCTGGCTGCTCAACGCCGCCCACTCCCTGCTCGCCTACCGCGGGCTCGCCACCGGGCATGGCACGATCGCCGACGCCATGCTCGACGCCGACTGCCGAGAGGCGGTCGAGCGGCTGTGGGGCGAGGCGGCGGAGGTACTGCCGTTCGACGCGGCCGAGATCGACGCGGCTCTGTCGGCGCTCCGCTCGCGGTTCGCCAACGCGCGCATCGAGCACCGCCTGTCGCAGATCGCCACCGACGGCTCGCACAAGCTCGGTCCACGCATCATCGACCCGATGCGCCGTCGGCGCGAGGCCGGTCTCGCCGTCGGCACGGCCGAGGCCGGTGTGCTCGCCGCCTGGGCGACCCACCTGGCCGACGACCACTTTGCCGATCCGAGCGCCGAGGGCATCGCCGGCGAGCTCCGCGGACTCGACGCCGCGGGTCGGGCCGGCGTCGTCATCCGCTTCCTCGCACCGGACCTCGCCGACGACGCCTCCGTCGTGGCCGCCGTGGCCGCCCAGATCGACACCCAACGCACTACCCAAGGAGCACGCCGACCATGAAGATCGCCTCAGCCGAAGTGCTCGTCTCGAGCCCGGGACGCAACTTCGTCACCCTGCGCATCACCACCGACGACGGGTTCGTCGGACTCGGCGACGCGACCCTCAACGGCCGAGAGCTCGCCGTGGCGAGCTACCTGCGCGACCACATCGCTGCACTGCTCATCGGGCGGGACGCGCACCAGATCGAGGACACCTGGCAATACCTGTACCGCGGGGCGTACTGGCGTCGCGGCCCGGTGACGATGGCGTCGATCGCCGCCGTCGACACGGCCCTCTGGGACATCAAGGCCAAGGTCGCCGGCCTTCCCCTCTACCAGCTGCTCGGCGGCAAGAGCCGGGTCGGCTGCCTCGCATACGGTCACGCGAGCGGGGTCGACCTGCCCGAGCTGTTCGACTCGATCCGCGAGCACCTCGACCAGGGTTACCGGGCGATCCGCGTGCAGACCGGCATCCCGGGCCTGGACTCCGTCTACGGTGTCGCGTCGAGCAAGAACGCCGGGGCGGGGGACTCCGGAGTCAGCTCGCGCTACGACCACGAGCCGGCCAGGCGCAGCGCCGTGCCGGTGGAGGAGAGCTGGGACACCCGCGCCTACCTCCGCCACGCGCCGACCGTGTTCGAGGCCGTGCGCAACGAGTTCGGGCCGGAGCTGCCGCTGCTGCACGACTCGCACCACCGGCTCACCCCGATCCAGGCGGCGAAGCTCGGCAAGTCGCTCGAGCCGTACGACCTGTTCTGGCTCGAGGATGTGACGCCGGCCGAGAACCAGGCGGCGCTGCGCCGGGTGCGCGAGCACACGACGACGCCGCTCGCGATCGGCGAGGTCTTCAACACGATCTGGGACTACCGCGAGCTGTTCGAGGAGCAGCTGATCGACTACGTGCGCTCCCCGGTGACGCACGCGGGCGGCATCACCGCGCTCCGCCGCATCTTCGACTACGCGGCGGTCTACCAGATCAAGTCGGGGGTGCACGGCCCGACCGACATCTCGCCGGTCGGCCTCGCCGCGGCCCTGCACCTGGGCATCGCCATCCCGAACTTCGGCATCCAGGAGTACATGAAGCACAGTGCGGCGACGGATGAGCTCTTCCGCCCCACCTACTCCTTCGATGGCAGCTACCTCGTGCCGGGAGACGGACCTGGGCTCGGCGTGGACTACGACGACCTCGTCGCCGACGCGCACCCATACGAGGGTGCGTACCTGCCGGTGAACCGCCTGCTCGACGGCTCCATGCACGACTGGTGACCCGCCTGCCGACACCCCTCGCTCCCGACACGCGTTTCTCCGGAGGTTCCGGCCGCCGAGCGCATTTTCATGCCGAAAAGGGCCGGATGCGAGCCCGCCTGCGCGAAACCTCCGGAGAAACGCGTGTTGGCGGCCGGATTGCGCACCGGGCGCCGGTGCCGGAATGTGGTGAGATCGGGTGAGCGGGAGGTTGGGATGAGGGCCGAGACCGGAATCGAGTCGTTGCTCGCGCCCGGCGCCACCCTGCGACGACTCGCCTCGGGGGCGGTCTGGTCCGAGGGTCCCGTGTGGATTCCGGCGCTCGGCGTCGTGCGCTGGAGCGACATCCCCGGCAACCGCATCCTGCAGGTGCACGTCGCGAGCGGCGAGACCTCGGTCTACCGGGATGACGCGGAGTTCACCAACGGACGCACCCTCGACGCCGCGGGGGCGGTCATTCAGTGCTCCCACGGTCGCCGGGCGGTCGAACGGGACATCGACGGCATCGTGACGACCCTCGTCGCCCGCTGGGGCGATGCGCGCTTCAACTCGCCCAACGACGTGGTGGTGAAGGGCGACGGCACGATCTGGTTCACCGACCCGCCGTACGGCATCCACTTCGCCAGGGAGGGGCACCCGGGAGAGACGGAGTACGGCGCGAACTACGTGTTCCGATTCGACCCGGTGAGCGGCTCGGTCGCGCCGGTCGTCACCGACATGGAGGAGCCGAACGGCCTCGCGTTCTCCCCGGACGAGTCGATCCTCTACGTCTCGGACACCTCGCTCGCGCTGCGCCCCGGCGGCAACCACCACATTCGTGCATACGAGGTGATCGACGGGGTCTCCTGCGTCAATGGTCGGGTCTTCGCGGTCGTGGAACCGGGGGTGTCCGACGGGTTCCGCGTCGACGAACGCGGCAGGGTGTGGACCTCGAGCGCCGACTCCGTGCAGGTGTTCTCGCCGGCCGGCGCACGGCTCGGTGCAATCGCCGTGCCGGAGGTCGTGGCCAACGTGTGCTTCGGCGGCGAGGGCGGCGGCACGCTTTTCATCGCCGCCTCGACGAGCCTCTACGCGATCGAGACCCTCACCAGGGACGCGGCGCTTCCGCGCCTCGGTAGCCTTGACCCCATGCCTGTGAACGCCCGGAAGCCGCTCGTCGTCGTCATGGGAGTCTCCGGCTCCGGCAAGTCCACGGTCGGGAGCGCGCTCGCCGACGAGCTCGAGGTTCCGTTCGTGGATGCCGACGACCTGCACCCGGCGGCCAACGTCGCGAAGATGGCGGCCGGGCATCCACTCACCGACGACGACCGCTGGCCCTGGCTCGCCCGTGTCGCGTCGACGCTCTCCGAAGCGGAAGGCAGCGGAATGGTGATCGCCTGCTCGGCGCTCAAGCGCGTCTACCGCGAGGCGATCCTGGCCGCGGAACCGGCCACCCGGTTCGTGTTCCTGAGCGGGTCGCGCGAACTCCTGGCCGAGCGGATGTCGCACCGGCCGGGTCACTTCATGCCGGCATCCCTGCTCGACTCGCAACTCGCCACCCTCGAGCCGCTCGCCGCGGACGAGCCGGGCGTCACGGTGTCCCTCGACTCCGGTGCTGCGCCGGCCGAGCTCGCCCAGTTCGCGGTGGCGGACCTCGCGCGGTAGCGGCCGCGAACTCACCTGGCCCGCCGCGTCCCAACACGCGTTTCTCCGGAGGTGTGGCTCTCCGCGGCCCTCATTGCCGCCCAACAGCCCGATTTCGGCCCGTTGAGCCGCAAACCTCCGGAGAAACGCGGGTTGGAACGCGGGTTGGACCGCGGGCGGGAGGGCGGATGCCGGGGTCGCAGCGCCCTCGCCGCATCCCGTGTAAACTCTCCCACTGGGTCTTGCCCGACCGGTTGTCCGGCGGCGGGGCTACGAACTTCGGCGAGGGATCGTCGGCCGCACCAACCGGTGCGGTGGACATCCGTGATCGACGCGGTGGAGCGGGGCACACGGGCTGCAGAGCCCAGGTCTTTTTCCTCACGCTGATGCGTTCGAGTTGAAACCAATGACACGCGGGCCCCTGGCTCGCAGAGGAGAAAAACCATGGCGGAGAAGAAAGCTCACAAGGAGCTCACCAACAAGATCACGGCCGAGCCGCGCAACACGTTCGGCAAGGGCGTCGCCCGCAAGCTTCGCGCGGCGGGCAAGGTCCCGGCCGTCGTCTACGGTCACGGCACCGAGCCGCGTCACCTGAGCCTCCCGGCTCATGACGTCTCGCTCCTGCTGCGCAAGGCGAACGCCATCCTCGACCTGCAGATCGAGGGGGAGAGCCAGCTCGCCCTCGTCAAGGACGTGCAGAAGGACCCGTTGCGCCAGATCATCGAGCACATCGACCTCATCGTCGTGCGCAAGGGCGAGCGCGTCGAGGTCGACGTGGCCGTGCACCTCCAGGGCGAGCCGGTCTCCGGCACCGTCGCGGAGCAGGACGCCAAGTCGCTGCTCATCGAGACGCTCGCCATCAGCATCCCCGAGAACATCGTCGTGAGCGTGGAGGGCCTCGAGGCCGGCACGCACCTCTACGCGAAGGACATCACGCTGCCCGAGGGTGCGGTGCTCATCACCGACCCCGAGACGCTCGTCATCGCGATCAGCATCCCGGCCGAGCAGGACCTCGGCGAGGCGACCGAGGTCGAGGCGCCCGCGGCCGCGGCCGAGGCGGCCGCCGAGTAGCGAGCCGTTCCCCAGGGAAAGACAGACCCGCTGGACACCAATCAGTGGCTCGTAGTCGGGCTCGGCAACCCCGGGCCCGACTACGCGAGCAATCGACACAACGTCGGCCAGATGGTGCTGGCCGAACTCGCGGACCGCGCGAGGGCACCATTCAAGAGTCACAAGACCAATTCGATGGTCGCCGAGGGGCGAACGGGACTCGAGGGGCCGCGGCTGATCCTCGCGAAGCCGAACTCGTTCATGAACCTCTCCGGTGGCCCGGTCGCCGCGCTCCTGCGCTTCTACAAGATCGAACCGGAACGCCTCATCGTCGTGCACGATGAGCTCGACATCCCGTTCGACCGCCTCAAGATCAAGAAGGGCGGCGGCGCCGGCGGCCACAACGGGGTGCGCGACATCATCTCCGCGATCGGCACCGGCGACTTCGTGCGCGTGCGGGTAGGCGTCGGCCGACCCCCCGGCCGCCAGGCCTCTGCCGACTTCGTGTTGCGCGACTTCGGGTCCGCCGAGCGCGCCGCGCTGCCCAACATCCTGACGGATGCCGCGGATGCCGTGGAGTCGATCGCGCGCGACGGCCTCACCCCGGCCCAGTTGCGGTTCCATACCGTCGCGGAGTAACGCCCCCGTCGGTGCCAGGCGGCGCACCGGCCGCGGGTCGTGAACCGGCGCGCGTCGTGAACCGGCCGCGGGTCGTGAACCGGCGCGGGCGCATCATCCGATGAATATTCTGAAAGCGCTTTCCAACCGGGCGCTTCACCCCTAGAGTTGATGAGCGTGCGGAGCGTGACCTCGGCACACATCAAGGGGGATCACCATCGTCGTCAGCCACGATCTGGCCGCCGAGCCCTCCTGGGAGGCCGCCGTCGGGTGGACCCGCCACCAGGTCGAGAGCGGACCGTTGCCGGCGGGGGTGCTCGGCATCGGCTCCTCCCGGGGCATCGAGGCAATCGAGGCGTTCGGGGCATCCGGCGGCAGAGTCGCGCGCGCCGACGACTACTTCGCACTCTTCTCCGTCACCAAGCCCCTCGTGGGGCTCGCCGCGCTGCGCGCGGTGCAGGCCGGTTCGGTCGCCCTCGATGACGCCCTGGACGAGGCCGCGCTGCCCGGCGTGACGCTCGAACACCTCCTCAGCCATCGCTCCGGCCTGGTCGACGTGCCGCTCGACAGTCCGATACCCCTGCGCGACCAGCTGGCCTCGGCCACGGCGGACTACGCGCCTGGCGCGATGTTCCGCTACACGAACCTCGCCTTCGCGGGTGTCGGCGCCATGCTCGAGCGGTCGACCGGGCGAACGGTCCACGAGCACATCGACGACTACCTGGGCCAGGGCGCGGGGATCGGCTTCGATCCGGGTGTCGACCCTCACGACGTGTACGGAACCGATGCCGTCGACCTCGACCTCTCCCGAATGTACGGCCACCGGCATCCGGCCGCCGGCGCCCTCGGCACGGCGGCGGGGCTCGTGGACCTCGGCGGCCGGGTGCTGCGCACGATTCGCGACGGATCGGACGAACTGCTCGACCCGGCCCTCCTGCGCGACATGCTCCTCGCGAGAACGACGGGCCTCGGTGAGCCCGACCCGGCGGCGACGCGCTCCTCGGAGTACGGAGTGAGCTGGAACCTGCGCGAACACTCTCCGGAGCTGGCCAACCGGCAGGTCTTCGGGCACGCGGGCTGGTCGGGCAGCCAATGGTGGATCTATCCGGAGCAGGATGTCGTGCTGGTGCTCCTGACCAATCACCTGCAGGCGGGTGATCTGGGGGTCGACTTCAGCGAGCTCAACAATGCGCTCTTCGCCGGCTGATTCCCGCCCGCCGCAATTCCACAACGCTGTGCTCACCAACGAAAGGCCGGTCGCATGACCACCCCTGACGACACCCTGCTCTATGACCGCCCCGCCCGGGACTGGCTGTCGGCCCTGCCGCTCGGCAACGGGATGCTCGGTTCGATGGTCTTCGGAGGCAGCGACCTGCAGAGGTTCCAGATCAACGACGGCCTGGCCTGGTCCGGGTCGCCGGCGAGCGAGTCGATCGACCCCGTCGACCAGGAAGGATTTGCGGCCACTCTCGCCGAGGTGAGGGCCCAGCTGCTGCGCGGCGAGTACGTCGCGGCCGAGAAGACCGCCACGGGCCTGCAACACCGGCACAGCCAGTCGTTTCTGCCGTTCGGCGAGCTGACGATCGCGGTCGCGCCGCACGGCGACGTCTCCTCGTACTCCCGCTCGCTTGAGCTGGCGACGGGCCTCCACCTGGAGCAGTACCGCGTCGCGGAGAGCAGCGTGACGTGGACGTCGTTCGTCGCCGCGGCCCCGGGCGTGCTCGTGATCCGGATGAACACCGACCTCGCGGCCGGGCTCGACCTCGCCCTCTCGCTCTCGTCGCCCCTGCGGGTGCTGGCCACGGAGTACGGCCCGTCGGGAGCGAGCCTGCGCCTGAAGGCGCCATCGGATGTCTTTCCCCCGCACGACGCGGGAGGGGTCGCCTACTCCGATGACCCTGCCGCATCCGCCCAGGGTGCGCTCGCCGTGCGGTGGGAGCACGACGGAAGCGACGTGGCGGAGGCCGGGGTGCTCGGCGCGCAGGGCGTGCACGCGCTGACGATCTACGTCGGCACCCAGACGACCCTTGCCGCGTTCGGCGCCGTGCCGACCGGTGACGCGGACTCGGCCCTCACAATCGCGCAGGATCGGCTGGCGGTCGCGATGGCGGAGCCGTACGCGCACCTGCTCGATCGTCATCTCCTGAGCCACGGCGAGCTCTTCGGTCGCGTTCGACTGCGGCTCGGCGCCCGGCCGACACCAGGCGAGGAGCCGACACCAACTGAGGAGCCGACACCAAGCGACGCGCTGGCGCCGACGCCCGACGCCGCCCCCGTGCCGACCGATCGGCGCCTGGCGCTGGCCAACGAGCATCCGGACGGCGCGGTCGCCGCGGACCCGGGCCTCGCCGAGCTTCTCTTCAACTATGGCCGATACCTGTTGATCGGCTCGTCGCGACCCGGCGGTGCCCCGGCCAATCTGCAGGGCATCTGGAACGCGGAACTGCCAGCGCCCTGGAGCTCCAATTACACCATCAACATCAACCTTCAGATGAACTACTGGGCCGCGGAGGCGGTCGGCCTCACGGAATGCCTCGAGCCGCTGTTCGACCTGATCGACCTGCTGCGGATGACCGGCACCCGCACCGCGCGCGAACTCTACGGAGCGGGTGGCTGGGCCGCCCACCACAACGCCGACATCTGGGGCTACAGCCGGCCGGTCGGCCACGGAAGGGCGAAGCCGCGGTGGGCGCTCTGGCCGATGGCGAGCCTGTGGTTGGTGCAGCATCTCTGGGATCACCTCGAGTTCGCCTCGCCCGGCGACCCGGCGAGCGACGAGTTCCTGCGTGACCGAGCGTGGCCGGCCATCCGGGGCGCCGCCGAGTTCGGACTCGATTGGCTCGTCGAGCTGCCGGACGGCACCCTCGGCACGGTGCCATCCACGTCGCCGGAGAACGCCTTCCTCGGCAACGGTGAGACGGCGGAGGTCGGGATCTCCTCGACCATGGACCTGACGATGCTGCGGGAGGTCTTCGACCACGTCGCGGTGCTCGGCGAGCGCCTCGGGCTGCAGAGCGACCCGGTCGTCATGCGCGCCGCCGCCGCCCTCCCGCGGATTCCCGGCCCGTCCGTCGGCCGCGGCGGCCAGATTCGCGAGTGGCTCGCCGACGACCCGCAGGTGGAGCCGAACCACCGGCACATGTCCCACCTGTGGTTCCTGCACCCCGGCGCGATTCAGGCCACCCCTGAGCTCAAGCGCGGCGCCTCCGCGTCCCTGGACGCGCGCGGGCGCGAATCCACCGGATGGTCCCTGTCCTGGAAGATCGCGCTGCGCGCCAGGCTCGGCCAGGGCGAGGAGATCGATGAGCTGCTGCGCCTCGTCTTCCGGGACATGACCGTCGACCGGGGCGGGCAGAGCGGCGGCCTCTATCCCAACCTCCTGGCGGCGCATCCGCCCTACCAGATCGACGGCAACTTCGGCTACCTGGCCGGTCTGGTGGAGGCCCTGCAACAGAGCCACGCCGGGGAACTCGAGCTGCTTCCCGCGCTCCCGCCGTCGCTGCCGGATGGCGAGGTCGTCGGCCTTCGTGGTCGAGGTGGAGTCACCACCTCCCTGCGCTGGCGCGACGGTCTGCTCGTGAGCGCCGAGGTGACCTCGGGCTCCGAGCAGACCGTGCGCGTGCGCTACGGCGAGCGGGTGTGGGACCTCACGCTGACCCCCGGGCAACCGCAGCCGGTGCCGCTCGACGCCTGACCGCGGCTACTTCTTCGACTGGTCGTAGGCCTTCTGCTGGATCTGCAGGTAGCGCGTGAGACCGACGCCGTCCAGGCCCTTCTTGTAGTCGTCCCACCCGGTGTCGATGTTCTTCGAGCCGGTGATGAACTGCAGCGAGCTCTGCTGAACGTAGTTCTCGATGTTCGTCTGCAGGGTCGCCACCTCGCTGCCGAGCGACGGGTCGATCCACACCGCCCAGTACGGGTAGATCTGCGCCTTGTCCTCGTGACCGGCGTATAGTTTCGTCGCCTCGTAGAGCCTGCGCTCGTAGCCGGCACTCGAGTACAGGTCGGTCGGGGTGGCCTGGGAGCTGCGGAACGCGGAGGTGTTGTTGTACTGCGCCATCGCACTCCACGAGGTGTTCGTCGGCTTGGAGCCGACGGGAGCCTGAATGACCTTGAGGATCGGCTTGAGCGTGGTGTCGAGCGAGATGTCCGACGCGCCCGGCTTCTCCCAGCCGATACCCTCGCTGCCGAAGTTGCCCTCGATCTGACCCTGGGTGCTGTAGATGTAGTTCATCATCTTGATCGACTGCACCTGCTGCGCCGACGATGCCTTGCTCGTGAGTGCGAAGGTCGCGCCGGGGGTCGACGGAATGTTGTATGCGGTGAAGTTGGCGCCATCCGGCCCGGTCAGCGGGGGCACGGCGTCGTAGTTCTTGTCGCGCCCGTCGGCCTGGCCGGGCGTGACGAAGATGGCCGGATGGAGCACCGAGCCTGAACCGACGATCGTCGCGTCTGCGCTGTCGCCCTGGGCCCTGAGCGCGTCGCCGTTCTGGGTGAACGCGCCCTGGTCGATGAGTCCCTGGTCGTAGAGCGACTTGATGAATTTGAGCCCGGCGCGCCAACCGTCCTTGTTGGCCTGCATGTCGACACGCTGTCCCTTGAGCACGAGGGTGGAGTTGTTGTTTCCGCTCGTTCCCTGCGGGTCGTAGATGAAGGCGTTCATGAGGTACGGGATCACGCTGTCCCGGGTGTCCCCGGTCAGGGGGATCTCGTCCGCCTTTCCGTTGCCGTTGGGGTCCTGGGTCTTGAACGCCTTGAGCACCTTCACCAGGTCCTTCGTGGTCTTCGGCTGCTCGAGTCCCAGCTTCTTCAGCCAGGCCGAGTTCATCCAGAGCTTGTCCTGGTACGAGCAGTGGTAGCAGTCGTTCCACTGCGGCAGGCCGTAGATGTTGCCGTCGGGCGCGGTCGCCATCGCCCGGTACTCGGGAATGGTGTCCAGCGCCTTCTGAATGTTCGGCGCGTACTTCTTGATCAGGCCCTGTAGGGGCCGGAGCACGCCCTGCTTGCCGAGCTTCAGCAGCTCGGGCGGGGTGAACTGGTCCACCCACGGAATAAGCATGTAGGCATCCGGGTAGTCGCCGCTGGCCAGCGAGATCTGACGCTTCTCCTTGGCTGGGCCGCCGTCGAGCGTCGTGGTCTGCCACGTGAAGGTGATGTTGAACTTCTTCGACAGTTCCTTGCTGAAGGCGTTCGTGGCGAGGTTCGTGCCCGGAAACTGGGCGGCGAACACGCTGAGGGTCACTGCCGGGTTGCCCGAGATGTCCGGCACTGCCCCGTCAGCCGTCTTCGTCGAATCGCTCGGTGCGCAGGCCGCGAGCCCGAGCACGAGAGCGCCGATCGCGACGAAGGAGGTGACCGCGCGTCTGTTGCGGCGGAGTAACTTCATTGTCAACTCATTTCTGTGGGGGTGTGCCCGACGCGGCTGCGCCGGTGATGGAGCACGCGGTGGGGGCTAGCCCTTCACCGCGCCGATCATGATTCCCTTGGTGAAGTGGCGGGCGACGAAGGGGTAGATCAAGAGCACGGGAACGCTCGAGACCACGATGAGCGAGTACTTCAGCAGGTCGGCGAGTTGCTGGCGCTGGATGGCGACGCTCGCGTCGATCGCTCCACCGGCCGTCGTGTTGAGGATCAGGATGTTTCGCAGCACCAGTTGCAGCGGATACAGGTCGTCGCTCTTGAGATAGATGAGTGCGTCGAGGTAGGAATTCCACTGCGCGATCGCGTACATCAGGGCCACCACGGCGATGAGCGGTTTGGCCAGCGGGAGCACGACCGACCAGAGAAACCGCAGGTCGGAACTGCCATCCAGCTGGGCCGCCTCGTAGAGCTCGTCGGGGATGGCGGATCGGAAGTAGGTGCGCGCGATGATGACCTGCCACACCCCGATGGCCTGCGGCAGCAGCAATGCCCAGCGGGTGTCGAGCATGCCGAGCGACTGCACGACCAGGTAGGTCGGGATCAGCCCGCCGCTGAACAGCAGCGTGAAGAGGATGATCGTCATGATCGTGTTGCGCCCCCACAGGTTTCTGCGGGAGAGCGGATAGGCGATGGCGATCGTCAGCGTCACGCTGATGAATGTGCCGACGACCGTATAGAACAGGGAGTTGCCGTAGCCCCGCAGGATGGTGGGATCGCTCAGCGCGACCTCGTAGCCGCGGAGGCTGAAGTCCACCGGCCAGAGGGTCACCCTGCCGCCAGAAACCGCCGCCGGACTCGAGAACGAGCTGGCCAGGATGTAGAGCAGAGGCAGCAGCACGATCAGGAGGAAGACCACGAGCAGCAGGTAGATCACGACCAGGAACATCCGGTCTCGCAGCGTCTCTTTGATCTTGTGCGGTGCGGTCTTCTGAGGTGCGGTCTTTTGCGGTGCGGTCTCTTGCGGTGCATGCCGCAGGGCGGAGGTGGTCATGACCACAGCCCTCCGCCGGTCAGGCGCTTCGCGACGAAGTTGACCACGAGCAGCAAACCCAGGTTGATCACCGAGTTGAACAGCCCGATGGCCGTCGCCTGGCTGAAGTCGGCGTTGATCAGGCCGACCTTGTAGACGTACGTGGAGATGATCTCCGACGACCCCAGATTGAGCGGATTCTGCAGGAGGAATGCCTTCTCGAATCCGAGCGCCATGATGTTGCCCACCGCGAGAATGAGGATGATCGTGGCCGTGGGCATGATCCCCGGGATGTCGATGTGGATGATCTTCTGCAACCGGGATGCCCCGTCGACCTTGGCCGCCTCGTAGAGCGAGGTGTCGATCGACGCCAGGGCAGCGAGGTAGATCACCGCGGAGTAGCCGGCCGTCTGCCACACGTCCGTCCACACGAAGATGCTCCGGAAGAAATCCGGATTGCCCAGGAAATCGACCTTGGAGAGGCCGAACGCCCCGAGGGTGCGATTCATTATCCCCAGTTGCGGGGCGAGGATCAGGATTGTCATCGACACCACGACGACGGTGGAGATGAAGTACGGCGCATAAGTGACCAGCTGCACGCTCTTCCTGAACGCGCCGAGCCGGATCTCGTTGAGGGCCAGCGCCAGGATGATGGGAACGGGAAAGCTGGCGATCACGACATAGCCGGAGAGCAACAGGGTGTTGCCGACGAGGGTCCAGAACACCGGGTTGCTGAAGAACGCCTCGAAATTGCGCAGACCGACCCAGTCGCTGCCCCAGATCCCCTTGATCACGTTGTAGTCCTTGAACGCGATCACCGCGTTCGTGAGCGGGATGTACTTGAAGATCACGAAGTAGGCGAGCGGCACAATGACGAGCAGGTAGAGCTGCCAGTGGTGCCGGAGACTCTTGCGCGCCCGGCCGACGCGTTTGGCTGGGGCGGCAACGCGGGCGCGCGACTCGGGGTCGGTGACGGTGCCGGTCGTCGGTGCTTCGACCGACACCGTATTGACCGTCATTGCGTCCGCGGCCGAGCAACCGTTTCATCGGACCAATCTGGCCAATCGGCGAGCTGGTGGCGAGGGGAAGACAGCAGAAAAGGGCACCGAGACATCGTTGACTCCGTAATTTGCGCGCGCTCTATTGGACCGAAGCCGGATGTCGACGAACATATTCGAGCCGAGCACCGCTGATGTCCCAACCTAACGGAAAGCGCTATCTTTTGCATAGGTCAGATCAATTTTATTTCCCTCGTCGGGATCACCGTGGCGCTTGGCGCGCCGCCGCCACCCGAGCAGACTGGGTGGGTGAAGGTTCTCGTTGCCGGGGCTACCGGGGTGATCGGCCGCCCCCTCGTGCGCCACCTCGTTCGGGCGGGGCACGCCGTCGCCGGGCTCACGCGTACGGAGGCCGGGGCCGACCAGCTCGCCGCGCAGGGCGCTCGGGCGATCCGCGCGGACATCCTCGACCTGGGCGCACTCCTCGAGGCGACGGCAGGTCTCTCCGCCGACGCCGTGATCAACGAGGTCACGGCGCTCGCGAGGCCGCCGGCCCGCTACGCCGACATGGAATCGACCAACCGCCTGCGCACCCAGGGCTCCGCCCACCTCCTCGCGCTCGCGAAGCAGGCGGGGGCGACCCGGTTCGTGACCCAGTCCATTGTCTTCGGATACGGCTATCGCGACCACGGCGCTGTGCCGCTCACCGAGGACAGCCCGTTCGGTGTGCCGGCGGGGCTCGGCAGCGACGCGGCGGTCGCGGCCATGGCCGACGCGGAGCGGCAGGTCTTCGAGGCGACGGGCATCGACGGCATCGCGGTGCGCTACGGGCTCCTCTACGGCGGGGACCCGGAGTTCGTTCCGCGACTGCGGTCGCGGTCGCTCCCGGTGGCGTCTGGCAGGCGGGGAACCATCGCGCTCGTCCACGCGGAGGATGCCGCCCTCGGCACTATCGCCGCCCTCGAGCGCGGCGTCGACGGCGCGGCATACAACATCGTCGACGACACCCCGGCGACCTGGCGGGAGTTCATCGAGGAGTCCGCGCGCACCGCGGGCGCGCCGAGGCCGTCCGTGCTGCCCGGTTGGGCGCTGCGCCTGGTGGCGCCGTACGCGGCGGAGTTGCTCACGCGGGTGAACCTGCGCGTCTCCAACGAGAGGGCCTGCGACCAGCTCGGCTGGGCCCCGCGCTATCCGTCCTTTCGCGAGGGCCTTGCGGTTCAGCTGGCCTGACCGGCACCCCGCACCCCGGTCGCTCGCCCGCGCGCCCTCGCCCGCCGAGTCGGGTCATCTGGCCGGTATGGCAGCCCGTATGCGGCCATTTCCCCCGAGTCGAGGTGACGGCGCGAGTCGAGGTGACGGCGCGCGTCGAGGGATGCGCGCGTCGAGGTGACGGCGCGAGTCGAGGATGGGTGGCGGCCTCCACCGGCGGGAAGAGTGTCCGGGGCGGCGCGTAGACTCCTGCGGTGATCCTTCAGGGCTTAAACCGTGCGCTCGCGCGCGCCCGCACGTTCGAAAACGCCCTCTCCTACGCGGCCCGAAGCGCGGACTTCTCCCTCGTCGACGGCCTCCGCGCCCCGCTGCTGGCCGGGCTGCTTGACGCGCGAAAGGGGCCGCAGGCGCTCCTCGCCATCGTCGCGACCGGCCGCGACTCCGAGTCGCTGCGCGGCGCGCTCGCCTGCGTGGCGCCGGACGCCGAAGTGATCGAATTCCCCGCATGGGAGACGCTGCCGCACGAGCGGCTGAGCCCGAGCGCCGAGACCGTCGGCAAGCGCATCCGGGCCCTGCGCCACCTCCAGCGCTGGGAGGCGGCCGTGCAGGCCAACGAGCCGGTAGGCGACCTCATCGTGGTCGCGAGCGTGCGCGCCGCCCTGCAGCCGCTCTCCGACAACCTCACGAGCCTCGAGCCGCTCGAACTGGTGGCCGGCCGGCGCGGCTACAACCTCGCCGACCTGTCCACCCAGCTCGTCGATCTCGCATACTCCCGCGTCGACATGGTCACCCGCCGCGGCGAGTTCGCCGTGCGCGGCGGCATCCTCGACGTGTTCGCGCCGGTCGCCGAGCATCCGTGGCGCGTGGAGTTCTTCGGCGACGAGGTGGAGCAAATCCGCGAGTTCTCGGTGGCCGACCAGCGCTCGCTGCCGGATGCCGTGGCCGTCGTCGAGCTTCCGGCGAGCCGCGAGATGCTCCTGAGCCCCCAGGTGCGCCAACGGGCCAGGGAGATGCAGCACGAGTTCCCGAGCCTCTCGACGATGCTCGCCAAGATCTCGGAGGGAATCCCGGTGGACGGGATGGAGTCGCTCGCCCCCGCCCTCGTCGACCGCCTCGTGCCTCTCACCCACTACCTGCCGAAGGGCGCGGCAATCGCCGTGCTCGCGCCCGAGCGGGTGGCCTCCCGCGCCGTGAGCCTCGTGGAGACGAACCGCGAGTTCCTCGGCGCGGCCTGGAACGCGGCGACCGCGGGGGCGGAGGCGCCGATCGACCTCGACTCCGGCGACTTCCTCAGCATCAACGCCCTCCGCGAGTCGGCCGGCGACCGCGCGTGGTGGACGCTGAGCAGCTTCGACAGCGGGGCGACCGAGCCCGGAGAGGCGACGGCGGCCAGCATCGGCGCCACGAGCGAACTGCGCGACGGCGACCACTACATCCGCATCGACGCCACGACGGTGCCGAGCTTCCAGGGCCGGGCCGACGGCGCCATCGAGTACGTGGGCGAGAGGCTCAGGGACGGCTGGACGGTGGCGGTGGTGGCCCAGGGCGCCGGCCTCGTCGAACGGGCGGCCGAGGCGCTCGGCGAGCACGGCTTCGCCGCCCGGGTGGTGGACGAATTCCCCGCGGCGCCGGAGACCGGCATCGCCTACCTGCTCAAGGCATCCGTCGAGAACGGCTTCGAACTGCCCGAAATCAGGTTCGCGCTGCTGAGCGAGAGCGAGTTCTACGGCCGGGCGGCCGGCTACGACGCCCGGCAGGTGAAGAAGCTCGGCGTGCGCCGCAAGAACGTCGTCGACCCGCTGCAGCTCAAGTCTGGCGACTTCGTCGTGCACGAGACCCACGGCATCGGCAGGTTCGTCGAGCTGGTGCAGCGCGAGGTATCGACCGGCGGCCGCAACCCGGTCAAGAATTCCCGCGAGTACCTGCTCGTGGAGTACGCGCCGTCGAAGCGCGGCTACCCGCCGGACAAGCTCTACGTGCCCACCGACCAGCTCGACCTGCTCACCCGCTACGTCGGGGGCGAGGCGCCGGCGCTCAGCAAGATGGGCGGCGGCGAGTGGGCGGCGGCGAAGGGCAGGGCTCGCAAGGCCGTGCGGGACATCGCCGTGGAACTCGTGAAGCTCTACTCGGCGCGCATGGCGAGCCGGGGCCACGCGTTCCCGCCGGACACCCCATGGCAGCACGAGCTCGAGGACGCGTTCCCGTTCGCGGAGACCCCCGACCAGCTCACCACCATCGACGAGGTGAAGGCCGACATGGAGCGGCCCATCCCGATGGACCGCCTCATCTCCGGCGACGTCGGTTACGGCAAGACCGAGATCGCCGTGCGCGCCGCGTTCAAGGCGGTGCAGGACGGCAAGCAGGTGGTGATGCTCGTGCCGACGACCCTGCTCGTGAAGCAACACATGGAGACCTTCGCCGAGCGGTTCGCCGGCTTCCCGGTGCACCTGCGCGCCCTCAGCCGGTTCCAGACCGACACGGAGTCGAAGGAGACGATCGATGGCATGGCGGATGGCACGGTGGATATCGTGATCGGCACGCACCGCCTGCTCAGCCCCAGCATCCACTTCAAGGATCTCGGGCTCGTCATCATCGACGAGGAGCAGCGCTTCGGGGTGGAGCACAAGGACGCCCTGAAAAAGCTGAAGACCAACGTCGACATCCTCGCGATGAGCGCCACCCCCATCCCGCGCACGCTCGAGATGGCGGTGACCGGCATCCGCGAGATGTCGACGCTCGCCACGCCGCCGGAGGACCGGCACCCGATTCTCACCTTCGTCGGGCCGTACAACGACAAGCAGGTGGGGGCCGCGATCCGCCGCGAGCTGCTGCGCGAGGGGCAGATCTTCTTCGTGCACAATCGTGTCTCCTCGATCAACCGGGTCGCCGCGCAGCTCGCCGAGCTCGTGCCGGAGGCGCGCATCGCCGTGGCGCACGGCCAGCTCCCCGAGGCGGTGCTCGAGCAGGTGATGGTGGACTTCTGGGAGCGCAGGTTCGACGTGCTGGTCTCCACCACGATCATCGAGACCGGCCTCGACATCGCCAACGCGAACACCCTCATCATCGACCGCGCGGACAAGTTCGGACTGTCGCAGCTGCACCAGTTGCGCGGGCGGGTCGGTCGCGGGCGCGAGCGCGCGTACGCCTACTTCCTCTATGACCCCGACAAGCCGCTCGGCGAGGTCGCGCACGACCGACTCGCCACGATCGCGGCCAACAGCGAGCTCGGCGCCGGCATGCAGGTGGCGCTCAAGGACCTCGAGATCCGCGGAGCGGGCAACCTGCTCGGCGGCGAACAGTCCGGCCACATCGCCGGGGTCGGCTTCGACCTCTACCTGCGGATGATCGGCGAGGCCGTCTCCACCTTCCGCGGCGACGTGGCGGAGGGCCAGACAGAGCTGCGTCTCGAACTGCCGGTGGATGCGCACATCCCCGAGGAGTATGTGGAGAGCGAGCGGCTGCGGCTCGAGGCGTACCAGAAGCTGTCGACGGCATCCTCTCCGGCGGCCTCCGTCGATGCGATCGACCACGTGCTCGAGGAGCTCACGGACCGCTATGGCGAGCCGCCCGTGCAGGTGCAGAACCTGATCGCGGTGTCGCGGTTGCGGCGGATGGCCCAGAAGGCCGGACTCAGCGAGGTCGTGACCGCGGGTGGCAACCTCCGCGTGGCGTCGATGGAGCTCGCGGACTCGATCCAGATCCGGCTGCAGCGGATGTTCCCCGGGGCGCGGTACTTCGCCCAGACGCACTCGGTCTCGGTGCCGCTCCCGGTGCGGCAGGGCATCCCGCTCGCCGACGCTGACCTCATCGAGTGGACCGGCCAGCTGCTCGTCGCCATCTTCGGCGCCGAGCTGAAGGTGGAGCCGACGACCGTTTAGCGGAGACTACCCGTTCGGAAGGATCACACCGCCAGACGGGATCGTCACCTCGCCGCAGGTCACGGCACTGGCGGTCGCGACGATCGGGTCGGTGCTCGGCACGTTCGTCGCGACGGCCGTGGTGGCGCCGTTGCTCGCGATCGTGCCGGCCCCATTCAGCGTGATCACGGTCTGCTTCACGGTCGAGGTGCCGTTGGCCGTGACCGCCTGGTAGCCGACGAGTTCGAGGCTGCCGTCCACCGGGATGCAGCCGACGCCGGTGCCGTTTCCGCGCAGGTTCTGCAGGTCGAAGGTGTACGGCTTCCCCTGGCTGTCGGTGGGCTCCACGAAGGCGCAGTTCACGATGGTGTGCAGGTACGCACCCCGGCCGTCGCTCAGCAGCGAGATCACGCGTGTCGGTGTCAGACGGGCGACGAACCCTCCGCGCGGGACGGGGGATGCGGAATTCACGTCATACGAGAAGGTCGCTCCGGACGCGGTGGTGACCCCGAATCGCGTCACCGTGTCGATCTGCGCGATCCACTCGGTGTCGGGGCTGCCGTCCCCGTCGACATCGATGGTGGAGGCCGTCACCGCGTTCGCCGGAGCAGTGGTGCCCGGAGTGGGCGGGCATCCCTTTGCGGGCGTGGCGGACGGCGTCGCGGGCGGCGTGCTGAGCGAGGGGGACGGTGATCTCGATGGGCTCGTCGGCGTGCCGATGCAGCCGGAAAGCGCGAGGGCGAGCGCGGCTCCCGTGACGAGTATGCGAAAGCTCCGGCGCATGGTTCCACGGTAGCCATGATGCGCGGCTGAGAGGTGGGCGGGTTTATCGAGTGTCACGGGGCTCCGGCGTTCACGCGCGCAGCGCGAGCGCGAAGGGCAGCACCCCGGGTGCGCCGGCCTGGCGCAGCAACCGGGAGGCGACCGTGACGGTCCAGCGGCTGTCGGCGAGGTCGTCCACGAGCAGCACCGGTCCGGTCAGGGTGCCGAGCGCGGCGGAGACCGCCGGGCTCACCGCGAAGCCGTTCCACACCCCGCCCAGCCGGTATGCACTGTTGCCCCCCGGGCCGCCGGTCGGGCCGCCGCCGGCGAGTTCGAGCGAGCCGAGGTACGGGAGACGTCCGGCGTCGGCGAGCCCGTTGGCGACCGAGGCGATGAGCTGCGGACGGGAGCGGGACGGCACGGAGACGACCGCGCTCGGGCGCTCCTCCCATGGCCATTCGCCGAGCACGCGCACGCACGCGGCGAGGAGCGCGGCGCTCGCCGGGCCGTCGACGGCGTTCGGCGCGAAGATCGCGCGCAGCGTGCCGCCCCAGCCGAGGTCGGTGAGGCGGGCGAGGGCGCGGCCCTCAAGCATCCGCTCGCCCACCGCGATCTTGCCCTTCGCCGGCACCCCCACCCGGTCGGCGCCGGTCGGCCACTGCGCGCGGGGTTCGAGGGGCACGCCCACCCGGTCGAGGCTCGAACTCGCGGTCGCGGCGGCGGCATCCAGCACGTCGGCCGGGTACCAGGCGCCGGCGCAGTTGTCGCAGCGGCCGCAGGGCGCGGCCGTGTCGTCGTCGAGGGACGTCTGCAGGTACTCCATGCGGCATCCGTCGGTGCGCTCGTATTCGATCATGTGCTGCTGTTCGGCCACCCGCTCCGCGGCGATGCGCTCGTAGCGGTCGCTGTCGTAGGCCCACGGCCGCCCGGTGGCGACCCAGCCGCCCTGCACGCGGCGCACCACGCCGTCCACGTCGAGCACCTTGAGCAGCAGTTCGAGGGGCGTGCGCCGGATGTCCACCCGCGACTCGAGGGCCGGTGTCGACAGCGGTCCGTCGTGGGCGTCGAGCGCGTCGAGCACGGCCGTCGCTCGCGCCTCGCTCGGCATGGAGGCGGTGGCGAAGTATGTCCAGATCGCCTCGTCCTCCACGCCCGGCAGCAGCAGCACGTCGGCGTTCTCGGTGGCGCGGCCGGCGCGGCCCACCTGCTGGTAGTAGGCCACGGGGGAGGAGGGCGCGCCGAGGTGCAGTACGAAGCCGAGGTCCGGCTTGTCGAATCCCATGCCGAGGGCGCTCGTGGCCACGAGCGCCTTCACCTCGTTGGCTTTGAGCATCCGCTCGGACTCCTCCCGCTCGCCCGTGTCGGTCTGGCCCGTGTATGCACGCACGTTGTGGCCGGCGTCCCGCAGCAGGCGAGCGGTGTCTTCGGCGCCCGCCACCGTGAGGGAGTAGATGATGCCGCTTCCCGGCAGCTCGGCGAGGTGGCTCAGCAGCCAGCCGAGACGGGTGCGGGCATCCGGAAGTCGCAGCACTCCCAGGCGCAGGGATGCCCGGGCGAGCGGGCCGCGGATCGTGAGAACTTCTCCACCGATTGAACCACCCTCGCCGGCTCGGTCGGCGCTGGGGTCGCGCAATCGCTGGCGCGATTGCCCAAGCTCCACCGTGCCCAGCTGCTCCGCCACATCCTGAACCACACGCGAGTTGGCCGTCGCCGTCGTGGCGAGCACCGGAACGCCGGCCGGCATCTCGGCGATGAGGTCGCGCAGGCGCCGGTAGTCGGGCCGAAAGTCGTGGCCCCAGTCGGAGATGCAGTGCGCCTCGTCCACCACGAGCATGCCGACTCGGCGCACGAGCTCGGGCAGCTGCGTCTCGCGGAACGACGGGTTGTTGAGCCTCTCCGGCGACACGAGAAGCACGTCCACCTCGTCGTTCGCGAGTTGCTGCCGCACGTCGTCCCACTCGTGCGCGTTCGTGGAGTTGATGGCCACCGCTCGCACTCCGGCCCGTTCGGCGGCGGCGATCTGGTCGCGCATCAGTGCGAGCAGGGGCGACACGAGGATTGTCGGCCCAGCGCCCTGTCGGCGAAGCAGGAGCGTCGCCACGAAGTACACCGCGGACTTGCCCCACCCCGTGCGCTGCACGACGAGCGCGCGCCGCCGGTCGTCCACGAGCGCGCTGATCGCCTCGAACTGCCCCTCGTGAAAGTCGGCGTCGTCGCGCCCCACGAGGGTGCGCAGAATCTGGGCGGCGGATGCGCGGGTGTCGGTGTCTGTCACGCCCTCAGCTTGTCAGGTGCGGATGACGGTGGGGTGTGGGGGTATCGAATGCGGGTCTGATATTGCTCATAGTCGTCCTTCACGCCACGGACCGTGCTTGGGCGGCTTGAGGCGATCGCGCCTTTTGTCGCTTACTCCTTAGCTCCGGAGATCGAATCGCTCCATGAGGCATCAACATGCTGCATGGGATTGAGTCTGTCTGGAAATGAAGCATGCAGAGGGAGCCGGTCCGTCCTCCCGAATTTGAACGTCCACTTTCCTGTGGGCGAAAACAGGCAGGCAGCGACAACGTCAAAATTAGAGGTCGTGTTAACGCCGACTGAAAACAGGGCCACTTCTGCCATCTGAAAACAGGGCCACTGTCGTGTGGTTCTAGTGTGCCTCAGTTGAGGCGGGGTGGTGGCCTTTGAGCCGGTAGCTGGTGCCTTTGAGGTTGATGACGTCGGCATGGTGGACGATGCGGTCGATCATCGCGGAGGCGATGGTCAGGTCGCCGAAGACGTCACCCCAGCGGGCGAAGGGCAGGTTGCTGGTCATGATCAGCGACGCGTGTTCGTAGCGGGAGGAGACGAGTTGGAAGAACAGGTTCGCGGCGTCTTGGTCGAAGGGTATGTAGCCGACCTCGTCGACGATCAGCAGGCTGTAACGCCGTAGCTTGGCCAGTTCGGCCGGTAGTTTTCCTCTTGAATGGGCTTCTTGGAGCCGGGCCACCCACCCGGTCGCGGTGTCGAACAGGACCCGGTGGCCGGCCTTCGCCGCTTTGATTCCGATGCCGACCGCGAGGTGGGTTTTCCCAGTCCCGGGAGGTCCGAGGAGCACAATGTTTTTGCCTTCGGTGAGGAACACGCTGGTGCCCAGGTGGGCGATCAGGTTCCGGTCGGCGGAAGGTTGGTGGTCGAAGTTGAAGTCCTCCAGCGCCTTGTATCCGGGGAACCGAGCGGCCTTGATCCGCAGGCCCGCCCCCGACGCTTCCCGTTCGGAAACCTCTTTCGAGAGGACCGCGGCAAGGTATTCCTCATGGGACCAGCCCGCGTCACGGGCCTGGTCGCCGAGACGACGGAACGCGTCGGCGATGCGGGGTGCGCGCAGGGCGCGGGCGTAGTACTCGATCTGCGACGCCGCCTCGCCCGTCGTGGGCCCGGTCACGACGCGACCGCCAAAGCCACCGGCGCAGCGAGCGACGGGACGAGTGCCCTGTCGCGGTCGAGGGCCGGGTCGACGCCGAACAACTCGTCGTAGTGGGATAGCGATGCCAGTTCGACGACTGCAGCAACCGGGGACCTTCGCCGGTGTTGGGCCTGGAACTGGGACCGCAACTCCGCAGCCCTCACCACATGGTCCGGGTCGGTGACGGTCAGCTGCCTCGCCCACCGGCGCCGGTGCTCGGCGATCAGGATCCCGTCGTGGTGGACGGTCACTGTGTTTAAGGATGCGGTGACGTCGACGAGACGGCCGATCATGGCCGGGTCGACGGAGTAGTCGTTGCTGAACGCGCGGACGTAGTAGTCCCTGGGCAAACGGACGCTATTGCGGAACATCACCTCCGGTGCCACCGGCGGCAGGGCCCGCATCGCCGCCCGATCGGCGGCCACGAGCTCGCCCGGGCGTCCGCGCCGAGAGCGTGACATGCGGGCGTTCGCAGTCGGCAGCCACCCCGCCAGTTGGGTGTTGAAGTCGTCCGGGGAGGCGAACACCCGCCCCGGCATGAAGCGGCTGCGGAAGAACCGGTTCATCCGCTCCACCCCACCCTTCGACTCCGGATCGCGTGCTTTCAGCAGCTTGATCTCGGTGCCCAACGTCCCGGCGAACGCCGCCGCGGGGTCGGTGAGACGGCCTCGGCCGATGCCGGTCTCGTTGTCCCACGTCAATCGGGCCGGCACCGCGCCGGCCTCGACGATCAGGCGCCACATCCCGCCGAGCAGACCCGACGTCGTCCGCGACGGCAACATCCGCGCCTGCAGGAACCCCGAGTTCGTCGAGGTCATCACCAGCACCGGCGGGGCCGCCTGCTGGCCGTCCCCGAGCGGCAGGTCCTCGTGGGGGAACCACAAGTCGCACTGCACCTGGAACCCCGGCGCGTGCACCAGCCGGTCCGCCGGATCCGGAACCGCATAGTCGGGGCGCACCTCGGCGACCTTCGCGCGGAACAGCGACGGGGAACCGGCCCAGCCGACACGCTCGGCGATCGTCGCGGCCGGCATCGTCGGCGTCGCCGCCAACAACCTCCGCACGTCGGCCGCGAACGTGTCGAAGCTCGACCCCGTAGGCGCCCGCTGATACGTCGGCTCGCGGTCCTCGGCCAACGCCCGATCGACCGTCCCCCGCGACACCCCAGCCAGTCGCGCTATCTCCCGCTTCGAAACCCCGGTCGAGAACAGGTGGCGTATCTTCGCCCAATCATCCAATTTGATCACCTTCCATAATGGTTGGTGGCCCTATTTTCAGTTGGCGTTAATGGCCCTGTTTTCAGTCGGCGTTAACATGGGACGTTACTTGAATTCACGAACAGAGGTGAAGCGACTTCGCGACCTCTGTCGTCGAG
>NZ_DATCQQ010000061.1:0-20765 GCF_036569425.1 Lacisediminihabitans sp.
CGAACCCGGAAGCTAAGACTCTCTGCGCCGATGGTACTGCAAGGGGGACCTTGTGGGAGAGTAGGACACCGCCGGACTTCTTCGTTCAGATGGCCACCCCGATACCGGGGTGGCCATCCTGCGTTAACCACCCACCACCCAACACTCATTACAGTTCAATAGAGATCGTTTAGCAGGGAGACATCGTGTCCGATTCAGGAGACCGCGGCAAGCGACCCGGAGAGAAGCCGGGCGGCAACCGTCCGGAAGCCGGGCGGCCGAGCCGTGGCGGACCTGCTGGCGATCGACCCAGGCGCGACGGCGACCGGCCGGCAGGCGCCGGCCGCGGTCGGCCGGAGGCGGACCTGAGCCGCAATCCCCGCGAGAACCGATCCGGCGACCGCCCGGGCTATCAGGGCCGATCGCCTCGTGAGGTCGAGGATCGCGACCCGTTCGGCACCAAGTCGGTGCGCACTCGTCACGACGATCCGGAGATACCCGAGAGCGTTCAACCCCAGGACCTGGACCGGGTCGCCCGCACCCAGCTCAAGACCCTGAGCAAGGAGAACGCCGACGGCGTTGCCCGCCATCTCGCGATGGTCGCGAACCTGATCGAAACCAACCCCGGGCTCGCGCACGCCCACGCCGTGTCGGCGGCGAGGCGAGCCGGACGCATCGCCGTCGTGAGGGAGACCCTCGCCATCACGGCCTACTCGATCGGGGACTTCGCCCTCGCCCTGAGGGAACTGCGCACCTATCGCCGCATCTCCGGCAAGGACGACCAGTTGCCGCTGATGGTGGACAGCGAACGAGGCCTCGGCCGACCGGACCGCGCGCTGGAACTCGGTCGCTCAGTGCCCCGCGAGAGCCTTCCGGTTGAGGTGCAGGTGCAGCTGGCGATAGCGATGTCCGGCGCGCGCCTGGACCTCGGCCAGACCGATGCGGCGCTCGATGAACTGAAGATCCCGCAGCTCGACCCCGACAAGGCCTTCTCCTGGAGCCCGGCGCTCTTCGATGCCTACGCCGCAGTCCTCGAGGACCTCGGTCACGAAGACGAGGCGGAGGAGTGGTGGCAGCGCTCCGACCGGGCGATGAACGCCCTCGGCGCCGGTGACGGGGAAGACGACGTGATCGAGGTCGTGGAGGAGGACTTCGACGAGGATGTCGATGCCGCCGATGAGTCGATCGGCACTGGCGGCGACCCGCAGGGAGAGCACGCGGAGCCAGAGCGTGACTGACGCGACGCCGCTCGACGGCGTCGACGTTCTGCTGGCCGACCTTGATGGCGTCGTCTACCAGGGCCCGGACGCCATCCCCTACGCCGTGGACGCCCTCAATCGTGCGGCCGAACACTTGCGCGTGGGCTACATCACCAACAACGCGTCGCGCACCGCGGCGTCAGTGGCCTCGCACCTGACGTCGCTCGGTCTCGAGGTGTCCGCCGCCGACGTGGTCACGTCGCCCCAGGCGGCCGTGCGGTTGCTCGCGCACCTGGTGCCAGCCGGCTCCCGCATCCTCGTGGTCGGGGGAGAGGGCCTCACGAGCGAGGTCGACAAGGCCGGGTTCGTCGTCACCGATTCGGCGCTCGACTCGCCGGCGGCGGTGATCCAGGGCTTCGCGCCGGAGGTCGGCTGGACGCAGCTCGCCGAGGCCTCGTTCGCGCTGCACACCGGAATCCCGTGGGTCGCGACGAATACCGACTGGACAATCCCCGTCGCCCGCGGAATCGCGCCGGGAAACGGGACGCTGGTGTCCGCCGTGCACTCGGCGGTGGGACGGCTTCCCGTAGTCGCCGGTAAGCCAGAGGTGGCCATCTTCGAGGAGGCGGTCACCCGGTTCGGAGCGACGAAGGCCCTCTTCCTCGGCGACCGGCTGGACACCGACATCCTCGGGGCGAACCGCGCCGGGATCTCCTCGGCCCTCGTGCTTACCGGTATCGACCGCGCCAAACAGGTGCTCGCCGCCGACAAGAACTCCCGCCCCACCTTCATCCTCGAGGACCTTCGGCAGCTCCGCGAGCCGTACCCCGAGACGATCGAGACGACGCTGTCGACCGGAGACCGCGTGTTTCGGGTGGGCTCCGCCGAGGTGATCCTGAGCGGGAGCGTGGTGAGCGTTCGAGCGCCGGGCGAGCGCCGCGTCGACCTGTTGCGGGCAGGCGCCGCCGCGATCTGGGGCTCCGGCATGGCGATTTACGGACTCGACGTGCCGACCGAACTGCACTCGGAGGGGTAGCGTTGAGGCATGCCTGACGAGAACTCGACAGTTTCCGGGGCGTCGGGAGGCGCCGATGACCCCGGTGCGCTGCTTTCGCGCCTGCGACTCATCGAAGACCAACCCCTCGACCAGCGCGCCACCGCATTCGCCCAGATCCACGATCGGCTGCAGCAGACCCTCGAGGGCGGGGACGCTCAGCAGCAGCATGGCTGAGGCGCGCCTCGATGCGGCCCTCGCCGAACGCGGCATCGCGCGTTCGAGAACCCAGGCCGCCCGGTTGATCGCCGACGGCTCGGTCACGGTCGACGGCCAGACGGTGCTCAAGGCGTCGACGAAGGTCGACGAGTCCAGCGTGCTCGCGCTGACCGCGCTCGACCATTACGTGAGCCGCGCCGCGCACAAGCTGCTCGCCGCGCTCGACGAGTTCGCGATCGAGGTGAGGGGTCGCGAGGCGCTCGACGTGGGAGCATCCACCGGCGGATTCAGCCAGGTGCTGCTCGAGCGCGGCGCGGCGAGCGTGGTCGCCCTCGACGTGGGACACGGCCAGCTCGATCCGATCGTGGCCCGGGACGAACGCGTGGTGGTGATCGAGGGGTTCAACGCCCGAGACCTGACCCCGCACTCGCTCGACGAGGCGGCCGGTCGGCACGTGGACGCGAGCCTCGTCGTGGGGGACCTGTCCTTCATCTCGCTGACCACGGTGCTCCCGGCGCTCACCGCGACCGTCGGGCTCGAGGCGGACTATGTGCTCCTCATCAAGCCGCAGTTCGAGGTGGGGCGCACCGGGATCCGGGAGGGGATCGTGCACGAACCCGGCCTGCGAGCCGACGCGATCGCTGGTGTGCTCTGGGCAGCCTGGGACCTCGGCCTGTCGACCGCGGGGCTCATCTCCTCGCCAATTCTCGGAGGGGCCGGCAATCAGGAGTATCTGGCTTGGCTGAGCGCCGAAGCCGGCACCAATCCGACAGAATGGAGTGACCGAGTCTCTGCCCTGTCTCGAACGAAGTGATTCGAACGAGTCGAAGGGAACGAGCCGAATCGTCTCGATCACGCCGATTCGTCCCTGGGACCAGATCCTTCCGATCGACCGCAACATCGCCCGACGCACGAGGAGTAACCAAGTGGCTGCACGGTACATGCTGGTCGTCGCTCACACGGGGCGCCAGGACTCGCTCGACTCGGCGGTGAAGGTGAGCCGCCAGCTCATCGCGGCGGGAGTGACCCCGGTGATCAAGCCGGACGAATACGCCGACGTGCTCGCCCAGGCCCCGGACCTCACCGCGATCGAAGTGCTCGGCGACGCCATCGACATCGGCGAACTGGAGCTCGTGATCGTGCTCGGCGGGGACGGGACCATCCTGCGTGCCGCGGAACTCGCGCGAGGCTCATCCGCGCCCCTGCTAGGCGTCAACCTCGGACACGTCGGATTCCTCGCGGAGAGTGAACGGGACAACCTCACCGAGACGGTTCGCCGGGCGCTCGCCCGCGACTACCTCGTCGAAGAGCGCATGACGCTGTCCGTGCGGGTGAAGGTGGAGTCCCAGGTGGTCTACGAGACGTGGGCCCTCAACGAGGCGACCGTCGAGAAGGCCAGCCGGGAGCGGATGCTCGAGGTAGTGATCGAGGTCGATGGCCGGCCGCTCTCCTCCTTCGGCTGCGACGGTGTGGTCATGTCGACGCCGACCGGATCGACCGCGTACGCCTTCTCCGCCGGCGGGCCCGTCGTCTGGCCGAGCCTCGACGCAATGCTGCTCGTGCCTCTGAGTCCGCACGCCCTCTTCGGGCGCCCGCTCGTCGTTGGGCCGGAATCGGTCTTCGCCGTGGAGGTGCTCCAACGCACCCAGGGCATCGGCGTGCTGTGGTGCGACGGACGGCGTTCCAAGGACCTGCCGCCGGGTGCGCGCGTGATCGTTCGACGATCCCCGGTGCCCGTGCGGCTCGCTCGCCTGCACCAGGGCCCGTTCACCGACCGCCTCGTGGGCAAGTTCAACCTGCCGACCAACGGCTGGCGGGGTCCGGCAGACGGCGAAGGCGCGTCCCAGTGATCGAAGAGATCTCCATCCGCAACCTCGGCGTGATCGGCGAGGCCATCCTTCCGCTCGGCCCCGGATTCACGGCCCTCACCGGGGAGACAGGCGCGGGCAAGACCATGGTCGTCACGGCGCTCGGTCTCCTGCTCGGCGACCGGTCGGACGGATCGGTGCTGCGGCAGGACGGCGGTTCGGCGGTAGTGGAGGGCCACTGGCAGATCGAGCCGGACGGGGTCGTGGCGGAGCGCGTGCGCGACGTCGGAGGCGATGTGGATGGCGGCGAACTCATCCTCGGCCGGTCGGTGTCCCAGGACGGCCGCAGCCGTGCCGTCGTCGGCGGTCGGGCGGCGCCGGTCGGCGTTCTCAACGAGATCGGCCAGCAGCTCGTGGTGGTGCACGGCCAGTCCGACCAGGTGCGGCTCCGCTCCGCCACGGCGCAACGCGAGGCCCTCGACCGATTCGCCGGCCAGGCCCTCTCCGGTCTGCTCGCCGACTACCAGTCCACCTACCGTCGCTGGCAGTCGAACCAGGGCGAGCTCGATGTGCTCGTGGCCGAGCGGGATCGACGAGTGCTGGAGGCGGAGGAGCTGCGCATCGCGATGGCCGAGATCGAGGAGGCCGACCCGAAACCCGGTGAAGACGCCGAGCTCGCCGAACGCGCCGAGCTGCTGACCAACCTCGAAGACCTCCGCCTCGCCGCGGGCCAGGCGCACGAACTCGTGTCGTCGGAGAGTCTCGACGACCCGCGCGACGTGATCGGGCTGCTCGACACGGCGAGACGCCAGCTCGAGCGAGTGGCGACCCATGACCCCGCGCTCGAGCCGATCGTCGAGGCGATCGCCAACGCGAGCTTCGTCGTGGCAGACGTGTCCAGCCAGATCTCCAGCTACCTTGGCGGCCTCGACACCGATGGCGGCCGCGAACTCGAGGCCGTGAACGAGCGCCGGGCCGTGCTCGGATCCCTCATCCGCAAGTACGGGCCGACCCTCGAAGACACCATCGAGTACCTGGAGAGCGGCAGCACCCGCCTGCTCGAACTCGACCACGACGCCGACCGCATCGAGAGCCTCGGCGCGGAGGTGGCCGCCGACCGGGAGCGTGTCGTCGACCTCGCCGCGCGGCTGAGCGACGTGCGCCGGGAGGCCGCCGTGCGGCTCTCCGAGCGGGTGACGGCCGAACTCGGTGCCCTCGCGATGCAGAACGCCCGGCTCGTGGTCGAGGTCACCGACCGCGAGGACTACGGCCTCACCGGAAAAGACACCGTGTCGATCCTGCTCGCCCCGCACCAGGGTGCTGAGCCGCGACCGCTCGGCCGCGGCGCGTCCGGGGGAGAGCTCTCCCGGGTGATGCTCGCGATCGAGGTGGTGATCGCTGGAAGCGACCCGGTGCCGACCTTCATCTTCGACGAGGTGGATGCCGGGGTGGGCGGTGCGTCGGCGATCGAGGTCGGGCGTCGCCTCGCCCGGCTGTCCCGCACCGCCCAGGTGATCGTGGTGACCCACCTCGCGCAGGTCGCCGCCTTCTCCACCAACCACCTGCGGGTCGTGAAGGACAGCGACGGAGCGGTGACGGCGAGCAGTGTGCAGCAACTCCACGGCGAGGAGCGCATCGCCGAGATGGCGCGGCTGCTCTCCGGCCTGCCCGACTCCGAGAGTGGCCTGGCCCACGCCCGCGAGCTGCTCGACACGGCCCGCGCACTCGACACCTGACCGATCGGTGTTCCGCCGCGGGCGAAACCGGCCTGTCGGTGGCCGAAAGTGGGCGAAGCCCGGTGATAGTCTGTAATCCCGTGGTGGTTAAACAGAGCGCGGACGTTACCAAGCATATTTTCGTGACGGGTGGTGTCGTTTCGAGTCTCGGTAAGGGACTCACGGCAGCGAGTCTCGGCAACCTTCTCACCGCGCGGGGTCTTCGCGTGGTCATGCAGAAGCTCGACCCGTATCTCAACGTGGACCCGGGCACGATGAACCCGTTCCAGCACGGCGAGGTGTTCGTGACCGACGACGGGGCGGAGACCGACCTCGACATCGGGCACTACGAGCGTTTCCTCGACATCAACCTCAACCAGGCGGCCAACGTCACCACCGGCCAGATCTACTCGACGGTGATCGCCAAGGAGCGCCGCGGCGAGTACCTGGGCGACACCGTTCAGGTGATTCCGCACATCACCGACGAGATCAAGCGTCGTATGCGCCTTCAGGCATCTGTCGAGGCCGGCGACGACCGACCGGACGTGATCATCACCGAGGTCGGCGGCACCGTGGGCGACATCGAGTCCCAGCCGTTCCTCGAGGCGGCGCGCCAGGTGCGTCACGAGATCGGCCGCTCCAACTGCTTCTTCGTGCACGTCTCCCTCGTGCCGTACCTCAACGCGTCCGGTGAGCAGAAGACCAAGCCCACCCAGCACTCCGTCGCGGCGCTGCGTTCGATCGGTATCCAGCCGGATGCCATCGTGCTGCGGTCGGACCGGCCGGTACCCGAATCGATGAACCGCAAGATCGCGCTGATGTGCGACGTGGATCCCGAGGCCGTGGTCAACGCGATCGACGTGCCGTCGATCTACGACATCCCGACCATGCTGCACGACCAGGGGCTCGACGGCTACATCATCGAGCACTTCGGTCTCGAGGCGAACGACGTCGACTGGTCAGGCTGGAGCGACCTGCTCGCCGCGGTGCACGAACCCAAGTTCGACGTGACGATCGGCCTTGTCGGCAAGTACATCGACCTGCCGGACGCCTACCTCTCGGTGACCGAGGCACTGCGGGCCGGCGGCTTCGCCCAGCAGACCAAGGTCAACATCCGCTGGATCCCGTCCGACGAGTGCGAGACACCGGAGGGCGCCGCGCGCCTGCTCTCGGATGTCGACGGAATCTGCGTGCCCGGCGGTTTCGGCGTGCGCGGTATCGAAGGCAAGCTCGGCGCCCTGCGATTCGCGCGGGAGAACAACATCCCGGCACTCGGACTGTGCCTCGGCCTGCAGTGCATGGTGATCGAGTACGCGCGCAACGTCGTTGGGCTCGACGGGGCGTCATCGTCGGAGTTCGATCCGGAGACCGAGTTTCCGGTTATCGCGACGATGGCGGAACAGGTGGACATCATCGCCGGGGGCGACCTCGGCGGCACCATGCGGCTCGGGCTCTACCCGGCCGACCTCGCCGACGGCTCCATCGTGGCCGGCGTGTACGGCGCGGCGCAGGTGTCCGAGCGGCACCGGCACCGCTACGAGGTGAACAACGCGTATCGTGGCCGGATTTCCGACGCGGGGCTCTGGTTCTCCGGAGTATCGCCGGACGGGCATCTCGTGGAGTTCGTTGAGCTGCCGAGCGATGTGCACCCGTATTACGTGGGCACGCAGGCGCACCCGGAGCTTCGCTCGCGCCCCAACCGCGCTCACCCGCTGTTCAAGGGACTCGTCGGGGCGGCACGCGAACGCCAGGAGGCAAGCCGCCTGTTCCCCGTCACGGATGCCTGAGCGAGCAATGAACGGCGAACTGGCGGACGAGCCGTACCCCGTCGCGATCACGTCGAGCGAGGTGGTCTTCGAGGGCCGGGTGTGGAACGTGCGGCACGAGACCTTCGCCTATGGGGACACCATCATCGCCCGGGACTACATCGACCACACGGGCGCGGTGGCGGTACTGGCCCTGGACGAGCGCGGCCGGGTGCTCCTGATCAAGCAATACCGGCATCCGATCGGTGCCAGGGACTGGGAGATCCCCGCCGGCCTACTCGATCTCGACGGTGAATCGCCGGTGAAGGCAGCGCAACGGGAACTCGCCGAAGAGGTGGATCTCGTGGCCGAGCGCTGGGACCTGCTCTGCGACTTCGCCACATCCCCGGGCGGGAGCAACGAGGCCATCCGCGTGTATCTCGCGCGCGGCGTGAGCGATGCGCCGCACGCGTTCGAGCGCGAGGAGGAGGAAGCCGACCTCGAGAAGAGGTGGGTGGACCTCGAAGAGGTGGTGGACGCCGTGCTCAACCGCCGCGTGGCGAACTCGATCCTGTCGTTCGCGGTGCTCGCCGCGCATGCCGCCCGCGAACGCGGCTGGTCGACCCTGGGCGACGCCGAATCGCCGTGGCCACGGCATCCGAAATTCTCGCCCGGTGACTAGCGAGCCCCCGACGGCGCTCGACCGAGCGCTCGACCGGTACCTCAGGCACGTCTCGATCGAGCGCGGCCTGTCGACCAACACCGTCGCCGCGTACCGCCGCGACCTCGCCGCGTATCTCGAGTCGCTCCGCGGGCGCGGGGTCACGACCCCGGAGGGAATCGCCGAGGCCGACGTCTCGGCCTTCGCGCAGCACCTGCGCACCCGGCCCGACTCGCCGCTCACCGCCTCGTCGATGGCGAGAATGCTGTCCTCGGTGCGCGGGTTCCACCGGTTCCTGCTCGAGGAGCGGCTCGCCCCGGAGGACGTCGCGTCCGACGTGAAGCCGCCCAAGCTCGCCAGTCGCCTGCCGAAGGCGATCACGATCGAGCAGATGGCGGCCGTGCTCGACGCGGCGGGCGGCGACGACCTTCAGTCCCTGCGCGACAAGGCGCTGCTGGAGCTGCTGTACGCGACAGGGGCGCGCATCTCGGAGGCCGTCGACCTCAACGTGGACGATGTACTGGGGGTCGAGGAAGGCAGCGCGGATGTCGTGCGGCTGTTCGGCAAGGGCGGAAAGCAGCGCATCGTGCCGCTCGGGAGCTACGCGCGGGCAGCGATCGACGCATACCTCGTGCGGGCCCGGCCCATCCTGTCGGTGCGCGGCCCGTCCACCCCGGCGCTGTTCCTGGGCCTGCGCGGCCAGCGGGTGTCCCGGCAGAACGCGTGGCTGATCATCCGCGCCCGGGCAGAACAGGCGAAGCTCGGCATCGAGATCTCGCCGCACACCTTCCGTCACTCGTTCGCCACCCACCTGCTCGCCGGCGGGGCGGATGTGCGGGTCGTGCAGGAACTGCTCGGCCACTCCTCGGTGGCGACGACCCAGATCTACACGCTCGTGACCGCGGACACGCTTCGGGACATGTACACGACGGCGCACCCGCGGGCACGCTGACCAGGCGTCCGGCCCAGCACCGCGCCCCGGGAGAAGTGCTCGCGGCGGGGGTTGTGCCCCGTCATGGCGGGGAAACCGCGTCGCGGAGGGAGTCGTAACCCCCGCCGCCAGGCGTCTTCTCCCGCCACCACGCGGTGCTGGTCCGCGTCGCAGCGTTCACGCTGACCGGATGACGGCCTCCCGGTGATCCCGCGGCGCGCGCGGGTCGCGGCGGCCATCCACACTCGCTTTGGTAGAATCGAGGCAATCGGCAGCGGCCGGCGACCAAGGGTAAGGAATGTCGGGATGACAGCGAAGCGCAACGAAACGGCCGAACAACTCACCGGTTTCGAGCTCGCTCCGAATGGCCCGACCGGCCGACCCCGCAGCGTCTTCGCCGTTCCAGCGCCGCTCAAGGGCCACGGCCCGGCTCGCATCATCGCCCTCTGCAACCAGAAGGGCGGCGTCGGCAAGACGACGACGGCGATCAGCCTCGGCGCCTCCGTCGCCGACTACGGACGCCGGGTTCTCGCGGTGGACTTCGACCCGCAGGGTGCCCTCTCCGCCGGCCTCGGCATCGCGTCCCACGACGTTCCGAACATCTACGACCTCATGCTCGGCACGGTCAAGGACGCCCATGAGGCAATCCAGCAGACTGCGACACCGAACCTCGACGTGATCCCCGCGAACATCGATCTCTCGGCGGCGGAGGTGCACCTCGTGAACGAGGTGGCCCGCGAGCAGATTCTGGCCCGGGTGCTTCGCCAGGTGAAAGACGACTACGACGTCGTTCTGATCGACTGCCAGCCGTCCCTCGGCCTGCTCACGGTGAACGCCCTCACTGCAGCGCACGGCGTGCTCATCCCGCTCGAGTGCGAGTTCTTCGCGCTGCGCGGGGTGGCCCTGCTCGTGGAGACGATCGACAAGGTGAAGGACCGGCTCAACCCCGCCCTCGAGCTCGACGGCATCCTCGCCACGATGTACGACTCTCGCACCCTGCACTCGCGCGAGGTGCTCGAGCGCGTCGTCGAGACCTTCGGCGACCGGGTGTTCGAGACCGTGATCGGCCGCACCGTGAAGTTTCCGGATGCGAGCGTCGCCGGGGCGCCCATCACCCAGTTCGCCCCTGACCACCAGGCGGCGGAGGCCTACCGCCAGCTGGCCAGAGAGTTGATCACCCGTGGCGCAATCGCCTAGCTCCGACGCGCTCGAGGAGGTTGCGGCCTCCGGATTCTCGGTGCGGCTCACCAACTTCAACGGGCCGTTCGACCTTCTGCTCTCTCTCATCGCGAAGCACGAACTCGACGTCACCGAGATCTCCCTGAGCATCGTCACCACCGAATTCATTGCCTACCTCCGCGAACTCGACTCGGTGGAGGAGCTCGACCAGGCGAGCGAATTCCTCGTCGTGGCGGCCACGCTGCTCGACCTCAAGGTGGCCGGGCTGCTTCCCCAGGGCGAACTCGTGGATGCCGAGGACGTGGCGCTTCTCGAGGCCCGCGACCTGCTTTTCGCCAGACTGCTGCAGTACCGGGCCTTCAAGGAGGTGACGGCGTGGTTCTCCACCGCGCTCGAGACCGAGTCGGCCAGGCACGTGCGCTCCGTGCGGCTCGAAGAGAAGTACCGCAAGCAGACACCCGAGCTCGTCTGGACACTGAGCCCCGACGACTTCGCGGCTCTCGCCGCGCTCGCCCTCGCGCCGCGCGAACTGCCGACCGTCGGGCTCGACCACCTGCACGCGCCCCTCGTCAGCATCCGGGAGCAGGCGGCGTACGTCGTGGCACTGCTGCGCGGGGGAGCGCCGATGACGTTCCGCCAGCTCATCGCCGGGGCCGACGTCACCGGGGTGATCGTCGCACGGTTTCTCGCCATCCTCGAGTTGTACCGCGGCGCCACGATTTCGTTCGACCAGCTGGAACCGCTGGGCGAACTGACCATTCAATGGACCGCCGAGCAGTGGTCGGAAGAAAGCCTGGCCAGTTTGGGAGCCGACTATGACAATTGACCTTTTCGACGGGACCGAGGCAGACGCCTCCGCGACCACGATCGACCTGGAGAGAAGTCTCGAGGCGATTCTCATGGTGGCGGACGAGCCGCAGAGTCTCGTGAGCCTCGCGACCTCGCTCGGCGCACCGGTCGCCGCCGTTCGGCAGTCCATCGACCGGCTCGTCGCCGACTTCGACGGCTTCGACGGGGGTGTTCGGCGCGGCTTCGAATTGCGCGAGGTGGGCGGTGGCTGGCGCATCTACGTGCGCGGAGACTACGACGACATCGTGCGCGACTTCGTGCTCACCCAGAACCCCTCCCGACTGTCCCAGGCGGCGCTCGAGACTCTCGCCGTGATCGCCTACAAGCAACCCATCAGCCGGGGCGCGATCGCCTCCATCCGTGCCGTCAACGTCGATTCCGTCGTTCGCACCCTCCTCGGTCGCGGTCTCATCACCGAGGCCTTCACCGACAGCGAGACCGGAGCCATCCACTATGCAACCACCGACGTTTTGTTGAGCCAGCTCGGCGTGAACTCCCTCGACGAGCTGCCCCAGATCTCCCCCCTTCTCTCCGACGGTTCGAACGGGTTCGACGATGTCGCCTGACGTCGGGCGCGAGGCCTCCGACGACGGGGTGCGCCTGCAGAAGCTCATGGCGGCGGCCGGGGTCGCCTCCCGGCGGGTGTCCGAGAACATGATCGAGGCCGGCCGGGTGCAGGTGAACGGCGAGGTGGTGACCGAGCTCGGTCGCCGGGTGCAGGAAACCGACCTGGTCTCGGTGGATGGCGTGGCCATCCAACTCGACACCTCGCGCCGTTACCTCATGCTCAACAAGCCGGTCGGCATCGTCAGCTCCCTGCAGGACGACCGTGGCCGGCCCGACCTCCAGCGGTTCGTCTCCCGCTACGACGAGCGGCTGTTCAACGTGGGCCGACTCGACGCGCAGACCTCGGGCCTGCTCATCCTCACCAACGACGGAGAACTCGCCCACGTGCTCGCGCATCCGTCGTTCGGTGTGCTCAAGACCTACATCGCCAAGGTGGAGGGGCGCGTGTCTCCGCAGACGATCGGCAGGCTCACCGCCGGCGTGGACCTCGAGGACGGTCCGATCGCCGCCGACAAGGCCCGCATCATCGGCCAGGCCGGCGCGAGCGAGACCGTCGTCGAGATCACCCTGCACTCCGGGCGCAATCGCATCGTGCGCCGGATGCTCGAGGCGGTCGGCCACCCCGTGATCGACCTCGTCCGCCGCCAGTTCGGCCCGCTGCACCTCGGCACCCTCGCGCCCGGTGAGATCCGCGATCTCACGAAGGCGGAACTCGGCGCACTCCTTACGATCTCCCGCGACGCGACGAACGCCGGTGCTGACGCCGACGCGACAGAGGCGGGGGACTAGCGTGGCAGTGCGGGCGATCCGGGGCGCGATCCAGGTGGATCGAGACGACAGGGACGAGGTGCTGCGGGCGACGGCGGAGCTGCTGGCCAAGTCGCTGCACGCGAACGAGATCGACACGGAGGCGCTCATCTCGGTAATGTTCACGGCGACGCCGGACATCACGAGCGAGTTCCCGGCCCTGGCCGCGCGAGAGCTTGGTCTCGGCGACGTACCCCTCATATGCGCGGTGGAAATGGATGTCGTCGGCTCCATGCCCCGCGTGATTCGGCTGATGGCGCTGGTGGAGAGCGATACGCCGAGGCGCTACATCCAGCACACTTATCTTCGCGGGGCAGTTCAGCTTCGCCTCGACCTTGCCCAGTAGGTGGTAGACGTGAACAGTCGAATCGTCGGTGAAGTGCGCGTCGTGGGCGCCGGTCTGCTCGGCGCGAGCGTCGGGCTCGGCCTGCGCGCCAGGGGCGTGGACGTGATCGTGCACGACGCGTCGCCCGCCAACCTGCGCCTGGCCATCGACTACGGCGCGGGTCGCGCGGCACGGGACACCGACAATCCGACACTCATCGTGGTGGCCGTGCCCCCGGATGTGACGGCCGCCGTGGTCGCCGCGGAACTCGCCGCCTTTCCGGATGCCCTCGTCACGGATGTCGCGAGCGTGAAGGCGGCGCCGCTCGCCGAGTTGCTGGCTACCGGCGCCGACGTGGGCCGGTACATCGGGTCTCACCCCCTCGCGGGCCGGGAACGCGGGGGCGCGATCTCCGCGCGGGCCGACCTGTTCATCGGCCGGCCGTGGGTGATTACCCCGCACGGCCCGACTCCGGTTGGCGAGGTCGGCCTGATCGAGGACCTCGTGCTCGACCTCGGCGCCGTGCCGGTGACCATGACCGCCGAACAGCACGACTCCAGCGTCGCCCTCGTCTCGCACGTGCCCCAGGTGATCGCCTCTCTGCTCGCCGCCAGGCTCAATTCGGCGCCCGAATCGGCGCTGTCCCTCTCCGGCCAGGGCCTTCGCGACACGACCCGTATCGCGTCGAGCGATCCGGAGCTGTGGGTGCAGATTCTGGGGGCGAACTCCGCCAAAGTCGTGCGCATCCTGCACGCCTACCGCGAGGACCTCGACACGATCATCGCCGCTCTCGAAACGCCCGACGTCGCCGGGGCCCGGCGGGCCGTGGCCGAGTCGCTCGCCGCCGGCAACTCCGGGGTGTCCCGCATCCCGGGCAAGCACGGCCAGGACCGGCGCTTCGGCCAGCTCGTGGTGATGGTCGACGACAAGCCGGGCGAACTCGCCCGCCTGCTCACCGAGATCGGTGAGGCCGGAGTGAACATGGAAGACCTCAGGCTGGAGCACTCGCCCGGTGCACAGATCGGGCTCGCCGAGATCTCGGTGCTCGCCGAGGTGGAGGAACGCCTCGCCGCCGAGCTCGAGGCCGGCGGCTGGAAGATCGCGGGAGCCTGGAAGTGACACGAACGGATGTGACACGAACGGCGGAGACACGAACGACAGTGACACGAACGGCAGTGACACGATCGGCAGTGACACGATCGGCAGCGACACGAACGGCGGAGACACGAACGATTGTGGCCGTCGACGGTCCGGCCGGCAGCGGCAAATCCAGCGTGAGCAGGGCGGCCGCCCGCGCGCTTGGGTTCGACTACCAGGACAGCGGCGCCGCCTACCGCGCGCTGGCCTGGAACGCGCTTGAGCACGGCGTCGACACCGAGGACGCGGATGCGGTGCTCGCCTCGCTCGACGACTTCGACTATCGCATCGGCACCGACCCGGACGACTACTTCGTGCGGGTCGGCGGAACGGATGTGACCCAGGCGATTCGTGAACCCCGCGTCACGGGCGTGGTGAGCGCCATCGCCCGCATCCCCGCGGTGCGCGCGCGCCTCGTCGAGCTCTTCCGGCGCGTGATCGAGGCGAGCGATCGCCCGGGCATCATCACCGAGGGGCGGGACATCACCACAGTCGTGGCACCGGACGCCGATGTTCGGATTCTGCTCACGGCATCCGAAGAAGCTAGAATGGCGAGGCGGTCGGCTGAAACACCGGAGCACTCGGCCAGAGCCGTCGCCGAGCAACTCAGTTCACGTGATGCCCAGGATTCCCGGGTTGTCGACTTCATGAACGCCGCAGATGGTGTGACCACCATCGATTCCACCAATCTCGACTTCGACCAGACCGTCTCGGCGGTCGTGGACCTAGTGCGCACATCGCGGGTCGAGTAGCACGACGCGAACCGTCGGGCGCATCGAGACCTCATAAGGAAAAGCCCCATGCCAGACAACAACGACCAAGAGCACGACGAGTACGGCGACCTCGACCCCAAGCTGAGCGAGAAGATCGCGGAGCTGGACGAGTCGGACGCGCTCATGCGCGCGAACGCTCTCCGTGCCGGCCTCGACGACTACGACCTCAATGAGGAAGACCTCGACATCCTCGAGACCGCGACCGATGACCCGGACGCGATCATCTACCTCCCGGCGTTGCCGGTGCTCGCGATCGTCGGCCGCCCGAACGTGGGAAAGTCCGCGCTCGTCAACCGCATCCTCGGCCGTCGCGAGGCCGTCGTTCAGGACACCCCAGGGGTCACGCGTGACCGGGTGGCCTACAAGGCCGAACACGGCGTGCGTCGCTTCACCCTGATGGACACCGGCGGATGGGAGCCGGACGCCAAGGGAATCAACGCCTCCGTCGCGGCGCAGGCCGAGATCGCCGTCGAGCTCGCCGATGCCGTCTTGTTCATCGTCGACGCCAATGTCGGCGCGACCTCCACCGACGAGCACGTGGTGCGCATGCTGCGCGCCACGAAGAAGCCGGTCATTCTCGTTGCCAACAAGGTGGATGACGCCCGCCAGGAGCCGGAGGCCGCCGGCCTTTGGAGCCTCGGCCTCGGCCAGCCGTGGCCCGTCTCGGCACTGCACGGCAGGGGAGTGGCCGACCTGCTCGACCACGTTCTCACCGTGCTGCCCGAGGTGTCCACCGTGGCGAAGGAAGAGGTGGGCGGACCGCGCCGGGTCGCCATCCTCGGCCGCCCGAACGTGGGCAAGTCGAGCCTGCTCAACAAGGCGGTCGGCGAGGAGCGGGTCGTCGTGAACGAGCTCGCCGGAACCACGCGCGACCCCGTCGACGAGCAGGTCGAGCTCGGCGGCAAGGTCTGGCGCTTCGTCGACACCGCCGGCATCCGTCGCCGCATGAACCTCGCCCAGGGCGCCGACTTCTACGCCTCCCTGCGCACGAGTGCGGCCCTCGAGAAGGCTGAAGTGGCCGTGGTTGTGCTCGACGTGAGTGACGTGATCAGCGAGCAGGATGTGCGCATCATCGACCTCGTGCTCGAGTCGGGCCGTGCGCTCGTGCTCGCCTTCAACAAGTGGGACCTGCTGGACGATGACCGCCGCCGCTACCTCGAACGGGAGATCGAACAGGACCTCGCCCACGTGGCCTGGGCTCCGCGCGTGAACATCTCGGCGCGCACCGGGCGCCATCTCGAGAAGCTCGTGCCGGCGCTCGAGCTCGCACTCAAGTCCTGGGACACCCGCATCCCCACTGGCAAGTTCAACGCCCTCGTCGCCGAGCTCGCGTCCGAGCATCCGCACCCCGTGCGTGGCGGCAAGCAGCCCCGCATCCTGTTCGGAACCCAGGCGGCCACGCGGCCGCCGACGTTCGTGCTCTTCACGACCGGATTCCTCGACCCCGGCTACCGTCGTTTCATTACCCGGCGCCTGCGCGAGATCTTCGGCTTCGAGGGAAGCCCGATCAACGTCAACATGCGGGTGCGCGAGCGTCGCAAGCGCACCTAGCGAGTCGTCTGTCATGCGCGCCGAGGGGCGTCGCGACCTGCGATGGCCGACGCTGTCGGCGATTCGCGCTGTCGGCGATCCGCGCTGTCGGCGGCTCACGCCGTTGCGGCCGGCGCGCGCGACCGGCGGACTTCCGCGCACTACCGTGATGAGGCATCGATCGCGGCGCTCTGGCTGATCAGTCGGATCGGCTTCTGTTCCGGGTCCACGCATGGTGGGGGCGTCAGGTAGTAGGTGGCTCCGTTGCGGTGGATTTCCCAGCCGTTGTTGTGGAAGTCCAGATGGTGTCGTCGGCACAAGAGCAGACCGTCGGCGATGTTGGTGTCGCCGTGGTCTCGGTGCCAGTGGTTGATATGGTGTGCTTCGCACCAGGACGGTGGGCGGTCGCAGCCGGAGGCCATGCAGCCGCCGTCGCGAGCGGCCATGCCGATGCGTTGTCGTTCGGTGAAGAGGCGCTGGTTGCGGCCGACGTTGACGCACTGGCCGTCGTCGTCGAAGCCGAGAGCGATGGTGCCGGTGTCGCAGATGTGGCGATAGACGGTGCTCATCGGCACCAGGTCGGCCTGCCCTTCCAGCCGGCCATGTCCGGCCCTCGCCGAGAGGTGAGCGCCGGTGACGAGAACCCGCACCGCCGGTCTTCTGGCACCGTGCATGACGGTGGGGTCGGCGTCCACGGCGAGTCGGATCATTCCGACGAGGCCGTCGGCGGCGATCTGCTCCCGTGTCCGTGCGTCAGCGAGGAGATCCTCCGCCGCCTGCACGGCATCGGGGTGCACGAACCGGGGACCTCCCCGTCGTGGCGACAGGAGGGCGTCGAAGGCGGTGGCGATAATCAGTCCGTCCTCGGGTGCAAGCCGCCAGAATCCACAGTGCATGCCGGCGGCATCCGTCCACATTCGCACCGAGCGAAGATCGTCGCGTTGCTTCTCCCGGCGAGCGATTCCTTCCTCGTCGAGCCGATCACGCAACTGGCGGGCACGTCGAGACAGAGCTTCCGGTGTCACACCGGCAGCTCCGGCGATCAGTTCGTCGGCCGCCGCGGAGAGCTGGGCGGCGGTGACGGCAGCATCGACCTCGCCGAGCGCCCGGCGAATGGAGTCGGCGCCATCGATCGACAATGCCCCGGAATTGAGCGCGGCCACCAGAGGTCGCTGCCAGAGAGGTGCTTCGGAATCCGGGTCCGAGCGCTGCGCGGCTGAGGGCTCGGTGGTGGAAGGCTCATCGGGGGACGGCGAGTCCGGGGTGACGGCCTCGGCACGCGCGATCAGAGTGCCGACCTCGATCAGCTTCATCGCGTCCCTGTGTGAGACTCCCTGGGTGGCCTGCACCATTTGCGCGGCAGAGAGGAACCCGGCAGTGGCCGCCATTCCCGAGTGCCCGAGTTCAGGGCGGGAGCGGTGCGCAGTCTCCCCGGCGATCATCGCCGCATAACGGTTGCCGAAGCCGAGGAGTGAACCGACCAACTCGGATGCGGCCCTCAGCTCCGTATCCGTCAGAGGTGCGATATCGACCGAAATCCCTCCGAGCGCTGCGACACCGGCGGCGGTGCGGATCAGTGCCTCGGGGAGCGTTTCCATAGCCCCATTTTACGACATTCGAAGATATGTTCGAAAGCTTTGAACGCGAATGGGGATAACTTCTTCTCCACAGGTAGACCGCGGAGAAGATGCGCAGGGCGGCGAGGAGAACAGACGACGGACCGGACGCGCACGATGCGAGGGGAACTGACGACGGGCAGGACGCGCACACAGCGAGGAGAACCGACGGGAGAGGACGCGCACGGTGAGGACGGTCGGAACTGGGCACGAGCCAGTGCCCACGCGACCGAAAAGTGCCTGCGCCATCCTCGGCGGGGGCATGCTTAAGGGGTGAGCAACGACATCCCGCCGCCCCTGCCGCCCTACGGCGTGCGTGACTCGGGCGACGCCTGGGTGATGGGACCGGATGGCGAGAAGTTCTGGGGCCGCTTTGGCGCGGCCGGCCTGCTGGTCTGGCACCGCTCCCTCGGCGTGCTGCTGCAGCACCGGGTGGGCTGGAGCCATTTCGGAGGCACGTGGGGGCTGCCGGGCGGCGCGCGCAAGGCGGGGGAGTCGGCGGTGGATGGCGCACTGCGGGAGGCCGCGGAGGAGGCGACAGTGCCGCCGGAGCTGCTGCGCATCCTGCACACCTCCGTTCTCGACCTCGGTTACTGGTCGTACACGACCGTCGTCGCCGAGGCGATCGAGGAGTTCGAGCCCGTGATTGCCGACGCGGAGAGCGCCGAACTGCGCTGGGTGCTGGTGGATGAGGTTACCGAGCTCAGCCTGCATCCCGGGTTCGCCGCCGCGTGGCCAGAACTGCGCGAGCTGCTCGATTAGCGGCGGTAGCACGCGAGAGTCCTCTCGATCGCCTCGTCGATCGGAGTCGCGGTGATCCCCAGCCGGGTGATCTTGGTGCTGTCCACCACGAAGTCCTCCTCGAACTCGTAGGCCATCTCCACGACCTCGCGAATGGTGCGGTTGGCGAGTCCGAGCATCCGCAGGACCACAGTCGGGATGCTGCCTACCTTTCCCGAGGTCCTGGCGAGCCGGTAGGCCGTCTCGATCATGTGGCGCGTCGACTGCGGATGCGGGTCGTTGGGCAGGTGCCATACCTCGCCCTCCGCCTCGGGCGTGAGGGCGAGAGTCGCCAGGCCCTCGCCGATGTCCGGGATGAACGTGTAGCTGTGCAGCTTGTCCGGGTTTCCGATCACGCTCACGTTCTTGCCCGCGAGCACGCGGGGGAACACCCGGTCGCCGAGAGGCGAGGACGCGCCGCCGCCCGGACCGTAGTAGTCGGATGCCCGTCCACTGACCACCCGCACGCGGCCCTCGGCGCGTGCCCGCCAGAGTGTGTCCGCCATCCGCTTGCGCACCGCGCCCTTGCGCGTGTGCGGATTCTCCGGGGTGAGCTCGGTGAGCGGCTCGCCATTCTGTCGGCCGTAGGAGTACAGGTTGTCCATGTTCACGAACAGGGCGCCGTTCGTCTCCGCCGCGGCCAGCACGCTCGCCTGGAGGGCGGGGAAGTCCTGTGCCCAGAGATAGTAGGGCGGGTTGAGGATCTGATAGACCGCCGTGGCCCCGACCGAAACGGATCGGGTGAATTTGTGATTCATGGCGTCCCCGCCGACGACCTCCACGCCATCCGGTACGGTCGCCCGACCCGATCGATTGATCATGCGCACGGTCTGGCCGCGGTTCACCAGGGCGTGCATCGTGGCACGACCAACAGGGCCTGTGCCGAAGATCACATGGTCGGGTGTCATGAGGGTCCCCTTCTCGATGGTTCCACTGTGCCAGCAGATGCGCCGTCGCGCACGGGACTTTCGGTTCTTGTCTCCCCGGCGGGTGGCGCCTGGGCGTGAGCGGCCGAACTTGCCGCTAAGCTAGATTCTCGGTGCTGGTCGAGGCGCGCTTCAGGGCAAATCTCGACCGGAACAAGTCACGGGCTGTGGCGCAGCTTGGTAGCGCACTTGACTGGGGGTTAGGCGGGCTAGCAGTTGCAACACGGCAAAAACTAAACAACGGGCTGTAGCGCAGCTTGGTAGCGCACCTGACTGGGGGTCAGGGGGTCGCAGGTTCAAATCCTGTCAGCCCGACAAAAATGCCTGATGAAACGCAAGTTTCATCAGGCATTGTCGTTTTCTGAGGGCTAGATCTCTGGGCCCCTTCTGGTCCCCTAGAAGGTCGGCCCGCCTTCCCGCTTTACGCCCAGGGTTCGCCTCCGTGACGAGGGGGGACCAGAAGGGGACCAATTCGCCAGGAAAGCGTTGGCCTGCTTCGCCGCTGAGGCGAGGTGGCGGTGGTCGGCGTGCAGATATTTGCGGGTGGTTTCGAGGGACTGGTGACCGAGGATCTTCTGCAGGACATGTAGCGGGATGCCGGAGTCTGCCATCCAGGTTGCGCCGGTGTGGCGGAGGCCGTGGCGGGTCAGATCGGGCAGGCCGAGCCCGGCGACGAGGGCGTCCCATCCCGTGGCATCCCGGACCGTCGCACTAGTGAGAACTCCTCCAGTACACGGTCTTCGGTGGTTCCACGCCCGGGGTCGCCGCAGGTGGCATCGTGATCCCTGGCGGGTTCACCTACCTGGCAGCGCCGGTGATTACTACCACTGTGATCGATCCGGCGGTTGCGGGGACTGCGTTTAGTCAGCTGATCGGGGTGACCGGGCCGGGTCCGATCACCTGCGCGGTCACTGTTGGTGCCTTGCCGGCTGGGTTGAGCTTGGATCTGACCACGTGCACGATTTCGGGCACACCGACGACGGCGGGTCCCTACTCGTTCACGATCACGGCGACCGGTCCGGGGG
>NZ_DATCQQ010000062.1:0-64991 GCF_036569425.1 Lacisediminihabitans sp.
TCGCCGGCCAGGTCGGGATCGCCGTGCCGAGCCTCTACAAGCACGTGTCGTCGCTCGCCGACCTGCGGCGGGAGGTCGCCATCGCGTCGGTCAACGACCTCACCAAGGCGATCTCCACCGCAACGACGGGCAGGGCCGGGCGAGACGCCGTGCGGGCGATGGCGGATGCCCTGCGCGAGTTCGCGCACAGGCACCCGGGTCGCTATGCGGCGACGCAGGTCGCCGCGCGGCCGCACGACCCGCTGGATGTGGGGCTTGCTGCCAGCAGCGCCGAGACGCTAGCCGTCATCGCCTCGGTCCTGCGCGGGTTCGATCTTCCCCCCGAGGCGACGATCGACGTCATCCGAGTGCTCCGGTCGGCCGTCCACGGCTTCGTGGTCCTCGAGATCGGCGGAGGCTTCGGGCTTCCCCGGGACCTGGACCGCAGCTTCGAGTTCCTCGTCGACACGGTGACGGTCGGCATCGAACGGCTCAGCCTGCAGGGGTCAGCCCGCCAGTGACGCCCCGAGGGCATCCATCAGGTCGATCGTGCCCCGTTCGCGCCACTCCGGTTTGTCGAACCCGTCGAGGTACGCACCCTGTTCGGTGAGCACGAGCCGGGTGCCGCCGTCGACCGGTGTCAGTTCGATCGTCGCGAGCGACTCGCTGATCGTGCGCTCGTCGAGGTGCATCTCGTAGGTGTAGATGATGCGTTCGCCCGGCACGATGTCGAGGTAGAGCGCGTCGAATGACGATCGAGGGCCCTCGATCGGGCCTCCGACATTCGTCTCGTGGCCGCCGACCCGAAAGTCGAAGGTCTGCACCGGCGTGCGCCACTCGCGGGGTCCGGTGAACCAGAGCGCCTTGGCCTTCGGGTCGGCGAAGGCGGCGAAGACCCGCTCCTGCGTTGCGGCGAATACGCGGTCGACGACGAAGGTCGAGTGGATGACTGAACGGTCTGACATGGCTACTCCTCGGATGCTGGTTGGGGTTGGGGTGAGTCTGGTTCCGCGGCGAGATAGTCGCCCAGGCGGTCGAGGCGTTGCTCCCACGCGGAGCGCAGGTTCGAGATCCATGCCTCGGTCGCGTCGATCGCCGCCGGCTCAAGGCGGCAGGTGCGCACCCGGCCGACCTTTCTCGAGCGCACGAGTCCGCTCGTCTCGAGAACCCGGAGGTGCTGGAGAACGGCGGGGAGCGACATGGCGAGGGGCTCCGCGAGTTCTCCGACACTCGCCGGCCCGCGGCTCAATCGGGTCACCATGGACCGGCGGGTCGGGTCGGCGAGCGCCGCGAACGCCCGGTCGAGGTCGCCCAATTGGTTAAGCATGTGGTTAAGTATCGCCGCTGAGCTTTCTGTGTCAAGTGGCTGTCTGTGTCACGCGGCGGCCGGTGTCGAGGGGCGGCTCGTGTCAAGCGGCGGCCCGTGTGACGGGGCTGCCTGTGTCATCACGCGACGAGGGGAACCTTTGCGCCGGGCACCGATTGTTGCGAAGCTGGGAGCGAGCGTCGTGGACGGATGCGGCGCCGCGACATCCGGGAGCGCGCCAATGCCCACCAGCATCTTTCTCAACCTGCCGATCAAGGACCTCGAGCGGTCCACCGCATTCTTCTCGGCCCTCGGCTGCACCTTCAACCCGCAATTCACCGACGAGAACGCGACGTGCATGGTGATCTCCGAGAGCATCTTCGCAATGTTGCTCGTCGAGCCGTTCTACCAGACGTTCACCGCGAAGCAGATCGTCGACGCGACGACACAGTCGGAGGCGCTCATCGGGGTGAGCGCCGACAGCCGCCAGGAGGTGGACGACGTGGTCGACAAGGCGATCGCCGCGGGTGCGATCGTCTCGAGGGAGGCCCAGGACTACGGCTTCATGTACTCCCGCACCTTCGACGACCTCGACGGACACACCTGGGAGTTCATTTGGATGGACCACGAGCACGTTCAATAGGCCACAAACGAAGGAGCACGACCATGTTCACCAGCAGCGGTGCATTCAGCGGTTTCTCGGTCGACGACATCGAGGCCGCACGACGGTTCTACGGCGAGACGCTCGGGATGCGCGTGTCGATCAACGACATGGGCTTCCTCAACCTCCACCTCGAGAGCGGCGCGACGGTGCTCGTGTACTCCAAGCCGAACCACGAGCCGGCGAGCTTCACGATCCTCAATTTCACCGTCGACGACGTGGAAGCGGCCGTCGACGACCTCAACGCGCGCGGTGTGAAGACGGACATCTATCCGAGCGACACGCTGCCCGTCGACTCGAAGGGGATCATGCGCGGCAACGGCCCGGACATCGCCTGGTTCCTGGACCCGGCCGGCAACGTGCTCTCGGTGCTCTCGGTGCTCTCGGAGTCCTGAGGGGCGGATGCCCGGCCGGCGCCATCCCGCTCGCCGTCACGCCGCTCGTCGTCACGCCGCTCGCGGTCACCCCGCTCGCCGTCAATCGCGAATGCTCGCGGAGAGAGTTGACGCGCGCAGCGGCGGGGAAGCTGCGTCGGGGCGGGAGGCGGGACTCCCTCCGCGACGCGTTTTCCCCGCCGCGAGTCGACGAGGGGAGCGCCACGCGAGGCCCGCGCAGAACCGGCCGGTCGACCCAGTGCGGTGCTGCGCCGCGCCCGGACCGCGCGAAGCCGACCCGCTCCGCTATGGCCCGTCGACGCCCTTGGGAGTGTCGACGATGTCGTCGAACTGATGGTGCCTGGTGAGATACCCGGCCACCATCGGGCACGTGGCGACGATGCGCAGTCCCTTCTCGCGCACGTCACCGAGAGCCCATTCGATGAGCTCCGTCGCGAGCCCCTGGCCGGCATAGTCGGGGTCGACCTCGGTGTGCAGGAACACTCGGCGTTCGCCGACGTCGCGATAGGTGCTGACTCCGACTCGCGCGCCGTCGATGGTCAGCTCGTAGCGCCCGCCGACATCGTCAATCGTTTTCATGCTTCCATCATGCAGCGTCCCTGCGGGAGGTCGGCGATCCATTCCCTAGGATGGGAGCACAGCAGCCGGACCGTTGGAGGACCCCCGTGAAGATCGTCGCCTTTGTCATCGCCCTCGCGCTGTTCGTCGGCGGAATACTGCTCTTCGGCTACGCCTTCGAGCCGGGCGTGGACAACGGCCTCGTCTTCTTCGGCGGCGTCGTCGCGGTCGCGCTGTCGCTGGCGATCCCGTTCCACCTGCTCAAGCGCATCGACGGCTGAGCGCGAGTTACGCCGTGGCTGGTGATTTCGGGATCGGCGCCCAGGTGCACCTCCGGGATGCGTCGCCGAGTGACCCGTCGCCCTGGCCGTACGAGCCGAGCGGCATCATCGTGCGCTCCGGCGGCTCTGCGCTCGCCGGTGTCTGGGGTCGAGCCGCGGGCGGACGGATGTGGTGGGTGCAGTTCGACGAGCCGCAGTCGAATGCGCAGGGTGACGGTCCTTTCGCGACGGCCCAGGTGCATGAGAAGTACCTCGAACTCGCCCCGACGGTGGACGGCGCGTGACGTTCGAACAGTACGGAGACGACGTTCTCACCGGCGACTGGCGCGGGGCGAAACGCAAGGTCATCCGTGAGATTCCGGCCGAACGCGACCTCGTGATCGAGTGGGCTGACACCGGGTTCTGCGGCGCCGTTCTGCGCGTCGAAGGCAAGCTGGTGCACCTCGAGGACTATCGCGGCGGAGTGCGTCTCTTTCCGCTCGGCGGAGGATTCCTTCTCGAGGGAGAGCCGGTCGTGCTGACCCCGCCGGCCACCGCACCGAAGGCCACCGCGCGCACTGCCTCCGGATCCTTCGCGGTCAACGGAGCGCGGGCGAGGGTGGCACTGCCCAGTCGCATCTTCGTGGAAGGGCGCCACGACGCCGAACTCGTGGAGAAGGTCTGGGGCGCCGACCTGAGGGTCGAGGGAGTGGTGGTGGAGTACCTCGAGGGTGTTGACGACCTGGCCGCGATCGTGAACGACTTCGCGCCGGGGCCCGGGCGCCGGGTGGGGGTGCTCGTCGACCACCTCGTGCCGGGGTCCAAGGAGTCGCGCATCGCGGATGCGGTGGCGCGCGGCCCGCACGGCGGGAACGTGCTCGTGGTCGGGCATCCATTCGTCGACATCTGGCAGTCGGTGAAACCGCAACGACTCGGCATGGACCTCTGGCCGGAGGTGCCGAGGAGCATCGAGTGGAAGCACGGCATTTGCGAGTCGCTCGGCTGGCCGCACGACGACCAGGAGGACATCGCGCGGGCCTGGCAGCGGATTCTCGGGCGGGTGCGCACCTACGCCGACCTGGAGCCGGTCGTGCTCGGGCGGGTGGAGCAGCTCATCGACTTCGTGACGGCCCCGGCCTGACGTCAGCGCGTCAGGTTGATCACCAGGTTGATCGTCGAGGCGAGAATCACCGAGCCGAACACGAACGAGAGCAGCGAGTGCCGCAGCGCCGTGGCGCGGATCGAATGGGTGGTGATGTTGGTGTCAGACACCTGGTAGGTCATGCCGACCGTGAACGACAGGTAGGCGAAGTCGGTGTACTGCGGCGGATCCGCCTGGTTGAAGTCGATGCCCTTTCCCGAGGTGTAATACAGGCGGGCGTAGCGCAGCGTGTAGAGCGTGTGCAGCAAGATCCAGGACAGCGCGACGCTCACGAGAGCGAGGGTCGCAAGCAGCGCCTTGGCGGCGCCGGCCACGTTCGCCGCGTTCGCGAGCACGACCACTACCGCGAACAGGCTCGCGATGCTCAGGATGAGCACGAGCAGATCGGCGATCGCCCGATTGGGCTCCTCGAGGCTTGCGTGCGTCGCGGTCTGGGTCGCATCCTGGCGGGCGATCGAGATCCAGACCCAGGTGGAGTAGACAAGGGCGGCGGCCGCCCAACCGACGGTCGGCGCATAGGCCCACTCCCCGAAGGCACCGGTGATGATCGCCGCGATCACCGCGACGAGGAGCATGACCATGAGACGAAGGGTGGTGTGACGCTGTCGCATGAGCCGATTAGACCACGCACCGGAGACGATTTCGGGGGATAACCCGATAACGCGCCGACGCTCCCCGTGGAATGCTTGCAGCATGGCTGAACTGAAGAGACCACGACAGGGACGAATCATCGCGGGGGTGTGCGCCGGCATCGCGAGGCGCTACGGCTGGAGTCCCACCCTCGTGCGCTGGGTATTCGTGCTCTCCTGCCTCCTCCCGGGGCCCCAGTTCCTCATCTACATCGCGCTCTGGATCCTGGTTCCCGAGGGCGACTAGCCCTCTCGGAACGGGCAGACTTGGTGCATGCTTCTTCGCGACCTCGCCGCCCAGGACCTTGCCCAGGTCGTGCTCCTCAACGACGCCGCCCATCCGGCAGTTCCGATCACGACGATCGACGAGATGGCCGAGCTGCTGCGGGTCGCCGGGTTCGCGAGCGTCGCGGTCGACCGGGCCGACGAGTCGACCGTGCTGGGGTTCGTGATCGGAATGCGGCCCGGCGCCGACTACCCGAGTGAGAACTTCCGCTTCTTCGAGGGCCGGGGAACCGACTTCCTCTACGTCGATCGCATCGTCGTGAGCGAGGCCGCACGCGGATCCGGCATCGGGCGGATGCTCTACGACGCCGTCTTCACCCTCGCCCGCACCGAGGGCCGCGCGGAGGTCACCTGCGAGGTGAACGTGCTGCCACCCAACCCCGCGTCGCTCGCCTTCCACGGGCGGCTGGGGTTCGAGCGCGTGGGCGAGCAGGACACCAAGAACGGGTCCGTTCGGGTGGCGCTGCTGGCCGCGGAGCTCTGAAGTCCGTTAATCGGGATGTCTCTGTAAACTGCCAGCCGTCGCCGCTGCCACGGTGTCGGTGTCGGTGTCGGTGATCTCGTCGAGCCGAAGGTGAGTGTCGCGCAAGTTCTTGCCCACGGCTAGTTTTCGCCGTCCTGCCCCGCCTTCCACCCCGCCTTCCACCGCGCTTCCATCCCGCTTCCACCGCGCTTCCACCGCGCTTCCGCCGCGCGAGTGGGCAATAGCGCACCTAAACGGCGCGCCTTTCGGCCACTATTGCCCAGTCGACGGGACCGGGTGCGCGAAGGCCGCGCGGTGCGCGAAGGCCGCGGGGGTGCGCGAGGGCCGCGCGGTGCGCGAGGGCCGCGCGGTGCGTGAGGGCCGCGCGGTGCGCGAGGGCCGCGCGGTGCGCGAGGCCGCGGGGTGCGCGCAAAGGGTCTCGACGGGGTGCGAGGTGCGCTACTGCGGGTAGATGGTCTCGCCGCGGGCGAGCATCGCCACGAACGTGTCGATCTTCGCGGCCCGTGTGGACGCTCGGGTGACCGAGGCGACCCTGAACAGGATGGCGAACCGGTTCTGGCTCGAGAGCGTGGCGAAGAAGACGGCCGCGGCCGGGTTTCCGTCGAGGGAAGCCCGCAAGTCTGGGGGAACCTCCGCGTCCTTCTGGCGGTAGGCGGCATCCCAGCGACCGTCGGCCTTGGCCCGTTCCACCTCCGCGAGACCGGATGGCAGCATCCGGCCATCGGCGGCCAACCGCGCAACATGGTCGCGGTTGATCTGCGACCAGACGCTTCGCGCGCGGCGCGGACTGTACGCCTGAAGGAAGAAGTGCTCGTCGAATGCGGCCCTCTGACCGTCGATCCAGCCGAAACAGAGTGCCTCGTCGAGGGCCAGCTCGACGCCGATTCCGGGGAGTGGGGACCCCTTCTTGCGCAGCTTCAGCCGCACTCCGCCGGTCTCGGCGTGGTGCACCGCAAGCCAGTCGCGCCATTCGCCGACCGAGGCGAAGTGCAGCACCGGCTTGTCGTCGTTGGCGACCATGGCCCCATCGTACGAGCAGCCTCGGACAAAGCTCACCGACGGGGGAGCAGACTGGAGGCATGGACTACAAGAAACTGGGTTGCAGCGGACTCGAAGTATCGGCGATCACCCTCGGGTGCATGAGCTACGGGGATCCGCAGCGCGGAAGCCACGACTGGACCCTCACCGAGGAGCAGAGCCGACCGTTCATCCGGCGCGCCCTCGAGCTCGGCATCACCACCTTCGACACGGCCAATGTCTATTCGCTCGGCTCGAGCGAGGAGATCCTCGGCCGTGCGCTCGGCGAATTCTCGCGGCGGGAGGAGGTGGTGATCGCCACCAAGGTGCACGGCAGCATGCGCCCCGGCCCCAACGGCCACGGCCTCTCCCGGGTGCACATCATGGAGCAGATCGACGCGAGTCTGCGCCGTCTCGGCACCGACTACGTCGACCTGTACCAGATCCACCGTTGGGACCCGACGGTGCCAATCGAGGAGACGATGGAGGCGCTGCACGACGTCGTGAAGGCGGGCAAGGCCCGGTACATCGGGGCGTCCTCCATGTTCGCGTGGCAGTTCGCGCAGGCGCAGTACACGGCGGACCTCAACGGCTGGACGCGCTTCGTGTCGATGCAGGACCACTACAACCTCATCAACCGCGAGGAGGAGCGCGAGATGCACCCGTTCTGCCTCGATCAGGGCGTCGGAGTGCTGCCGTGGAGCCCGCTCGCACGCGGCAGGCTCACGCGCGACTGGGACGCCTCGACCGCACGCTCGCAGACCGACGAGTTCGGCGCGACTCTCTACCGCCAGGCCGAGGAATCCGACCGCCGGGTGGCGGATGCCGTGGCGTCAGTTGCCCAGCGTCGCGGGGTTCCGAGGGCTCAGGTGGCGCTCGCGTGGGTGGCCGGGCGGGAGGCGGTGACGTCGCCGATCGTCGGCGCGACGAAACTCTCCCACCTCGAGGATGCCGTGGCCGCGCTCGAACTCCACCTCGATTCCGAGGAGGTGGCGGAGCTCGAGGCGGCGTACGTCCCGCACGCCGTCGCCGGTTTCTAGGGGGTGCGACCGGTGAGCGCGAGCAGCCGGGACTGCAGTGGGGCGTCGTCGGGCAGCGGCACCGGCGGAGCGTAGAGTCCGCTCGCGGCCAGGGTGTCGCGCTGCGGCTCGAAGAGGGTCCACACCGCCTCGATGAGCGCGGCATCCAACTGTTCGGACGCGCCAACCGCTCGGGCGAGATCCCACGAGTGGATGGTCACGTCGCCCACCTGCTCGCGCAGGTAGTCGGTCACCGGAACCTTGTCGCGCGACAGGCACACCAGCGTCGAGGGTGATGCCTCGTCCCACGCCGCGGTGGCCGCGAGGGAGTAGAGGCGCCACTCGGCCCTCAGGTCGTCGCCGAGAGGCTGCAGGTCGCGCATCGTCTGCTCGACCGTGCGGCCCGCGAGCAGGTGCGGCACCCACTGTTGTTCCTCGACGACATGACGCACGAGATCCCGCACGTTCCACTCGGAATCCGGAGTGGGGGCGTCCCAATCGGTGATCCCATCGAGTCGCGTGGCGAACTCCCGGTGCGCCTGCTTCTGCAGGTCCAGCCAGTCGCTGTGGTCCGTCATGGTCTGGCTCCGATCGTGTTGTCCTGCCTCCTCCAACGTTCGGCGGGGGGCCGCGCATTCCGCCTACTGTGCTGCGCCCACCGCATCCTCGGTGCGAGCCGGTGCGGCCGGCCGGGCACGGAACCGCCCGGTGGCCACCAGGACGATGACGATCACGAGCGGCACGATCCACCCGGACCAGCCGAGGATGGTGGCCTGCAGCGTGTCGATCCGCCGGCCGGCCTGCGCGAATACGAGACCGAATCCCGCCGCCGCATTGAATGCGCCGTGCGCGAGGGCCGCCGGCCACACCGACCGGGACCGGATCCGCAGCCAGCCGAAGATCGCCCCGACCACGGTGCACATGCCGATCATCGCGAGCACGCCGAGCCAGCCCGTGGCCGTCGGGTAGTTGTAGCCGAGCAGGATGAGCGGGGCATGCCAGGCGCCCCAGATCACGCCGGAGAGCAGGATGGCCGGCACCGGACCGAGCGCGAGCAGGCGCGGAAAGAGGAAGCCGCGCCAGCCCAGCTCCTCGCCGAGAGCCGGGATGGTGTTGATGAGGGTGCCGATGAGAACGTTGAGCAACTGGGCGGCCGCGAGCAGCTGGATCGGCACCGGCAGGGGAGGGGCCCCGACCGACGCGAGCGTGGTGTCGATCGTCTGCTGGAACCCGGAGAGGTGCACGAAGTCGGCCGGGTACACGCCGAGGAGCGCGCCGATGGGCAGCGCCACCAGGATGATCGCGACCGAGAGGAGCACCCCGAGGCCCGCATAGCCGAGCGTGCGGCGCACCGGCCGGATCGGCCACAGTCCGAGGTCGCGGGGGATCGAGGTCGGGCGGTCGATGAACCTGCTCACCAGGAGGGCGGCGGCCGCCGGGGTCGCCATGATGAGGAGCGCGATCACCAGGAACCAGAGGTTCCCCAGGCCGCCGGAGAGCCAGAGCGGGAGCGCGAACAGCCAGGACAGGCCGAAGGCGATTGCGAGATAGGCGAGCACCGGTTTCGTCTTCATCACAGCTCCCCGGCGGCGGACGGCGCGAGCAGGAAGAGCCCAGCGATCGCCCCGCTCGCGTCGAACGCGATGCGCCCCACCATGTCGCCCGCCTCGAACGCGAGCGGCACATCCACGATCGTCAGGGTGTCGGCGGCGCGGGAGAACGGCTCGCCCTGCCGCTCGAACGCCCCGACGAGCGCCGCGACTTGGGCCCAGGCGGCGGCGAGTTTGGCGGCGTCGAGCTGCGACCTCATCGTGTCGTCGAACTCGTCGACCACCGCCTGTGGACGGTTGGCTGCGAGGTGCGCGAACGCCTCGGCCGCCCGTTCGGCGGCGCGGGGCTGGGGGATCGTGTTCATGGTTGCTCCAGTTCGGGGATCGATGGGGCGGCCGAATCTCTGGAACGCGGCCTGTCGTGAGGTGCCGAGGGCGTCGCCGATGGCCTGCCAGGTGAGCCCGGATTCCCGCGCCTCGTCGACGGCGGCGGCCAGCACGGCGTCGGCCTCCGCACGCTGCAGCAGGGCGGCTCGGATGCTGTCGACGTGCACTCGCTCGGTCACCTGTCAAGTTTGCCTTGACGCTCGATCGGCTGTCAAGGTTCGCTTTACACGGGGCGGACCTAGGCTGGAGCGCGGGAAGGAACGCCGTGCACACCGAGGACCAGAACGAGATCACCGATCGATCGAGGACCGTCACCTGGGAGGACCCGCTGATCGGCGCGGAACTCGCGAAGACGATGTCGGGCCTCGAGTACATCCGGGCCCTCATCGACGAGGTGATTCCGGCGCCACCGATCGTCCACCTGATGAGGATGCGTCCCGTCGCCGCCGAGGTCGGCAAGGTGACCTTCACCTGCGATCCGGACGAATCCCACTACAACCCGATCGGCACGGTGCACGGCGGGCTCGTGTGCACGCTGCTCGACTCGGTGCTCGGGTGCGCGGTGCAGACGACCCTGCCCCGCGGCCAGGGGTACACGTCCCTCGAGATCAAGGTGAGCTACCTGCGGCCGGTGCTGGCCGACACCGGGCAACTCACGGCGGTGGGAATCGTCACCAAGCCGGGCACGCGGGCGGCCTTCGCCGAGGGCACGGTGCACGACGCGAACGGCAAGCTCATCGCCACTGCGTCGAGCACGCTGCTGGTCTTTCCGGTCTAGTCGCTGAGCCGCACGCCGAGCAGCCCGACGGCGCCGCTGAACCCCGTGGTGAGGAGCATCGACGTGATGACCCCCGCCGCGAGGATGCTCGTGAGCACCACGAGCTGGAAGACGCCGGCCTGCAGCACGGATGCTCCACCGAAGATCGCGCCGACGAACGATCCGGGTAACGCGACGAGGCCGGTCGTGCGGGTCTGGTCGGTGGTGGGGATGAGCGCGCCGAACACCGCGCGGGTCGCGAGATCCCGCACCGACTGCCGTGGTGTCGCGCCGAGGGCCAACCAACCCTCGACCTCGTCCTGTCGGCTCACGAGCGCCTCGCGAAAGTGCCGCCCGGCGAGGGTCGCGACGCTCATCGTGCCGCCGATGATGATCCCTCCGACCGCGAGCAGGTAGCGGCCCGAGAACTCGATCGCGCCCGACACGAACACGGTGATCAGCGGCACGGCGAGGCCCACCGCGAGCGATCCGGCGACGATCGCGACCTCGACGCGCGACCGGGCGACGCGGCGGGACACGGTGTAGACGGCGGCGCCGAACATCACGACGAGGGCCACAGCCACCCAGCGTTCATCGGAGATAATGCCGCCCAGGATCAGGGTGAGCAGGCCGAGCTGCAGGGCGGCGCGCGCGATCGCCCAAAGCGGCCCCCAGGGTCGCGGGATGCCTCGCGCCAGAAGAAGGCCGGTCGCGATGGCGATGAGCACGCCGACGGCGATCGCGGTGGGTACGAAGTTCACTGTGCCATTGTCCTCTCTCGCCCGACCGGGCGGATCGCTACTGAGAACGGTGGTCATTCCCGACTAGCGGGATTGGTGGAATACCTGCGCCGGCCTTCCTAGAGTGGGAACCATGGATGCTGCGGGCGGTCACGATACGAGCGGGCACGCGCATTCCCACGGCGTCGATCCGGTGACCGGGCTCGGCAATCGGCGTCGGCTCGGCATCGCGATCGGCATCGTCGCGGTCGTGCTCGTCGTCGAGCTGATCGGCGCGCTCGTGTCAGGGTCGCTCGCGCTGTTCGCCGACGCCGGCCACATGCTCTCCGACCTCACCGGGCTGGTCGTGGCGCTCATCGCCACCCTCATGGCCGCGCGCCCGGCCACGGACAAGCGCACCTTCGGGCACCGCCGGGCGGAGGTGTTCGCCGCGTTCCTCAATGCCGCGATCCTCATCGTCGTCGTGGCATTCGTCCTCATCGAGGCGATCGGCCGACTCGCCGGCACCTCCGCCGGCGCGGTACAGGCTCCACTCATGCTCGTCGTCGCCGTGGTGGGCGCGATCGCGAACACCGCGGCCCTGCTCGTGCTTCGCGGCGGGGCGGCGCATTCGATCAACATGCGCGCGGCGTACCTCGAGGTGCTCGGCGACCTCATCGGGTCGATCGCGGTGGTCGTGGCGGCCGTGGTCATCCTCTTCACCGGGTTCGAACTCGCCGACGCGATCGCCTCGCTCGCCATCGCGGCCCTCATCCTGCCCAGGGCCGTCACGCTCATGAGGGACACGCTGCGGGTGCTCAGCCAGGGCACGCCACGCGGCACCGATGTGGACCTCATCCGCGAGCACGTGCTCTCCAAGGAGGGCGTCGTCTCGGTGCACGACGTGCACGTGTGGTCGATCACTCCCGGGGCGAACGTGTTCTCCGCCCACGTGGTGGTCGAGCCGTACATCTTCAGCGAGAACCGCACCGACCGGCTCCTCGACGCGCTGAGCGAGTGCCTCAAGGAGCACTTCGACGTTGCCCATTCGACCTTCCAGCTCGAGCCGGCCGAGCACGCCGAGCACGAGGTGGAGCAGCACCGTTAGCCGCATGCCTGTCGGAGTATATGGCCGGTGTTAACGATGATGGGCCCCCGCGATCTCTCGCGAGGGCCCCTGAATCGGGTGTGGGTTAGGCGGCCTGCAGCACGAGCTGGAGCTCGAGGGTGAGGCTGATCTCGTCGCCGAGGGTGAGTCCGCCGGCCTCGAGGGCCGCGTTCCAGCTCACGCCGAAGTCCTGGCGGTTGATCTTGGTGGATGCCGCGATGCCCGCCTTGGTCTGGCCGTAGCCGTCGGTGACGATGCCGCCGAATTCGCCGGTGAGGGTGATCGGCTTGGTGACGCCGCGCAGCGTCAGGCTGCCGTCGATCGTGAAGTCGTCGCCGGTGATGGCGATGCTCGAGGAGGTGAAGGTGGCCGTGGGGAACTCGTCGACCTGGAAGAAGTCGCTCGTGCGCAGGTGCGCGTCGCGGTCCTTCTGGTTGGTGTTCACCGAGGCGATGTCGATGACGGCCTCGACCGTGGTGGCGGTGGGGTCCTCGGCGGTGACGACAGTCACGTCGAACTTCTCGAAGGAGCCGCGAACCTTGCTGATCGCGAGGTGCTTGACGCTGAAATTGAGGGTGGAGTGGGTCGGGTCGATTGCCCAGGTGCCGACGACGTACGAGGGATGAGTGTCAATGAGATTGGTCATAGTCTCATGCAAGCGCATCGACCCTGGGATTATTCCGAATTTTGGTGACGCGTCATGATTTCGTGCGAATTGTCCCCCGATCGAACCGCGTCACGCCGTCGGAACGGCTCAGGACGGGCGGGTGTCCGGGGACACCGTGCGCGACGGGTCACGCTCGGCGAGATGGCCGATCACCGACTCGATGCGGCCGAGCGCGTCCGGGGAGAGCGTGACCCCCGCCGCCTTGACGTTGGACACCACCTGCTGCGGCCTCGAGGCTCCGATGATGGCCGAGGCCACGTTCGGATTCTGCAGCACCCAGGCGATCGCCAGCTGCGCGAGGTCGAGGCCGGCCTCCTCGGCGATCGGTCGAAGGTCCTGCACGGCGGTGAGCACGTCATCCGCAAGGAAGCGCCTGATGGTCTCGGCGCCGCCCTTCTTGTCCGTCGCGCGCGTCCCCTTCGGCAGTGGCGCTCCCGGCAGGTACTTTCCGGTGAGTGCCCCCTGGGCCACCGGCGACCACACGATCTGGGAGATGCCGAGTTCCTGAGATGCCGGAACGACATCCGCCTCGATCACTCGCCACAGCATGGAGTACTGCGGCTGGTTGGAGATGAGCTGGATGCCGAGGTCCCTCGCGAGGGCGTGGCCGGCTCGCAGCTGGTCGGCGTTCCACTCCGAAACCCCGATGTAGAGCGCCTTGCCCTGCCGCACGACGTCGGCGAAGGCCTGCATCGTCTCTTCGAGCGGGGTCTCCACGTCGTAGCGGTGGGCCTGGTAGAGGTCGACGTAGTCGGTCTTGAGCCGCTGCAGCGAGCCGTCGATCGACTCGAGGATGTGCTTGCGCGACAGTCCGCTGTCGTTCGGACCCTTCAACCCGGTGGGCCAGTACACCTTGGTGAAGATCTCGAGCGACTCGCGCCGCTCGCCCTTGAGGGCCTTGCCGAGCACCTTCTCGGCGACGGTGTTGGCGTAGACGTCCGCCGTGTCGAAGCTCGTGATGCCCACCTCGATGGCGGCCTTCACGCACTCGATGGCCGTGTCGTTCTCCACCTGTGAACCGTGGGTGAGCCAGTTGCCGTAGGTGAGCTCCGAGACCTTGAGGCCGCTGTTGCCGAGATATCTGAAATCCATGCCCCCAACGTTACGCCGAACGGCCGGACCCCCGGGTGTGGTCGCGGGTAGCATTCGGTGAATGGCTCGTTACGTGGCACTCCTTCGCGGCATTAACGTGGGCACGGCGAAGGCGATCTCGATGGCCGACCTCGCCGAGGTGTTCGGCGGTCTCGGATTCTCCGCCGTCAGGACCGTTCTGCGCAGCGGCAACGTCGTTTTCTCGTCGTCCGGGCCGCTCGCGGTGGACGCGGCGCGATCCGTCGAGGCCGCCGTGCTGTCCTCCACCGGCGTGCAGTCGAGTGTGCTGCTCCTCGCCGGCGAGGACTTCGCCGAGATCGCCGAGGCCAACCCGCTGCTCGCCGTCGCGACCGACGGATCGAAGTCGTTCGTGACGTTCGCGAGCTCGATGCCCGACCGGCTCGAAGCGCCGGATGCGGCGGCCATCGCCCCGGAATTGCTGGCCGTGGGGGAGCGGGCGATCTACCAGTGGATGCCGAAAGGCAGTCAGCAGACCCGGGTGCCGAGGTCGTTCTGGAAGCAGTTCGATGCCCCGGTGACCGCCCGAAACTGGAACACCGTCACCAAGCTGCTCGACCTGCTCGGCGAGTGACCACAGAATAGTCATTTCCGGGCCGATGCGAAGAAGCCTCTCCTCCTTCACAGGGTTTACGGAGGTTCGTCCTTGAGGCTGGAGCAACAAGGCCGACACGAACGAACCCCGTCTGGTGCGAATATTCCGCCAGCGATGGGACCACGTCGGTCAGGCTCCCGCCCGAGTCGGGAAGCCTCCATCTGCGCTCGAAGTCGTGCGTGTGCCCGAGTGTGCGCCCGATTCCCGCGTGCCGCAGCGATCCGGAAGAACCCCGCTTGCCCAAACATTCCTCCCGTGTGTCCGCGCGTGCCCCGCACCCGATAACCGAGCCGATCGCGGCCCGCGTTCGTCCGTACGTCACCCAGCCCGTGGCGCCGGCGACCCCGTCGCTTCCGGCCCTCAACGGACGTTCGGTACGCAACCTCCGCCACGTGCGCACCGTTCGGCTCCTCCGTCGAAACGTGGCAGTCGTGGCCGTCGGATTCGCCGCGCTTCTCGTCGGTGCGGTAGCCATGCCTGCCTACGCGCAGGCGACGGCACCGCCCGCCTACGTGGCACCCGTGCTCCAGCAGTTCGCGGCGTCCGAGTCGCTCCCGTCGCCGGTCGTCGAGCGGAACGACAGCTATTCGGTGACCGTTCCGCCGCCGCTCCAGTGGCCGGTCGGCGCCGGTACCCCGATCAGCGACGGCTTCGGTCCCCGCGTCTCGCCCTGTGCGGGCTGTTCGAGCCAGCACGAGGGGGTCGACTTCGACCCGGGATACGGGGCCACCGTGCACGCGATCGCCGCCGGGGTGGTCGTGGAGACCAACAACCCGGGGTACGCCGCCCTCGGCGTCCACGTCGCCATCGAGCACGTCATCGATGGGCAGACCATCGTGAGCGCCTACGGCCACATGCAGACCGGCTCGATGCACCTCAAGGTCGGCGACATCGTGCACGTCGGCGAGCCCATCGGCCTCGTCGGCAGCACCGGCGCGAGCACGGGCGCGCACCTGCACTTCGAGATCCGCCAGGGCGGAACGACACCGGTCGACCCGCGCGCCTGGATGCACGCGCACCTGGGCTGATCGCCCGCGCGGCCCAAAGTGGCCCAGCGGGGCGGCCGGGTACAGGGGCCGGGGTGTTGATTCGGCTCCCAGCATTGCGGGATAGCGTCCTCTCGTGAACACGTTTGCCGCCGTCTGGCGATCCCGAGTGCTGTCCGCATTCACCGGCGACCGACAGGGGCGCCCGGACTGGGTCGACCAGATCGAGCAGGGCGACGACGCGGGGTTCTTCGGGGTCGGATCGGCCGCCTGGGCGGTGCACGGTGGCATGCCCACGCTTGTCGCCGGCATCCGCGCCCTGCTGATGCAGACCCTCCACCCCGGGGCGATGGCCGGCGTGCACGACTGGTCGCGCTATCGGGAAGACCCTCTCGGTCGGCTCTCCGGCACCATCCAGTGGCTGATCGGCGTGACGTTCTCCGACACGGCGATGGCCGTGCGCGAGTCGAACCGGGTCGAACGATTCCATGACCGAGTGCGGGGAACCTACCTCGACGCGAACGGCGTCGAGCGGCCGTACTGGGCGGGAGACCCCGAGCTGCTCTCCTGGGTGCACGTGGTCTTCACCGACGCGTTCCTCGGCAGCCACGACCTCTGGGGCGGACCGATCCCCGGCGGCGCCGACCGCTATGTCGGCGAATGGACGAAGGCGGGGGAACTCATCGGCGTGCCATCCCCGCCGACCACCGAGGCGGAGCTGCGGGCGCAACTGGAGGCGTTTCGCGCGTCCGGGACTCTCACGAGCGACGAGCGCGTGGCCGAGGCGGTGAGGTTCATCCGCAACCCGGGTATCTCGCGCGGCATGCGGCCGGCCTACCGCATCCTGTTCGGCGGCGCCGTCGCGTCGATCCCGCGCGAGTACCGCCGGCTCCTCGGCCTCAGGCGGCCGTGGTGGCCGGCGATCACCCTCACGCGGGCGGTGCTCGCCCTCGTCGGGTCGATCCTGGGACGCAGCTCCACGAGCGAAGTCGCGGCGCGCAAACGACTCGCCAGGCTCGGCCTGTTGCCGGTGGCCGAGGATGTCCGAAGCCTCGGCTAGATTGCCTGTGGGATGAGCAAACAGGACGGCAGCACTCGGCAGGTGAGCTCGGCCTCGGTCGACAGCAGCACCGCCACGATCCTGCACGTGGACCTCGACGCCTTCTTCGCCTCGGTCGAGTTGCTCGACCGGCCCGAGATAGCGCACCTGCCGGTGGTGGTGGCTGGACGCTCCGCGCGCTCCGTCGTGACGGCGGCGAACTACCCGGCCCGCAAGTACGGCGTGAGATCGGCCATACCGCTCTCCCAGGCTCTTCGGCTGTGCCCGAAGGCGATCGTGCTCGAGCCGCACTTCGAGAAGTACCGCTACTACTCCGACACGGTCATGGCGATCTTCGACGACGTCACCCCGCTCGTCGAACGGCTGGGAATCGACGAGGCGTTTCTCGACGTGGCCGGCGCGCGGGGACTGCTGGGCTCGCCGGCGGAGGTGGGCGAGCTGATCCGCCGCCGAGTGCACGAGGAGACCGCGCTCCACTGCTCCGTGGGTGCCGCATCCACCAAGTTCGTGGCCAAGCTCGCCTCCGGTCGAGCGAAACCGGACGGGATGCTCGTGATCCCGGCCGACCAGACGCTCGCGTTCCTGCATCCGCTGCCCGTCGGGGCCCTGTGGGGCGTCGGGGCGGCGACCGAGGAGGCGCTCACCCGCCGCGGGCTGCGCACCATCGGTGACATCGCCGCGACCTCGGTCGAGGCGCTGAAGCGGGCAGTGGGGGAGGCATCCGGGCGCAAACTGCACGACCTGGCGAACGGCCTGGACCCCCGCGCGGTCAACCCGCGTGCCGACGAGAAGAGCGTCGGGCACGAGGTGACGTTCGAGGTGGACACCCTCAACTCCGACGAGCTGCGTCGCGAACTGCTGCGCCAGGCGAACGCCGTGGCGGTGCGGCTGCGCACGGCCGGCTGGGTGGGGCGCACCGTCGTGCTCAAGCTGCGCTACTCCGACTTCAGCACCATCACACGATCGCGCACGCTCGCCGAGTCGACGGATGTGGGCAGGCGCATCTACGAGGAGGTGCGGTCGATCTACGAGGCGATCGGCCAGCATGCGCCGGTTCGCCTGATCGGAGTGCGCATGGAACAGCTCACCCCGGGGGACGGCCAGCAACCGGGCCTCTGGGACGAGGACGAGGGCTGGCGCGAGGCCGAGGACACGATCGACGCCGTGAGCGCCCGGTTCGGCCGGGGAGCGCTCCGGCCGGCCTCCCTGCTCCGATCGACGGCCCCGCCGGGAGATCCTCGCAACCTGCCCCGCCAGGAGCACTAGCGGATCCGCGCCAACGCTTCCACCGAACCCGCGAGTGGGCGAATTCGGCGCTTCAACCGCCGTCCTAGCGCCAAATTCGCCCACTCGTGCAGGCGGTAGCGCGACCTGCGCCGGAGTTCGGCGGCCTCGTGCGCGCCGTCGGTTTCCGCGACGTCAGCGGCCACCTCTCCTGCACCGTGGGAATCGGGTCGGAGGCCTGGGACCGGTTCGAGCAGCCGTCGCGGCCCGCGCAGCTGCGTCCGTTCGCCCCGATCACAAGCTCTGGCTCGGCCAGGTGCTCGAGGCGAACCCCGACTTCACCCAGACGGCCGCGACGCCGGTCTTCCGCTGGGGCTTTGGGCTCCGGTCGGACAAGTAAAAGTCCGTAAAGGACATTCCGGATGGCGCAACAATCTCCCTCTACGCCGACCCGGCCAACGAGGCGCAGGGCCTGTGGATCCTGGAGCGCGCCGGACTCATCACCCTCAAGCCCGGCATCGACAAGGCTCGGGCGACGCAGGATGACATCGCGAGCAACCCGAAGCACATCACGCTGAAGCTGCTCGACTTCGGCGCCCAGTCCCTCGCGCTGCCGGACCTCGACGCTGCGGTCGGCTACACCGAGTACTACCTCGCGGCCAACATCCCGATCGAGAAGAAGATCTTCGCCCCGGCCCGAACCCCTCCGGGGCCACAGCGTGCGAAAAGGGCCAACACGTCGGCCCCGATTGCGCGCAGTGGCCCCGGTCCGGCGGCAAACGCCGCTGGGCCGCTCAGCGAGCGAGGATCGCCGCCGAGTGGCCCGGCAGCACCACACCGCTGGCTGAGGCGCCGACCGTGTGGTGACTCGCGAGCAGCACCGAGCCGCCGAACGGCAGGGCGACCGGGAAGTCCGCGAGGTTCACGATGATCGAGGTCGAACCGCGGTGCAGCACGAACCAGCGGCCGGTCGCCGTGTCCTCGAACTCGACGCGCGTACGGTCGAAGCGCGGGTCGGTGAGATCCGGCACGGTGCGCCGCAATTCGGCGAGCCGGCGGTAGACCGCGAGCAGCCGGGCATGGTCGCCATCCGCGGATTCCGCCCAGTCGAGCTTCGACCGCTCGAAGGTCTGCGGGTTCTGCGGGTCGGGCACGACGGCCGGGTCCCAGCCCATCCGCTCGAACTCGCGGATGCGGCCCTCGGCCGTCGCCGTTCCGAGCTCCGGCTCCGGATGCGACGTGAAAAACTGCCACGGTGTGGACGCCCCCCACTCCTCGCCCATGAAGAGCATCGGCGTGAACGGCCCGGCCAGGGTCAGGACGGCGGCGATCGCGAGCTGCCCGTAGTCGAGGGTCGCGCTCAGTCGGTCGCCGGTGGCGCGATTGCCGATCTGGTCGTGATTCTGGTTGGCGACGACGAGCCGCCAGTTGGGCATGTTCTCGGTGTCGATCGGGCTGCCGTGCACGCGCTCCCTGAACGACGAGTACGTGCCGTCGTGGAAGAACCCCCGGGTGAGCACCTTCGCAAGCGAGTCGAGGTGTTCGAAGTCCGCGTAATAGCCGGTGATCTCGCCGGTGAGGGCGACGTGCACGGCGTGGTGGAAGTCGTCGCTCCACTGGGCGTCGAGCCCGTAGCCGCGCGCCTCGCGGGGGCGGATGAGCAGCGGGTCGTTGAGATCGGACTCGGCGATCAGGGTGAGCGGCCGGCCGAGGAATGCCGACAGCGCGCTCGTCTCGATGGCGAGTTCCTTGAGGATGTGCGTCGGAGACCCGTCGACGAGGGCGTGCACCGCATCGAGCCGCAGCCCGTCCACGTGGTAGTCGCGCAGCCACATGAGCGCGTTGTCGATCACGTAGCGCCGCACCTCCGGAGAGTCGAGGTTCACCGAGTCGCCCCAGGTGTTCGCGCCCTCCTCGCGCAGGTATGGGCCGAAGCGAGGCAGATAGTTGCCGCTCGGCCCAAGGTGGTTGTACACGACATCCTGGATCACGCCGAGGCCGCGGGCATGGCACTCGTCCACGAAGCGCTGGTACGCGGCGGGGCCGCCGTACACCTCGGCGACGGCGTACCAGAGCACCCCGTCGTAGCCCCAGTTGTGGGTTCCGTTGAACCCGTTCACTGGGAGCAGTTCGACGAAGTCGACGCCGATCGACACGAGATGATCGAGCCTCTCGATGGCCGAGTCGAGGGTGCCGCCCGGCGTGAAGGTGCCGAGGTGCAGCTCGTAGATCACCCCGCCGGCGAGCTGTCGCCCGGTCCAGGCGTCGTCCGTCCAGGCGAAGGCGGCCGGGTCGAAGGTGCGGGAGAGGCCGTGCACGGACTCGGGCTGCCGTCTCGAGCGGGGATCGGGCAGCGGCGTCTCGTCGTCGTCGAGCAGGAACCCGAAGTCGGTGCCGTCGAGCCCCGCCGGGGCGCTCCACCATCCGTCGGACCCGTGGTTCATCGGATGCCGCGAGCCGTCGAGAAGCAGCGTCACGCTTCCGGCGGCCGGGGCCCACACCTCGAAGCTCACGAACCCACCGTGCTGCCGGTCGCGAGGAGCTCCGAGGGCACGAACAAGGCCACCGGATAGCGGGCGAAGACCTCGACCAGACGCAGTTCGCCGCCCGGGAACTCCGTGCCGGTGAGCACGTCGACTACGGGCCTGCCGGCGAGGATGATCGAGGTCGCGCCCCAGCCGCCCGCGAGTTCGAGTCCGAGCGGCAGCCGAGTGGAGACGGTGACCACGTCGCCCCGGTCGAAGGCGAGCACGTGGCGCGCCGCGGGCCCGAACGCGGGAAGTGGGGCGTAGCGGCTGAACAGCTCCGGGTGGTCGCGGCGCAGGCGCAGCGCCCTCGACGTGACGAGCAGCTTCGCCGCGCCGGACTCGTCGACCGGCGGGTGCGCGCCGGCGTCGATCGCGGCGAGATAGAGGCGGCGTTCGTCGAAGTCGACCGGTCGACGGTTGTCCGGGTCGACCAGGGAGGTCTCCCAGAGCTCGCTGCCTTGGTACACGTCCGGCACGCCGGGAGCCGTCAACTGGATGAGCTTGGCGGAGAGCGAGTTGCTCCATCCGGCCGCCCGCACTCGATCGAGCACCTCCTCGATGACCGCCGTGACGGCCGGGTCATCGAAGGCGGAGTCGACCAGGTCGTGCATCCGCTGTTCGAAGGCCTCCCGCGGCGCGTCCCAGGCCGTGGAGTTGCCGGCCTCGCGGGCCGCCTTCTCCGCGTAGGCGTGCAGCCTCTCCCGGCTCGCCGGCCAGGCGCCGACAATGGCCTCCCAGAGCAGGGCCTCGAGCGGCCCGTCGCCGAGCGGCGCGGCCTCGCGAAGGCGGTCGAGCGCGGACTCCCACTCGCCCGGGATCTCGGCGAGCACGCTGATCCTGGCGCGCACGTCCTCCCCACGCTTGGTGTCGTGGGTGGAGAGGGTGGTGAGCGAGGCGGGAAAGCTCGCCTGCCGCAACTGCTGGCGCCGATGGAATTCGGCCGTGCCGATCGAGAACTCCGAGGGGTCGGCGCCCACCTCGGTGAGCGAGCCGAGCCGCGTGTAGCGGTAGAAGGCGGTGTCTTCCACACCCTTGGCCATGACCATGCCGGAGGTCTGCTGGAAGCGGATCGCGGCCGGGTGGTCTGGGTCGCTCAGGATCGGGACGAGATCGCCGATCGCATCTGTGAGGTCTGCACGGTGTGAGATCGCGAGCCTGGCGGCATCGTGCAGGTGCTCGAGGCCGAGCGGCAGGTATGAGCGGTAGACGGCAAAGCAGGCGAGCAACTCGGCGAGGGCGTCCGCCGTCGATGAGATCGCCGAACCCTCGTCCGCCTCCACCGCCTCGACCGACCGTCCGAGGTCGCGCTCGAGGCGCAGAACCTCGGAGCGCAGGATGCCGTCCGCGATCGCGCGTTTCGTGTCGTGGATCAGACCCGACCACGACACCGTCGAGTCGGTGCCGCGCAGGCGCCGGTCGAGTTCGTCGAGCGCGGAGCGACCGGCCGGGTCGACGAGCACTCGGTCGACATCGGCGAGGGCGTCGTAGCCCGTCGTTCCGGCCGTCGCCCACGAGGTGGGGAGCTGCTCGTCGCCCTCGAGGATCTTCTCCACGAGCACGTAGCTGTCGCCGGTGGCCTTGGCGAGGTCGTCGAGATACCCGGCCGGATCGGCCAGGCCGTCCGGATGGTCGACGCGCAGACCGTCCACGAGGCCGTCCCGGAACCAGCGGGCGATCTCCGCGTGGGACTCCTCGAACACCCACGGGATCTCGACCCGGATGCCGGCGAGCGAGTTCACCGCGAAGAACCGGCGGTAGTTCAGTTCGGCGTCGGCACGACGCCAGTCGATGAGCTCGAAGTGCTGTCGCGAGTGCACCTCTCGCGGGGAGGCACCATCGTCGGCCGTGCCGGGGGCGATCGGGAACCGGTTGTCGAAGTAGCGGAGTTCGCCGTCGACGATCTCGAGGTCGTCGAGGGAGTCGTCGCCGAGCACGGGGATGCGCAGCCTGCCGTTGCCGAACTCCCAGTCGATGTCGAACGCCTCGGCGTAGCGGGAGGCCTGGCCGTGGGTGAGCACGTCCCACCACCACGCGTTCTGGTGCGGCGTCTGCACGCCGACGTGGTTCGGCACGATGTCGACGAGCACGCCGAGCCCGAGCGACCGGGCGGCGGCGGACGCGGCATCCAGTCCGGCCTCGCCTCCCCTGGCCGGGTCGACTCTTGAGTGGTCGGTCACGTCGTACCCGTGGTCCGAGCCCGCCTCGGCGGTGAGCAGGGGAGAGAAGTAGAGCCAATCGGCGCCCAGATCGCGCACGTACTCGGCGATGTTCGCCGCCGCGTTCAGGTCGAAGGATTCGCGGATCTGCAGGCGGTAGGTGGAACGGGGGATGCGCATCAGCTCACCTCCGGCTTCACCGCGGCCGTCGAGCTCGGATTTCCGGCGAGGGAGATCAGCGACGCGGCCACCGAGTGGTCGACCTCCACCTCGGGGGCGAGCCAGGCGCGCAGCACGACCAGCGACTTCAGCTCGACGGAGATGACGTCTCCCGCCTTGCGGGGCGCGGAGTCGGCGAGCTTGCCGGAGGTGTCGATCACGATCTCCCACGCGCCGGAGAATTCGGCCGAGGGGAGGGTGAAGCCCACGGCCTCATCGTGCGCGTTGAAGAAGATCGCGAAGTTGAGGTCGGTGATCGTCTGGCCTCGCGCATCCCGACCCTGGATTCCATTCCCGTTCAGGAATACACCGATCGAGCGACCGAACCCGGCGTCCCAGTTCTCCGGTTCCATCTCCTCGCCAGCGGGCGTGAGCCAGACGATGTCGGACAGCGGTTCGCCCTCGCCCCGCTTGACCGGGCGGCCATCGAAGAAGCTCTTGCGGCGGAACGTCGGGTGGTCCTTGCGCAGCCTGGCCACCGCGGCGACGAACTCGATGAGCGGCTGGTCCGCCGTGTCCCAGTGCACCCAGGAGATATCGGAGTCCTGCGCGTAGGTGTTGTTATTGCCCTGCTGGGTGCGGCCGAGCTCGTCGCCGTGCAGGATCATCGGCACCCCCTGGGAGAGCAGCAGGGTGGCGAGGAAGTTGCGTTGCTGGCGAGAGCGCAGGGTGAGAATGGCCGGGTCATCCGTCGGCCCCTCGACACCGCTGTTCCAGGAGCGGTTGTGCGATTCGCCGTCGTTGTTTTCTTCGCCGTTCGCTTCGTTGTGCTTGTCGTTATACGAGACGAGGTCGGCGATCGTGAAACCGTCGTGCGCCGTCACGAAGTTGATCGAGGCGACCGGCCGTCGGCCATCACCCTCGTACAGGTCTGCAGACCCGGTGAGCCGGGACGCGAACTCGCCGAGGGTGGAGGGTTCACCCCGCCAGAAGTCGCGAACGGTGTCGCGGTACTTGCCGTTCCACTCCGTCCACTGCGGCGGGAAGTTGCCCACCTGGTAGCCGCCCGGGCCGACATCCCACGGCTCGGCGATGAGCTTGACCTGCGAGACGATCGGATCCTGCTGCACGAGCTCGAAGAAGGTGGAGAGCTTGTCGACGTCGTAGAACTCGCGCGCGAGTGTCGACGCGAGATCGAACCGGAAGCCGTCGACGTGCATCTCGATCACCCAGTAGCGCAGGCTGTCCATGATGAGCTGCAGCGAGTGCGGGTGTCGCACGTTGAACGAGTTGCCGGTGCCGGTGTAGTCCATGTAGAACTGCTGGTCGTCCTCGACGAGCCGGTAATATGCCTCGTTGTCGATTCCCTTGAACGAGAGCGTCGGGCCGAGGTGGTTGCCCTCCGCGGTGTGGTTGTAGACCACGTCGAGGATCACCTCGATGCCGGCATCGTGCATCGATCGCACCATGCCCTTGAACTCCTGCACCTGCTGGCCCTCGTCGCCGGTGGACGAGTAGCTGTTCTGGGGGGCGAAGAACCCGATGGTGTTGTAGCCCCAGTAGTTTCTCAGGCCCCTCTCGAGCAGGGTCGAGTCCTGCACGAACTGGTGCACCGGCATGAGCTCGATGGCGGTGACACCGAGCTTCTGCAGGTGCTCGACGACCGCGGGGTGGGCGACCCCGGCGAAGGTGCCGCGCTGCTCCCTCGGCACGTCCGGGTGCAGTTCGGTGAGCCCCTTGACGTGCGCCTCGTAGATCACCGTGTCGTTGTACGGAACCCGCGGATGCCGATCCCCGGCCCAGTCGAAGAACGGGTTGATGACGATGCCCATCATCATGTGCTTCGCAGAGTCCTCGTTGTTAACCGAGAGGGGGTCGCCGAAGTTGTAGGAGAAGAGGGCCGGTTCCCAGTCGATGTCGCCGCAGGTTGCCTTGGCGTACGGGTCGAGCAGGAGCTTGTTGGGGTTGCAGCGCTTGCCGGACTTCGGATCGTACTCGCCGTGCACCCGATAGCCGTAGCGCTGCCCAGGCTGCACTGACGGCAGGTAGGCGTGCCACACGTACGCGTCCACCTCGACGAGCTCGACTCGCGTCTCCACGCCGTCCGCGTCGAAGAGGCACAGTTCGATCTTCTCTGCGACCTCGCTGAAGAGGGCGAAGTTCGTGCCGCTTCCGTCGAACGTTGCGCCGAGCGGGTAGGCCGATCCGGGCCAGGTTTCCATGATTCTCCCTGATTATGCTGTTGTCACCGTAACCCGAATCGGACGTGCCGCACGAACCGGGTTGGACCCTTGACAGGGCGGCCAAATCGGTTCTTACCAGCCCAGCCGGCGCCGCACCGCGGCGACCGCGTCGTCCGGCCAGCCCGCCCAGCCGGGCGCGATCGTCCGCTCCGCGATGTCGAGCAAGGCTTGCGCCGCGGGCTCCACCTCCTGGGCCACGGCGCGCGCGATCTCGGGCCCGGATTCCGGGTAGACGAGCTCGAATCGACGCCAGTTGTCGAGGTTGTCCGAGTGCTGCGGCGCGGCGGCGGGCATCCGTTCCTGCCACACGTTCACGAGGTGCGCGACGGCGGCGTTGCGCACCGCGGCCCCGGCGATGAGCGTCTCGCCGCGGCGAGCGCGACCAACGCCGATGAGGATGAGCAGGAGGAACTGGCCGATCTCCCGCTCGGCGTCGATGCTCACGTGCGGCTTGTGCTTCGCCGCCATCGCTGCCATGACCTCCTCGACACCGCCCCGGTCGAGCACCACGGAATAGTCGTTGGCCTGCCAGCTTCGGATCTCATCGAGGGGCGCGACATCGAACTCAAGCACGTGGCCGTCGTCGTAGACGGCCCGGTAGCCCTCGCCGGGCACCGGGGAGGCGAAGACCAGACTCTCGAACCGGGGGAGCCAGTCGAGCCGGGAGCGCACGGCCTCGGTCGCCGTCGGGGAGGTCACGACGATGAAGTCGTGGTCGGACCACTCGTCGAGGCGGGACCGGTCGGCGGCGCTCCCGGTCACGACGAGGCCGACGACCCCCGACAGGGACGACACACTCGCCAGAAGCTCCGCGGTGAAACGGTCGAACGCGGCGATCGCGAAGTTACTCGTCATGCGCAGAGCCTAGAACGGCATCCGCCCGGCGGCCCAGTCCCGCCTCCGGATCCGCACCACGCGTTTCTCCGGAGGTTCCTCACGCGCATCTCCGCCGCCCCACGCGTTTCTCCGGAGGTATTGGCGTTCCTGGGCCGATTGGGGCGGAATGGGCGGCATTTCGAGCCGGTTTGGCCGAAACCTCCGGAGAAGTGCTCGGGGGTGCGTGGTACTTTCGAGCCGGTTCGGCCTAAACCTCCGGAGAAACGCGGGGAGGGCCGCGCGGGGGAGGAACGCGCGGAGGTTGGGGCCGGGGGTGCGGGAGCGGATGCCGGCGGCTAGGATTGAGAGCGAACACGGGAGTCCGGTGAGCCGGGCTGAGAGGAAGCTTCTCCAAGCTTCGACCGTCGAACCTGATCTGGATCATGCCAGCGCAGGGAGGCAGTTTCTCTCCGGGTTGCCACACCCTGTGGCAACCCACACCCGTGCCCTCTTAACCGAAAGGGCACGACAATGAACACGGCAACAGCATCCATCACCAGACAGCCCCGAGCATTCAGCGCCCGGTGGCGGGTGGTCGACATCGTGGTGGCGAGCGTCATCGGCGTCGCGAGCGGCGTCATTTTCTGGGCCTGGGGACTCGCGTGGACGCCGCTCAGCGCGGCCCTCGCGTTCGCCCCCGGGCTGGCCGGCCTCCTCGCGGGAGGCTGGCTCTTTGCGGGAGTGCTCGGTGGAATCGTGATCAGAAAGCCGGGAGCGGCGCTCTACACCGAGGTCGTCGCGGCCGTCGTGTCGATGCTCGTCGGCACGCAGTGGGGCTTCTCCACCCTGATCTGGGGCGTCGTCGAGGGACTCGGGGCCGAGCTCGTGCTCGTCGCGTTCCTCTACTCGAACTGGCGCCTCGGCGTCGTGCTGCTCTCCGGGGCGGGAGCCGGAGTCGCCGTCGGCCTGCTCGACACGAACTTCACCGACTACGCGGCGCTCGACTTCGGCTTCAAGGCCGTCTACTTCGTCTCCGCCGTCGTGTCCGGGATCGTCATCGCCGGCCTGCTCTCCTGGCTGGCCGCCAGGGGTCTGGCGAGGTCGGGGGCGCTCAGCAGGTTCGCTTCTGGCCGGCTCGCGGCCGTGCAGTCGGAGTCGGAGCGGTCCGAGTCTGGCCGGTCCGAGTCTGGCCGTTCGGGTTCGGGCACCGAGGCCACCCCGGCGCCATGAGTCCCGGCCCGGCTGCGGGCGGCGTGCGGATCACCGCCTCCGGGTGGGGGTGGCGCCACGCCTCCCGTCGCGCGTTCGCCGTTCGCGACCTCGACCTCTCGGTGGCGCCCGGCGAGCGCGTGCTGCTGCTCGGCCCATCCGGCGCCGGCAAGTCGACGTTGATCCAGGCCCTCGCCGGGGTGCTCGGGGGAGACGAGGAGGGCGACCAGCGCGGCGAACTCCTCATCGACGGGCATCGCCCGGTCAGCGCCCGCGGCGAGGCGGGTCTGGTGCTGCAGGACCCGGACTCCCAGGTGGTGCTGGCGCGCGTCGGCGACGACGTCGCCTTCGCCTGCGAGAACCTCGGTGTGCCTCGGGACGAGATCTGGCGGAGGGTGCCTGAGGCGCTCGCCGCCGTCGGGCTCGACCTGCCGCTCGACCACCCCACGTCCAGTCTCTCGGGCGGGCAGAAGCAGCGCCTCGCCCTCGCGGGGGTCGTCGCGATGCGCCCGCGACTGCTGCTGCTCGACGAGCCGACGGCGAACCTCGACCCCGAGGGAGTACGGGAGGTGCGGGATGCCGTGGCCAGGGTGCTCGACGCGACCGGGGCGACCCTCGTGGTGATCGAGCATCGCGTCGCGGTGTGGCAGGGAGTGGTTGACCGGGTGGTGGTGCTCGGCGCCGACGGCGGCCTCGCGGCCGACGGAGCGCCCGGAGTCGTGCTCGAGCGGGAGGGCGAGCGCCTGGCAGCGGCCGGCGTGTGGGTGCCCGGCCACCCGCCGCGACGGCCGACCAGGGCACCTCTGCCCCCGGGCGCGCGGATTCCGCTGCTCACTGCATCCGGACTCTCCGTCGGTCGCACCGGCTTCGGGCGGCGCGCGCCCACCGTTGTCAACGCGGGAATCAACCTCGCCGTGGCGTCGGGGGATGCCGTGGCGATCACCGGGCGCAATGGGTCGGGCAAGTCGACCCTCGCCCTCACCCTCGCCGGGCTCGTGCCGCCGGTCGGTGGCGGGCTCGTCGCCGAGCAGGCGCTCGCGAGCGAGGCGTCGACCGCCCCGCATCGGTGGCGTTCCAAGCAGCTGCTCCCGCGAATCGGCATGGTCTTCCAGGACCCGGAGCACCAGTTCCTGGCCCCGCACGTTCGTGCGGAACTGGCGATCGGGCCGCGCGCCGCGGGGCTCGACGCGGGTGCCGTCACGGCCAGGGTTGACGAGCTGCTCGCCGCGCTGCACCTCGAACATCTCGCCGCCGCGAACCCGTTCACCCTCTCCGGCGGGGAGAAGCGGCGCCTGTCCGTCGCGACCGCGCTCGCCACGAGGCCCCGGATCCTGCTTCTCGACGAGCCGACCTTCGGCCAGGATTCCCGCACCTGGGGCCAGCTCGTGGCCCTCCTCGCCGAGCTCCTCGACGCCGGGTGTGCGGTGCTCGCCGTGACCCACGACACCGACTTCATCGACGCGCTCGCGGAGCGGGTGCTTCGGCTCGACACCCTGGCCATGGGGGCGATCGTGTGAGCCTCATCACCCCGGAGATCCGGCCGAGCGCGATCGCCGCCATCAACCCGGTGGCCAAGCTCATTGCCGCCATCCTGCTCGCCCTCGTTCTTCTGCTGTCGATCGACTGGGCGTCGGCCCTCGTCGCGCTGGTGCTCGAGGCTCTCCTCCTCCCGTTCGCCGGGCTTGCGGCCCGCCAATTCTGGCTGCGCACCGCACCCCTGTGGTTCGCCGCACCGCTCGCCTGCCTCACGACCGTGCTCTACGGCCGGGACTCGGGTGCGCTCCTCTGGCAGTGGGGCTTCGTCTCCGTCACCGAGGGCTCCGTCTCGCTCGGTGTCGCCATCGGGGTGCGCATCCTGGCGATCGGCCTGCCGGGCATCGTGCTGTTCGCCACGACCGACCCGACCGACCTCGCCGACGGGCTCGGCCAGGTGCTTCGCCTCCCGTCGCGCTTCGTGATCGGCGGTCTCGCCGGCCTGAGGCTCGTCGGGCTGTTCATCGAGGACTGGAGATTCCTCGCCCTCGCGCGGCGGGCGCGCGGCGTCGGCGACGCCAACGTGGTGGCCCGCATCGCCGGCCAGGGATTCTCGCTCCTGGTGCTTTCGGTACGGCGGGGGAGCAAGCTCGCCACCGCGATGGAGGCGAAGGGCTTCGGGTCGCGGCGCGAACGCACCTGGGCGAGGGAGTCGACCTTCGGCCGGCGCGAGTGGATGCTCGTGGCGATTGCCGTCGTGATAGCCGTGCTCGCGGTGACGGTCGCTGTCTCGCTGGGCACCTGGAAGTTCGTGCTCTCGTGACCGACGCCCGGGCGCTCCTGGTTTCGATCCGCCGGGCCGACCGCCCGGTGGTGCTCATCGACGGCGGCTCCGGCTCCGGCAAGACCACTCTGGCGACCGCCCTCGCCCCGGCGCTCGGCGCCCAGCTCGTGCGGCTCGACGACATCTACCCGGGTTGGGACGGCCTCGAGGCGGCGAGCGAGCACGTGCGCGAGTACGTCTTGTCTGCCGAGCCGCGCTGGCGGCGCTGGGACTGGGAGGCGGGGGCCGCGGCGGAGTGGCACGACCTGGACCCCTCCCGCCCCCTCGTCATCGAGGGCTCAGGCAGCCTCAGCCGGCCGAACCGGGCGCTCGCGAACTACGGCATCTGGGTGGAGCTCGACGAGCCGACGCGCAAGGCCAGGGCGCTCGAGCGCGACGGCGAGCTGTACGCCCCATACTGGGACCGCTGGGCGGCCCAGGAAGGGGCGTTCGCCGCGCGCGAAAGGCCGCGCGACTGCGCCGACCTCGTGCTCGACGATGACGATGTCGCGGCGATCGTGAACGGACTAGCGTCGTTGTCATGACTACTCCGTTCATCACTGCCCCCGAACTCGCCGCCGCCCTGGACGGGACCGCGCCTCCCGCCGTGCTCGACGCGAGCTTCGTGTTGCTCCCGGCGAAATTCGACGGCGACTACCGCACAGAGTCCGGCCGGGCGCGCTGGCTGGCGGCCCACATCCCCGGCTCCCGGCACGTCGATGTCGCGACGCAATTCTCCGACGCCTCGGCGGCCGTGCACTACGCGCATCCCGATCCGCAGGCGATCGCCGACGAACTCGCCAGGCTGGGCGTCGGCGCCGGCGACGCGGTCGTCGTCTACGACCAGACCGGCGGGCTCTTCGCCGCGCGCCTGTGGTACCTCCTCACCTGGATCGGCGTGGATGCGCGGGTGCTCGACGGCGGACTCGCGGCCTGGCAGGCTGCCGGCCTCCCGATCGACTCCGGGGAATCGGATGGCCCGGCCGCGGCCGAACCGTGGACGGCGACGGCGGTGCGCGACGCCTGGATCACCAAGGAGGAGCTCGCGAGCCGCGCGAAGGACGACTCGCGTCCGCTGGTCTGCGGCCTGCCCGCCGGGAGCTTCACCGGCGCGGACCCCACCCGGTACTCGCGCCGAGGGCACATCCCGGCAAGCGTCAACGTGTCGGCGCGTGACCTGTTCGCTGCGGACGGCACCGTCAAGGCCGCCGACGAGCTGCGCGGGGCATACGCCTCGCAGGGTGTCACGGGCGACGACGAGGTGCTGCTTTACTGCGGCGGCGGAATCTCCGTCGCCGCGAACGCGCTCACCCTCGCCGAACTCGGCGTGACCGCGGTACGGATCTACGACGGTTCGCTCGAGGAATGGTCGGCAGACCCGACGCTGCCGCTCGAGGTGGGGTGACCTAGCCCCAGCCGAGCTCGTGCAGTTCGTCGTCGTCGATCCCGTAGAAGTGCGCGATCTCGTGCACGAGGGTCACGTGGATCTGGTCCTTCAGCTCGTCGAGGTCTCCGGAGACGGAAAGCAGCGGCTCGCGGAACAGCACGATCCGGTCGGGCAGCTCGCCGAATCCGTAGTTGCCGCGTTCCGTCAGCGCCACGCCCTCATAGAGCCCGAGCAGGTCGAGGGAGCCGTCTTCCGGCCGCGACTCGGTCACGAACACGAGGTTCTCCAGGCCGTCCACCATGTCGTCCGGCAGGAGGTCGAGCTCGGCGATCACGAGCCGTTCGAACTCGTCGGAAGTGAGGGCATCCATCAGTCGCTGACCGCCGCGACGAGCGATTCCTGCACGAATCCGAGCCAGTCGTAGACATCGAGGAGCAGCGGATCGCCCGCGGGGCCCGCCTCCTCGTCGTCGATGCCGAGTCGGGCGGCGATCGTGAGACGGATGTCCGTGAGCGCCCGCAGCCAGGCCTGCGCCGCCTGCTGGTCGAGGGTCACCGTCGTCGCGGAGCGGGCGTGGACCGCGCCCTCGAGGGAGCGGGCGAGGGTGGTCGCGTTGGCGACCTTTCGGGCCGCGAGATCGTCGGCGGTGAAGCGCCGGAACTCGGCCGACGCCTCCTCGTCGTCCGGATAGGCATCGGGCAGCAGACGCAGAACGGCCGGATCGCTCTCATAGTCCGAGCGATCCGCCACGAGCGCCGCGACCTGGCCGGCCATAGTGGCGAGCGCATCGGCCTCGGCCGGCTCGAACTTCGCGGAGACCAGGTCGCCCACCCGCCTGAAGGCTCTCATGCGTCATCCGCCTTCGCGAGCGTCGCCCACAGTCCGAAGTCGTGCATCGCCTCCACGTGCCGCTCCATCTCCTCGCGACTGCCCGTCGCCACCACCGCGCGCCCATCGTTGTGCACCTGCAGCATCCGCCGCTCGGCTTCGGCCTTGCTGAACCCGAAGTAGCTGCGGAACACGTAGCTGACGTAGCTCATGAGGTTGACCGGGTCATTCCAGACGATCGTCACCCAGGGCGTGTCGAGCGCGGTCGACTCGACGATCTCGGGCAGGTCCACGAGATCTGGCCGTTCGAGCACCTCGGTCATGATTCAACCCTCACACACCCGGCGACACCGGAGATGACGAAAGGCCCCGCTTTCGCGAGGCCCTTCGTCGCTGCTCACTGCAGCATCGGGGTGACCGACGGGGCTCGAACCCGCGACATCCGGCTCCACAAGCCAGCGCTCTACCAACTGAGCTACGACCACCATGCGCGCCGACCACGATGATTCATGACCGACACAACTCCACTAGCTTATTACAGCTTGCGAGCGGTTAGTGCAGATGCGGGAGGAATTTCTCCACCACGGAGGTGGAAATGGTCTGCACTTCCTCCGTCGTCGGCCCCGGATCGGTCACGAAGGCGGCCTTGCGGTAGTAGTCGAGCTCGCGAATCGACTCGAGGATGTCCGCGAGGGCGCGATGTCCGCCGTTCTTGGCCGGGGAGTTGAAGTAGATGCGCGGGAACCACCGGCGGGAGAGCTCCTTGATCGACGACACGTCGACGTTGCGATAGTGCAGGTGGCGGTCCACTCGCGGCATGTACTTGGCGAGGAAGGTTCGGTCGGTGCCGATCGTGTTGCCGGCGAGGGGAGCGTGCTGCTCGGCCGGCACGAACTTGAGAATGTACTCGAGCACGGCGTACTCGGCGTCGGCGAGGCTCACGCCATCCGGAATCAACTCGATGAGGCCCGATTCCGTGTGCATGTTGCGCACGAAGTCGTTCATGTTGTCGATGGCCGCATGGTCGGGCCTGATCACGATGTCGAACCCCGGGTCGATGAGGTTGAGGTCGAAATCGGTGATGACCACCGCCACCTCGACGAGCTCGTCGATTTCGACGTCGAGTCCCGTCATTTCGCAATCGATCCAGACGAGGCGGTCGGAGGAGGCAGACATCCCTGAATTCTATCGTTGCGCAGCGGCGTCCGGTCGCGGGAGCCCGTGGGCGGCGCTCTACGCCAGCTCGCCCGCGGTGATCGCCTCAGCCTCGACGAGGAGCGGTTCGGCGCCCGAGTTCACCCTCGCCAGCTGCCTCACCCCGCAGAGCACGATGATCGCCGCGATGAGCACGGATCCGCCGGCCACGTAGTACGGCATCGCGGGGAAGAAGGCCGCGGCGAGCAGGGTCGCGAGCGGGGGAGCGGCCGCCCCGCCGAGGAACCTCACTCCCGAGTACGCCGACGACGCCACGGAGCGCGGCAGGTCCGTCGCCTCCATGACCGACTCGGTGAGCACGGTGTTGAGCACACCGAGCAGCATTCCACCGATGATCACGCACAGGATGAGGCCCGGCTGCGAGTCGATGAAGACTCCAGCGCCCACGAGGTCGAGGGTGAGCAGCGGGAGAACCGTAACGAGCACGGTGGTGCGCCGCAGTCGTGCGGTGAGAAGCGGCGCGATCCAGACCGAGGTCACCGCCACCGAGAGCCCCCAGCCGAAGAAGACGAGGCCGAGTCCGATCGCCTCCATGTGCAGGGGAAACGGCGTGTAGGCGAGCAGCACGAAGAATCCGATGTTGTAGAAGAGCGCGGCGGCGGCCAGGATCGCGATCGCCGGGTTGGCGAGGGCGCGGAACGGGGCAGACAGGCGCGTCGGAACCCGCGCCGCGCGGTCCTCCTCGCCGAGGAGCACCGAGATCGCGATGAAGGCGATGGCCATGAGCACCGCAGTGCCGAAGAACGGTCCGCGCCAGCTAACCGTGCCGAGCAGGCCGCCGAGCAGCGGCCCGATCGCGATGCCGAGCCCGAGGGCGGCCTCGTAGAGGATGATCGCCGATGACGTGCCGCCGCTCGCCGCGCCGACGATGGTCGCGAGGGCGGTCGAGATGAAGAGCGCGTTTCCGAGCCCCCAGCCCGCCCGGAAGGCGATGACGTCTTCGACGCTCCCGCTCAGGGCGGCGGCGAGCGCGAAGAGCACGATAAGCGCGAGCCCGATCATCAGGGTGCGCTTCGCGCCGATTCGGCTGGACAACCAGCTCGTGAAGAACATCGCGACACCGGTGATCAGCAGGTAGCTCGTGAAGAGCAGCTCGGTCTGGGTCGGGGTGGCCGAGAGTTCCTTGGCGATGGCCGGCAGGATCGGGTCGACCAGGCCGATGCCCATGAACGCGACGACGCTCGCAAGGCCGACCGCCCACACCTCCTTGGGCTGCCTGAGGATGCTCGTACCGCGTGTCGTGTCGTGCCCGGCCATCAGGCCACCTTCCGTGTCGTGCTCGTGTGCACCTGGAGGATGGCGACCGCCTTCTCGAGGATCGTCGCTTCGTCGTCCGTGAGGTCGGAGAAGACGGGGGAGAGGGCCTCGGCCAGTTCCCGGCGCCAGTTCTCCAGCGCCGTCGTGCCCTTCGGGGTGATCGCAATGAGCCAGGCCCGGGAGTCGTCGACGTCGGCGATGCGGTACACCAGCTCTTCCTCGGCGAGGTGCTGCACGAGCTTGGTCATTGTCGGCTGGGTCACCCGGCTCGCCCTGGCGAGGTCGCCCACCCGGAGCGACCCGTCGGTGGTGAGGATCGAGAGGGTGCGCCACACCGCGGCGGGGGTCGTGCTGCCGGTCAGCTGGGCGGCGACCCGGGTGAGGCGGTGGGCGGAGACGATGAGGTCTTCGAGAAGGCGCGAACGTTCGGTAGGCATCTGGCAAGTATATAGCAAAACTATATAGCTAAGCCATGTAAACCAGAATCGCCGGGATTCTGCGCGCCGATCGCATCACCCATCGGAGCGTGGTAGTAATGCAGCATGACTGACGCACTCCCCACGCTCGCCCACGGCGACGAATACATCGTTCTCTACAAGGGCGGCCCCAACGACGGGCAGGTCGACCGGCGAATCAGCACCGACGGGAGCGTCGACGACGAGATCACCGTGCTCACGGCGGTGGACGGCAAGGAGACGCTGCTCGACTACACCCGCTCCAGCTGGACCGAGGTCGGCGGCCAGTACCACGTCGTCTACGACTTCGACCTCGCAGACAGCGAGCCCGTCGAGGCTCCCGAGGACCGCGGCGGACGCCAGTAGGGAATCAGCCGGCCGCCTCTCGGGTTGGATAGAGCGTGCAACTCATCTTCTTCGCGTCGTCGTTTTGTGAACCGTGCATGCAGACACGAGCCGTGCTCGACCAGGCGTCGAAGCTCGTGCCGGCGCTGAAGATCGCCGAGTTGGATGTCGCGAGAGACACCACAGAGGCCGAGAAGGCGGGCGTGCGCTCCACTCCCACAGTGATCGTGCTCGACGGGGATGACGCCGAGGTGTTCCGCGCGGAAGGCGTGCCGACTCTCAACCAGGTGCTCGTAGCGCTCGCCAAGGCCGTGTGACGCGCCTGCGCTAAAGTTGGACTCGCCCGCCTCCGTAGCTCAGGGGATAGAGCAGGAGCCTTCTAATCTCTTGGTCGCAGGTTCGAATCCTGCCGGGGGCACCTATTCGCCGGGCCTCAATGCCGTGTGACCTTCGTCCCTGTGACCTTCGACCCTGGCGCGCGGCCCGGTTTCGGCGCATCCTGACACTCTCGGCGCAGACCGGGCACGGAGGGAGGCGGCAGCATGTCGATCGCGCAGGTGGACCACGCCGCCGGCACCAGCCAGCAGCCCCTCCGGTTCAAGCGTCGCTGGATCCTCTTCGTCACCGTCGGGGAGGCCATCGGCTTCCTCGTTCCGGCGGCGACGGGGGCACTCACCGCGAGCCCTTCGCTGGAGCGATGGCAGGTGCCGCTGCTCATCCTGGCCGGCATCGCCGAGGGCGCGCTCCTCGGCACGGCCCAGGCACTCGCGGCGAGGCGATTCCGTCGTCCGCCGCCACTGTGGGGTTGGATCGGAGCCACCGCGCTCGGGGCGGCGATCGCCTGGTCGTGCGGCCTCGGCATCTCGGCGATCGCCCAGTCCAGCGCGCTCCCGGTCGCCGCGGTGATCGTCGCGGTTGTTGTGCTCGGCCTGGCCGGGCTCGTGGCCATGCCCACGCTGCAATACCTGACCATCAGGCGCACGATACCCCGGGCGGCAGTCTGGATCCCGGCGAACGCCGGCGCGTGGGCGGTGGGCATCGGTTGGACGATGCTGCCGTCCCCGTTCATCGACGAGACGACGCCCATGCAGGGACTGATCGCGGCCTACGCGCTCGCCGGGTTGTTCATGGCGACGACGGTGGCCGCCCTCACGGCGCCGCTGGCCAGAAGGCTCTTCGCCACCGCCGAGGCGCCGAGCGCCGACTGAGCCGCCGAGGCGGTCGCCCGGCTAGTTGTGCTCGTTGTGCTCGTGGTCCTGGCGGTCGCGACTCTCGCGATCGTGGTCGTGACCGTTCTCGTCGTCCGGGGCGAACACCGAGGCCTGGCTCACGTCACGGGGTTCCTCCGTCGCGGGCTCCACAAGGTCGGGGAGATACTCGTCCTGCCCGTCGTCGTCCACGACGATCTCCTCGAGGTGCTCGGTCTTCGCCGGCTGCGGTGATTCCGGTTCGACGATCTCGTGTTCGACGGTCTCCGACTCCGGTGCGTCAGGCTCCGCCGCGGCGGGCGGCGACGGCTCCGGGGTCCGCGCGACCGCCGGCCCGGTGCTGGTCGAAGCGGTGCTGGGCGGCGCGGTGCTGGTCGGCCATGTGCTTGTCGAAGCGGCGCTTGTCGAAGCAGCGCTTGTCGAAGCGATGGGCACCGGCTCGCTGGCGGCAGGTTCGGTGCTGGCCAGTTCGGTGCTGGCCGGTTTGTGGGCGGGTTCCGTCGCCTCGACGGGCACGGTGGCCGGGCGCGAGAAACGCGACTGAGCGAAGGGCTTGGAGGCCGGAGGAGCGGCGGCTGCTGCGACGGTAGGAGCGGCAATGGCGGCGGAAGTCACGGTGTCCACGGGGCCTGTCTTCGCGACCTGCGCGGCCGCCCAGGCCTGCTGGTTGTGCACCAGCTCCTGTTCGCTCAGCGACGAATCGTAGGCCCAGGAGTCGAGGTCGTTCTTAAACAGCCTCTTCGCGCGGCTCGGCCGGGCCTGCCACTCGATCAGGCGATCGCGAAAGACGAGCAGGGACTGCTCCGCCTGGAAGCTGAACGACACGGCGTTTCGCTTCATGCTGATGATCTCGTGACTCGCCCAGTCGGCGGCCAGGGCGGTGCCAGGCACCGGCAGCAGCCGCAGTCGGATGTCGGCGTCGCCAATGAGGTGGTCGATGTGCTGCTGCTCCGGCGCGGGCAGAGTGTTCCACACCGCCGCCTTGCGCGCGGCGCTGATGAGCGCGGTCACCGCGGAGGCCTTCACCTCACGGTCGCTCAGCGCGATGACGCGCTTTGCCGAGCCTCGCCCGATCGCCGCCGCCACGATGCCCGCGATGAGAATCGCGAGGAACGGGATGACGGCGCTCGAAATGATGCGCGCCCCGTCGTCAGAAGAGAGCCACCCTAGGAAGTCATTCCACCACTGCATGCCCGCACACTAACCCGACGCGTGCGACGCGCGGGAATGCGGTGAGGGCGAGTCTGAAACCAAGTCAGACTCACCCGGCCTCCGAGATGGCGTCAACTCGTCCGAAAGCACTCGATCGCGTCGTCCATGCTCCAGAATTCGCCCATCACCATGAAGCGTCGCTGGTGGGGCATGAACCGCTTCGCCCGAAAGCGCAGCCCGTCTCGAACGCGGAACTGTTCGATGTACCCGAGCACGTCACCCTGCGGGCGGGTGACGCGCCACAGCTCGTCGTGCAGTTGCACGAGGGTGATTCCCGGGCGGACGAGGGGAAGATCCCCCACAAAGGCGAGAGTGGTCATGTGCGATCCTCGAATAGTGGCCGGCCCCGGCTGTCAATGTGGGATCAGGCTACGGGCCGCCACCGACATCCGCCGGTGTCGCCACTACCGGATGCCGGTGCCGTGCACCGCGAACGGTTCGATCGCGGCGATCTCCTCCTGGCTGAGCGGCGCGCTCTCGAGCGCGGAAATGTTGTTCTCGAGCTGGGCCACACTCGACGCGCCGATCAGCGCCGAGGTGACCTGCGGGTGACGGAGCACCCAGGAGAGGGCGAGCTGGGCGAGGCTCTGCCCGCGGCCGGCGGCGATCTCATTGAGGGCACGGGCGCGGTCGAGGTACGTCTCGTTGATGTTCTCCGAGTTGATCCAGCGCCCCTCGGCGGCACGCGAGTCGGCCGGGATCCCCGTGAGGTAGCGGTCGGTGAGCATGCCCTGGGCGAGCGGGGAGAAGGCGATACTGCCCATGCCGAGGTCGTCCAGTGCAGGCAGCAGTCCCTCGGTCTCGATGTGACGGTCGAACATGTTGAATCGCGGCTGGTGGATGAGCAGCGGGATCTTGTGCTCGGCGAGTGCCCTGTGCGCGGCGATGGTCTGCTCGGTGTTGTAGTTCGAGATGCCCGCGTAAAGGGCCCTGCCGGAGGTGACGGCGGTCGCGAGAGCGCCCATGGTCTCCTCGATCGGGGTCTCGGGATCCGGTCGGTGCGAATAGAAGATGTCGACGTAGTCGAGACCCATCCGCTCGAGGCTCTGATCGAGGGAGGCGAGCATGTACTTGCGCGATCCCCACTCGCCGTATGGGCCGTCCCACATGTCGTAGCCGGCCTTAGTAGAGATGATGAGCTCGTCGCGGTGCTGGCGGAAGTCGTCTGCGAAGATGCGGCCGAAGTTCGTCTCGGCGCTTCCCGCGGGCGGCCCGTAGTTGTTCGCGAGGTCGAAGTGCGTGACGCCGAGGTCGAAGGCGCGACGCAGGATCGCGCGCTGCGTCTCGATCGGGCGGTCGAATCCGAAGTTGTTCCACAGCCCGAGCGACACGGCGGGGAGTTTGAGTCCGCTCCGCCCCACCCTCTTGTACTCGATGGATTCGTAGCGGTCGGTCGCAGCAACGTAAGTCATCAGACAAGCCTAGGGCGGCCCCGCTACGGGGAATGACGGGCCCCAAACGGTGGTTGTGAATATTGGCGGTTGACCCGCCTCCCTCAGCCCTAAGAAAGTAGGCTTTCAGCATGCAAACATTCGTTCTCGCCGGCGGCTGTTTCTGGTGTCTCGATGCGGTGTACCGCACCCTTCGCGGTGTGAGCGACGTCGTCTCCGGATACACGGGAGGCAGCACCGTGAACCCGAGCTACGACGACGTGTGCACCGGCCTGACCGGCCACGCGGAAGCGGTCGCCGTGACCTTCGACCCCGAGGTGATCCCGGCGCACGTGATTCTCGACGTGTTCTTCTCGTTGCACGACCCACGGCAGCTCAACCGGCAGGGCCACGACGTGGGAACCCAGTATCGGTCGGCCATGTTCTACAAGCACGAGGAGCAGAAGACGGCCTTCGAGACGGCCCGCGACCGGGCCGGCGAATACTGGGACGGCGGCCTCGTCACCACGATCGAACCGCTCGGCATCTGGTACGAGGCGGAGTCCTACCATCAGGACTTTTTCGCGAAGAATCCCGGACAGGGGTACTGCATGGCGGTGGCCGTGCCTAAGGTGAACAAGATCCGCAAGAGTTTTGCGGAATACGTCCTGGCCTCCTAGGGCCGGGCAGTCTCTGGCAACTGCCAGCGTAAGGAAGGGAGCTCAACGGTGAGCACTGGAACAACGAACGAGACAACCACACGCGCCGACAGGACGCTGACCGGCAAGACCTGGGTGGCCTTCGGGCCTGCCGGGGCCGTCGGTTCGATCCACGGCACTGAGGGTGGCTACACCTTCAAGCTGATTGCGGATGCGGACTTCCGCGGCGTGTACCCGACCCTCGAGGTGGCGAAGAGCGCGCTCCACGCGAGCCTGCTCCCCGGTGCCGAGTGGCCGGAGTTTCGCGAGCACTAGTCCGTAACCTTCGGAACCAAGTCGGCCGTCTCCCCAATCGGGAGGCGGCCGGCCGTTCGTCTGCGCGGGAATCGGCACACTGGCTCGCATGACAGACACGATCACTCTCACCGGCCTTGTGGCCACGACTCCCCGGCACCTCGTCACCTCCGAGGGGCTTTCGATCACGAGCTTCCGGCTCGCCTCCACCCAGCGTCGGTTCGATCGCTCCCGCGACCGTTGGGTCGACGGGGACACCAACTGGTACACGATCACCTGCTTCAGGCAGCTCGCCATCAACGTCTCGGGGTCTGTGCTCAAGGGGGACCGGGTCGTGGTGACGGGACGCCTGCGCATCCGCGACTGGTCGAGCGGAGAGAAGGCGGGCACGAACATCGAGGTCGACGCCGATGCGGTGGGCCACGACCTCACCTGGGGCACGACCACCTTCAGCCGGAGCATCAGCTCCACGATGGTCGAGAAGGCGGATGCCTTCCCCCCAATGGGCTCGAACGGCGCAGTTGACTCGAACGGCGCGGCGGACTCGAACAACGCTGCGCACATCAACGGCGCCGCGGACCCAGACGATTCGGACGACCAGGGGGGCGCGGTGCAGTTCCTCGACCCGGACGGCGAGTCGCTCGAAAGCGCGGCCGTCCCGTTCTAGTCGCTCCGCGTCCCGTGGCCTCGCCCCGCCGGGTCGCGGGTCGCGTCGCCCTAGACTCGATCCGACCGGCCGCACCCACGCCGGACGAACACCGACGCCGGACGAACACCGACGCCGGACGAAAGGGTCGCACGCGATGGGGACTTCTCGGCGAATCAGCAGCGCGGCAGCGGCGGTCTCCGCGCTCCTGCTGGCCGCAGCGCTCGCCGGATGCTCCGCCGCTGCGGGTCCCAGTGCGGGTCCCAGTGCGGAGCCGAGCGCGGGAACGAGCGCGGGGCCAAGCGCGGGCGCCAGCGAACCCGCCTCCGGAAGTGCCCCCGCCCCGACGTCCACGCCGGCGATGGTGGCGGGTGGCTCGGCGGCCGAAAACAGGGCATACTTCGACCACGTCGGCACGACCCTGTTCGCGTCGGCCGCCTCCGCGAACGGCAGGACGATCATCGACAGCCTCGCGGCGGCAGGCTTCGACAAGGCATCGATGCAGGTCACACCGGACACGACCTCCGACGGGGGGAGCGTCGACTCGATCCTGTTCTCGGTGAAGCTGGGCGGCCAGTGTCTGCTCGGCCAGCGCGGACCCGGCGGCTTCAGCAGCGCGGTGCAGCCGGCGCTCGCGAACGGCAGCTGCCTGGTCGGCAAGACCAGGCCCATCGACTGGTGACCGCCGGATTCCACGGTCGGTCAGGTCGCTCGGGCGAGCGCAACTAAACTTGTCGCCATGGCCGAATTCATTTACTCGATGGTCCGCGCCCGCAAAGCGGTCGGCGACAAGCTCATTCTCGACGACGTCACGATGTCGTTCTTCCCCGGCGCCAAGATCGGCGTCGTCGGGCCGAACGGTGCGGGCAAGTCCACAATCCTCAAGATCATGGCCGGCCTCGACACCCCGAGCAACGGCGAAGCCAGGCTGAGCCCCGGCTACAGCGTCGGCATCCTCATGCAGGAGCCCGAACTCGACGAGACCAAGACCGTGCTCGAAAACGTGCAGGAAGGCGTCGGCCCGATCAAGGCCAAGGTCGACCGGTTCAACGAGGTCTCCCTCGCCATGGCCGATCCCGATGCGGACTTCGACGCCCTCATGACCGAGATGGGCACGCTGCAGGAGGCGATCGACGCCGCCGACGCGTGGGATCTCGACTCCCAGCTCGAACAGGCGATGGATGCCCTGCGCACGCCGCCGGGGGACGCCACCGTCGCCAACCTGTCCGGTGGTGAGAAGCGCCGGGTGGCGCTCACGAAGCTCCTGCTCCAGAAGCCGGACCTGCTGCTTCTCGACGAACCCACCAACCACCTCGACGCCGAGAGCGTGCTGTGGCTCGAGCAGCATCTGGCCCAGTACCACGGCGCCGTACTCGCCGTCACCCACGATCGGTACTTCCTCGACCACGTGGCCGAGTGGATCGCCGAGGTGGACCGCGGCCACCTGTACCCATACGAGGGCAACTACTCCACCTACCTCGAGAAGAAGGGCGCACGGCTCGAGGTTCAGGGCAAGAAGGACGCCAAGCTGGCGAAGCGGCTGTCCAGCGAACTTGACTGGGTGCGCAGCAACGCCAAGGGGCGCCAGGTCAAGTCGAAGGCCAGACTCGCGCGGTACGAGGAGATGGTGACCGAGGCCGAGAAGACGCGCAAGCTCGATTTCGAGGAGCTCGTGATTCCGGTCGGCCCTCGACTCGGTGCCCAGGTGATCGACGCGAAGGGCCTCGAGAAGGGCTTCGACGGCCGGGTGCTGATCAACGGTCTGAGCTTCACCCTGCCGCGCAACGGCATTGTCGGGGTCATCGGCCCGAACGGCGTCGGTAAGACCACGCTGTTCAAGACCATCACCGGCATCGAGCCGCTCGACGGTGGCGAACTCCGGATCGGCGACACGGTCGACATCTCCTACGTCGACCAGGACCGCGGAGGCATCGACCCGACCAAGACCCTGTGGGAGGTGGTGTCGGACGGCCAGGACTACATTCAGGTCGGCAAGACCGAGATCCCATCCCGCGGCTACGTGTCGCAGTTCGGCTTCAAGGGGCCGGACCAGCAGAAGAAGGCCGGCATCCTCTCCGGTGGTGAGCGCAACCGCCTGAACCTCGCGCTCACACTCAAACAGGGCGGCAACCTCCTGCTCCTCGACGAACCGACGAACGACCTGGACGTCGAGACGCTCGGAAGCCTCGAGAACGCGCTGCTCGAGTTCCCCGGTTGCGCGGTGGTCATCACCCACGATCGGTGGTTCCTCGACCGCATCGCCACCCACATCCTCTCCTACGAGGGAACCGAGGAGAACCCCGGATACTGGCACTGGTTCGAGGGGAACTTCGAGGCCTACGAGGAGAACAAGATCGAGCGACTCGGCCCGGACGCGGCCAAGCCGCACCGGTCGGCGTACCGCAAGCTGACCAGGGGCTGACCGTGACGCGGCTGCACGTGCCGATCGGCCTGCGCTGGTCGGACTTCGACGCATACGCGCACGTCAACAACGCCGAGATGTTCCGCCTGCTCGAGGAGGCGCGCATCCAGGCCTTCTGGCGACCCGATCACGGCCACGAGAGCGAAGACGAGCCCCTCGGCACGGCCATTCTCGATGCGCGGCCAGGGGCGAAGGCCATCGCGCTCATCGCCCGGCAGGAAATCGAGTATCTCCTGCCGATCCCGTACATGCGGCAGCCGCTCGACGTAGAGCTGTGGATCGGACGGATCGGCGGCGCGAGCCTCGAGCTCTGCTACGAGATCTACTCTCCGACCGGGGTGACCCCGCGGGTGCTCTATGTGCGTGCCGCGACGACCCTCGTGATGGTGGAGGTGGCGACCGGCAAGCCGTTGCGCCTCGACGATGAGCAGCGCGCGGCGTGGGAGCCGTACCTCGAACCGCCCGTGGTCTTCGGCAACCGCCACTGACCGGAGCCGCCCGCGGCGATCGGGGAACTCGGCCCCAGACGGGTTCGGGCCTAGCGGGGGTTCGGGGTGATTGACCCCGTCCAGATCGCGCGGGCGCCGGATTCGCCGATCTGCACCACGGTGACGATCGATCCAACGGCGAGGAAGACCACCGCCACGGCGAGCGTGATCGTGATGGCGAGCCTCAGGCGCCGGTGGGCCACGAGACGGCGGTACCGGCCGTCACCGCCCGAGAAGTAGCGGAACCAGACCCATTGCGCGGCCGCCATCACGAAGGTCGCGAGCGCCCACGGCAGCAGCGACTTGCCGATCGCGGCGTGAGCCTGGATGAGCGGCGTATTCGCCACGCGGGCGAGGAGCCACTCGCCGGCCCCGGTCGTGACCGGCACCGAGACGAGCGCCGCGAGGGCGATCAGCGGGGTAACGATTCCGAGTCGCCGGCGCGCGGCCGGCCAGGCCGCGGTGAGAACCGCGCACAGCGCCGCGAGGGGCACGACGATGACCACGAAATGGACCAGCAGCACGTGGAGCGGCAGTCCGGCGAATTGCCAGTCCACTACGCGGTGACCACCGAGTCGCCGGAGATCTTCACGGTGATTTTGGGCAGCGGGGACGGAGCCGGTCCGCCGAGCACCTCACCGGTGGCCGAGGCGAACTTCGAGCCGTGGCACGGGCAGTCGAACTCCTTCGCGGCGGCCTTGACCACGCAGCCCTGGTGGGTGCAGATTGCGCTGAAGCAGAGCACTTCGCCCGCGGTGGGCTGGGAGAGGACCACGGCGTGGCCGTCGACGGTCGCCTCGGCGGTGCCGCCGACCGGGATGTCCGCGAGCTTGGCCACGGCGGTGCCGGCGGGGATCGAGATTGCGCCGTCTCCCGAGCCGCCCGATCCGCCCGCCGTGTTGCCCGAACCACCGGCGCCCCCGGAGGCACCGCCCGTGCTGCACGCGGCGAGCACGAGGGCACCGGCGCCCATCACGGTCACGCCGCCCGCGATGATCGCGGCCCGGCGGGACGTCGTGCGGCGGATCGGGGTGAGGTGGTCGGCGGGGGCGAGGCGGTCTGGAGCGGTCTGTTCGCGATCGGTCATGGGGATCCTCCGGGCGTCTGGGGGCGAGGGGCGTTTGTGGCGAGGGGTGCCTGATTGGTTGGCACCCTGAAAAGCATGTCATTGGTACCAACGAGCGAACGTCGCATCCGGTTCAATTCTGCTGGGAATGAACCGAGACTGCTCCGGCTACGTTGTAACCAGTGGAGGTAGTCCATTGCCGGATGAGCAGGCCGAGTTGCTGCGTGCGCTGCACGACGAGCACGCCCCTGCCCTCTGGCGCTACGTGGTGTGGTTGACCGGGGACCGGCATTTCGCGGAGGACGTCGTGCAGGAGACGCTCGTGCGCGCGTGGAGTCATCCCGAGGTTCTGGAACGGGGCGGCAGCTCGTCGCGCGCCTGGTTGTACACGGTGGCGCGCAACATCGTGATCGATGATCGCCGCAGCGCCCATGCGAGGCACGAGCACTCGACCGACAACCCGCCCGAGCGCCCGGTCGACGACGGCACGGATGCCCTGCTCGACGCCTGGCTCGTGTCCGACGCGCTCGCCCAGCTCACCCCGGACCATCGGCTGGTCGTGGTGCACGCCTACTACCAGGGGGAGTCGACGGCGGAGATCTCCCGCGCCCTCGGCATACCGGAGGGCACCGTGAAGTCTCGCCTGCACTATGCGCTTCGGGCGCTGCGCCTCGCGCTCCAGGAGCGGGGAGTGACCCAGTGAACCCCGTCGATCGGTACGCCGAGTGGGACGCCGCCTACGTGCTCGGCGCCCTCTCGCCGCTGGAGCGGCTCGAGTTCGAGCGGCACCTCACGACCTGCGACGCGTGCGCGGCCGGTGTCGCGGGACTCGCGGGCATGCCGGGGTTGCTCGCGAAGGTGCCGGCGGCCGACGTCGAGACGGTCGCCCCGGTCGAGGATTCGCCCGTGCCGCCGAACCTGCTGCCGAGGCTCGTGCGGTCGGCCGCTCGTCGTCGCCGTCGCTCGCGCGGGCTCGTGGCTGGAGCGATAGTGGCGACCGCGGCCGCGGCTGCCGCCGTCGCCCTCGCCATCCCGCTCGTGTTCACGCCGGCGGTGCAGGCGCCTCCCGTGAGCGGCGCACGAGTGTCGCTGAGCCAGGTGGTCCCCACCACCCTGAGCGCGAAGGCCTTGCTCGTGGAGGAGAGCTGGGGCACCCGCATCGAGATGCAATGCACCTACTCGGCACCGGCATCCACGACCACGTCCGGCTACGGTCTGGCCCGGCGGTACGAGATGTTCGTGACGGATGCCAGCGGGAACGTCTCGCAGGTCGCAACCTGGAGCGCCACCCCGGGCAGCACCGTCGAACCGTCGGGGACGACGAGCCTGCGGCCGAGCGAAATAGCCACGGTGGACGTTCGCTCGGCCGACGGGCGCGTGCTGCTGGCCGGACGGCCCTGAGCCGCCGGCTAGTTGATCTGTGCTAGTTGATCTGGGCTAGTTGATCTCTGCCGGGTCGCCGCCGACGCGGCGGTTCTCGTCGAGGGCGTCGATCGCTGCCATCTCGTGCGCGTCGAGCTCGAAACCGAGAATGTCGAGGTTCTGCGCCATCCGGTCGCGGGAGTTCGACTTCGGGATCACGATGGTGCCCGTCTGCAGGTGCCAGCGCAGCACCACCTGGGCGGGCTGCACCGCGTGGGCCTTCGCCGCACCCTGGATCGGGTCCATGCCGAACAGGTCGTACTTGCCCTGGCCGAGGGGACCCCACGCCTCGGTGTGGATACCGTGGGTGGCCTGGAACTCCCTGAGCTCGCGCTGCTGGAAGATCGGGTGCAGTTCCACCTGGTTCACCGCCGGCACGATGTCGGTCTCGGCGAGCAGCGTCTCGAGGTGCGGAACGAGGAAATTGCTGACCCCGATTGACCTCGCGCGGCCGTCCGCGAAGAAGGTCTCGAAGGTGCGCCAGGTCTGCACGAAGAAACCGTTGGCGGGCATCGGCCAGTGGATCAGGTACAGGTCGAGGTAGTCGAGCCCGAGCATCTCGAGGCTGCGGGCGAATGCGCCCTCGACGTCGCGCGCCTTGTGGTGGTCATTGCGCAGCTTCGTGGTGAGGAAGATCTCGTTGCGCGGAATGCCCGACGCCCTGATCGCCGCGCCAACCTCGGTCTCGTTGTTGTAGCCCGTGGCGGTGTCGATGTGGCGGTAGCCCACCGCCAGGGCGTCTTCGACCACTCGCTGGGTGTCCGCCGGATCGACGAGGAACACCCCGAAGCCCACCTGGGGGATCGTCCGCCCGGAGTTCAGGGCAATCTGGGGTACCGAATTGGTCATGGTATTAGTCATGCTTCAAACGTAGGACGTATCGTCTCTGCGGTCCAACAACTGAAATTGCACAGATTCATCGTCGCCGGCGCTGAATCAACGGTGCGGAATCGCCAGCGCGGAATCGCCAGCGCGGAATCGCCTGCGCTGAATCCACTGCGCTGAATCCACTGCGCTGAATCAACTGCGCTGAATCCACGCTGCTGAATCCACGACCCTGCTATGCCGATTCAGGCGCGGCGGACGCGAACCATGCCCTCTTGCGCCACGCTCGCGAGCAGCAGGCCGTCGCGCGTGTAGATCCGGCCCTGCGACAGACCTCGGCCGCCCGTCGCGTTCGGCGACTCCTGGGCGTAGAGCATCCACTCGTCCACCCGTCCGAACCGGTGGAACCACATCGCGTGGTCGAGGCTCGCCGCCTTGAGCCCCGGAGTGGTCCAGGCGATGCCGTGCCGCCGGAAGATCGGCTCCAGGATCGAATAGTCGCTCGCGTAGGCGAGAGCCGCACGGTGCAGGTTCTCGTCGTCGGGAAGGGTGCCCACGGCCTTGAGCCACACGGCCTGATGGGCCACGTGGGGTCCCTCCACCGAGAGATAGATCGGGGACGGCACGTGCCGCATGTCGAACGGGCGCTCGTTGGCCCACACCCTGGCAACCGGGTGCTCGAGGCCGGAGAGCGATTCGGCGGCCGAGGGCAGATCCTCCGGCCGCGGTAGGTCCCTCGGCATCTCGATCTGGTGGTCGAAACCCTCGTCGGCGACCTGGAACGACGCGATCATCGAGAGGATGGGCAGGCCATCCTGGTAGGCCTGGGTGCGGCGGGTGGAGAAGGAGCGGCCGTCGTGGATGCGGTCCACCGAGAACGTGATCGGCAGGGTGACGTCGCCTGGCCGCAGGAAATAGCCGTGCATCGAGTGCGCGGAGCGGTCCGCCGGAATGGTGCGCTGCGCGGCCACCAGGGACTGCGCGAGAACCTGCCCTCCGAAGACGCGGCCCTGCGGCATCCACTGGCTGGGGCCGGTGAAGATGTCCTCGTTCGTTCTCGCATGAGTGTCGGTGAGGTCGAGTGCCGCGAGCAGTCCGTCGAGGGCGTTGGTCATGGGTCTCCCGTCGAAAGGGCGTGCGGGCGGCGCGAGAGTGCGCGCTCATATAGTTTAGAGAGCACATGAGCCAGACATTTTCCCTTGTTGACTCCCTCTCCCTCGCCGACCTGCAGGTGTTCCTCGGTCGCGCCGGTCGGGTGGAGGACGGTTCCGTGCGCCTGATTGCCGGCTCGGGGGTGCTGGCCGTCTACGTGGCGGTGCTGTATCCGTCCGGCCTTCTCGACGAGAGTCCGACGGTTCTCGGGCTGCGCACCTTCGCACTCACCGAGCGCGACGCGTTCGACGCAGTGGTGCCGGTGCGCTCCCTTCTCGAGCGTCTCGCGCGGCTGCAGGGCGAGGTCACCGACCCGACCGCGGCCGTCACGGTTACCCTTCCCATGCAGGTGAACACCGTCACCTGGGCGGCGATCTCCCCGCCTCGAGGCGGATGGGCGGCCCTCGAGCAGGTGGGCGGGGCGACCCTCGAGCGGGTCGCGGCATCCGGAATCGACGAGGTCGCCACCGCGATCCCGGCGGGGACGGGCGAGCAGATCGTGCGCCGCGTGCGGTCCGAGGTGTGGGGGCGCCCGATCGAGGGCCTCGAATACGTGCCGGCCGGGGCGGCCTTCGCGGCCCTTTCGTTGGGGTTCCTGGGCGGACCGGATGCGGTGCGCGTCTACGAGACCGGGCCGTGGACCCGGCTCTCCACCGAGCGTGGCCACGTGCTCGTCAAGCGCCGCTCCTGGTCGCTGCAGCGCTGATGACCATCGGAGTGGACCAACCGGACCAGCGCGGTCGAACCGGCCTGGACAGGGTCGGCCTCGACCTCACCGGCAATCCGCGCGTGCGGGTGACCGCCGTCGAACTGGTGGCATCGGGCTGGCACGTGCTTCGCCGAACCACCTTCGACTACCTCTCCGCGGACGGCGCAGTGAGCACCCAGCGGCGCGAGACCTACGACCGGGGCAACGGCGCCACGATCCTGCTCTACGACGCCGCGAGACGAACCGTGCTGCTCTCGAGGCAGTTCCGGTTTCCCGCCTACGTCAACGGGCATCCTGACGGCATGCTCATCGAGGCCGCGGCCGGTCTTCTCGACGACGACGACGCGGCGACGGCGATCCGCCGGGAGGCCAGCGAGGAACTCGGCGTGGATGTCGGCGAGCTCGAGCACGTGTTCGACGTGTACATGAGCCCGGGGTCGGTCACCGAGAAGGTGCACTTCTTCGCGGCGCAGTACAGCGACGTATCCCGCACGAGCGAGGGTGGCGGGGTCGCCGAGGAGGGCGAGGAGATCGACATCCTCGAGCTGCCGTTCGGTGAGGCGCTCGAGATGATCAACGACGGACGCATCGCAGACGCGAAGACGATCATGCTGCTTCAGTGGGCGGCGCTGCGGGGCCCGTTCGCGGGGTGACTGGCGCCCTGTGCGATCGTGCAGTTCGACGACACTGTGCCACGTCGAGCGCGCGCACTCTCGACAAACGGGAATGGTCGGCGACTCAGGCGCGGCGCACCGCAACGATCGGGATGACCCGATCCGTTCCTTCCTGATACGCGCCGAATCCGGGAGCGGCAGCCGTGAAATCGGCGAAGAGCCGGTCTCGCCCGGCCCCCGTCACCGGCTCGGCCACCCCGTCCCAGGCCGCCCCGCCCCAGGTCTCCACGCCTTCCGTCGTCGAGAGCTCGACGCGCACGCCCGGATCGGCGACGAGATTGAGGTACTACGCGGGATGAGTCGCCTCGCCGGCCTTCGAGGCGATCACGTAGACGACGTCGCCCCGGCGGAAGTACATCATCGGCGACACTCGCTCCTGGCCCGTCTTGCGGCCCGTGGTGTGCAGCAGCAGGAGATGGGCGCCGCACCACCGACCACCGAGTCTGCCCTCGTTTGCGCGAAATTCCGCGATGATGCGGTCGTTCCAGTCGTTCCAGTCGTTCAATTCCTGCTCCCGTGCCCCACGACCATGCTAATTCGAGCGAGTGCGGCCGGTGCCGGTCAGGCGCGCGCCGCGGCGCGTCCGGCGACCCGACCCGAGAAGAGGCAGCCGCCGAGGAACGTCCCCTCGAGCGAACGGTAGCCGTGCATCCCGCCGCCGCCGAAGCCGCTCGCCTCGCCGGCCGCAAAGAGCCCGGGCACGGGGCTGCCGTCGGCCCCGAGGGCGCGGCCGAGGAGGTCCGTCTCGATGCCGCCGAGGGTCTTGCGGGTGAGAATGTGGAGTCTCACCGCGATGAGCGGTCCCGCCTTCGGGTCGAGGATGCGGTGCGGGCTCGCCACGCGGATGAGCCTGTCGCCCAGGTACTTCCTGGCCTGTCGGATGGCGTTGATCTGCGCGTCCTTCGCGAACGGGTTGGCGAGTTCCCGATCCCGCGCCTCGATCTCGCGTCGCACGCGCTCCGCGTCGATCGCGACCTCGGGGGTGAGGCGCTGCATGCCGTCCAGCAGGTCGCCCAGCGTATCGGCGACCACGAAGTCGGCACCGCGCTCCTTGAAGGCCTCCACCGGCCCCGGTGCCCCGGGCCCGATCCGTGTGGCCAGCAAGCGGTAGTCCTTGTTGGTGAGGTCGGGATTCTGCTCGCTGCCGGACAGCGCGAACTCCTTCTCGATGATCTTCTGGGTGAGCACGAACCAGCTGTGGTCGTAGCCGGTCGCGACGATGTGTTCGAGGGTGCCGAGCGTGTCGAACCCGGGGAAGAGGGGCACGGGCAGCCGTTTGCCGGTCGCGTCGAGCCAGATCGACGACGGACCGGGAAGGATGCGGATGCCGTGCCTCTCCCACACGGGCGCGTAGTTCTCGATCCCCTCCACGTAGTGCCACATGCGGTCGCCGTTGATGAGGCGGGCGCCGGCGCGCTCGGTGATGCCGAGCATCCGTCCGTCCACGTGGGCCGGCACCCCAGACAACAGCTTCTCCGGAGGTGTGCCCATCCTCACGGGCCACTGCGCGCGCACGAGGTCGTGGTTGCCGCCGATTCCGCCGCTCGTGACGATCACGGCACCGGCTCGCAGTTCGAAGTCTCCGGAGATGATCCGGTTGCTTGCTGCACCACGCGCCGCGTTGTCCGGCGCGAGCACCGCGCCGCGGGCGCCCACCACCGCCCCGCCCTCCACGATGAGCTCGTCCACGCGGTGCCGGAACGCGAGCGTCACCAGGCCCGCCTCGACGCCGGCACGCACGCGCTGCACGAACGGGGCGAGGATGCCGGGGCCGGTGCCCCAGGTGATGTGGAACCGAGGCACGGAGTTGCCGTGCCCGAGCGCGGTGTAGCCACCGCGCTCGGCCCAGCCGACGACCGGGAAGAACTTCACACCCCGGGCGTGGAGCCACGCACGTTTCTCGCCGGCGGCGAAGTCGAGGTAGGCCTCTGCCCACTTGCGCGGCCAGCCGTCGTCCGGTCGGTCGAATCCGGCCGAGGCGAACCAGTCCTGGCGGGCGAGTTCGAGGCTGTCCTTCACGCCCATCCGCCGTTGCTCGGCCGAGTCGATGAGGAAGAGGCCGCCGAACGACCACCACGCCTGCCCGCCGAAGCTCGCCTCCGGCTCCTGCTCGAGAATGGTCACGCGCCGGCCCGCGTCCACGAGCTCCGCGGCGGCCACGAGGCCGGCCAGGCCGCCGCCGACAATGATCACATCGGGCTGCTCTGGCATGCTGCGACTCCTTCGTCCTGGCGGCGCTCATCCGGCCGTCCTGTTCATAATTCCGGATTAATGCTCGCGAGGGCTCGATCCGGGGTGAATTGGCCCACGATTCGGCCAAACATCCTGAGTTATGCGCGCCGACACGCGTTTCTCCGGAGGATTCGGGCAGGAAAGCGCTAACCGGGCCGAAATGACGCCCGCGCCTCGCGAACCTCCGGAGAAACGCGTGTGGGCGGGTTGGGCAGGCAGAGCGCGGGTCAGCTCTTGCCGCGGATGCGCTGGCTGAGGGCCTCCGCCGCGTTGCGGGTGGCGAGGCCGAGCAGCTTCCACTGCCGGTCATCGAAGGCGGAGCCGCGGAAGGTGAGCCCGATGGCCGCGGTGGGGTAGTGGTTGTGGTCGAACACCGGGGCGGCGACCGAACCGTACTCGAGCGTAATGTCGCCGTCTTCCACCGCCCAGCCGCGTTCGCGGGTCTCGAGCAGGATCCCGTCGAGCTGCTCGCTCGTGGTGGGCCCGGGGCCGGCGCGCACCGCGAGCGTCTGCCCGCGCGGGTAGCTGGCCCGCAGCTGGGCGGTCGGGATGCTCGCGAGCATCGCGCGACCGGTGGCCGTGAGGTGGGCGGGCAGCCGCACCCCGATGCTGGTGACGACAGTCGGCGCGCGCGCGGCCGAGACCTTGGAGGCGTAGACGACATCCGCGTGCTGCAGCACCCCGAGGTGGGCGACGATCGGCAGGCCGGTCTCGGCGACCAGCCGCTCGAGGATGGGCCTGGCGAGCTGCCCGAGCGAACTGGTGCGCAGCACCGACGAGCCGATATCGGCGACGAGCGGGCTCAGCAGGTAGGCCTGGTCCTCCGGGGAGTGCAGCAGGAAACCCTCGTCGCGCATCACCGTGAGCAGGTGGTACACGGTGGAGCGGGGAAGACCGAGGTCGCGGCTCACCGTCGAGGCGCGCACCGGCCCGCTGTGCCCGGCGAGATACCGGATGATGCGCAGCGTGTGCCGAGCGGCGGGGACCTCGCTCATCCTGCCTCCGATGTCTGGTATCCCAGACAGATTATCGCGAAAAGAGGCGCGGGCGCGGCACCGGTGCGGCTCTAATGAGTGCATGGACACAGCGAGCGCGAGTGCGGCCACGATCGACCAGACCACGATGCCCCTCGGAGTGCGCGGCCTGACGTTCGCCGAGGTCGTGGCGGTGGCCCGCGGCGGCGCGTCCGTACGGCTGGGCGAGGATGCCCTCGCGGCGATGGCCGAGAGCCGCGCCGTGATCGAGGCGCTCGCCTCGGACACCCGGCCGCACTACGGCGTCTCCACGGGCTTCGGCGCGCTCGCCGACAAGCAGATCCCGGTGGAGCTGCGCGGCCAGCTGCAGCGGTCGCTCATCCGCAGCCACGCCGCCGGGTCCGGCCCCGAGGTCGAGCGGGAGGTGGTGCGCGCCCTCATGCTGCTGCGCTTGTCGACCCTCGCCACCGGCCGAACCGGGGTCCGCCCGATCGTCGCCGAGACCTACGCCGCGACCCTCAACGCCGGCATCACCCCCTGGGTAGCCGAATACGGCAGCCTCGGCTGCTCAGGCGACCTCGCCCCGCTCGCCCACTGCGCGCTCGCGATGCTCGGCGAGGGCGAGGTGCGGGATTCCCGGGGCGTCCTGATTCCGGCGGCCGAGGCCCTGCACGCGGCGGGCATCGAACCGCTCGTGCTGCGCGAGAAGGAGGGACTCGCGCTCATCAACGGCACGGACGGCATGCTCGGGATGCTCGTGCTCGCGATCACCGACCTGCGCGCCCTGGTCACCACCGCCGACCTCGCCGCCGCCATGAGCGTGGAGGGGCTCACCGGCACCGACGCGGTGTTCGCGGCCGACCTGCAGGCGCTGCGTCCGCATCCCGGCCAGCGCGACTCGGCCGCCAACATGCGTGCCGTGCTCGCCGGCTCGCCCATGATCTCGAAGCCGCAGGGATTCACCCGGGTGCAGGACGCGTACTCGTTGCGCTGCGCCCCCCAGGTGCACGGGGCCGTGCGCGACACGATCGAGCACGCGGCCACCGTCGCGAATCGCGAGCTCGCCTCGGCGATCGACAACCCCGTCGTGACACCGGATGGCCGGGTCGAGTCGAACGGCAACTTCCACGGGGCGCCGATCGGCTACGTTCTCGACTTCCTCGCGATCGTCACCGCCGACCTCGCGAGCATGAGCGAGCGTCGCACCGACCGCTTCCTCGACGTCTCGCGCAACCACGGACTCAACGCGTTCCTCGCCGACGACCCGGGCGTCGACTCCGGGCACATGATCGCCCAGTACACGCAGGCCGGCATCGTGAGCGACCTCAAGCGGCTCGCCGCGCCGGCGAGCGTCGACTCGATCCCGTCGTCGGCCATGCAGGAAGACCATGTGTCGATGGGCTGGAGCGCGGCCCGCAAGCTGCGCAAGTCGATCGACGGCGTCGGCCGGGTGATCGCGATCGAGCTGCTCACCGCGGCCCGTGCGATGGACCTGCGCGCCCCGGTCACGCCGTCGGCGGTGTCGTCCGCCGTGGTGCGCCGGTTGCGCACTGTCGTGCCGGGGCCGGGCACCGACCGCTACCTCGCGCCGGACATCGCGGCCGCCCACTCCATGGTGCTCGACGGGTCGCTGCTCGCGGCCGCGGCATCCGTGGTATCCGACGCAGGAGGAGAACTCGTATGACCAGCGGACCCCGCCCGGTGCGCGCCCACCGCGGCAGCACCCTGAACACCCTCGGCTGGCCGCAGGAGGCCGCCCTCCGGATGCTGCAGAACAACCTCGACCCGGAGGTCGCCGAGCACCCGGACAAGCTGGTCGTCTACGGCGGAACGGGCAAGGCAGCGCGCGACTGGAACAGCTTCGATGCGCTCGTGCGCACCCTCACCACCCTGAAGAACGACGAGACGATGCTCGTGCAGTCCGGCAAGCCGGTCGGGGTGATGCGCACGCACGAGTGGGCGCCGCGCGTGCTGATCGCCAACTCCAACCTGGTGGGCGACTGGGCCAACTGGGACGAGTTCCGCCGGCTCGAGCAGCTCGGCCTCACCATGTACGGGCAGATGACCGCCGGGTCGTGGATCTACATCGGCACCCAGGGAATCCTGCAGGGCACGTACGAGACCTTCTCGGCCGTCGCCGCGAAGTCGTTCGGCGGCACGCTGGCCGGCACGATCACCCTCACCGGCGGCCTGGGCGGCATGGGCGGCGCGCAGCCGCTCGCCGTGACCATGAACGACGGCGTCGCGATCTGCGTGGATGTCGACCCGAGTCGCATCGCCCGTCGCATCGAGCACGGCTACCTCGATGTCGAGGCCCGGTCGCTCGAGCACGCCGTGGAGCTCGCATACTCGGCGAGGGATGCGAAGAAGGCCCTCAGCATCGGCCTGCTCGGCAACGCGGCCGACGTGTTCCCGCGGATGCTCGCCCAGGGCGTGCAGATCGACATCGTCACCGACCAGACCAGCGCCCACGACCCGCTCGCCTACCTTCCGCTCGGCATCCCGTTCGAGGACTGGATCCCCGCGCGCGAGTCGGACCCGGCGGGCTTCATCGAGCGCTCGCGGGCATCCATGGCGGTGCAGGTGGAGGCCATGGTCGGCTTCCTGCGCGCCGGCTCCGAGGTCTTCGACTACGGAAACAACATCCGCACCGAGGCCAGGACGGCCGGGTACGCCGACGCGTTCGCGTTCCCCGGGTTCGTGCCCGCATACATCCGGCCCCTGTTCTCGCAGGGCAAGGGGCCGTTCCGCTGGGCGGCGCTCAGCGGCGATCCGAATGACATCTACGCCACCGACCGCGCCGTGCTCGAGATGTTCCCCGGCAACGAGTCGCTCGCACGCTGGATCCGCCTCGCCCAGGAACGCGTGCACTTTCAGGGCCTGCCGGCGCGCATCTGCTGGCTCGGCCTCGGCGAACGCGACCGGGCCGGCCTCAAGTTCAACGAGATGGTCGCCGCAGGCGAGCTGAGCGCCCCCGTGGTGATCGGACGCGACCACCTCGACTCCGGCTCCGTCGCCTCCCCCTACCGGGAGACCGAGGCGATGAAGGACGGCTCGGACGCGATCGCCGACTGGCCGCTGCTCAACGCGCTCGTCAACACGTCGTCCGGCGCCACCTGGGTGTCCATCCACCACGGTGGTGGGGTGGGCATCGGCCGCTCGATCCACGCCGGGCAGGTGACGGTCGCCGACGGCACGGCGCTCGCCGCCGAGAAGCTCGCCAGGGTGCTCAGCAACGACCCGGCGATGGGCGTGATCCGGCACGTCGACGCGGGCTACGACGAGGCGATCGAGACCGCCGACCGGCTCGACGTGCGCATCCCCATGAACGAGCAGTCATGAGCGGCACCTGATGGCGCTCCCGCGGGACGCGCTGTGGCCGCGCTCGGGCAACTGGCCGGCGGTGACCGGGCAAGACATCGACCCCGGTCCGATCGACCTCGGTCTGATCGGGATCCCCACCTGGCGCACCTCCCTGTCGCCGACCGGGGCCGCGGCCACCCCCGTCGCTGTGCGCGCGGCGCTCCAGTACTACAGCGAGTTCCTCGCCCCGGATCGCGGCGTGCGGGCGGGCACCCGCCTGAAGACCAGATTCGCCGACTGGGGCGACGTCGCGGATCCGGATGAGGACGAGGCCAGCGCGATCTCCGCGGTCGCGACCGCCGCCGCGCACTCTCGCCTGCTCGTGGCGCTCGGCGGGGACAACGCGGCGACGGTGCCGGCGGCCCTCGGAGCCTGGGGCGACCGGATCGGCTCGGCGGGCCTCGTAACGCTCGATGCCCACCACGACCTTCGCGACGGCGTGAGCAACGGTTCGCCGGTCCGCCGACTGGTCGAGGCCGGGCTGGCCGGGCGGCGCATCGTGCAGGTGGGCATCGCCGACTTCGCCAACTCCGCGGAGTACTCGGCGCGGGCCGCCGACTATGGCATTACCGTGATCCATCGGGACGAGCTGCACCGGCGCCCGATGGCGGAGGTGATGGCCGAGGCGCTCGAGATCGCCGGTTCGGCGGGCGGACCGGTTCACGTCGACATCGACGTGGACGTGTGCGACCGTTCTGCCGCGCCCGCGTGCCCCGCCTCCGTGCCCGGCGGCATCGCCGCGTGGGAGCTGAGGGTCGCGGCCCGGGCGGCCGGGGAGCATCCGTCGGTGGAGTCAATCGACTTCGCGGAGGTGGACTCCACGGCGGACGCCGCGGATGGCCGCACGGTGCGGCTCGTCGCCCTCTGCGTGCTCGAGGCCGCCGCCGGACTGGAGGCACGCCAGTGACCAGCACCCTCGTCGACAACATTGCGCTACTCGTGACCAACGACCCGCTGCACGGCTCGCTCACCGCCGAGCGGTCGGGAGCCGCCGTGGTGATCGAGCACGGACTCATCGCCTGGGTCGGCGACGCGGCCGAGGCCCCCGCCGCGGACGAGCGCATCGACGCAGGCGGCCGCTGCGTCATCCCCGGCTTCGTGGACAGCCACAGCCACCTCGTCTTCGCCGGGGACCGGGCAGACGAGTTCGAGCACCGGATGACCGGGCAGGCCTATGCCGCCGGCGGAATACGCCGAACCGTCGCCGCCACCCGCGCCGCGAAGGACGCCGACCTGCTGGCGAACGCCGAGCGGCTCGTCGCCGAGATGCGCGCCCAGGGCACCACCACGGTGGAGATCAAGAGCGGCTACGGCCTCACCGCGGCGGACGAGGTGCGGTCGCTCGCCGTCGCCGGTCGCCTGACCGCCGAGACGACCTACCTCGGCGCGCACGTCGTGCCTCCGGAGTTCGCGGACGACCCGGCCGGCTACGTCGAACTCGTCACGGGGGACATGCTCGCCGCGTGCGCCCCGTTCGCGCGCTGGATCGACGTGTTCTGCGAGACCGGGGCGTTCGACGAAGACCAGGCCCGCGTCATCCTGCGGGCCGGGCAGGCCGTGGGCCTCGGGGCGCGCATGCATGCCGGCCAGCTCGGCCTCTCCGGCGGAGTGCGCCTCGCCGTCGAGCTCGGTGCGGCGAGCGTCGACCACTGCACGTTCCTCAGCGACGCGGATGTCGACGCCCTGGCCGCGGGAGAAACGGTCGCCACCCTGCTGCCCGGCGTCGAATTCTCGACCAGGCAGCCGTATCCGGACGCCCGTCGCCTCATCGATGCGGGTGTCACCGTCGCGATTGCGACCGACTGCAACCCGGGCTCGAGCTTCACCTCGTCGATGCCGTTCTGCATCGCCGTGGCCGTGCGCGACCTGCGGATGAGCCCGGCGGAGGCACTCTGGTCGGCGACAGCGGGCGGCGCGCGGTCGCTGTGGCGCGACGACGTCGGGGTGATTGCGGTCGGCAAGCGCGCCGACCTCGTTCTGCTCGACGCACCCAGCTACGTGCACCTGGCATACCGGCCCGGGGTGCCGCTCGTGCATCGCGTGATCGCCGGCTGAATCGGCCACGATGAAGTCACCGTGAGCGCCGGCACCCACCGCGAAGGAGCTCAGGGTCCCCGAGAATCCGCCTGATCCAGGCCGCCGAACTGCTCCCGTCTCCCGCCCGGCTGCTGCTGCACGACCAGCGAGACCCGGCGCATCCGGATTTCGCGGTCTCGGCGCAACTGCGAGAGGTGCTGTCCGAGGCGCGGGATGCCGTTGGCAGGCACTTCGAGATCGTCGAGCCGCCGGCGCCGGGCGCGCTGCGCGACGACGAGGGCTTCGTCGACTACAGCTACGTCAACCATGTTCTCGTCAACGGCGGCGCGATCGCGTGCGCCTTCGGCGACCCGTGCGACGCGGACGCCATCGCGATTCTGCGGGACGCGTACCCGAGGCGCACTGTCACCGCCGTCGACCCGAGGCCGCTGTTCGCCCGCGGCGGCGGGATCCACTGCATCACCCGGCAGCAGCCAGCGGTGTGACCGGCTACTCCTCGAAGGTGTTGACCATCGCCTGGGCCGCGCGATCCAGGTAGCCCCACAGGGTCGCGTCGTCGAGGGGCGAGAGCTCGAGGCTGTCGACCGCGGAGCGCATGTGCGAGAGCCAGTGGTCTCGCGCCTGCTGGTTGACCTTGAACGGGCCGTGCCGCATCCGCAGCCGCGGGTGCCCGCGCTGCTCGGAATAGGTGCCCGGACCACCCCAGTACTGTTCGAGGAAGCCGGTGAGGCGCTGGATGGCCCCCTCGAGGTCCCGCTCGGGGTACATCGGCCAGAGCACAGGATCGGTGCGCACGCCCTCGTAGAAGTGGCGAACGAGCCGTTCGAAGGTGGCCCGCCCTCCCACCTTCTCGTAGAAGCTGCCGCTGGCCGCCTCGCCGTGTTCCGTCACCCGGAGGATGATGGGGCTCTTCTGGCCGCCGGGGCTCTGCTGCCCCCCGGAGATGGCCTGCCCCCCGGGACTCTCCTGGCCTCCGGGGATGGCCTGGTCCACGGGGATCTCTGCGTTCTCGGTCATTCTCGCGGCTTTCTCGGTGGCCTCTGCGGCGTCGGTTCGGCGGTGGACGCGATCGGATTCGGTGCCGTGCGGGGCGGACGGGCGCCGCGAATGCTCTCCGCTCCCTCGAATCCGCTCAGCACGATGCTGTTGAGGGCCGGGAGCCGGATACCCATCTCGTCGAGCCCAGACTTGAGCCGGGAGCGCAACTCGCGGGCCACGTCGTCCTTCGTTCCCGGGCGGGTCTTCACCACGAGCCGGATCACGATGGCCTCCGCCGAGATGGACTCGATGCCCCAGATCTCCGGCTTCTCCAGGATGCGACTGCGCCACTTGATGTCCGCGGCCAGCTGCAGGGCGATCGAGAGCATCCGCTCCTGCACCGCAGCGACATCGGCGTCGTATTGCACGGCGAGATCGATGATCACTCGCGACCAGCCCTGGGACATGTTGCCGACCCGGATGATTTCGCCGTTGCGCACGAACCAGACCGTGCCGTTCACGTCGCGGATCTGGGTGATCCGGATGCCGACGGTCTCGACCACGCCGGTCGCCGGACCGAGGTCCACGACATCCCCGACGCCGAGTTGGTCTTCCGCGACCATGAACAGGCCGTTGAGCACATCCTTGACGATGTTCTGGGCGCCGAAACCGAGGCCGGCTCCGATGGCCGCCGTGATGATGGCGAAGGAGCCGAGGATCTTGTCGTTGATCGTCGTGACGATGGACAGGGTCGCAACGACGACGAGCACCACGGCAACGATGTTGTTGAGCACGCTGCCGAGCGTGCGGGTGCGCTGCACGATGCGCACGGCGCTGAGCGGGGAGGTCATCAGCGCCTGGGTGTCGTCGACGTTCTGGCGCTTCTTCACCCCGTTGACGATGCGGTTGACCACCCGGTCGATCACGAAGCGCAAAACGACCCGCAACACGACGGCGACCACAACGATGAGGATCACTTGTACGAGCTTCATCTCATAGATCGTCTTAACGGTCGCCCAGAACGCGCTCCAGCCGTCGGTCGTTACCGCAGTCATCATGATCACCGAGTTTACCGGCGGCGGTTGTGTGGCTTAGGCATCCCGACGCTTGAGCAGCACGCTGGCGACCGCGCCGAAGAGCACGACCCAGGCGAGGAGCACGAGGAGACCCTGGCCGGCGTCGAGCACGACCACGTCATTGATGGTCGGCACCGGGCCGGCCACGTAGCGGTACAGCGTTCCGCCGGCGGTGCTGGGGAGGAACTCGAGCACGTTCTGCGCCCACGCCGCCTGGGTCACGGCAGCGAAGATCTGCAGGATGATCGGTGCCACGAAGATCAGCCCGAGGGCGGCCGAGATGCCGGCAGCGCTGTTGCGCACGATGGTGCCGAGGAACAGGGCGATGAGGCCGACAAGGGAGAGGTATCCGGCGCCGCCGATGAGCGCGCCCCACGCGAGACCGTCTGCCAGGTCGAGAGTGAACCCCTTGCCGGCCAGGATCGGGGCGGCGACCAGCGCGCTGCCGATGATCGACACCAACGAGACCGCGAACGTCGAGAGCCCGAACACGACGGACTTGGCGAGGAGGGCGGGCAGTCGCTTGGGCACCACAGTGAGGGTGGAGCGGATCATTCCGGTGCCGTATTCGCCGGTTATCACGAGGGCGCCGAGCACGGCGATCACCAGTTGGCTGAAGATGATGCCGACCGTCGCCGACCGAACCCAGAATCCCTGGTCGAGCGTGGGTGTCTGGTCTCCCTGCAGCTGAATGGTCGCCGCCGCCAGCAGTGCGAGGCCGAGGTTTATTGCCACGATGATCGCGTAGCACCACACCGTCGATCGCAGTGAGGTGAGCTTGATCCATTCCGAGCGCAGCACACCGACGAAGGTGACGCCCGTGCCCTGCGCGGCAAAGACCGGTGAAGTGGTGGCGGATGTGGTGGTCATCGGGCGATTCCTCCGGCGTGGTATTCGACTTCGTCCTGGGTGAGGGCGAGGTAGGCGTCCTCGAGCGAGCCGGCCTGCGGCGAGAGCTCGTGCAGCACCACTCCGTTCCTCGCGGCGAGTTCGCCGATCTGCGGGGCGGTGAGCCCGTTCACCTGCAGCAGGTGCGGTTCGGTGGAGGTGACCGTGACATCCGGGGCGGCGAGAAGTGAGCCGAATCGCTCTGCGTCCGGCGTGCGCACGAGAACGGCCGAGCCCGTCGCGAGTGCCACGATCTCGCCCACCGGGGCATCGGCGATGATGCGGCCGCGTCCGAGCACGATGATGTGGTCTGCTGTCTGCGCCATTTCGCTCATCAGGTGCGAGGAGAGGAAGATCGTGCGGCCCTCCGCGGCGAGGAAGCGGGCGAGCTTCCGCACCCAGATCACGCCCTCGGGGTCGAGCCCGTTGACCGGTTCGTCGAGGATCAGCGTGGCCGGGTCGCCGAGGAGTGCCGCGGCGATTCCGAGGCGCTGCCCCATCCCCAGCGAGAAGCCACCGACGCGCTTGCGGGAGACGGTGTCCAGGCCGGTGAGGCCGATCACCTCGTCGACGCGGGCGCGGCCGATGCTGTGGGTGGCGGCGAGCGCCCGGAGGTGGTTGATCGCCGAGCGGCCGGTGTGCACCGCCTTGGCGTCGAGCAACACGCCGACCTCGCGCAGCGGTGCCTTCAGCTCGCTGTACTTCAGGCCGTTGATCGTGATCGTGCCGCTCGACGGCCGGTCGAGCCCCACGGCGAGACGCATGGTGGTGGACTTGCCCGCGCCGTTCGGGCCGAGGAAGCCGGTGACCAGCCCCGGCTTCACCGTGAAGGTCACGTCGTCCACGGCGGTCTTCGCCCCGTAGCGCTTGGTCAGGCCTACAGCTTCGATCACAGAATCATCCTCATATCTTGAGTCTATCGTCGTGGTTCTGAGAGGCAGCCGGCCCGGCGCCGAACCCAACCCGATGCCGAACCGGGCCAGATGCCGAACCCGGCCCAACCTGGCCCGATGCCGGACCCGGCCCAACCTGGCCCGATGCCGGACCCGGCCCGAACCGGCCCGAACCGGCCCGAACCGGCCGGAACCGGCCCGGGGCGGTCACCCCGGGCCGGCCAAGGCCTGCCCGGGGCGACGAACGCCCGGATCTTCTGGCGCGGCTACGCGTCGTTCGCCTGCACGCGGAGCGCCCGCTCCACGCCCGCGAGGTTCTCGATCACCAGGCGGCGCAGAGCGGGGATCTCGTGGTTGGTGTCCAGCCAGGCCTTCGTCGCGTCGACGAGGGCCCGCGAGGCGAGCGGCGCGGGGTAGAGGCCCACGACGAGCGTCTCGGCGATGTGGTAGCTGCGGCTCTTCCAGATGTCGCCGAGGGCGCCGAAGTACCGGGCCACGAGCGGATCGAGCGACGACGGGTCGTTGGTGTGCTGGTAGCCGACCGCCGTCTGGCGCACGATCGCGTTCGACGGCTCAGCACCGGCCGGATCGACGAGTGACTCGAACGCGGCGAGCTTCGCCTCCGCGGTGGGGATGGTGGCGGTCGCTCGCGCCGCGGCCTGCTGGCCGTTGGACGTGTTGTCCTTTGCAAGGGCGGCCGCTATCTCGTCCGCGCCGGCCTCGCCGTTGAGTACGAGGCCCTCGAGGATCTCCCAGCCGAGGTCGGTGTCGATCTCGAGCCCCTCGAGGAGTGCCGTGCCATCGTGCAGGCCCCTCAGCGCTGCAGCGTGCGCGGGCGTGGAGGCGAGCGAGGCGAAGAACTTCACGAATTGGAACTGCGCGTCCGATCCGGCCTCGGCGTTGCGGGCGAGCGACCAGAGGGCGTCGCCCACGCGGATGAGCGTCTCGGCTCGGTGCTCGGGAGCCACGTACTGCTTGGTCGCGAGGCCGAGCTGGCCGAGCGTCGTGCGGATGGTCGTCGACTCCGTCTCGGTCGCGATGTTTCCGAGCACGAGACGCACGTAGTCGCTCGCCGGCGTCTCGGCATCTCGAGTGGCATCCCAGGCCGCGCCCCACACGATGGAACGGGCGAGCGGGTTCTCGATGTCCTTGAGGTGTTCGATCGCCACGGCGAGTGACGCATCGTCGAGACGAATCTTCGCGTACGCGAGGTCGTCGTCATTGAGCAGCACAAGGGCAGGTTTGGCCACCCCGATCAGCTGCGGTACCTCGGAGCGCTCGCCGTCAACATCGAGCTCCACCCGGTGAACGCGTACGAGTTTGCCGCTGCTCTCCCCGGCGGTCGCGAGGTCGTAGAAGCCCACCGCGAGGCGGTGCGGACGGATGGTCGGGTAGTCGGCCGCGGCAGTCTGCAGAATCGCAAACGAGGCGATCGAGCCCTCGGCATCCGTCGTGATCTCCGGACGCAGAGTGTTGACCCCGGCGGTCTCCAGCCAGAGCTTCGACCAGTCGCCGAGCGATCGCCCGCTCGTGATCTCGAGCTCGGCGAGAAGGTCGGCGAGCTCCGTGTTTCCGTATGCGTGGTTCTTGAAATAGGCGGCGACGCCGGCGAAGAACGCGTCGATGCCCACCCAGGCCACAAGCTGCTTGAGAACCGAGCCGCCCTTGGCATAGGTGATGCCGTCGAAGTTGACCTGAACGTCTTCCAAGTCGTTGATCGTCGCGACGACGGGATGGGTCGAGGGAAGCTGGTCCTGACGGTAGGCCCAGCTCTTCTCCATCGCCTGGAAGGTGGTCCACGCCCCGGTCCATTCGGTGGCCTCTGCGGTGGCGATCGTGGACGCCCACTCCGCGAATGACTCGTTGAGCCAGAGGTCGTTCCACCACTTCATCGTGACGAGGTCGCCGAACCACATGTGTGCGAGTTCATGAAGGATGGTGACGACGCGTCGTTCCTTGATCGCGTCGGTGACCTTCGACCGGAAGACGTAGGTCTCGGTGAACGTGATCGCCCCGGCGTTCTCCATTGCTCCGGCATTGAACTCCGGAACGAACAGCTGGTCGTACTTCGCGAACGGGTACGGGTAGTCGAACTTCTCCTCGTAGTACGCGAAGCCCTGGCGGGTCTTCTCGAAGATGTAGTCGGAGTCGAGAAATTCGAACAGGGACTTGCGCGCGAAGATTCCCAGCGGGATGACGCGACCGTCACGGCTCGTGAGCTCGCTGCGCACCACCTCGTACGGGCCGGCGACGAGCGCGGTCACGTAGGACGACAGCACCGGGGTGGGGGAGAAGGTCCAGGTGGCGACCTCCCCGTCGATGTGGGGCTCCGGGGTGGGCGAGTTGCTCACGACCTGCCAGCGCGCCGGTGCGGTGACCGTAAAGGCGAACGATGCCTTGAGGTCGGGCTGCTCGAAGACCGCGAACACGCGGCGCGAGTCAGGAACCTCGAACTGCGAATACAGGTAGACCTCGTTGTCGACCGGGTCGACGAAACGGTGCAGGCCCTCTCCTGTGTTGGTGTACTCGGCATCCGCGACGACGGTGAGTTCGTTCTGTTGGGCGAGGTTGTCGAGCTGGATGCGCACGCCGTCGCTCACGGCGTCCGGGTCGAGCGGAGTGCCATTGAGGGTCACCGAGTGAACGGTGCGAGTGAACGCGTCGATGAACGTGGAAGCCCCGGCCGTGGCCGTGAAGCGCACGATCGTCGTGCTGCGGAACACCTCGCTCCCCGTGGTGAGGTCGAGCGTCACGTCGTAGCTCTCGACCGCAACGAGCGCCTTGCGCTCCGCTGCCTCGACTCTGGTGAGGTTCTCTCCTGGCACGTGTTGCTCCTTCACAGCGGGGGATTGTGTCCGAGAGCCAGCCTAATGCGACTGCCGGACGCGGCCCGAGACGGCCATTCGAGCGGTTCCTCATGGCTCGGCACCTATCCGCGCGCCGATTCGGTCGTGGGCGGACGGGACGTCAGCGTGGTGGAGCTCAGCGTGATGACTGTGGAGTGGGATGGGCGTCTGGTCGGGGTCGATGCGATTGCGGAGCAGATGCAGGGCATACCGGAGGACCCGGTTCGGGCGCGGGGCAGATCCGGAGCAGGCGGGAGGACACGGAGCAGGCGGGAGGACACGGAGCAGGGGCGGAGCGGGGAGCGCCCGCGGAGCACGCGGGGCAGGCGGCAGCAGGCGGAAAAGCGGGGGAGGCGGACAGGCCCCGGGCTTGCCACTACACTCCGGGAAGCGCAGACCCGAGCACCCGAGGCGCTCTCAACGCCAGGTTCCGGACCGGCAGCCGGCCCGGAACCCCACAATGACTCAGTTGGCGCGGGAGAACTGCAGGGACGACGCGCCCGACTTCGCTGGCTGCGGCGCCCGCGACTGGACGTCCGCGATCGCGGCCACCAGCAGGGCGCGCAGCCGTGCGTCCTGATCCGTCACACAGGCCTCGGCTATGCCCACCACCGCGGTGCGGATGATCGCATCCGTCATGAGTGCGGTCGACCGCGGGTTGAGCGAACCGGAGGCCGCGAGGAAGGCGTGCGCCCAGTCGGCCGCCCCCGGCGTGAGTCGCAGTGCCTCCGCGATCCGATCCCTC
>NZ_DATCQQ010000063.1:0-39146 GCF_036569425.1 Lacisediminihabitans sp.
GGCAGCACGAGTGCCGCAGCACTGCTCACCGAGGTGGGGCGCATCACCCTCGCCGAAGGGCAACGATTCTGCCGGGTCGCCGGGGCGACCGCCGTCCGTGTCAGCCTCGTCGGGGAACGGATGCCGCCGAGCTATCCGCTCGTCGCCGACGCCGTGCGAGCCGCCGTCGTCCCGATCGACTCCGCCAACCTCATCGTGGCGGCCCTGTCCCAGGCGTCGCCACGGGCCGAGCGTGGGCACCTGGAGGCAGCCGAGCTGGCGTTGGTGCGGTTCGCGGCGGAACATCCCGCAGACCTGCTGCGTCGGCTCGCCGCGCGCTGGCGGGACGCGCTCGACATCGACGGCATCGAGCCCCGAGAAGCCGAACAGGTCGAACGCCGGTCGCTGCGGCGCTCGATCCTCGCCAACGGGTTGAAACGGTATCGGCTCGACCTCGATCCGGTCGGCAGCGCCTACCTGGATGCCGCCATCGACGCGCAAGTCAGCCTCGCCATCCGCGCACCCCGCTTCACACCACCCAACGACTTCGCACCACCTGACGCCTGTGCTTCACCCGACGCCGGTGCTTCACCCAACGCCTGTGCTTCACCCGACGCCGGTGCTTCACCTGACGCCTGTGCCGCCACCCACGAGACCCTGCCTGACACCCGCACTCTCACCCAGATCGCGGCGGATGCCGTGGTCGAGATCGCCCGCCATGCCCTCGCCTGCGACAACACCACCGTCCCGCTGCCGGCGGCCACCATCGTCGTGCGGATGAGTCTCGAATCCCTGCTCAGCGGACTCGGCGAGGCGCAGATCGACGGCACCGAGCAACCCATCTCCGCCGGCACCGCCCGACGGTTAGCCGCCGACGCGGCGATCATCCCCGCCGTCCTCGGCGGGGCGAGCGAGGTGCTCGACTTCGGCGCATCCCGCCGCCTGTTCAGCCGTGCACAACGACTCGCCCTCGCCGAACGGGACGGCGGATGCGCCATCACCAACTGCCCACGACCACCCAGCCACACCGAAGCACACCACATCCGATGGTGGTCCCACACCCAGGAAACAAACCTGGCCAACGGAATCCTGCTCTGCTCCGCCCACCACCACAGCATCCACCGGGACGGCTGGCAAATCGAAGTCATCAACAACGTCCCCTGGTTCATCCCACCCTCATCGATCGACGCTCGACAGCGACCACGCCGCGGAGGACGACCACCAGTACCGACCACACCACAGAGAAACACACCACCGAGAAACGGGCCACAGAGAGACGCGCCACCGGAACACGGGCCAGTGAGGGATGGGCCACCGGAACACGCGCCGCCGATCGTGCTGCGGCGGTGACGGGCCGAAAGCAGGCCGCCAAACCCACCCCAACCGGGCCTCATACCCGCCATCCACAAGGCGGCAGCCGCCCGAGACGAGCTCAACCGCGGATAGGCCAACCTCCACTGGCTGGTAACCCACGTCTACTCGAACGGGGGCCCAGCCTCCAGACGTAAGTGCCGTACGAATATCGGCTAGACGATTCCCGAGGTGCCGAGCAGCGAACCGATGATGTACGTCGCGGCGAGGGCGATGGCCCCGCCGATCACCACCCGCAGCGTCGCCCGCAGCACGGGGCTCCCGCCGATCAGGGCGCTCGTGGTCCCCGTCGCGGCAAGGGCCACCAGAACGGCGATGAACGTCACCGGCACGCGCAGGTTGGCCGGCGGAAGCAGGATCGAGAGCATCGGCAGGATTGCCCCGATCGTGAAGGCCAGCGCCGAGGCGCCGGCGGCCTGCCACGGGCTCACGACATCCGCCTCATCGATGTTGAGTTCGGCGTCGAGGTGCGCGGCGAGTGCGTCGTGCTGGGTGAGTTCGATCGCGACGGCGCGGGCCGTCTCGGCCGAGAGTCCCTTGGACTCGTACAGGCCGGCCAACTCGTTGAGCTCATCCTCCGGCTGCTCGGCGAGTTCGCGCCGCTCCTTGGCGATGAGCGCGCGCTGGCTGTCCCGCTGGCTGCTCACTGACACATACTCGCCGAGGGCCATCGAGATGGCGCCACCGACGAGACCGGCGGCGCCGGCGGTGAGGATGGGGGCCACGGCGGGCGTGGCGCCCGCCACGCCCACGACGATGGCCGCGACCGACACGATTCCGTCGTTGGCGCCGAGCACGCCCGCCCTCAGCCAGTTGAGCTTGCTCGCGACACCCGCCCCGTGGGGCTCGTTGGAGTGCTGGGACGACGCGGGTTCCTGGTTCGTCGACATAGGACTATCTAACCGCGGGCGGCGTCCGGAGATTCCGCCGGGGACTCGAGGAGGCGCTTGAGCGTCGCGAGGTCCGCGGCGACGGCCGCGGCATCCGATTCGAACTCCTCGTCGGTCATCCCGGGCCGTCGGTTGACAGTGAAGACGACCTCGCTTCGGTCCCGGTAGCCGATCACGCGCATCGGGTTCAGCATCCTCTCGCCGTTCGGCAGGGTGACAACGTGATCGAGGATGCCAAAGTCGTTGTTCGGCAAAAACTCGACGACCACACTTCCGCCAGACGCCTCGGCGATCCAGCGGCCGTCGACGAGCTCGATGGAACTCCCGAGGCCGGCGGCCCATAACGGCAGGTTGACCGGGTCGGCGGCGAAGGCGTACACCTCTTCGTCCGGCCGGTCGATTGCGACGCTGACGTTTCGAGACTCCATACGGCCACTGTAGGCAGGGTCGACGACGGAAGTGAAGCGATCCGAGAATCAGTCGGGGGAGAAGCGGTACCCCATGCCCGGCTCGGTGAGCAGGTAGCGTGGGCGCGACGGCTCCGGCTCGAGCTTCTTGCGCAACTGGGCCAGGTAGAGGCGAAGGTAGCCGTCCTCGTTCTCGTAGGCCGGCCCCCAGACCGTCGTGAGCAGAAAGTTCTTGGTGATCAGGCGGCGCGGGTTGCGCACGAGCACCTCGAGGATGTGCCACTCGGTGGGGGTGAGCTTCACCGGAGTCGACACGCCGGACTCGGCGCGGTCGACAGTGTGGGCGGCGAGGTCCACGGTGATGTTGCCGAACCGGGTTACCGGCTCCTCGGGTTCGGCGAGGGCCCGGCGGCCGAGGGCCCGGATGCGCGCGAGCAGCTCGTCGATGGCGAACGGCTTGGTGACGTAGTCGTCGGCCCCCGCGTCGAGGGCGTCGACCTTGTCGGCGGAGTCCGAGCGCCCGCTCACCACGAGAATCGGGGCATCGGTCCAGCCCCGGAGTCCCTCGATCACCCGGATGCCGCTGAAACCGGGCAGGCCGAGGTCGAGCACGACGATGTCCGGCTTGACCTTCGCCGCGACATCCAGCGCCTCCGGTCCCGATCGGGCCAGCGACACGTCGTAGCCGCGCGCGGCGAGGTTGATCCGCAGGGCCTTCAGAATCTGGGCATCGTCATCCACCACGAGAACGCGCATCAGTGTCCCTTTCCCGTGGGCAGCGAGATCACCATAGTAAGGCCGCCGCCCGGCGTGTCTTCCGCCTCAAGACTTCCGCCCATCGCCTCCATGAAGCCGTTGGAGAGCGCGAGCCCGAGGCCAACCCCGGTGGTGTTGTCGGTATCCCCAAGCCGCTGGAACGGCTGGAACGCCTCGGCGAGCCGTGCCTTCGGGATGCCGGGGCCCCGGTCGATCACGCGCAGCTCGACCCGTTCGCCGAAACTGCTCGCGGTGATGATGAGGGGTGCCTCCTCCGGGGAGTAGCGCAGGGCGTTGGCGATGAGGTTGACGAGCACCCGCTGAACGAGCACCGGGTCGCAGGAGGCCCCCGGCAGGTCGGGTGCCACATCCACCCGAACGCGCCCGAGCGGCACCTTGAGCTCGTCGAGAGCCAGCGGAACGATCTCGTCGAGTCCGACGGTGGCGAGCGAGATCGGCAGCACCCCGGCCTGCAGCCGACTCGCGTCTAGCAGGTCGTTCACGAGGTCCGCGAGGCGATGCAGCGACTCCTCGGCGGTCGCGAGCAGTTCGTCGCGGTCCCGGTCGCTCCAGTCCACATCCGTGCTGCGCAGGCTTGACACGGCGGCGGTCGCCGACGAGAGCGGGGTGCGCAGGTCGTGGCCGACGGCCGCGAGGAGGGCGGTGCGCAGTCGATCGGCCTCCTCAAGGGGACGGATGCCCTGCGCCGCGGTCCGCAGCTCGTTCTGCACGAGCGCCGCCTCGATCTGGGACACGAAGGCGTCGAGGATGCGCCGGTCGGAGGCCTGCAGGTCGCGTCCGCGCAGCACGACGCTGCCCTGGTCGCTCAGGGGCACAACCGTCTGCTTGTCGTCGTCGCCACTCGTCACCGCTCCGGCCTCGTAGAGCTGGGTGTCGTTGTAGTTGACCGTGACGCTGTTCATGCCGAAGACCTCGCGCAGCCGGTTGGCGAGGGCCTCCACCGCGTTCTCGCCCCGGATAATGCTGCCGGCCACGGTTGCAAGGGTCTCGGCCTCGGCGGCCGAGCGCTTGGCGGCGCGGCTGCGGCTCGCCGCCTGGTCCACAACGAGGCTGACGAGCACGGCGATGATGAGAAAGATGAGCAGCGCCAGAAGGTGGAGTGGGTTGGCAATGGTGACCTTGTAGAGCGGTTCGACGAAGAAGTAGTCGAGTGCGAGGCCGGCGACCACGGCGGCGGTGACTGCCGGCCAGATTCCGCCGACGAGGGCGACGACCACGATGAGCAGCTGGAAGGCGAGCACCTCGCTCACGAGCGACTCGGCGTTGCGGAACGAGCTGAGCAGGAGGGTGAGCAGCGGGAGCCCGAGCACGGCGAGGACGAACCCGCCGAGTCGTCGCCGCACGGTGAGCGCCCCGCGGGACCGCGGCAACTGCAGGGTGCCGGCCGACGCGTGCGAGACGATGTGCACGTCGATGTCGCCGGACGCCCGGATCACCGTCGCGCCGATGCCCTGGCCGGTGAGGAACGCCGTGAGCCGTGACCGGCGGCTCACGCCGATCACGAGCTGGGTCGCGTTGACGCCGCGGGCGAACTCCACGAGAGCGGTCGGGGTGCTGTCGCCGACCACCTGGTGATAGCTGCCGCCGAGGCTCTCGACGAGGGTGCGCTGGGAGAGCAGTGCGGCCGGGTTCGACTCGGCAAGGCCGTCGGAGCTCGCCACGTGCACGGCCAGCAGCTGCCCGCCGCTCGACCGCGCCGCGATCCGCGCCCCGCGGCGGATCAGCGTCTCGCCCTCCGCGCCGCCGGGCAACGCCACGACGACCCGCTCGCGGGCCTCCCACTTGCCGCGGATCCCGTGTTCGTTCCGGTACTCCTGGAGAGCGACATCCACCTCGTCGGCGAGCCAGAGCAGCGCGAGCTCGCGGAGGGCCGTGAGGTTGCCGAGCCGGAAGTAGTTGGACAGGGCAGCGTCGATGGTGCCGGCCGGGTAGATCTGGCCACCGGACAGGCGCGTCCTCAGCGCCTCCGGGGCGAGGTCCACGACCTCGATCTGGTCTGCGGAGCGCAGCACGGAGTCCGGGATCGTCTCCCGCTGGGTAACACCGGTGATCGACTGCACGACGTCGTTGAGGCTCTCGATGTGCTGGATGTTGACCGTCGAGATCACGTTGATGCCGGCCTCGAGGAGCTCCTGCACGTCTTGCCAGCGTTTCTTGTTCTTCGAACCTGGCGCATTCGTGTGCGCGAGTTCGTCCACGAGGGCCCAGTCCGGCGTGCGGGCGATGAGGGCGGCCAGGTCGAGTTCGCCGAGTACCACGCCGCGATGGGCGACGCGAAGCCGGGGAATCAACTCGAGCCCCTCCGCCACGCGGGCGGTCTCGGCCCGGCCATGTGTCTCGACCAGCCCGACCACCACGTCGAGGCCCTTCTCCCGCAGTCGGCGGCCCTCCTCGAGCATGCTGAAGGTCTTGCCGACCCCCGGGGCGGCACCGAGGTAGACCTGCAGGATTCCTCTCGTCATCGCGGCGCCATCAGTCAGTTGGACTTGTCGAGGGCCGCGAGCGCGATGTTGAGCTCGAGCACGTTGACGGTCCGTTCGCCGATGAACCCGAGCGAGCGCCCGGTGACGAAACGCTCGACGAGCTGTGAGACCTTCGCCTGCGGCAGGCTTCGGGCCGCGGCGACCCGTGCCATCTGCTCGCGGGCGTATTCCGGGCTGATCTGCGGGTCGAGACCGGACGCCGAGGCGGTGAGGGCGTCGGCCGGGATGGATGCCGGATCAACTCCGTCGCTCTTCGCAATGGCCGCCTTCCGATCCTTGATCGCTGAAATCAGTGTCTCACTCTCGGTGCCCTGGTTGCTGCCGCCGGACGCGCCGGCGTCGTAGCCGGTGCCCGCGGCCGACGGCCGGGACTGGAACCACTGGGGGAGAGCCTTTCCCTTTTTGTCCGTGAAGCTCTGGCCGATGAGGCTCGAGCCGACCGTCTTGCCGTCGACCGTGACCGGGGATCCGCCCGCCTGGGCCGGGGCGAGGAGCCCGATCGCGCCGATCAGCGCCGGGTAGCCGATGCCGAGAACGACCGTGAAGACGATCATGGCCTTGAGGGCGACCCAGTATTGCCGGGTGGTGCCGCGTGCTGAGCTCATTGTGCTGAGATCCGTTTCTCTGTCGAGGGGTATTAGAAGCCGGGGATGAGGGCGATGACGAGGTCGATCGCCTTGATGCCGATGAAGGGGGCGATGAGGCCGCCGACGCCGTAGATCCAGAGGTTGCGGCCGAGGATGCTCGACACGCTGCCCGGGCGGTAGGTGACGCCCCGGAGGGACAGCGGGATGAGGGCGATGATGATGAGGGCGTTGAACACCACGGCCGACAGGATCGCCGAGGCCGGCGAGTGCAGCCCCATGAAGTTGAGGGCGGCGAGGCCCGGGTAGCTGGCCACGAACATGGCCGGGATGATGGCGAAGTACTTCGCCACGTCATTCGCGATCGAGAAGGTCGTGAGCGACCCGCGCGTGATGAGCAGTTGCTTGCCGATCCCGACGATGTCGATGAGCTTGGTGGGGTCGGAGTCGAGGTCGACCATGTTGCCGGCCTCCTTCGCCGCCGAGGTCCCCGTGTTCATCGCCACGCCGACATCCGCCTGAGCGAGCGCCGGGGCGTCGTTCGTGCCGTCCCCGGTCATGGCGACGAGGTTGCCGCCCTGCTGCTCCCGGCGGATGAGGTCCATCTTGTCTTCCGGGGTCGCCTCGGCGAGGTAGTCGTCGACGCCGGCCTCCTCGGCGATCGCCTTTGCGGTGAGCGGGTTGTCTCCGGTGATCATCACGGTGCGGATGCCCATCCGGCGCAGGTCGGCGAAGCGTTCGGCGAGGCCGGTCTTCACGACGTCCTTGAGGTAGACCACGCCGAGCACGGAGGCGACGCCGCTCGTGTCGCGGCGGGCGACGACCAGCGGGGTGCCGCCGACCTGCGAGATGCGGGTGACGATCCCGTCGAGCTCGGCGCGCTGGGCGTCGGTGAGGGTCGAGGACTCCGCGACCCAGGCGCTCACCATGGAGCCCGCGCCCTTGCGCACCTGGCTGCCGTCCGCGTAGTCGACCCCGCTCATGCGGGTCTGGGCGGTGAACGGAACGACGGTGCCGTCGACGGTGGTGGGGAAGGTGAAACCCTGCTCAGTGGCGAGCTTGAGGATCGATTTGCCCTCGGGTGTCGGGTCGCTCAGCGAGGACGCGGCGGCGACGGTCGCGAGGGTCTGGGCATCCACTCCGCTGAGCGCGGCGAATTCGGCGGCCTGGCGGTTGCCGTAGGTGATTGTGCCCGTCTTGTCGAGCAGGAGGGTCGTGACGTCGCCGGCGGCCTCCACCGCCCGGCCGGACATCGCGAGCACGTTGTGCTGCACGAGGCGGTCCATGCCAGCGATGCCGATGGCGGACAGCAGCGCGCCGATCGTGGTCGGGATGAGGCACACGAGCAGGGCGACGAGCACGGGAACGCTCTGCGCCGCGTTCGAGTACGCGGCGATCGGGTTGATGATCAGCACGACGACCACGAAGATGATCGTGAGGCTCGCGAGCAGGATGTTGAGCGCGATCTCGTTGGGCGTCTTCTGGCGGGACGCCCCCTCGACGAGCTTGATCATGCGGTCGACGAAGGTCTCACCCGGCTTGCTCGTGATCCGCACGACGATGCGGTCTGAGAGCACGCGCGTGCCGCCGGTGACGGCGCTGCGGTCGCCGCCCGACTCGCGCACCACCGGCGCGGATTCCCCGGTGATGGCCGACTCGTCGACCGAGGCGATGCCCCAGATGATGTCGCCGTCGCCCGGGATCAGTTCGCCAGCCGTCACGACGACGGTGTCGCCGAGGGTGAGGTCCGCCGAGGCGATCTGTTGCAGCTCGGAGTGCTCGGCCCCTGCGTCGGCTGCCGCATCGTAGGAGGCGACCCGGTTGGCGAGGGTGCTCGTGCGGCTCTCGCGCAGGCTCTTCGCCTGCGCCTTTCCGCGGCCCTCCGCCACGGCCTCGGCCATGTTCGCGAAGAGCACGGTCAGCCACAGCCAGACGGCGATGGACCAGATGAAGGCGAGGGAGGTGGGCGAGGCCGCGGTCTGCGCCGCCGTGGCGAGGAACGGCTGGGCGATGGCCAGGGCGGTGGTGAGCGCGGCTCCCACCTCCACGACGAACATCACGGGGTTGCGCCACATGACTCGGGGGTCCAGCTTGCGGAACGCATCGGGCAGGCTCGCGATGAGCTGCCGAACGCCGAACGCCGACGACGGCTTGCGGGTGCGGGGTGCGCTCGCCGATGGCTTGATCAGAGTGGTCGACATGGTGTTACTTGAGTCCTTCTGCGATGGGGCCTAGCGCCAAAACGGGGAGGTAGGTGAGGGCGGACACGATCACGATCGTGCCGATCAGCAGGCCGATGAATTGCGGCCTGTGGGTGGGCAGGGTGCCGGCTGTCGTCGGCACCTTCTCCTGCGCGGCGAACGAGCCGGCGAGAGCGAGCACGAAGACGATGGGCAGGAACCGACCGAGCAGCATCGCCACGCCGAGCGCGGTGTTGAGCCAGGCTGTGCTCGCGGTGAGCCCTGCGAAGGCCGACCCGTTGTTGTTGGCTGCCGAGGTGAACGCGTAGAGCACCTCCGAGTAGCCGTGCAGGCCCGTGTTGGCCATCGAGGTCTTCACCACGGAGTCGCGAACGGCGGGGATGGCGAAGCTGAGCGCGGTGCCGGCCAGCACGAGCGTCGGGGTGATCAGGATGTAGATGCTCGCGAGCTTCACCTCCCGCGCTCCGATCTTCTTGCCGAGGTATTCGGGGGTGCGGCCCACCATCAGGCCGGCGACGAATACCGCGACGATCGCCATGATCAGGATTCCGTAGAGTCCCGATCCGACACCGCCGGGGGCCACCTCGCCGAGCATCATGTTGACCACGACGAGGCCGCCGCCGAGGGAGGTGAAGCTGTCGTGCATCGAGTTGACCGCTCCGGTGGAGGTGAGGGTGCTCGTCGTGCCGAAGATCACCGATCCGACGATGCCGAAGCGCGTCTCCTTGCCCTCCATCGCCCCGCCGGCGAGATGGCTCGCCGTTCCGCTTCCCGCGCTCTCGAGCAGCGTGAGCAGACCGGCCGAGACGATCCAGATGATGCCCATGGCGGAGAGGATCGCGTAGCCCTGGCGGTGATCGTTGACCATGCGCCCGAAGGTCCTCGCGAGCGAGAACGGGATGGCGAGCATGAGGAATATCTCAAACAGGTTGGTCCAGCCGTTCGGGTTCTCGAACGGATGTGACGAGTTGGCGTTGAAGAACCCGCCGCCGTTCGTGCCGATCTCCTTGATCGCCTCCTGCGAGGCGACGGGGCCGCCCGGGATCGTCTGGGTCGCCCCGGTGAGGCCGGTCACGTGCTGGAAGCCGTTGAGGTTCTGGATCACACCAAAGAGCAGCAGCATGACGGCCGCGATCACAGAGAGTGGGAGCAGGATCCGCACGACGCCCCGGGTGAGGTCCACCCAGAAGTTGCCGATCGTAGTCGACTGACGGGAGGCGAGGCCCCTGATCAGGGCGATGGCCACGGCGATGCCGACGGCGGCCGACACGAAGTTTTGCACCGCGAGCCCGACGAGCTGCACGGTGTAACCCATCGTCAGCTCGGGGGAGTACGACTGCCAGTTCGTGTTGGTGACGAAGGAGATGGCGGTGTTCCAGGCGAGGGACTGTTCGACCGGGGGGAGGCCGAGGGAGTACGGCAGGATCTGCTGGATCCGCTGCACGAGGTAGAGGGCGAGCACCCCGATCGCGGAGAACGCGAGCACGCTGCGGAGGTATACGGGCCAGGTCTGGGCCGATCCCGGGTTCACCCCGATCAGGCGGTAGAACCCGCGCTCGACCCTGAGGTTCTTCGGTGTCGTGTAGACGAGGGCCATGTAGTCGCCGAGCGGCCGATAAACGAGCCCGAGCAGGAGGATGAGGGTGCCGAGTTGAAGCACGAAGAGCAGAGTCGTGTTCATCAGAAGCGCTCCGGTTTCACGAGAGCGAACACGAGGTAGACCAGGGCGGCGACGGCGAGCACCACGCTGAGGATGGTGAAGAAGATCACAGCTTCTCGACCCCCCAGGCGACAAGGGCAACGAGGGCGAAAAGCCCTATTGCGCCAACGACGTACACGAGATCGAGCATCGGATCCTCCGCGGGAAAGACAAGCTGCGGCCGAACGGCGCGCAACGACATTTCTGTCACGAGGGACGAGTCCACACCATGGGGACGTCCAAGCCGGCAGGGCCTAACGACTCCCTAACACGGCAACACCACACTCTAACGATCGGGGATGGTCCGGCGAGACCTCCCCGTGCGGGCGCAGCATCCCACCACGTCGCCAACCGATCGGGAGGCCTCTGCTCCGGGGTGGGCGCGCAACTGCCTCGCACAACCGCCACTCACCCCGGCGTCTACGGCTCGGCGAGTTCCCTCGGACTGACCGGCACCCTTGTCCTCGACGCTCCGGGCGACCCGAACGCGGCGCCGGAAGCCAGCTAGGGGAGGCGCCTGGCCGTTGGCGCCTGGCGGTTGGCGCCCGACCGTCGGCGCCCTGCAGTCGGCGCCCTGCCGTCGGCTACATGCCGTCGGTTACCTGCCGGCGGCCAGGGCGGCGGCGCCGAGAATGCCGGCGTTGTTGCGCAGGGTCGCCGGCACGATCGGCGTGTTCAGGTGGAGCAGGGAGAGGAAGTTCTTGTATTCCTTGGACACGCCGCCGCCCAGGATGAACAGGTCGGGGTGGAAGTAGGCCTCGAGCGCCGTGTAGTACTGCTGCAACCGCGCCGCCCAGTCAACCCAGCTGAGGTTCTCGCGTTCCTTCGCCGAGTACGACGCCCGCGTCTCGTAGTCGACGCCGTCGAGCTGGATGTGGCCGAGTTCGGCGTTCGGGATGAGCACGCCCTTGTAGATGAGGGCGGTGCCGATTCCGGTGCCGAGGGTGGTCATGATGATGAGGCCGTCCGACTTCGCCGCCGCGCCGTAGAGCGTCTCGGCGTAGCCGGCGGCATCCGCGTCGTTGACGAAGTGGATGTTGCGCCCGAGCCCCTTCTCGAACAGCTTCTCCGCCTCGAGGCCGATCCAGCTTTTCGACACGTTGGCGGCGGAGAGGGTCTTGCCCTTCACCACGACCGCAGGGAAGCAGACGCCGATCGGATCCTTCTTGTTGCCGACATCGAGCCTCTTGACGATCTCCAGCACCGTCGCCAGGATGTCCTCCGGCTCGCCGCCCTGCGGGGTCGGGAGCTTGATGCGATCGGTGAGCAGCTTGCCGGACGAGACGTCGACGATCGCCCCCTTGATGCCGGTGCCGCCGATGTCGATGCCTACCGCTTTGATGGCCATGTTTGACAGTCTTCCTGTGGGGGATCGGATCAGGGGAGAGTGAGCACTTCTGCGCCACGGTCGGTTACGACGAGGGTGTGTTCGAATTGCGCGGTGATGCTTCGGTCCTTGGTGACGACGGTCCAACCATCGTCCCACTGCTCCCACTCGATGCCGCCGAGGGTGAGCATCGGCTCGATGGTGAATACCATGCCGGTCTCCATCACTGTGGAGTACGCGGGCGCCGAGTCGTAGTGCGGGATGATGAGGCCGGAGTGGAAGGCCTCGCCGACGCCATGACCCGTGAAGTCGCGCACGACGCCATAGCCGAAGCGCTTGGCGTACGACTCGATCGCGCGGCCGATCACGTTCACCTCGCGGCCTGGGGCGACGGCCTTGATCCCGCGGCCCAGGGCCTCGCGAGTGCGGTCGACGAGGTCGGTGACGGCCGACGAGGCTTCCCCCACGATGAAGGTCTGGTTGCTGTCGCCGTGCATGCCGTTCTTGAAGGCCGTGATGTCGATATTCACGATGTCGCCTTCCTCGAGCACCGTGTCATCCGGGATCCCGTGGCAGATCACCTCGTTCACGGAACTGCAGATCGACTTGGGGAAACCGCGGTAGCCGAGCGTCGACGGATACGCGCCGTTCGCCACCATGTAGTCGTGGCCGATCACGTCGAGTTCATCGGTCGTGATGCCCGGTCGCACGCTCGCCCCGACGAGCGCGATGGCGTCGGCGGCGATCCGGCCCGATTCGCGGATGCGGGCGACGGCCTCAGGAGGGTAGACATCTGAGCCGGTGAAGGGGGCGGGTGCCGCCTTGCCGACATACTCCGGGCGGGCGATGGTCCTCGGTACGAAACGCGCGGGGGAGATGTGCCCCGGCACGAGGTGACCGCTCGAATCCTTGGGCATAGGATCGATTTTAGTTGGGATAAGGAGCGCTCATGACCGAGTGGTACTACAACATCAGAACCGGTGAGGTTGAAGAGGGCAAGCAGTCGCTCGCGTCGGAGCTCGACGGGCCGTTCACGACGCGCGAGGATGCCGCGCGAGCGCCCGAGATCATCGCCGAACGCGCCCGCAGGTGGGCAGAGGAAGACGCCGCCAACGACCACTGACCGGCCGCGGTCCGCACTGGCCGCCCGTCCATCGGCGCCTGCCCCTTCCGAAATCCATGCGTTCCTTGCCGACGCGCCGCATCTGAACCATGGTGAGCGGCGTGGCGCCGCCAAATGCATGGATTTCGGAAGTGGGGCGGGGTAGCAGGTAGCAGGTAGCAGGCAGCAGGCAGCGGGGCGGATCAGTCGGCAGTGCCGTCTGAGACCCAGGAATAGCGCCGCTGCGGGCGGCCGGTCTGCCCGTAGCGCAGGCTCACGACGGCCGATCCGACGGCTACGAATTGCTCAAGATACTTGCGGGCGACAACCCGGGAGACCCCGAGGCTCTCCGCGCACTCCGAGGCAGCGATGGCGCCGGGGTGCCGTCTCAGCTCGCTCTCGACGAGCGCGGCCGTCTCCCGGCTGAGCCCCTTCGGGAGGGTCGCCGCGCCGGATCGAGCGCCGGATGCCGCCCCGAGAGCGTGGTCGAGATCTCTCTGCTGGAGGGCGCCCGGGCGGTTGAGCACGCGGACCCGCTCGGCGTATGCGATGAGCCTGCCGCGCAGCTCGGTGATCTTGAACGGCTTGAGGAGGTAGCTCACGACGCCGCCCTGGAGTGCGGCGGTGACCATTCCGGGTTCGCGGGCCGCACTGAGCACGAGAAAGTCGATGTCGTGCCCGCGGTTTCGCGCGTCTCGGATCACATCCAGCCCCGAGATGTCCGGCAAGTACACGTCGAGGAGCACGAGGTGCGGCTGGAGCGAGTCGATCAGTTCGAGGGCGCGCGTCCCGGTGTGGGCGACGCCGACCACCCGGAATCCCGGAATTCCGTCGACGACGCGCTCGTGGGCGCTCGCTACCATGAAGTCGTCGTCAACGACGAGCACGTCACACATGAAATGCCGTCGGGACGGGGGGCTCGGTGGGCGCCATCGTCGGGAGGGTCACCTCAACGACGGTCCCTCCGTCGCTGCGAATGGTCACCCGCCCGGCACGCCTGGTCGCCACGAGTTGCACGATCGCGAGTCCGAAACCATTCGCCGTCCCGTCGGGAGACGGGGACTTGGAGGTGACCCCCGCCTCGAACATGCGGTCGGCTATCGTGGCATCGACCCCGCTGCCTGAATCCCGTACGGTCACGCAGGCCCCGTAGTGCGAAGCGGTTGGCGCGTCGCCGAACAGCCGGATGTCCACCTCGACGCGTCGCACGGGCGCGGCCCGTACGGCGTCCAGGGCGTTGTCGATGAGGTTGCCGAGCACCGTCACGAGATCCGCGGATAGCTCGTCGTCCCCCCGGGGGAGTGCCGACGCGGCGGAGAGCGTGAGTTCGGCACCGCGCTCGCGGGCGAGGGACGTCTTCGCGATGATCAGCGCCGCGACGGCCGGCTCGGCAATCCGGGCGAGCACTGTGCTGTCGAGTTCCGACCGATCGCGGGATACCGCGTCGATGTAGTCGACGGCCGCCTCGATGTCGCCAAGCTGCATGAGCATCGAGATCGTGTGCAGCCGGTTGGCGAACTCGTGCGTCTGCGCGCGCAGCGTGCCGGTTGTCTGCAGGCTGCTGCCGAGGTCGTGTTGCAGTGTGACGAGTTCCGTTCGGTCCCGCAGGGTGGTCACGACCTCGGGTTTGGACCGCGGAAGGAGGATGGTGGTCTGGTTGAGCACCAGCAGCACGCCTCGGTTGACGAGCGCGGCATCTCGATCGTGTCCGCCGTGCGATCGGAGCGCGCGCACGGCATCGTCATCGAGGCCGACCTCGTCGATGCGCCGGCCTTCGGCATCGTCGGGGAGGGTGAGCAGCCGGCGGGCGCTGTCGTTGGCCAGGGTGATGAGCCCATCGGCATCGACGGCGACGACCCCCTCGCGGATGCCGTGGAGCATCGCCTCCCGGTGCTCGACGAGACGCGCAATCTGGTCGGGTTCCAGCCCGAGGGTCTGCCGTTTCACCCGGGCGGCGAGCCACCAGGAACCGGCGCCGCCGAGCACTCCGGCCACGGCGAGGTAGGTGAGGAGGTCGGGGATGGCAGCGCCGAACAGCTCCCAGAGGGTGGGGATCTCCCGGGCGGCGATGACCGTTGCGACGATGGCGCCATTGTCGGCCAGCACGGGCACCTCGGCCACGACGTTGTCCACAGCGCCGAGCTTCACCGCCCCCGACCAGGCTCCGTTCGGCGTTCCGTGCAGCGCCAGGACGCTGCCGAGAAGTCGAGGATCGGCCGGCGAGGCGATCACTCGGCCCGCGGTATCCGTGGTGATGAGCTGGTCGATGCCCGTCGTGGTACGCAGCGACTCCACCCGGGAGGCGAGAGCCGCCGGCCGCTCGCCGGCCGCCGCCGCGGTCGAGAGCATGCTCCGAAGCAAGGGGTTCGCGGCCGAATACTCCGCGACGGCGAGCATGCGCCTCTGCTGACCGTTCATGAAGTCGCTTTGCGTCTGCTCGAGGGAGATAGCGGCGACCGGCACGAGCACGATCGCGAGCAGGCTGAGCTGGAAGGCGAGAAGCTGCCTTGCGAGGCTCATCCGGGCCCGCGGGGGTTGTCGTGACATCACGTGCCCTCCCGCCGGCCATCATTGGTCGTTCCCATAGTGCAGCATGCGGCAGGCAGACTGAAATCTCACGGCGGGAACCACAAGCTACACAACGTTCGCTATGTCCGTAAGTAGCACCGGCTCTGGTGGACCTGTGCACCATGGTCGAGTCCGGCGACGCGGCCGGCCATCAATCAAAGAGGATTGCAGTGATCACACCAGCACGAACGCAGCGTCTCATCGGCGCCACAGTCATCGCCTCCACCCTGGTACTCGCGCTCGGGGCGTGCGGCGTCACCGGCGCGGCCACGACGTCGGCCGGCGACACCGGCACCCTGAAGAACCTGCAGGTGATGGTGCCCAACGCGCCGGGGAGCGGCTACGACGTGACCGGTCGGGCCGCCGTCAAGGTGATGGACGAGATCGGTGTCTCCTCCGGCACCGAGGTGACGAACCTCGCCGGCGCGGGCGGCACCGTCGGCCTCGCCCGTACGCTCACGGAAAAGGGCAACGGCAAGTTCCTGCTCGTCATGGGACTCGGCGTGGTCGGTGCCGCGTACACGAACGAGGGGGATGCCACGGTCGCGGATGCGACTCCGATCGCCCGCCTCATCGAGGAGGCCGGGGCCATCTTCGTTCCGTCGAACTCGCCATACAAGAGCCTCGACGATCTGATCACGGCATGGAAGGCCAATCCCAAGAGCTTCCCGGTCGGCGGCGGCTCGTCCCCCGGAGGGCCGGACCACCTGCTGCCGATGCAGCTCGCCGACGCGGTCGGCATCAAGCCGGGGGACGTGAACTATGTCGCGTACGACGGCGGCGGTGAACTGCTGCCCGCGGTGCTGGGCGGCAAGCTCCAGTTCGCGGCGTCCGGCTACGGGGAGTTCCTCGAGCAGGTGAAGTCGGGCGAGCTCCGGGTGCTCGCGGTGACGAGCGCCAAGCGCGTGCCCGTCGTGGATGCGCCGACGCTAACCGAAGAGGGCGTCGACCTTGTCTTCACCAATTGGCGCGGACTGCTCGCGCCCCCCGGCATCACCCAGGCCGAGAAGGCCAGCCTCACCGCCGCCGTCACCAAGATGCACGCGAGTAAGGGTTGGGCGAAGGTGCTCGAGGCCAATGGCTGGACGGATGCCTTCATCACCGGAGACAAGTTCGCCTCGTTTCTCACGGCCCAGGACACGCGCGTCGCGACCGTGCTGAAGAGCCTCGGACTGGCGTGACCACTCTCCGCGCCCGCTTGCGCGGCCGCTCCGAGCTCGGCGTCGCCGCCGTGCTCGGGGTGGTCGCCGTCATCATCGCGGTCGACACCGCACGGATCCGTCACACCGCGGTCTCGACAGCGGTGATGGGGCCCCAGGTCGTCCCGACGATCATCGCCATCGGGCTCTTCCTGTGCGCCTTCGCTCTCGCCGTGGATGTTCTCCGCGGCGGGCACGCCGAGCCCGAGGACGGCGAAGACGTCGACCTGTCCGGCGGGGCGCACTGGCCGACGCTGCTCGGTCTGGCCGGCCTCATCCTCGTCTCGGCACTCCTGATGGACTTCCTCGGCTTCGTCATCGCGAGTGGCCTGATGTTCTACGGGTCGGCGTTGCTGCTCGGTTCGCGGCGCTACTTCTGGGCCCTCCTGATCGGCGCCGTGCTGGCCGTTCTCACCTTCTACGGCTTCGTGCTCGGTCTCGGAATCACACTCCCGGCCGGCCTGCTGACGGGAATCCTCTGATGGACAACCTCTCCCTCCTCCTCGAGGGCTTTTCCCATGCCCTCACGGCAACCAACCTGCTCTTCGCCCTCATCGGGGTTCTCCTCGGCACCGCCGTCGGCGTCCTGCCGGGAATCGGGCCGGCGATGACGGTGGCGCTCCTGCTGCCGCTCACCTACGCGCTCGATGTAACGGGTTCCCTCATCATGTTCGCGGGCATCTACTACGGCGGGATGTACGGCGGCTCGACCACCTCGATTCTGCTCAACACGCCCGGCGAATCGTCGTCGGTCGTCACCGCCCTCGAAGGCAACAAGATGGCCAAGGCCGGTCGAGGTGCCCAGGCCCTCGCCACGGCGGCGATCGGATCGTTCGTGGCGGGCTCGATTGCCACGGCCGCGCTCGTCTTCGTCGCTCCGTTCATCGTCTCCATCGCGATCAGCCTCGGCGCGCCCTCGTATTTCGCGATGATGGTATTCGCGTTCGTCGCGGTGAGCACCGTGCTCGGAACGTCGCGCATCCGGGGTCTCGCGTCGCTCTTCATCGGTCTCGCGATCGGACTGATCGGAATGGACCCGACCTCGGGCCAGCCGAGGCTGACGTTCGGCCAGCCGCTGCTCGCCAGCGGAATCGACGTGGTCGTGATCGCCGTCGCGCTCTTCGCCGTCGGCGAGGCGCTCTGGATCGCCGCCCACCTGCGCCAGTCGAAGCCGGCGACGATACCGGTGGGTGTGCCGTGGATGGGCCGGGAGGACTGGAAACGCAGCTGGAAGCCGTGGTTGCGCGGCACGGTCATCGGATTCCCGTTCGGGGCCATCCCTGCAGGCGGGGCGGAGATCCCCACGTTCCTCTCCTATGTGGTGGAGAAGAAGCTGGCGAAGCATCCGGAGGAGTTCGGTCACGGCGCGATCGAGGGGGTCGCCGGACCGGAGGCGGCGAACAACGCCTCTGCGGCCGGCACCCTCGTGCCGCTCCTGACGCTCGGGCTGCCGACCACGGCCACCGCCGCGGTGATGATCGCCGCATTCAACCAGTACGGCATCCATCCCGGGCCGTTGCTGTTCAAGACGGAGCCGGTGCTCGTCTGGACCCTCATCGCGAGCCTGTTCGTCGGCAACGCGCTGTTGCTGGCGCTGAACCTACCGCTCGCCCCGCTGTGGGCCAGGCTGCTGCGGATCCCACGCCCGTACCTCTACGCGGGCATCCTGTTCTTCGCCACCCTCGGCGCATACGCGGCCGGGATGCAGACGCTCAACATCGTGATCCTGCTCATCATCGGCGCGGTCGGCTACGCGGCGCGGCGATACGGATTCCCGGTGTTGCCGGTCATCGTCGGGGCGATCCTGGGGCCGGAGATGGAACGCCAACTGCGCCGCGCGCTGCAGATCAGCGCAGGGGACCCGTCCGCTCTCATCAGCGAGCCGCTGCCCGTGGTGCTCTATGCGGCGATCGCGCTGTTCCTGGTCGTGCCGCCGGTCATCGGGTTGGCCAGGCGTCGTCGCTCCGTGGCGCGCGCAAGCGCCCGGGACCGCGAGGACTCCCAGGCCCGCTGATCGGCTCGCCCGCCCGCCCATCCATCCCTTGAAGCCCCTTCCGAAATCCATGCATTCCGTGCCGACACGCCGCGTCTGAAACATGGTGAGCGGCGTGGCGCCGCCAATTGCATGGATTTCGGAAGGAAGGAAGGAAGGAAGGAAGGAAGGAGCGCGACGGGGTGGCTGGGCCGCCCGTTCAGTCCTCGTACTCGTGTTCCGGGGCCGGGTAGGCGCCGGATTCGACGTCGCCGCGGTACTCCTTCACGGCATCCGTCAGCACGCCCTTGAGGTCGGCGTATTGCCGCACGAACTTGGGGATGCGCCCGGTGGTGAGCCCGGCCCAGTCGGTCCAGACGAGAAGTTGCCCGTCCACGTGCGGGCCGGCGCCGACGCCGATCGTCGGGATCCGCAACTCCTTGGTGACCTGCGCGGCGACGCCCGACGGCACCATTTCGAGCACGACGGCGAACGCGCCGGCATCCTCCACGGCGTGCGCGTCGGCGAGAAGCTGTGCTGCCCCCTCTCCGCGGCCCTGGATGAGGTGCCCGCCCAGGCCGTGCTCGCTCTGGGGCGTGAAACCGATGTGCGCCATCACGGGGATGCCCGCCGACACGATGCGGCGGATCTGCTCGGCACTGCGCTGCCCGCCCTCGAGCTTCACCGCGTGCGCGTGTGTCTCCTTCATAAACCGGAAGGCCGTGTGCAAGGCCTCGTCGGGGCTGGTCTCGTACGATCCGAATGGCATGTCCGCGACGACGAAGGCGCGGGAGACCGCGCCGGCGACCGCCCGGGCGAGCGGGATGAGCTCGTCGACGGTCACCGGAAGAGTGGTGTCGTGGCCGAACACGTTGTTGCCGGCGGAGTCGCCGACGAGCAGGAAGTCAATGCCCGCCGCATCGAAGATCGCCGCGGTCAGCTGGTCGTAACTCGTGAGGCCGGTGATCTTCACCCCGGTCTCCTTGGCGTTCTGGAAGTGCCTCGTGCGCACGCGCTTGAGGTTCGCTTGCGTCGCTGCTGCGCTGGGGTCGGTCATGGGAGCCACCTTAGTCGTGGGGACGGTGCGGCCGGGGGATCAGGCCGTGCTCGGCCGGTAGGTGATGGGCAGTCGACGGTCGCGGCCGAAGGCCATCCCGCTGATCTTCGGGCCGATCGCGCCCTGCCGCCTCTTCCATTCCGAACGGTCGACGAGCTTCGTCACGAAGTCGACGGTCTCCTCGTCGAAGCCGAGGGCGATCACATCCTCTCGACCGAGGGCGCGGGTGATGTACGCGTCGAGGATGCCGTCCAGCATCTCGTACGGCGGGAGGGAGTCCTGGTCGGTCTGGTCAGGGCGCAGTTCGGCGCTCGGCGGCTTGCTGATCGAACTCTGCGGGATCGGTGGCACCTCGCCTCGCTCGATGGCCACGTCGTTGCGCCAGCGGGCGAGCTCCCAGACGAGGAGCTTCGGCACGTCCTTGATCGGCGCGAAACCGCCCGCCGAGTCGCCGTAGATCGTCGAATAGCCCACCGAGAGCTCGGTCTTGTTGCCGGTCGTGAGCACGAGGTGGCCGTGGAGGTTGGAGAGTCCCATGAGGATGATTCCCCGGATGCGGGCTTGCACGTTCTCCGCCGCGGTGCCGGTGAGCCTCAGTTGGGTCTCGATCGGCAGCACGAGGTCGGCGATCGGTTCGACGGAATAGTTGAGGCCGATGTTCTCGGCGAGATCGTCGGCGTCGGAGCGCGAGTGCTCCGAGCTGTAGCGGCTCGGCATGCTCACACCCCAGACGCGGTGCGCCCCGATCGCGTCGGCGGCGAGGGCGGCGCAGACCGCCGAGTCGATTCCGCCGGACAGGCCGAGGATCACCGAGGGGAAGCGGTTCTTCAGGACGTAGTCGCGCAGGCCGAGCACGAGGGCGTTCCAGAGCTGCTCACGGTTGTCGGGCGGCACGGCGATGTCGGTCTCCAGGGTCGGGCCAACGACGGGAGCCGCCTCGAGGGCGACCCGGCGCACGTTGTCCGGCAGGGCCGCCGTGGACGCCTCGGCGATGTCGAGGTCGACCACGAGCAGGTGTTCGGCGAACTGGGGCGCTCGCGCGAGGATGCCGCCCGAGCCGTCGACCACGACGCTGTCGCCGTCGAACACGAGGTCGTCCTGTCCGCCGACGATGTTGACGTACGCAACCGTGGTGTCGGTCTCGAGCGCCCGTCGCGTGACGAGCGGCAGCCGCTCGTCGTCCTTGTCGCGTTCGAACGGTGACGCGTTGATCACGAGCAGGAGCCCGGCGTCTGCCTCGAGCACTCGCGCGAGCGGACCGCCGTCCCGCCAGAGGTCCTCGCAGATGATGACCGCGACATCCGCCCCCTTGATCCGCAGCACGAGAAGCTCGTCGCCGGGGATGAAGATGCGGTACTCGTCGAACACCGAGTAGTTGGGCAGGTGGTGCTTGGCATAGCGCGCCTTGACGTGGCCGTGCTGCAGCACACTCGCCCGGTTCTGGGCGATGGCGGTCGGCGCGTTGCTCGTGCCGATCAGGCGCGGCTCGAATGGGCCGTCCGGGTGCCCCACGACCACGACGAGGTCGCCGAGCCCCGCATCCTGGAGTCGCTTGGCCAGGTGGTCGACCGCCTCGTGCGCCTCCACCAGGAAGCTGGGCCGCGAGGCGAGGTCTTCGATCGGGTAGCCGCTGAGCGCCATCTCGCCGACGGCGAGAAGGTCGGCTCCCTGCCGGGCGGCATGCCGGGCCGCCTCGAAGATCTGCTGCGAGTTTGCCGCCAGGTCGCCGACGATGGGGTTGGTTTGGCCTAGCGCCAAGCGGAGTCGGGGCATAGCCACTAGCCTAATAGCCGGGGATGAAGCCCCAGAGTCGGCAGGGTAAGAGGAGCAAATGGACAAGCAGCGTGACTTCGTTCTTCGTACGATCGAGGAACGCGGAGTCAAGTTCATCCGCCTCTGGTTCACGGATGTCGTCGGCACCCTCAAGTCCGTCGCGATCGCCCCCGCCGAGGTGGAGGGTGCATTCGCCGAAGGCCTCGGATTCGACGGCTCGGCCATCGAGGGCCTCACCCGGTCCTATGAGGCCGACGTGCTCGCCCATCCGGACCCCGCGACGTTCCAGATCCTGCCGTGGCGCGGCGAGATCGACCCGACGGCCAGGATGTTCTGCGACATCACCACGCCCGACGGCCAGCCGGCAGTGGCCGACCCGCGAAACGTGCTCAAGCGCACCCTCGCGACGGCCGCCGATCGTGGCTTCACCTTCTACACCCACCCCGAGGTGGAGTTCTATCTGCTCAAGAGCTCGAAATTCGGCGCCGACGGGCCGGAGCCGGTCGACCAGGCGGGCTACTTCGACAACGTGCCGGGCGGCACCGCTCACGACTTCCGCCGGCGCTCCGTGCGCATGCTCGAGGATCTCGGCATTTCGGTGGAGTTCAGCCACCACGAGGCCGGTCCCGGCCAGAACGAGATCGACCTGCGTTACGCGGACGCCCTCACCACGGCGGACAACATCATGACCTTCCGCACGGTGATCAAGGAGGTGGCGATCGAGCAGGGCGTATACGCGACCTTCATGCCGAAGCCGCTGTCCGGCGAGCCCGGTTCCGGAATGCACACCCACATGTCCTTGTTCGAGGGCGACTCCAACGCCTTCTTCGACGCCGGCGGGCAGTATCAGCTGTCCAAGATCGGCCGCCAGTTCATCGCGGGGCTGCTCAAGCACGCCCCGGAGATCACCGCGGTCACCAACCAGTTCGTCAACTCGTACAAGCGCCTCTGGGGCGGGGCCTCCCAGAACAAGCTCGGCGAGGCGCCGAGCTTCGTCACCTGGGGCCACAACAACCGCTCCGCTCTCGTGCGGGTGCCGCTCTACAAGCCCAACAAGGGCCAGAGCGCGCGCGTGGAATACCGCGCGATCGACTCGGCCGCCAACCCCTACCTCGCGTTCTCGCTGCTTCTCGCGGCGGGACTCAAGGGAATCGAGGAGGGCTACGAGCTGCCCCCGGAGGCCGAAGACAATGTCTGGGAGCTGTCGGACGCGGAGCGCAGGGCGCTCGGCTACAACCAGCTGCCGGCGAGCCTCGACCACGCGGTGTCGCTCATGGAGGAGTCCGAGCTCGTCGCCGAGACGCTCGGCGAGCAGGTCTTCAACTTCGTTCTGCTCAACAAGCGCCAGGAGTGGCGCGAGTACCGCGCCCAGGTGACGCCCTACGAGCTGAAGAGCAACCTGGAGATGCTGTAACCAACGGCGAGGACCGTTCGATGGCGCGCGAACTCACCACCCTCACCGATCTCGCGAGGCTCGGATTTGCCGAGCTGGACGGGGCGGCCTCGCAGTTGGCCGAACTGGGGCAGAGTCACCAGACCGCCGGTCTCGTGGCCCTCTTTGCCGACGCCGCGAACCCGGACCAGGCGCTGAGCTCGCTCATGGAGCTGATGCGGCAATCGCCCGCCGAGGTCGGCGCCCTGCTCGCTGGCGAAGACAGCGCCCACCGTCTCGTGCGTGTTCTCGGGGCGTCGTCGGGGCTCGCGGAGTTCTTCCTCCGGCACCCGGACGAGCTCGCGGCCCTCGCCGAACCGCTCGAGCGGCCGCCCACTGTCGACGAGTATCGCGCGGAGCTCCTCGAGTCCGTGGCGGGTCTCGGTGCGGCGACCGAGGAGACGGCCTGGAACGCTCTCCGGGCCCGCTATCGCCGACACCTCAGCACGCTCACCGCCTACGACCTCGCCCAGGCCGACCCGCTCGGAGCCCTCGACACGGTGGCGGCGGCCCTCGCGGACCTGGCCGCCGCCGCGCTCGACGCGTCGCTTGCGGTGGCCAGGAGCCACTCGACCTTCCCAGCCGAACAGGTGGCGGCCACCCGCCTGGCCATCATCGGCATGGGCAAGGCCGGGGCGCGTGAACTCAACTACGTGAGCGACGTCGACGTGATCTTCGTCGTCGAGGGCGACGGCGTCACGGATGACCGGGCCGTGGAGATCGGCACGCGGATCGCCATGGCGACGATGCGCGGCATCCACGACTTCGCCAGGGAGCCGGGGCTCTGGGAGGTGGATGCCAACCTGCGGCCGGAGGGCAAGGACGGTGCCCTCGTGCGCAGCCTCGAGTCGCACGTCGCGTACTACGACCGCTGGGCGAAGAGCTGGGAATTCCAGGCGCTGCTCAAGGCGAGGCCGCTCGCCGGGGACCTCGGGCTCGGGGAACGCTACGTGGAGCGGGTCGCCCCGAAGGTGTGGACGAGCGCGTCCCGCGAGAACTTCGTGGAGGGCGTGCAGCGGATGCGCGAGCGCGTCACCGAGAACATCCCGAGCGACGAACTCGACTTCCAACTCAAGCTCGGACCTGGCGGACTTCGCGACGTCGAGTTCACCATCCAGCTCCTGCAGCTCGTGCACGGCCAGACGGACGACCGGGTGCGCCAGCGGGCCACCCTTCCCGCCCTCGCCGCTCTCGCCGAGCAGGGCTACATCGGGCGGGTGGAGTCGGCCGAATTCGCCAGGGACTACCGCTTCCTGCGACTGCTCGAGCACCGGCTTCAGCTCTCACAACTGCGGCGCACGCACCTCATGCCGAGCGACAGGGAGTCCCTGCGCATCCTCGCCCGCGCCACCGGGCGGGCCACGAGCGCCGCCGAACTCACCGAGCAGTGGACGAGGGTTAAGCACGCGGTTCGCAGCCTGCACGAGCGGCTCTTCTACCGGCCACTGCTCTCGGCCGTCGCGGGACTGCGTGAGGGCGACTTCGCGCTCACCAGCCAGCAGGCCACCGACCGCCTCGCCGCGATCGGATTCACCGACCCGAAGGGGGCGCTCGCTCACATCGCCGCCCTCACCGGGGGAGTCTCGCGGCGCGCGTCGATCCAGCGGCACCTGCTCCCGGTCATGCTGCAGTGGTTCGCGGATGGCGCGGACCCCGACTACGGGCTTCTGGCCTTTCGCCGCTTGAGCGACGACCTGGGGGAGTCGTACTGGTTCCTGCGGATGCTGCGCGACTCGTCCGGCGCCGCGAAACGCCTCACGAACGTGCTCTCGAGTTCACGTTTCGTCGGGGTGCTGCTCGAGCGCATCCCCGAGGCCGCCGCGTGGTTCGACCACGAGGAGGAACTGCGGCCGCGCACCGCCGCCGCCCTGATCGAGGAGACCGTGGCGACTCTCGCCCGTCACGACGACCTCGCCTCGGCTTCCCTCGCTCTGCGCACCGCACGACGACGCGAGGTGCTGCGCCTCGCGATCGGGGCGATTCTCGGGCACGTCCGCGTCGAGCAGCTCGGGCGCGCCCTCTCCGACGTCACCACCGCGCTGCTCACCGGCGTTCTCTCCGCGGTGCGCGCCCCGCACGACGGCATCGAGTTCGCCATCATCGCCATGGGGCGCTACGGCGGCCAGGAGCTCGGTTTCGGCTCGGACGCCGACGTGATGTACGTCTACCGCGCGACGACGGCCACCGACGCCGAGGCGCAGGCCACCGCCGAGGCGATCGTCGCGGACCTGGCGAGGCAGACCGAGGACCTCCGGCTGCCGCTCGACCTGGACATCGATCTGCGGCCGGAAGGAAAGAACGGCGCGGTCGTCCGTTCGCTCGCGAGCTACCGCGCGTACTACGAGCGGTGGTCTCTCACCTGGGAGGCGCAGGCGCTCCTGCGGGCTCGAGCGGCGGTGGGCGATGCGGCCCTGATGGCAGATTTCGAGGCCCTCGCCGACGAGGTGCGTTTTCCGACCAGGATCGCCGACAAGGACGTTCGCGAGGTCAAGCGCATCAAGGCGCGAGTGGAGTCCGAGCGGCTTCCACAGGCCGCCGACCCCGCACGTCATCTCAAACTCGGCCGGGGGTCACTGAGCGACGTCGAGTGGTTCGTGCAGCTAATCCAGCTCCAGCATGGCGCGCGCCTCCCCGGGCTGCGCACCACCTCAACACTCGATGCCCTCGACGTCGCGCGTCGGGAGGGTTACCTGACGGATGCCGAGGCGGAGAAACTGCGGGACGCGTGGGTGCTCGCCTCCCGGGTGCGCTCCGCGATGACGCTGTGGACCGCTCGGACGGCGGATGTGCTGCCCACCGACCGCAAACAGCTCGATGGCGTCGCGCGTCTGCTCGAATACCCGCCAGGGTCGGCGTCTGCCCTCGAGGAGGACTACCTTCGGGTGACCCGGCTGGCACGGGCGGTCTTCGAGCGGCGCTTCTACGGTCTGGAGACGCGCCAGGAGCCCACTACCGGCTAGCCGGGTTGCCGAGGAGCGGCGGTCGCGCCTACTTGAGGGCGTTCGCCCTGAGGGAGACGAACTCGGCCTGGGAGTCGAACTCGGCCTAGGAGTGGAACTCGGCCTGGGAGTCGAACTCGACCTGGCTAATGGTTCCGGCGTCGAGCAGGGACTTGGCCCTGGCGATCTCGTCAGCCGGGCTCTGGCCGGCGACAGACGTGATGTAGTACTCCGTGGCGTCCTGTGCCCCGGCCGCGCTCCGTGCCTGGCGTTCGGCTATGCCGCCCCCACGGAAGATGAGGTAGGCGAGCACCGTCAGGAACGGCACGAAGATCAGGAAGATGAGCCACAGCGCCTTGTAGCCGCCGCTGAGGGCGTGGTCGCGAAACGGGTCGCCCACCACGGAGAAGATCGTGAAGAGGTACTCAATTAAGGCGAACGTCCAGAAGAGGATCCAGATTTAGCAGCGGGACGCGCGCCAAAGCGGGGTTTTGCGCACCCTTTTTGCCTCGAATCCTGCGGACCCGACCGCCTCGCCAGGCCGTCTGGGTGATCATCGCGGTCCGTCGCATCCTCCCGCCGTCGTCGTCGTCGTCTTCGACTCGTGGTGATGTTTCTAGCTCGTAAACGTTTCACCAATTTCAACGAGTTTTGTCAAGTACCCCATTCGGGCAGTTCCTGTACCCCGTTTGGGTGAGGCGCTGACGGCATCAGGGGACAGGTGGCTACCGGCTGGCAACGGGTCATCGCCCTGCCTGTCCGGCGTTCGCACGGAGGACGACTCGACCGAATGGCCCTCTGAACAGGTTGTTTCCCGATTCCGCTAGGTCACGAGTCGATGCTTAGGAGTCGTAAAGTACCGCAAATCGGGTCGGCATTTAGGAGGCCACGACCGTGGTGGGCCTAATTGCCGACATGTGACCTCTCAAATTTTCGGGGGCGGCGTCGGGAGATCGTGAGGGCGTAGTCCGGGCCGTCTGCCCCGCTTGCATCTGCTCTGCGGGCATGACAATAATCAGGTACCCCGAAGAAAACGATCAGTTCCTCAGTGTTGCGGAAGTCAAACACCAGCCGCAGATTGGGGAACCGTGTTTATTTTCATCCTTCAAATCCGCCACATGCTCGAGGGCCACCTCGAGGTATACATGTTCGCCGTGTACTCGGCCCTCATCTGGGCGCTGTGGCTTGTCAAGCTCATCGTCTCGAGCCGGTACAAGCCATTCACCGGCACCTTCACCGGCACGACGAGCGTCATCGTGCCCGTGCTCGATGAGCCGCTCGACCTGTTCCGCGACGTGCTCGGCCGCATGGTCGAGCAGAAGCCCGGCGAGATCATCGTCGTCATCAACGGCGCCGTCAACCTGCCCCTCCAGGGCGTGTGCGAGGAATTCGCGCCCCTGGTGCGCTGGGTGCACACGCCCATCCCCGGCAAGCGCAATGCGGTGATGATCGGCACGGAGCTGTCCACCGGCGACATCACGGTGCTCGTGGACTCCGACACCGTGTGGACGGAGAACACCCTGTCCGAGCTGCTCAAGCCGTTCGCCGAAGAGTCCGTCGGCGGCGTCACAACGCGCCAGCGCATCCTCGAGCCGGAGCGCAGCTGGATCACCCGCTGGGCGGACTGGCTGGAGAACTCCCGCGCCCTGTACTCGATGCCGGCCCAGAGCGTGCTCGGCCAGGTCGGCTGCCTTCCCGGACGCACGATCGCCTTTCGACGCTCGATCATGGTCAAGGTCATGGAACGCTTCATGACCGAGCGCTACATGGGCGTGTTCCTCGAGGTGAGCGACGACCGCACCCTCACGAACCTCACGCTCAAAGAGGGCTACCGCACGGTGTACCAGTACACCTCGCTCGTCTACACGGATGCCCCGCTCCAGATCAAGAAGCTGTTCAAGCAGCAGCTGCGCTGGGCCCGCGGCAGCCAGTACAACACCCTGCGGATGCTGCCCTGGATGCTCGGCCACGCGCCGGTGCTCGCGCTCTTCTTCGTCATGGACATCGTGCTTCCCTTCCTGCTCGCCGGCGTCATCGGTGGCTGGATCTACCGCAGCTTCACCGGCCAGGGCTACAACTTCTACGAGGGGATCCTCAAGGAATACGGCTGGCAGGGCGGCATCGCGCTCGTCATCGGTCTTATGGTGGTCTCCTCGGTGCTCAGCATGGCCATTCGCCAGATCAGGCACCTCTCCGAGAAGCCGAGCGACTTCTTCCGGCTCCCCGTCTTCATCATCGTTTCGACCGCGTTCCTCATGCCGGTTCGCCTCATCGGGTTCTTCCGCATGGGTCACGCCAGCGGCTGGGGCACCCGGGCCGGAGCCTACGGCGGGGGCGCGTCCAACGACAGCTTCGTCGGCGGGCTGTCGGCCAACGCCGAGAGCGATGGCCTCAGTCTCGACGACGAACTCGCCGCGCTCGACTTCGAACCGCGCAGCTCGTCCCACCACACCTCTGCCGTTCTCGAGGCGTCTCCGCGGCGTGCCGCGCAGACCGTCGTGATCAGCAAGCCCATTCCGAGTCGTCGACGTCTCAACCCGAAGGCCGCCTGGCCGTACGTCATCGGCATCGCCATATTCGCTTTGGAGGCGTATTTCATTGTCACTAATTAGGCGCACAGGATCCTGGTGGTCAGTCACCAGCACCCGGGCACGCTGGACCGCCGTCGGCGCATCGGTGCTCGTGCTCGGCCTCCTCACCACGAGTGTCATCGTGTGGACTTCACCGGCAAACCCGATCAACGAGGCCGTCGCGGCGGTCTCCAAGGAGCAGATCCAGCAAGACAAGGTGCTCGCCGAGCGCAATGCCCTGTTGAGCCAGGTCATCGCCCTGCAGAAGCAGCTCACCAACAGCAAGCTCAGCCTCACCGCCTCGAAGGCGCAGCTCGCCACCATCCAGCAGCAGCTGTGGTCGGCGCAGGGAGCGCTCGACGCCGCCCAGACCGCGTCGGTGGCCGTTAAGGCGCCGGCCAGGAAGCCGACGTCGAAGCCCGCGGCGGTGACCGCTGCCCTGACCGTGCCGACCAAGGCGCAGATCATGGCGCCCACCTCCCGGTACTTCGGGCTGTACACCGACCAGGCGCCGTTCAACTGGGCCTCGTTCAATGGCGTAGGCGTCAAAATCGGCAGCCAGCCGAATGCCGTCGGCTACTTCGGCGGATGGGACCAGAACTTCCGCGGCGACGTCGTCAAGGCCGCTTGGCAGCGCAACACCCTTCCGGTGCTCACCTGGGAGTCACGCCCGATCGGCGCGGCGAACAACCAGATCGCCGCACCGGAGTACTCCCTGCCGAAGATCATCGGGGACCCAGCCGCGGGTGTCCCAGGCAGCTTCGACGCGTACCTGCACCAGTACGCGAAGGACATCGTGGCCTCCGGTCTCCCGCTCGGGATCCGTCTCGACCACGAGATGAACGGCTCCTGGTACCCCTGGGCGGAAGACGACGGCAAGGGCAACGCCATCAACGGCAACCGCGCCGGCGACTACGCGAAGATGTGGCAGCACGTGCACGACATCTTCGAGCAGGAGGGTGCCAACAGCCTCGTCGTGTGGGTCTGGGCCCCGAACATCGTCAACAACCTGCCTGCCAGCCACCAGGCGTCGGCGTACCTCGACGGACTCTATCCGGGCGAGAAGTACGTGGATGTCGTGGGCCTCTCCGGCTACCTGCGGCCGGCATACAAGCCCGAGAACGACTTCACGTTCGACTACACCTTCGGCGCGAGCTTGAAGGAACTGCGCCGGATCACGAGCAAGCCGATCCTCCTCGCGGAGATCGGGGCATCGGAGACGGGCGGCCACAAGGTCGCCTGGATCAACAGCCTGTTCGCGGCGCTCGCCAAGCCAGAGAACAAGGACATCATCGGCTTCTCCTGGTTCAACCTCGCAGTGACGACGTACACGGAAGGTGAGCTCGCTACCAACGACTGGCGAATCGAATCACGGCCGGATAGCCTCGCGGCCTTCTCCACCGGACTCGCCGGTGCCGGTGACAACTTCATACTCAAACCAGCCAAGTGATTAACCAACACAGTGACCGTAACCACGATCAGGAGGACATTTTGACCACGAACACAGAAGACCAGATGATTACGTCAGAACTGCCGGCAACCGCCCCTCGCATCAGCGTTGTGGGCACCGGTTACCTCGGTGCAACCCACGCGGCGGCCATGGCCGAAATGGGTTTCGAGGTCATCGGGGTCGACAACGACCCGGCAAAGGCCAAGGCGCTGAGCGAGGGACGTGTGCCGTTCTTCGAACCAGGGCTTCCGGAACTCATCCTCAAGCACGTGCAGAGCGGGCGCCTGCGCTTCACGACCGACATCGCCGAGGCCACCGCCCTCTCCGACGTGCACTTCATCTGCGTGGGAACACCCCAGCAGCGCGGAAGCAACGCGGCCAACCTCGCCTACGTGCAGGAGGCCACCCGCCAGGTCGCGAAGAACCTCACGCACGACGGACTCATCGTCGGCAAGTCGACCGTTCCGGTCGGCACCGGCCAGGCGCTGCGCGAGATGATTCTGGAGCTTGTGCCGGAGGGCATCTCCACCGAGATCGTGTGGAACCCCGAGTTCCTGCGCGAGGGCAAGGCCGTTGCCGACACGCTCACGCCGGACCGCATCGTGCTCGGCGGCACCTCGGACTGGTCCGAGGCGATCATGCGCGACGTCTACGCGATTCCGATCGCCACCGGCACGCCGGTCATCGTGTGCGACCTGCCCACTGCCGAGCTCGTCAAGGTGAGCGCCAACGCGTTCCTCGCGACGAAGATCTCATTCATCAACGCGATCGCGGAGGTGTGCGAGGCCGCCGGCGCGGACGTCAACACACTCGCCGACGCTCTCGGCCACGACGTGCGGATCGGTCGCCAGTTCCTCAACGCCGGACTCGGTTTCGGCGGCGGCTGCCTTCCCAAGGACATCCGGGCCCTCATCCACCGCTCGAGCGAGCTCGGCGCTATGAAGGCGGCATCCCTCCTCCAGCAGGTCGACGAGATCAACATGTCCCAGCGCCTGCGCGTGATCGACATGGCGATCGAGGCCTGCGGCGGATCGGTGCTCAACCGTCGGATCGGCGTTCTCGGCGCGGCCTTCAAGCCGCTCACCGATGACGTGCGCGACTCGCCGGCTCTCAACGTGGCGGCGGCGCTGCATCTTCGCGGCGCACAGGTCGTGGTGTTCGACCCGGAGGCCAAGGAGACGGCGCAGAAGATGTTCCCGACCCTGATCTATGCCGACTCGATCGAGGAGGCCGCGACCAACTCGGACGCCCTCCTGGTGCTCACCGAGTGGGAAGAGTTCTCGGCGAGCGACCCCAGCAAGCTCATCGACCTGGTGGCCTCTCCGGTGATCATCGACGCACGCAACTGCCTCGATGCCCATGCATGGCGTTCGGCCGGGTGGGAGCTCACAGGTCTCGGCACGTCGCCGGCGCCGTTGCTCGGCTATCCGGCACCTCTAGTGCTTCGCAACTCGGGCTCGCTCGTCGGAGCCTAACCACCGAGCGGTTCAGTGGGCTGGAGCCCTTCCCTCGGGAGGGTTCCAGCCCACAACTGTGCCGGCGGCGAAGTCGTGGGGGCCGCGCCGTGACGGGGTGAAAACGACGCAGGCGACATACACCAGAGGGATCAGGTTGGCGGCGACGAGACCGGCGAGGACCCAGCGGGGTGCGGAGTCCGGTCGCCCCAGGTGCAGCGAGTAGTACGTCACCTGGAAGACGAAGAAGTGCGCGAGTTCCCACGGCATCAGCTTCACGATCGTACGCAGAAGCACCGCGGCGGCCGAGGGTGACGAGCCGTCCGTGCTGAGCACCCGCAGGCCCATGGCGCGCTTGCCCACCGTCGCGTGCCTGCCGCTCGCCTCGGTGGCCCAGAGGTACACGCCGACGGGGAGCGTGAGGCTGGCGAAGGCTATCGCTTCGCTTCCGCCGATGCCGACCGTGTCGAAGAGGTCCACCACTCCGCCGAAGGCGACGAAGTCTATAGCGAGGGTGCCGCCGAGCAGGATCGCGACCCAGCCCAGGATGATCGCGTAGTCGATCAGCGCGGCGAGCATCCGGCGGCCCAGGGGAGCTCTCATCGCCCCAACCCTAGCCGGGCGAACGACGAAGGGCCGCACCCCCGAGAGGATGCGGCCCTTGTCTACGCCGAACGACTAAACGCTGTAGTACAGCTCGTACTCGAACGGGGTGGGACGCTGAGCGGCTGGAATGATTTCCTTGTCGCGCTTGTACGAGATCCAGGTCTGGATCAGGTCGGGCGTGAACACGTTTCCTGCGGTGAGGAAGTCGTGGTCGGCCTCGAGGGCGCGCAGGGCCTCCTCGAGCGACGCGGGAACCTGCGGGATGTTCTTCGCCTCCTCGGGCGGGAGCTCGTACAGGTCCTTGTCGACCGGCTCGTGCGGCTCGATGCGGTTCTTGATTCCGTCGAGACCGGCCATGAGCTGTGCAGCGAAGGCGAGGTACGGGTTTCCCGAGGCGTCCGGCGCGCGGAACTCGATGCGCTTGGCCTTGGGGTTGGTGCCTGTGATCGGGATGCGGATCGACGCCGACCGGTTGCCGGCCGAGTAGACCAGGTTGACCGGGGCCTCGAAGCCCGGGATCAGGCGGCGGTACGAGTTGAGCGTCGGGTTGGTGAACGCGAGCACCGCCGGGGCGTGCTTGAGCAGTCCGCCGATGTACCAGCGCGCGATGTCGCTGAGCCCGCCGTAGCCCTTCTCGTCGTAGAACAGCGGCACGCCGTCGTTCCAGAGGGACTGGTGGGTGTGCATACCCGATCCGTTGTCGCCGAAGAGCGGCTTCGGCATGAAGGTCGCGGTCTTGCCCCACTGCTCAGCAGTGTTCTTGATGATGTACTTGAACTTGAGCAGGTCATCCGCCGCGTTCACCATGGTGTTGAAGCGGTAGTTGATCTCCGCCTGGCCGCCGGTGCCGACCTCGTGGTGGGCGCGCTCGAGGATGAGACCGGCGTCGATGAGCTTGAGGCTCATGTCGTCGCGCAGGTCGGCCTGCTTGTCGATCGGGCTCACCGGGAAGTAGCCGCCCTTGTATGGCGTCTTGTTGGCGAGGTTTCCGCCGTCTTCCTCGCGGCCGGAGTTCCAGGCGCCCTCGTCGGAGTCGACCTTCCAGAACGATCCGTTCTGCTTCACCTCGTAGCGGACGTCATCGAACACGTAGAACTCGGCCTCGGGGGCGAAGAACGCGGTGTCGGCGATGCCCGTCGAGGCGAGGTACTTCTCTGCCTTCTTGGCGACCTGGCGCGGGTCGCGGCCGTAGATCTCGCCGTTGCGCGGGTTGTAGATGTCGAAGACCATGATGAGCGTGCGCTCGACGCGGAAGGGGTCGATGTAGGCGGTGGTCACGTCGGGGATGAGCTGCATGTCCGACTCGTGAATGGAAGCGAATCCACGGATGGACGAACCGTCGAACATCTGACCGACCGAGAAGAACTCTTCATCGACGGTCGAGGCGGGGATATTGAAATGCTGCTGCACACCGGGGAGATCGGTGAAACGAAGATCAAGGAACTTGACGTCAGTGTCCTTGATGAACTTGAGCACTTCTGAAGAATCACTGAACATGTGAAGGACTCCAATGAGCTTGGTACGGGTCGGCGGCAAACACAGCCACTGTGAGGCTAGGCCGACGGAGTTTCGCCATGGTGTCGCTATTGTTTCCGGCATGTTACGGCTCGGCGCGGGCCGTAGGATTAAGCCATGGCATCCCCCCTTTCTCCCGACTCGAGGAGCGCCGAACGGGAGGCGGGGGACTGGCCGGGAAGGCGCCTCGGTCTCCCGGCATCTGGCCCGAGATCCGTTGCCCGGCTGGGCCGCCGCGTAGCCGCCCTGGTGATCGACTGGGGGCTCGCCTATCTGCTCGCGTGGGTGTTCTTCACCACGGCGGGGGCCTCACCCGACGCGTTCACGATCCTCGCGATCTTCGCGATCCTGCAGATCGTGTTCCTCGCGTTGCTTGGCGGCAGCGTCGGACACCTCCTGCTCGGGATGCGGCTTGTTCCACTGGCGCCCGGCTGGATTGGGGTGTGGAGACCGGCGGTGCGCACGGTTCTGCTGTGCATCGGCATCCCCGCGCTCATCTGGGACCGCGACCAGCGTGGATTCCACGACCGACTGGCCGGAACAGTGCTCGTGCGCCGCTAGTTCGGCGCGTGCCGCGGAGTGTCCGGAGCGGTGCGGCGGTTAGCGCGGACGGGGAGCCCTGGCGCGCATCGGGTCGACGCCCTTGGGAATCGGAAGCTGGTTCTTGCCGAGTGAGCTCAGCCGGTTGCTCACGGCGTAAATCTCCGCCTTGTTGAGCGTTCGCTTGAACCTGGCCATCCGGCCCGCGAGCTTGTGCAGCGGCACCGCGTCTTCGTCCGGGCCGACGTGCAGGAAGTTGACCGCAACGTTCGGCAGGATGCGGGTGACGCGGCGCCGTTCCTCGTCGAGCATCTTCTGGGTGCGCGACTTCGGGCCCTCTCCGATGAGCACCACTCCGCCGTTGCCGACGGCGCGATAGACCGCGTCCTGCGTCTTCGGGCTCACCGCGACGGGCATCTCGCTCGCGGTCCAGCCACGCCGCAGCGAGCTTTTCAGCACCGCGCCCACGGCCCCCGGCTGGCCCTCGATCTGCGAGTATGCGGCCTTCTCGGCGCGACGGCCGAGCACGATCAGGAAGAGCAGCACGCCGCCGAGCACCCCGGCGACGATCCAGAGCACGAATCCGAATGGGGAGTCGGGGGAGAGGATGAAGCCGGCAACGATTCCGACGAGGATCGGCGCGAGCACGGCGAGGGCCATCCACCAGACCGCGTTCGAGTCGTACCGCCGGGTCATCTGGAAGACCTGGTACATCTGCTTCAGACGGCCGGGCTCTTTCGCGGGCTTGGGAGCGGAGTCTTTGGTGCGTGCCATGTTTCTAGGATACGGCCTGCGCAAAGCCGAGGGACGCATCGGACAGGTGCCGCAGTTGCACTGGCACCTCGCGGCCCTTGCTCTGCATCGACTGGGCCCACAGGCGGCCGGCGCGGTAGGACGAGCGCACGAGCGGCCCGGCGAGCACGCCGAGGAATCCGATGGCCTCGGCCTCTTCCTTCATCTCCACGAATTCCTCCGGCCGCACCCAGCGGGCGACCGGCAGGTGCCGGGGCGAGGGCCGCAGGTACTGGGTGATGGTGATGATGTCGGTGCCGGCGTCGTGCAGGTCCTGCAGCGCCTGGCTCACTTCGGCGCGCTCCTCGCCCATGCCGAGAATGAGGTTGGACTTGGTGATGAGGCCGGCAGCGCGACCCTGTGTCAGCACGTCGAGCGATCGCTCGTAGCGGAACGCCGGGCGGATGCGCTTGAAGATCCTGGGCACCGTCTCCACGTTATGCGCGAACACCTCCGGGCGGGAGGAGAACACCTCGCCGAGCAGGTCGGGGTTGCCGGAGAAGTCCGTCGCGAGAATCTCGACCCCGGTTCCCGGCGACTGGGCGTGGATCTGGCGCACGGTCTCGGCGTGCAGCCACGCTCCCTCGTCCGGCAGGTCGTCCCGGGCCACGCCGGTGACGGTGGCGTACCGGAGGTTCATCGCGACGACGGACTCGGCGACGCGTCGCGGCTCGTCGGTGTCGTAGTCGGCCGGCTTTCCGGTGTCGATCTGGCAGAAATCGCAGCGGCGGGTGCACTGCGAGCCTCCGATCAGGAAGGTCGCTTCGCGGTCCTCCCAGCATTCGAAGATGTTGGGGCAGCCGGCCTCCTGGCACACGGTGTGCAGATTCTCGCTCTTCACCAGTTGCTGGAGCTGCAGGTATTCCGGGCCCATCCTGGCGCGGGTCTTGATCCACTCCGGCTTGCGCTCGATCGGGGTCTCGGCGTTTCGCACCTCGAGGCGCAGCAGCTTGCGGCCTTCGGTCGGCGCGCTCACGCGGTCACTCCGGCGACGATGGAGAAGTGGCGCTGGATGATCGGAACGACGTCGGCAGGGTCGACCCGGCGACCGAGGATGCGGGAAATCGAGGTGACGCCGGCATCGGCGAGGCCGCACGCGACGATCGAATCGTAGGCGGCGAAGTCGTTGCTGCAGTTGAGCGAGAAGCCGTGCATTGTCACGCCCTCGGCGACCCGGATGCCGATCGCGGCGATCTTGTCGTTGCCGTCGATCCAGACGCCCGAGCGGCCTTCGACCCGGCCGGACTCGACCCCGAGTTCGGCCAGCACGTCGATGAGCATGCTCTCGAGGCGGCGCACGTAGCCGACGACGTCGATCGGGTTGGGCAGCCGGAGGATGGGATACCCGACGAGCTGTCCTGGCCCGTGCCAGGTGATCTTCCCTCCCCGGTCGACGTCGATCACCGGAGTGCCGTCGGACGGCCGCTCGGTGTCCTCGGTGCGTTTGCCGGCCGTGTAGACCGACGGATGCTCCAGGAAGATGACCGTGTCTGGGGATGTCCCGTCGACGACGGAACGATGGGTTGCGCGTTGAAGCTCGAGGGCTTCCAAGTACGGCACGGAGTTGGCGCTTAGCCCCGCGACGACATAGTCGATCACCCAACAAGCCTAACCCGCGATCGGGCACCGCTCCTCTCCAGGCACGTTCCACCGCGCGCCGTCCACACCGCGCGGGCCACCGGCCGCTCCGCCCTGCCGGCGCGGTCATCATGGCAACGTGGAATCCGTCGGCGGCTATCGGCTCGTGCGCAAGCTCGGTGAGGGCGAGCGCGCCGAGGTGTTTCTCGGGCACGCGGGGTCGGATGCCGTGCCGCGTCCTGACCGCACGGCGGCGATCAAGCTCTACCGGTCCACGACCCCAGTGCACAGCATCGACACCGAGATCGAGGCTCTCGCCCGGGTCTCGGCGCGCCACATCCTCGAGCTGAGGGACCTCGCGATCGCCGGCGACGGAAGACCGTGCCTCATCCTTCCCCGCCTCGGGGCGGCGAGCCTCGGCCGGGTGCTCGCCGAGCGGGCGACGATTGCCGAGGGCGAAGCCGTGACGGCTCTCGTGCCCGTGGTCGAGGCGGTCGGCGAACTGCATCGGCTGGGAGTGGCACACGGGGCGGTGCGACTGTCGTCGGTGCTGCTCGACCACGTGGGCGCCCCGGTCGTGGCGGGCTTCGGCAGCGCGGACCTCATCGGCTCCTTGCCCACGGACCCGCGAGGTCGGAGCCTGACCCCGGCGCAGCTCTCCGACGATCCGCGGGTGGCACGCGACCTCGATGCCCTCGTCGATCTGGTGCACGCCGTGCTCGCCCGGGTTGCACAGAACGGTCACCGCCCGGCACACTCCGCCCTCGTCGACTGGCTGCACGACTTCGACCGCGTCGAGAACGCCCACGACTTCCCGCGGCAACTCGCCGAGAGGGTCTTCGCCCTCGCCCCGGCGCTCCCGCTCGACCTCGGAGGTGCCCCTCCCGAGCGCCGAGCGCCGAGCCTACCCGCGCGGTTGGACACTGGGCGGTTGGGCGCTGTGCGGTTGGACGCCGTGCGGTTGGGCGCTGTGCCGCAGTACGAACCCGACGACGGCGCCTGGGGACCGAATTCGATGTTACCGGCGGCCACGATGTCACCGGCGACCACACGGCCGCGACGGGTTCACCGCTCGACGGCGAGGAACGGGAGCGTCGGCGGTCCCGGTCTGCCTGGCCCCAGGCTCCTGCCCGGCCCCAAATTCCTGGCCGGCGAGTTCGAGCGACTCCGGGAGCGGCTGCGGCAATCCGTCGCCGGCGTCCGTCGACCGATCTGGGTCGGCGGAGCGGCCGGCCTGGTGGCGCTCGTGCTGGCCGTTGCGCTTCTCGCGCCCTCGGGGGCGGTCAGCCCGGCGGCCGGGGGACCGGCCACCGTGCAGTCGGGCGCCGCCGGCCCGGCCCCGAGCGGGCGTCCGACCGGGCCTTCCGCGGCGCCGAGCGCCGGTGAGTCGGCAGCGGTCGCGTCGGACGACCCGGCGGCGGCTTCGATGGCGCTCGTCGCCGCGCGCGCATTATGCATCGAGAGTCTCTCGGTGCGGTGTCTCGACTCGGTGGACCAGGCCGGCTCTGCGGCCATCGAGGCGGACGAGAACCTGATCCGTACCGCGCAGCAGGACTGGCGGAAGCCGGCGCCGATGGCGGCGGACCACGCCGAACTCGTTCAGCGGTTGGGCGACTCCGCGATGGTCAGGATCGTCGGTGCGAGCGGAGCACCGCCGGCGTCGCTGCTGCTGCTGGTTCGCGGCGGTGCAGGCTGGCGGATACGCGACATCGCCCCCGGCTAGCCATACGGCCGGCCGGAGGCGACGTTCGTGTCACACGGTCAGAGCGTGTCTAGACGCCGAGGTTCGCGGCGAAATCGCCACCCTCGAGTCGGTTCTTCACCGCGACCAGGAAGCGGGCGGCATCCGCGCCATCCACGATGCGGTGATCGTAGGAGAGGGCCAGGTACACGGTCGATCGGATGGCGATCGCGTCGAGTCCGTCGCTCGTCACCACGACGGGCTTCTTGGCCACGATGCCGGTGCCGAGGATCGCGGACTGCGGCAGGAAGACGATCGGCGTGTCGAACAGGGCCCCACGCGACCCGGTGTTCGTGAGCGTGAACGTACCGCCAGCGAGCTCGTCCGGCTTCAGCTTGTTGTCGCGCGTGCGGGCTGCAAGGTCGGCGATCTGGGCGGCGAGGCCGGCAAGATCGAGAGCACCCGCGTCGCGGATCACCGGCGTGAGAAGGCCACGCTCCGTGTCGACGGCGATGGAGATGTTCTCCTGCGCCGGGTAGACGATGGTGTCGCCGTCGATCGTCGCATTGATGATCGGGTACGCCTTGAGCGCCTCGGCCGCGGCGAGTGCGAAGAACGGCAGGAAGGTGAGCTTGAGGCCCGTCTTCTGCTGGAACTCGGCCTTCACGCGGTCGCGGTAGTTGGCGACGAGCGTCACATCGACCTCGACGACCGAGGTGAGCTGGGCGGAGGACTGCATCGAGATGACCGCGCGCTCGGCGATCACCTTGCGGAGCCGCGACATGGGAACGCTCGTGCCGCGCAGCGGCGACGTCTCGAGCGCGGCCGCGGCGGGCGCGACCGGGGTCGGTGCCGCCTCGGGCTCCGGAGCTGCGGCCACGACGAGGTCTTCCTTGCGGATGCGACCGCCGACGCCCGTTCCCGAAACGGTGGCGAGGTCGATTCCCTTTTCGTTGGCGAGCTTGCGCACGAGCGGGGTGACGTAGCCGGAGTTCGACACGGTGGAAACCGACGGCGTGGTCTCGGCGACCTCCGCGGCGGCGGGCGCCTCGACCGGGGCGGGAACCGCAGTGGATTCGACCGGCGCGGCTGCGGCCGGCTCGGCTGCGACAGGCGCGGCGGCAGGCTGCTCGACCGGCGCCTCGGGTGCCGCCGGAGGCGCGTCGACCGTATAGGCGGGCGCTGGCGCCTGCGCTGCGG
>NZ_DATCQQ010000064.1:0-41724 GCF_036569425.1 Lacisediminihabitans sp.
CATCCTCGGCGTCCCCGTCGTGCGCCCCGTCGTGGCCGAAACCACCGCCCTCGGCGCCGCCTACGCCGCCGGACTCGCCACCGGATTCTGGTCCGACCTCGACGAACTCCGCGCCAACTGGCAGGAAGACTCCCGCTGGACACCCAACATGGAAACCAGCGAACGCGAACGCCAAATGCGCCTCTGGAAAAAAGCCGTCACCAAAACCTTCGACTGGGTCGACGACGACGTCAAATAACACCCAACAAACCGACCGTGCCCCCGTCACTCACACGACGGGGGCACAGCTGCCTTCAGCGGGCTGAGGCTACAGGTTCGCGAGTACCTCGCGCATGAGGTTGGCGGTCTCGCTCGGCGTCTTGCCGACCTTGACCCCGGCGGCCTCGAGGGCCTCCTTCTTGCCCTGCGCGGTGCCGGCCCCGGAGGACACGATCGCGCCGGCGTGGCCCATCGTCTTGCCTTCCGGTGCGGTGAATCCGGCGACATAGCCCACGACGGGCTTGGTGACGTGTGCCTTGATGTAGTCGGCGGCACGCTCCTCGGCGTCCCCGCCGATCTCGCCGATCATCACGATCGCCTTCGTCTCGGGGTCCGCCTCGAACGCCGCGAGGGCGTCGATGTGGGTGGTGCCGATGATGGGGTCGCCGCCGATGCCGATCGCGGTCGAGAAGCCCAGGTCGCGAAGCTCGTACATCATCTGGTAGGTGAGGGTACCCGACTTCGAGACGAGGCCGATCGGCCCCTTGCCCGTGATCGTGGCAGGCGTGATGCCCACGAGGGACTCGCCGGGGGTGATGATGCCCGGGCAGTTCGGCCCGATGATGCGGGTGGTTCCGCCCTTGGCCTTGGCCGTGGCCCAGAACTCGGCCGAGTCCTGGATGGGGATGCCCTCGGTGATCACAACGACCAGCGGGATCTCGGCCTCGATGGCCTCGAGCACTGCGTCCTTCGCGAAGGCCGGCGGCACGAAGACGATCGACACGTCGGCGCCGGTCTTCTCGATCGCCTCGGCGACGGTGCCGAAGACGGGCAGCTCCACACTGTTTCCGTCGCTGCCGGCGTGGGTGACGGTGGTGCCTGCCTTGCGGGCATTGACGCCTCCGACGACCTTCGTGCCGGCCTTGAGCATGAGGGCGGTGTGCTTGGTGCCCTCACCCCCGGTGATGCCCTGCACGATGACCTTGGAATCCTTGTTCAGAAAGATAGACATTGTTCCGCGCCCTTACTTCGAAGCCAACTCGGCGGCCTTGTCGGCGCCTTCGTCCATGGTGTCTGCGAGCGAGACGAGTGGGTGGTTGTAGTCGGCCAGGATCTGGCGCCCCTCCTTCACCTTGTTGCCGTCGAGGCGCACCACGAGCGGCTTGCTCGCCGTCGACCCGAGAGTCTTGAGGGCGCCGACGATACCGTTCGCCACCGCATCGCAGGAGGTGATGCCGCCGAAGACGTTCACGAAAACGCTCTTGACCTGCGCGTCGCCGAGGATCACGTCGAGGCCGTTGGCCATCACCTCGGCGGATGCCCCGCCTCCGATGTCGAGGAAGTTGGCCGGCTTGGCGCCGCCCCACTTCTCACCCGCGTAGCTCACTACGTCGAGCGTGGACATGACCAGTCCCGCTCCGTTGCCGATCACGCCGACCGCGCCGTCGAGCTTGACGTAGTTGAGGCCGAGCTTCTTGGCCTTCGCCTCGAGCGGGTCCTCGGCGCCGGAGTCGACGAGCGCCTCGTGGTTGGGGTGGCGGAAGTCGGCGTTCTCGTCGAGCGAGACCTTGCCGTCGAGGGCCACGATGTCGCCGTCCTCGGTGAGCACGAGCGGGTTGACCTCGACGAGCGTGGCATCCTCGCCCTTGTAGACCTCGTAGAGCTTCACGAAGACGGGGGCGACCTTGTCCACGATCTCGGCCGGGAACTTCGCGGCGATCGCGATCTCGGTGGCCTTCGCGAGGTCGATGCCTACGAGCGGGTCCACCTCGATGCGGGCGAGGGCCTCCGGGCGCTCGACGGCCAACTCCTCGATCTCCATGCCGCCCTCGAAGCTCGAGAGGGAGAGGTACGAGCGGTTGGCCCGGTCGAGCAGCACCGAGAAGTAGTACTCCTCCTTGATGCGGGCGCCGGCGGCCACCATCACGCGCTTGACGGTGTGGCCCTTGATGTCGAGGCCGAAGATGGTCTCGGAGACGTGCGCAGCGTCATCAGGATTGTGCGCGACCTTGACGCCGCCAGCCTTGCCGCGGCCTCCGGCCTTCACCTGCGCCTTCACCACGACGGTGCCGCCGAGCTTCTCTGCCGCCGCCCGGACCTCGTCCGGGGTGTCGGCGATGATGCCGGCTAGAACAGGCACTCCGTACGACTCAAAAAGGTCTCTTGCCTGATACTCGAAAAGATCCACGCTGCTTGTCCAATCCGCAGGTCGTTTGTCTGATGGGCCACTGAGCTCTTGCCGCACCGGTGTTCGCATGCACTGTCTCGACGCCGAGATAGTTCGACGTCAAGACACTTGGGCCACCAAGAACTCTACTCTCGGCTTTCCTGTCGGCTCGCCGTATGGCGGGCCGGAGGCGCGAAACTTCTCCCGTTCTTACATTGCTCACGGCACCGCGCCCCACAATGGTTCCATGCCACTCATCGATCTCGGCGGCGAAGGCGTGCTGCTCGCCGGCGGCGGCAGGGCCATCCTGCTGCAGCTCGCCGACCCCGCGATCGGACATGCCGTGGCCGAGCACAGCAGCTTTGCGGCCGACCCGCTGCGACGCCTGCGCAACACGCTCACCTACGTCTACGCGCTCGTGTTCGGCACGCCGGCGCAGATCGCGAAGGTCACCGCGATGGTGCACCGCGCCCACGAGCCGGTGCGTTCCGCCAGCTACGACGCCGGCGACACCCGCCTGCAGTTGTGGGTCGCCGCCACGCTCTACGACACCGCGACCGTGCTGCACTCGCGCATCTTCGGGCCGCTGACCGACGCGGATGCCGACGAGGTCTACCGCGAATACGCCGTGGTCGGCACCGCCCTGGGCATGCCGCCCGAGCTATGGCCGCCCGGCCGTGCGGCATTCCGGGCCTACTGGGACGCCCGTCTTGCCGAGCTCCGCGTGGACGACGCGGCGCGCGGCGTCTGCCGCCAGCTGCTGCATCCGAAGACCGGCCCGCTCTGGCTGCGCGCGGTGATGCCGGCGGCCCGGCTGGTGACGGCCGGCCTGCTTCCGGCTGAGCTCCGCACCGCCTACGATCTGCCGTGGGGCGCCCGGCGCGCCAGGCGCTTCGACCGCTTCCTGCGCGTGACCGCGTTCGTCTACCCACGGCTCCCCCGCAGCCTGAGGCACTGGCCGAAGAACCACTACCTCCGGGCTCTCGGCTGACTCCCGCATCCCTGCCCCTCTCTTGCCCTTCCGAAATCCATGCATTTCGTGCCGCCACGCCGCTCAGGTTCACGCTCACGCGGAGTGTTGATCAGAAACGCATGCATTTCGGAACGGGCAAGGGATGCGGGCAAAGGGGCCGGGCGTCAGGCGAACGCGCGCAGCGCGGCGCCCACTCCGACGATGACCAGCAATACGGCCTGGGGCGCGAGAGCGACGAGGCCGAGCAGGAAGCCGGCCAGCGACAGCCTCGATCCCCACAGCGCGGCATCCGCCCTGAGAATCCGACGCGAAACCAGCCCGAGGATCACCGCGACGACGCCAAGACCGGGGCTCACCGGCGAACTGATCGGGATCGTCGCGACCGACGCCACGCCGGCCAGGAGCGCCAGGATGGCGGGAACGGAGAAACCCCGCGCGGACATCGCCGCCCGGTTGCCCGGACCGGTCGTGTACCCGCCCTGCGCCATCGCGCCTCCTCGGTCGCTTACTATCGGTCGCTTACTCGAGCATAGTTCAGCACATGTTCGGAGGGACGTCGACAACTGGCGCACGGTCACCGGCGCGTTGGTGACTAAGTCGCGCGCTGTCGGCGAACTGGCGCCCGGTCGACGCGGGAGCGGCTACAGCTTCTCGATCGGGCTGATCTTGATGAGCAGCCGCTTGCGCCCAGCCGACTCGAACTGCACCTCGGCAACGCTCTTCGGGCCGACGCCGGTCACTGCCGTCACCCTTCCGTCGCCGAAGTCCACGTGCCGGATGCGGTCGCCGGCGGCGAGGGTGAGGTCGCCGTTGTCGCGCACCGTGTTCGTGACCTTGTTGGCCCACTCGGTCTTCGGTTGGGCGGCGCGGGCCGCACGCGCGAGAGCGGTCGCGCCGGGGCCGACCGACCCCGCATAGCCGGAGCCGAGCGATGGACCGCCCGAGGACGATTCGACGCCGAAGCCGCCGCGGCGCGCGTTGAGGGCGCGCGGCTGGGTGCCCCCGCGGGAGTTCGCCATGCCGGGCGACTGCCGCCACTCGATGAGCTCCGGCGGGATCTCCTGCAGGTAGCGCGACGGCATCGCGACCGAGACGTCGCCGAACTGCGCGCGCGTCATCGCGAGCGAGAGGTAGAGCTTGCGGCGCGCGCGCGTAATTCCGACGTAGAAGAGCCGGCGCTCCTCGGCCGGTCCGCCAGGCTCGTTCGCGGACATCCGGTGCGGCAGCAGGTCCTCCTCGATGCCGGTGAGGAACACGGCCTCGTATTCGAGTCCCTTCGCGGTGTGGAGCGTCATGAGCGAGACGGTTCCGCTCGAGTCGTCCAGGTCATCCGCCGCGGCCACGAGCGAGGTCTCGGTGAGGAAGTCGAGGAGGGTGCCCTCCGGGTTGTTCTTGTTGAACTCCTTGGTCACCGCCACGAGCTCTTCCACGTTCTCGGCGCGTGCCTCGTCCTGCGGGTCGCGGGAGGCCCGCAGCGCCTCCACGAACCCGGTCTTCGTGAGCAGGGCGGTGAGGATGTCCGCGACCGGGGCCGTGTCGGCGGTGAGCGCGACCTCGTCGAGGGTCGCCCCCAGGCGGAGGATCGCTCCCGTGATCTTCGGGCCGAAACTCATCTCGTCCGCGTGCCGCAGAGCCTCGCGGAGCGTCACGCCGTGATGATCGGCATAGCTCTGCAGCGCCGCCTCGGTCACCCCGCCGATGCCGCGCTTGGGGGTGTTGAGAATTCGCCGCAGCGCCATCGGGTCGGCCGGGTTGGCCACCGCGATCAGGTAGCCGAACGCGTCCTTGATCTCGGCCCGCTCGTAGAACTTGGTGCCGCCGAGCACGCGGTAGGGCAGCGCCGAGCGGATGAAGATCTCCTCCAGCGCTCGGGTCTGGGCGTTGGTGCGGTAGAACACGGCCATGTCGCGGTACTCGAGGCCCTGTGCGTGCAGTTCGGTGATCTCGTCCGCGATGAACTGTGCCTCGTCGTGCTGGCTGTACCCGGTGAATCCAACGATCTTGTCGCCCTCGCCGATGGTCGTGAACAGCTTCTTGTCTTTGCGGTCGAAGTTGTTGGAGATCACCGCGTTCGCCGCGCTCAGGATGTTCTGCGTCGACCGGTAGTTCTGCTCGAGCAGCACGACCTTGGAGTTGGGGAAGTCGCGCTCGAACTCCACGATGTTGCGGATGTCCGCCCCGCGGAACGCGTAGATGGACTGGTCGGAGTCGCCGACCACGGTGAGGGATGCCGGCTCGAGGTGCTTCGTCGGGTTGCTGAGCAGGGAGCCGTCGAAGCCAGTCGCATCCACCAGCAGGTCGGTGCGGGGCGGCTGGGTGAGCTCGCGGATGAGCGAGTACTGCGCGTGGTTGGTGTCCTGGTACTCGTCGACGAGGATGTGCCTGAAGCGTCGCTGGTAGAGCGCCGCGACCTGTGGGAAGGCCCGGAAGAGGTAGACGGTCTGCCCGATGAGGTCGTCGAAGTCGAACGCGTTGGCGCTCGACAGGCTACGCGTGTACTCGCGGAAGATGTCGAGGAACACCCGCTCCTGCGGGTCGTTGAAGTTGGCGCCCCTGGCGTAGGACTCCACGTCGCTCAACTCGTTCTTGAGCTTGGAGATCTTGCCGGCCACGCCGCTCACCGTGAAGCCGAAGGTGTCGGCATCCAGGTCTTTGATGATCCGCTTGATGAGGGCCCGGGAGTCGGCAGAGTCGTAGATGGTGAAGTTCTTGCCGAAGCCGAAGTGCTCGGCCTCGCGGCGCAGGATGCGCACGCACGCGGAATGGAAGGTGGAGATCCACATGCCCTGCGCGGCCTGCCCGAGCAGCGCCTCGACCCGCTCGCGCATCTCCGCGGCGGCCTTGTTGGTGAAGGTGATGGCCAGGATCTGCGACGGCCATGCCTCCCGGGTCTCGATCAGGCTCGCCACGCGGCGGGTGAGCACGCTCGTCTTGCCCGAGCCTGCCCCGGCCACGATGAGCAGCGCCTGCCCACGGTATTCAACAGCCTCGCGCTGCTGCGGATTGAGCCCCGCGAGAAGCGGAGACTCGGTGGGCTCAGCCGGATCCAGGATGAAGGTCATAACCGACCCAATTGTAGGGCGCGCCACCGACGGTGCTGCGAAGGCGCTGGTGAGCGGCATCCGCTCCCGTCCGCTCCCCTACGCTGAAACCGAGCCCCTGGGAGGCAAACTGCCCGCGTCTTCGCCCGATCGTGACTTCGACGTCGTCGTGATCGAAGCCGGCCCCGCCCGAACCACCGCCGCCCGGCGAGCCGCGCAGCTCTGCGCCAGCGTCGCCGTACTCGACGCCGTCAGGGCCTGGGAAGCGCCGACCAGAGCGCGAGAATAGCGGAGAACCCGGCGAAGCCGAACACGAGGCAAGCGAGATAGACCAGGGTGGGGCGGTGGCGCTCGGAGAAGTCCGGTGTCGCTCGTCTCGTTCTCAACCAGAGGTAGGCCATCGGGCTGAGCGCGGCCCACGCCGGATTCAACCCGGCGAGGGTGGCCCCCCGCGACGCCAGCGTGGCTTGGTCCGACCACGCCAGGAGAGAAGTGAACGCGCGCTTGCACAGCACCAGGGTCACGATGAGAGTCCACGACATGAATCCAGTGAGAAGCAACACCAGAGTCAGAACTCCGTAGACGAAGAGCGACGAGAGCGCGATCATCTCGACCGACGCCGTTCTGGTCGCCGGGCGGTGGAGTTGGCCTGGTGGGCGACCACATTGGTTGGGCCGGCCCTGCAGCGGAACGTTCGGCTGCTCGCGCGAGGTCACGGGGTCGCTCATGGCTGAAGAATACTCGCTACGCTTCGCCCTGACGCTCCCCCGTTCGGCCGACACTCCTGCGTCGCCCGGCTTCGCCCAGAGCCCACTCGACTTGGCTCAGCGAACCGTGAGCCGACTCCCATTGAGTGGCGGATGGCCGCTCAGAATGCAGTTCGCCTACCCCGCGGCGGCGATCAGTGCAGCGCGCGCCGCGATCGCGAGGTCCGGCTGGTCGGCGAACACCCCATCCACTCCCGTGTTGTAGATCACCTCGAACTCGCGCCGCCAGTCGCCGAACTCGTCGGCCGCCTCGCCTCGCCGCAGCGGCTTCGGCAGAAACTTGTTCTCCGCCCGCAGCGTCCAGCAGAACACCGTGAGCCCCGCCGCGTGGGCGCGCGCCACGAGGTCGGTCACACCCTCGGCGGATGTCGGGGCCCCCTTCGGCAGGATGAGCCGCTTGTGCACGCTGATGCCGTCGACCTCCGCGGCGAGGTCGGCGAGCCCGCCGCGAGTGAGGTAGGCGGAGTACGGCGACGCCCTCCTCCCCTTCGCGGCCACCTCGTCGGCCGGGGCGCCCTTCGCGTCGATCAGGTACACGAGCGTCGCGGCGACCCCGCGCGCGCGAATGGCGAGCAGCACGCTCTTCTCGAAGCTCTCCACGGTGAGGCGGTCGTCATCCGTCCAGTCGGCGGCGCTCAGCTCGCTCGCCAGCAGCACGTCGAGCGGAAGCCCGATCGACTCGAAGTAGGCGGCGTGCTTCACCTCCACGACGAGACCCACCCGGCGGGGCGCGCCGTCGACCAGTTCGAGCAGGTCGGCGAGTCTCAGGATGCCCTGCTCCCCCGCCGCCTCCTCGTTGCGCGGACGCACCTTCGGCAGCCGCTCGCGCGCGTTCAGCGTCGCCAGCTCGGCCCAGGTGAAGTCCTCGGTGAACCAGCCGGTGAGCTTCGAGCCGTCGATCGTGCGTGTGGCCCGCCGGTCGGCGAACTCGGGCCGGCTCGCCACATCCGTGGTTCCGGAGATCTCGTTCTCGTGCCTGATCACCAGCACGCCATCCTTCGACGCGACCACGTCCGGCTCGAGCGCATCGGCACCCTGCTCGATCGCGAGCTCGTATGCCGCGCGAGTGTGTTCCGGTCGATAACCGCTGGCGCCCCGGTGGGCGATTACGAGTGGGAGAGAGTTCACGCTGCCACGGTACGGGACGCACAAAGACAGCAGTTGAACTGGGGGTAATCTCAACGACATGGGGAAATGCGCGAACTGCGGGGAGGCGCTGCGTCCCGCATGGAAGTACTGCATCAAGTGCGGGATGCGCGTGGCGCAGGCCGAGGACGACATCCCCGGCGCCATCCGGCCGGAGCCGGAACCGGCGCGGCGCAAGCGCCCGGACCCCATGCTCGCGTTCGGCGCGATCATGGCCGTCGTGGGGCTCGCCCTTATCGTCTGGGTCGCCATCGTCGTGTTCACGCCCCGTGGCTGAGGAAGCCGCCGCCTGGCGGGAACCGGCCAGGGCGCTGCCGCTGCGTTGGGGCGGATACCGTGGGCGCTACGTCGCCGCCGTCGCACTGCTCCTCGCCGGCGGGCTCCTCGTGCAGGCGGCCTCCGTCTACGCCGGATACCTCCTGGTGGGCGGCCTCGCCGCGCACATCGCCGGGTGGATCATCCTGCCCGCTCGCGGTCCGCGCCGGGTGGCGATCGCGCTGCCGAGCGCCCTCGCCGTCGGCTCCCTCCTCTTCGGATCGGCGGGCAGCATCCTGCTCGTGATCCCTCTCGCCGGTTGGCTCTACCTTCGCCAGCGCCCGGCAATCGCCTACCTCGTCACCGTGTTGCCCGTGCTGGGCGGCCTCGTGCTCAGCCAGCTCTACCCGCAGTACGGTCACGGCGCCATCGTCGTCGGGGTCTCGACTGTCGTGCTCGTGACCTCCGCCTGGCTCGGCCGGTCGATAACAAAATCGAGGCCAATCTCCAGCCAGAGCAGAGTAAAGGTCCGCTAATCTTGAGGCATGGCCTCATCGAATCCGGCATTCAACAATTCCCCAGCGTTCTCCGATCGCGCGAACACCGCGGGGAAGTTCCCGATCACTCCGGCTCCCAGTACCGAAGGGATGACGGCCGAGCAGCTCACCGAGCTGTACAGCCGGCCGTCCGCCACCCCCGTCGAGACCGACCGGATGACCTACGAAGACACGATGGTGAAGGTCGTCGTGAGCTTTGCCATCCTGCTTGTCGGCGCGGCCGTCGGCTGGATCTTCCCCGTGCTCGCCATCCCGGCCGCGATCGTCGGCTTCGTGCTCGCGCTCGTCAACATCTTCAAGAAGAAGCCGTCCCCCGCGCTCGTGCTGAGCTACGCGGCCGTTGAGGGCATCTTCGTCGGGGGCATCACGAGCTTCTTCGAGTCGCACTACCCGGGAATCGCCCTCCAGGCGGTCATCGGCACCCTCGTCGTCGTCGGTGTGACGCTCGCGCTCTTCGCGAGCGGCAAGATCCGCGCGTCCAAGAGGGCCACGAAGATCTTCCTCATCGCGATGGTCGGCTACCTGGTCTTCTCCGTCGTCAATGTGATCCTGATGGCCACGGGCGTGACTTCGGATGCCTTTGGCCTGCGCAGCGCCCCCATCCCGTTCCTCGGCGGCCTCCCGCTCGGCGTCGTCCTCGGGGTGCTCGTCATCATCATGGCGGCGTACTCGCTCGTGCTCGACTTCGACAGCATCCAGAAGGGCGTGCAGCGCGGCGCCCCGCGCATCTACGGCTGGACCGGCGCCTTCGGCATCATGGTCACCGTCGTCTGGCTGTACCTGGAGATCCTGCGCCTGCTCGCCATCCTGCGCCGCTAGCCAGATCTGAAAAGGGCCGTCCTTCGGGGCGGCCCTTTTTCGTTGCCCGCGTGCGTGGCACCTGGCGCCCGGTCGCGAACAGGGCCAGTTCGCGCAATCGGGGCCAACGCGTTGGCCCCGATTGCGCACACTGGCCCGACTGCGCGTTCTGGCCGGATTGCGCACACTGGCCCCGAGGAGGATTGCGCCGGCGGCGCTCTCGTGCCTAGGGTCGGACTCATCGAGCGGCCGACGACAGCGGAACGGGGTGTGAAGTGGCCCAGCTCATCTACACCGTCATCGCCTCCCTCGACGGGTACGTCGCGGATGCCGATGGCGCGTTCGACTGGAGTGCGCCGGACGAGGAGGTGCACGGCTTCGTCAACGACCTCGAGCGACCGGTGGGCACGTACCTCCTCGGACGGCGGCTGTACGAGGTGATGGTCGCGTGGGAGCACCTGGATGTTGCGGGCGAACCCGAGGTGATGCGGGAGTACGCGCAGCTGTGGCGCGCCGCCGAGAAGGTCGTCTACTCGACGACTCTCGAAGCGGTGTCGAGCGCCCGCACCCGCATCGAGCGGAAGTTCGACTCCGGTGCGATCCGGCGGATGAAGGCGACCGCCGAGCGGGACATCTCGGTGGGCGGCCCGGGCCTGGCCGCGCACGCACTCCGGGCCGGCCTCGTGGACGAGGTGTGCCTGTTCGTCTCGCCCGTGGTGGTGGGCGGCGGCACGCCGTTCATGCCGCACGGCGTCCGCCTGCAGCTGGAGCTGCTCGGCGAACGCCGTTTCGGCAATGGAGTGGTGTTCCTGCGCTACCGGGTCACGCAGTGACCCGGATCAGCCGACCTCGGCCGGCACGCGCAGCTCCAGGTCCAGGAGTACACCGCAGTGCTCGGGCCGCAGGGTCGCATCGTCATCCCTATCGAGATCCGCAGGAAATTCGGTCTTGAACCAGGCACCGTCCTCAACATCTGGGCCGAGGATGGCAAGGTGCATCTCAGAAGCAGGGCCGCCGCCCGCGCCTCTGCCAAGAAGCTGTTCAAGGATGCCCGCGGCCGCCTTGGCGGAGAAAACCTGGTCGACGAACTGATCGCTGAAAGACGGGCGGAAGCAGCTCGCGAACTCGCCGACGAGGACTGACGCACATGTACGTTCTCGACGCTTCCGCCCTTCTGGCTTACCTCAACGATGAACCGGGCGGCACTGAGGTGGAGGCGCTTCTCGACGACGCCCTGATCTCAGCGGTCAATCTTGCCGAGGTACTTCAGAAGGCGACACGAAACGGCATCAGCGCGACGCAGCTCGCCACCGACATCTCCGGCATGGGAGTGCATTCCGTGGCCTTCGACGCGAGCATGGCAGCGATGAGCGCAGAGCTGTGGCCTCGAACCACACATCGAGGCCTCTCGCTGGCCGACAGGGGATGCCTGTCGTTGGCGGCTCAGCGCAATGCGATCGCCGTCACAACCGACAAGGCCTGGGTCGGCTTGCACCTGCCAGGCATCGACATCCGCCTCGTAACCCGCTGAGCTCCTGCCCGCCCTACTCCCACTCGATCGTGCCCGGCGGCTTCGACGTCACGTCGAGCACTACCCGGTTGACCCCGGCCACCTCGTTGGTGATGCGATTGGAGATGCGGGCGAGCACGTCGTACGGCAGCCGGGTCCAGTCGGCGGTCATCGCATCTTCGGATGACACCGGGCGCAGCACGATCGGGTGCCCGTAGGTGCGTCCGTCGCCCTGCACGCCGACCGAGCGAACGTCGGCGAGAAGCACCACCGGACACTGCCAGATCTCCTCGTCAAGGCCGGCGGCGGTGAGCTCGGCACGCGCGATCGCGTCCGCCTTGCGCAGCAGCTCCAGCCGGTCGCGGGTCACCTCGCCGACGATGCGGATGCCGAGACCGGGTCCCGGGAACGGCTGGCGGCCCACGATCACCTCGGGCAGTCCGAGCTCGCGTCCGATCGCACGCACCTCGTCCTTGAAGAGGGCGCGCAGCGGTTCGACGAGCGTGAACTGCAGGTCTTCCGGCAGGCCGCCCACGTTGTGGTGGCTCTTGATGTTGGCGGTTCCCGTGCCTCCGCCGGACTCCACGACATCCGGGTACAGGGTGCCCTGCACGAGGAAGTCGATGGACGCGCCGTCGCCCTGCGCCTCGAGCACGAGCGCCTCGGCGGCCGCCTCGAACGAGCGGATGAACTCCCGGCCGATGATCTTTCGCTTGGTTTCCGGGTCGGTCACGCCGGCAAGCGCGTCGAGAAACTGGTCGACGGCGTCGACGGTGACGAGCCGCACGCCCGTGGAGGCCACGTAGTCCTCCTCCACCTGGCGCCGCTCATCCTGGCGCAGCAGGCCGTGGTCCACGAAGATGCAGACGAGCTGGTCGCCCACCGCCTTGTGCACGATCGCCGCGGCGACGGCGGAGTCGACCCCGCCGGAGAGCCCGCAGATGACGCGGGACGAGCCGACCTGGGCGCGGATGCGGTCCACCTGTTCGGCGATGACGCTTCCGCTGTTCCAGTCGGCCGGGATGCCGGCTGCGCGGTGCAGGAAGTTCTCGAGCACGCGCTGGCCGAACTCGGAGTGCTTCACCTCGGGGTGCCACTGCACGCCGTAGAGCTTGCGCTCGTCGCTCGCGAACGCGGCGACCGGGGTGGAGGCGCTCGAGGCCAGCACGGTGAAGCCTTCCGGCGCCTTGGAGACCGAGTCGCCGTGGCTCATCCAGGTGGTCTGGTTGTGCGGCTGGCCGGCGAGCAGGGTGCTGTCGCCGTCCGCGAGCGTGACGGCGGTCGAGCCGTACTCGCGCAGGCCGGTGTTGGCCACCTCGCCGCCGAGCTGCTGCGCCATCACCTGGAATCCGTAGCAGATGCCGAGAACGGGCACGCCGAGCCCCAGGATGCCCGGGTCGAGGGTGGGCGACCCAGCCTCGTACACGCTCGACGGCCCGCCGCTCAGCACGATTCCCGACGGGTTGAGGGCGGCGACCTCCGCCGCGGTGATCGTGTGCGGCACGATCTCGGAGTAGACGTTCGCCTCGCGCACGCGGCGCGCAATCAGCTGGGCGTATTGTGCGCCGAAGTCGACGACGAGGACGGGCTGCTGCGCGGTCACGCGCGGCGTCGACTTAACGATTGGTGGCCTCCGGGGTGGTGACGGTGGTGGGCGCCGGCTGTTCCAGTTCGGCGAGTTCGTGGTGCACGCGGCGCGTGATGAAGTGTTCGACGATGAAGGAGAGGAACGGCACGACGCCGCCGAGGGCGATCTGGATAAAGCGGCTGAACGGCCAGCGCATGAGGCTCCAGAGCCGGAAGTCGCAGAAGAGGTAGACGACGTAGAGCCAGCCGTGGGCGATGAGGATGCCGGTGGAGAGGTTGACGGCGCGCACGGTGCCGTCCGGCACGAGGGCGATAAACCCGTTCGGGCCGCCGAGTTCGATCTCGCGGTGAATGGGCGAGTACTTGAACAGCATCTCGAGCACGAGCAGCAGCAGCAGGGTGCCGGTGACGTAGGCGGAGATGCGGTAGAACGTGAGCGCTCCCCGGATTGCGGGAACGTCGGAGGCCTTGGGGCGAAGGGGCATTGCCCTAGTTTACTTCGCTCGCTTCCTCCTGCTCGCGCTCCCAGGCATCCTTCACGAGGCGATACCAGAGGAACATCGCGAAGCCGGCGAAGACGACCCATTCGACGGCGTAGAACACGTTGAGGAGGTTGACCTCCACGTCGGAGGACGGCTCGGGGGAGTCGATCACGGTGAGGCCGCCGGTCGGGGCGGCCGAGATCAGGTAGCCGCCGTAGACGCCGGCCGGGTCAGTGTGCTTCCACAGGTTGATCATCGCGCCGGGCGAGACTGTGGTGAGCTTGCCCCTCTCGAAGTCGGAGTCCTGCGGACTCTCACTCGGAATGTACCGGCCGGTGATGGTCTCCGTCGCCGCGGGCTGGGTGGCGTCGATCGTCGAGAGGGCGGCCTTCGCGCCCTTCTGGGTGGCCGACCAGCCGACGGCCGCGACGAGCCCGGCGCGAGCGCCGGCGCTCGGCGTCGGGTCGACCGAGAAGTGCCCGACAACCCAGTAGCCGGCGACCCCCCTGTTGAGGCGGTCGCTCACGATCACGTAGTCGCCGGGCACCCAGGCGCCGGTCGCGGTGACGAGCTGCGCGGTCGCCCGGTCGGTGACCGGCGATTGGGGTTGTGCCACCGAGGTGAGCGGCACGATCGTCTCGGTATCGCGGTGGATGACCGTGCCGGTGGCGACGCTCCTCGCGAACTGCCACTGGCCGAGCGCGGCGAACCCGGCGGCAAGGGCGAGCGCGAAAACAAGCGCCGCGATCCAGCGCGGGCGACGGGCTACTGACCACATGTCTTCAGTACTCCGGGTCTCTCGTGCGCTCGGAATGCTCGTCCGATTGCTGCATTGCCTGCTCGATCAACCGTTCGGCCGCCGTCGACGCCGCCTCCGGTTCGCCATGTTCGAGCCCCTCGGTCGCGGCCGCGACGAGGGCGATGTTCTCCTCGGCCATGAGCGGCCGCGCCTGCGGCTTGGGCTTCTTCTTGGTGCGCAGGATGACCGCGCCGATCTTCTCCGAATTGGCGGCGAGGATCGGGCCAGCGATCGACATGATCAACACGTAGAGCCCGGCGAACGGCACGATCCTCTTGTCGAGTCCGGCACTGATCGAGAGGGTCGCGAGGATGAGGGCGAACTCGCCCCGGTTCTGCAGGATCGCCGTCGCGTTGATTCCCGCCTGCGGCCCGAGCTTGTTCAACCACGCCACGAACTGCCCGGCGATGACGTTCAGGATGAAGGTCATGAGCACCGCGCCGAGAACCGGCACGAGAACGGTCGAGAACTCGGAGGCGTTGAGCGTCAACCCGAAGTTGAGGAAGAAGAATGCCCCGAAGACATCCCGCATCGGCAACGACAGGTGTTCGACCTTGGCGCGGTACTTCGTCGCGCCGAGAACGAGCCCGATGAGGAAGGCGCCGATCGCATCCGTCACGCCGAGCAGTTCGCCGATGCCGCCGAAGGCGACGGCGAGCCCGAAGAACAGGATGGTGAAGAGCTCGTCGTCCTTCGTACGGAACAGCCGCGACACCCACTTGCCACCCCAGCGCGCGATGGTGAACATCACGACGAGGAAGAGGAACGAGACCCCGAGCTTTCCGATCACCGGCCAGATGGCGGTCTCGCCGCTCAGCACGACGCCGACGATCGCCAGGTAGATCGCGATGAAGATGTCTTCGACGACGGTGACGCCGAGGATCATCGGCGTCTCTTTGTTGGCGAGACGATTGAGCTCGATGAGGAGTTTCGTGACGATCGCGCTCGACGACGTCGCGGTGATCCCGGCGATGATGAGCGCCTCGCGGGTGCCCCAGCCCACCCAGAAACCGAAGGCGAGGCCCACGGCCATGTTCACGAGGATGTACGAGCCACCCGAGACGATGAGCCTGCCGGCGTTGCTGAAGAATTCGTCCTGGTCGAACTCGAGGCCGAGGTTGAAGAGCAGCAGGATGAGCCCGAAGATGGCGATGAGCTCGATGCGGCCGGAGTCGAAGTTGAGCGGGAACCAGCCGGTGTGCGGGCTGGCGAGCAGCCCGACGAGCATGTACACCGGGATGGCGGGCAGCCCGATGAGCTTGCCGAGCCGACCGAAAACATAGGCGATGAGGAGGAGTGCCCCGAGAATCGCGAGCTCTTCGCCCAGGTGCACGCTAGCTAGCCTCCGGGCGGAGCGTCTACAGGCGCCTTTGCCCCCAGTGACAGCTCGCCCGTGCGATAGAAGTTGAAGGCCTTCGTGACCTTCTCCGGCGATCCGGCCACCACGAGGGTGTCACCCGGGAAGACCTTGAAGTCGTCCGCCGGGGCCGGGTTGGCCGAGTCGCCCCGCACGACGGCGACGACCGTGAGGCCGACGACGCCGTGGGAGGCGAGGTTGCCGAGCTGCTGCCCGGCGATGTGGTCGTCGTAGTCGACGGTGAACCAGTCGATCGAGAGGCCCGGGATCTGGTCGAGCTTGTCGAGGCCCTCGGTGATCCGGGTTCCCCCGAGCAGTTCGGCGAGGGTGTGCGCCTCGTCTTCACTCAGGCGAAGGGAGACCTTGTTGGCGTCCGATCCGTCTTCCTCATCGGCGAAGGTGATGAGGTCGCTGTGCCCGGACCGATGGGTGATGACGCCCGCCTTGCCTCCGTCGGCGGTGACGAAGGTGTGCAAGACCCCCACACCGGGAAGCTTGACCCGTCGAACGTCGACCATTGCTCTGACTCCCTCAAAGGATTTCGCATTCGTTGATGCGGCAACCAGTCTATCGGGGCCCGCCTGAGCGAGTCCCGGCGTTCGCGGCGCGCGCACCCGTCATCCGGATCGCGCGCCGCGCCGACTCCCCTACTTGGCCGAGACGATGTCCGGGGCCTCAAGGCGAACGCGATCCGCAGACTCGTCGTCCGGTTCGAGCTGGCTCGCCCGCTCCGCCGCGACCCGCTTGAGGTAGTTATTCACCTCACGGTCGACCCGCTCCTGGTCCCAGCCGAGCACACGGCCCATGAGCGCGCCGGCCACCGGCGCCGCAGACACTCCGCGATCCCACGCCTCGATAGAGATGCGGGTACGGCGGGCGAGAACGTCCTCCAGGTGGAGCGCGCCCTCGTGGGTCGCCGCGTAGATCACCTCGGCCTCGATATAGTCGTCGGCACCCGGGAGCGGGGTGTTGAGCGACGGGTCCTCGCGGATCAGGTCGAGCAGCTCATCCGTCAGCACGCCGTAGCGGTTGAGCAGGTGCTCGATGCGCACCTTGTGCACGCCGAACACCCGGGCGATCTTCGCCCGCTTGTTCCACGCCGCCTGGTAGCCCTCGGCGCCGAGCAGCGCGATGTCCTGCGTCACGCTCTTCGGAACGTTCGCGTCGAGCGCGGCGGCGGCAGCGTCGATCGCGTCCTTGGCCATGATGCGGTACGTGGTCCACTTGCCGCCGGCCACCACCACCAGGCCGGGCACGCTGTGCGCGACGATGTGCTCGCGAGACAGCTTCGAGGTCTGCTCAGACTCGCCGGCGAGCAGCGGACGGAGGCCGGCGTAGACACCCTCGACGTCGTCGCGGGTGAGCTTCACCGCGAGCACCGAGTTGACGTGCTCGAGGAGGTAGTCGATGTCCGCGGCGGTCGCCGCCGGATGCGCCTTGTCGAGGTGCCAGTCGGTGTCCGTCGTGCCGATCAGCCAGTGGCGACCCCACGGGATCACGAAGAGCACGCTCTTCTCGGTGCGCAGCAGCAGGCCCATGTTCGACTGGAATCGGTCCCGGGGAACGACGAGGTGCACGCCCTTGGAGGCCCGCACCTTGAACTGGCCGCGCTCGCCCACCATCGACTGGGTGTCATCCGTCCACACGCCGGTCGCGTTCACGACCTGCTTCGCGCGGATGTCGAACCGCTCGCCCGTCTCCAGGTCGTGGGCCCGCGCGCCGACCACGCGCTCCCCCACCTTGATGAAGCCCTCGATGCGCACCCGGCTGGCAACGTGCGCGCCATAGAACGACGCCGTGCGCGCGAGTGATGCCGTGTACCTCGCGTCATCCACCTGCGCGTCGTAGTAGGTGATGCCGCCGACAAGCGCGTCGTTGGCGAGGCTCGGGATGGAGCGCATCACCTGCGACTTGGTGAGATGGCGGTGGTGCGGGACACCGGGCGGCCGACCGCCCGTGTAGCTGAAGATGTCGTAGAGCAGCATGCCCGCGCCGACGTAGAAGCGCTCGAACACTCGCCGCCGGAGCGGGTAGAGGAAACGCACCGGCTTCACGAGGTGCGGCGCGAGCCGCTGCAACAGGAGGCCGCGTTCGATGAGAGCCTCACGCACCAGCCGAAAGTCGAGCTGTTCCAGGTAGCGGATGCCGCCGTGCACGAGCTTGGACGACCGGCTCGATGTGCCGCTGGCCCAGTCCCTCGCCTCCACCATTCCCACGCTCAGTCCCCTGGTGACCGCGTCGAGCGCGCTGCCGGTTCCCACGATGCCGCCGCCGACCACAAGGATGTCGAGTTCTTTCTCCTTGAGGGCGGTTATCGCATCCGCGCGCTCCTCTGGACCCAGTTTCGATGAGCGAGTCACCGTCTTTTGCCTGGTCATCACTGCCTCCGTATGGTTACTTGTGGTACGGCGCGACCACCACTTCGACCCGCTGGAATTCCTTGAGGTCGGAGTATCCGGTTGTCGCCATGGAGCGGCGCAATGCGCCGACGAGATTCACTGTGCCATCGGCAACTGAGGATGGCCCGTAAAGAATTTCCTCGAGCGGGGCGGTCGAGCCGACCTTCACGCGGTTGCCTCTCGGCAGTTCGCTGTGGTGCGCCTCCTGGCCCCAGTGCCAGCCGCCGCCGGGTGCCTCGGTGGCCCGCGCGAGCGTCGAGCCGAGCATCACGGCATCCGCCCCCACCGAGAATGCCTTGGCGATGTCGCCGCTCGTGCCCAGCCCGCCGTCGGCGATCACGTGCACGTAGCGTCCGCCAGACTCGTCCATGTAGTCGCGACGGGCGCCGGCGACATCCGCGACGGCGGTCGCCATGGGCGCGTGGATGCCGAGGCTCGCGCGCGTCGTGGAGGCTGCGCCGCCGCCGAAGCCGACGAGCACGCCAGCCGCACCGGTACGCATGAGGTGAAGGGCCGGGGTGTAACCGGCCGCGCCGCCCACGATCACGGGCACGTCGAGCTCGTAGATGAACTTCTTGAGGTTGAGCGGCTCCTGGTTCTTGGAGACGTGCTCTGCGCTCACGGTCGTGCCGCGGATCACGAACAGGTCGACGCCCGCCTCCACCACGGTCCTGTACAGTTCCTGCGTGCGCTGCGGCGAGAGCGCGGCCGCCACGGTGACTCCGGCCGCGCGGATCTCCGCAAGGCGGGTCTTCACGAGCTCGGGCTTGATCGGCTCGGAGTAGATCGCCTGCATGCGGGCGGTCGCGGCGCCGTCGGAGAGCTCGCGGATCTCCGCGAGCAGCGGCTCCGGGTCGTCGTACCGCGTCCAGAGGCCCTCGAGGTCGAGCACGCCGAGGCCGCCGAGCTGCCCCATGAGGATCGCGGTGGCCGGAGAGACCACCGAGTCCATGGGCGCCGCGATGAACGGAATCGTGAACTGGTACGCGTCGATGCTCCAGTTGACCGACACGTCCTGGGGGTCGCGCGTGCGCCGACTCGGCATGATGGCGATGTCATCAAAGGCATACACCCGGCGAGCGCGCTTGGCGCGGCCAATCTCTACGTCACTCACCCGTTCAGCCTACCGGTCGGTGCAGCGGCGCGCTCCGGCCGGCGGCCTGAGGCTTGCGGGGCCGACTCGCGGGCTCGCGGGGCCGACTCTCAGGCTCGCGGGGCCAATGCGTGCAACTGGGGCCGACGCGTTAGCCCCAGTTGCACGCAACGGCCCACATTCACCAGTTGGCGAGGTTCAGCGCCGCTCGAGCTTCAGGCCCGCGGCACTGAGCTGACGAAAGAGCTCGCGAGGGCGCATCGCGGTGCCCCACAGCCATCGGGACACCGAGGGACCGCGTGCACGGAGGCGGTCTTCACGCACCTTTTCTTCGATCATGACCTCGTCGACCGAACGGCCATTCGTGTATTCGTTGCGCGTGTATTTGACGAGGCCGTCGAATTCACCGATAAGCCCAAACCCTGGCCACCAGAAGTCGGTGTCGCCGATGTGGCCTCGGTAGTCCTCGAATCGCGCCTGGAGAACGGGCGCGGGGAAGCCCAACTCGTGAATGTTCACCCGGCTCAGCGACTCGCCCGGAGATCCGGACAACGGCGTCGCAAAATCGACAGCTCGCGCGATGCGCCGACGGTATCGGATGCCGCCACGTTCGTCGAGAATCCCCTGCAGGGCGCCACGGCTGGTCAACTGCTTCCGGAGCGCGAAGTCGATGCTCGCCACGGCACTCGCGATGGCAACAGAGGCGGCCATGTCAAGCAGTGTGTCTTCGAGAGTCGTGACACGGACACCCTCTAATTCCACATACTCCCGGTTGGAGCGGTCAGAAGCGTGGCGCATGAAGCCGTTCTCGATTCGAGTTCCCGTGGTGCGCGCCGCTAACACGTGCACCATGTTCGGCCACTGCCCGATAATCGGAAGCCGCCACATGATGGCTGCCGATTGGTGACTCAACACGGGGTTCCCCCGGCTCGCCAGCGCGGCGCCGATCACGTGCTGACGGTAGCGGTCGTGGCGGTCGAGGGCCCACCACTCCCTGGCGTCCATGTACGCTCCGCGGTGCAATCGCACCAATTGCCCTCGAGCCGCGGCTCTACGGTAGGCGGACCCGTCGATTTCGAGCCGTTTGAGGTCCGCCGCGAGAGTGATGCCGTTCCTGCTGGCGATTCTTTCCATGCGGCCAGCGTCGCAATCACGGACGGACGCCGTCCCAGCCAGGTCATGGTGGTGCACTGCGGCATTCGAGCGGGAAAAGTGGAGGACAGGACACACGGTCGCGCCACACTCGTCACCGTGCCGAACCGGGGCCAATGCGTGCAACTGGGGCCGACGCGTTGGCCCCAGTTGCACATTGCGGCCCCAGCTGGCCTCACACACGCGGGTCCCGCCGCGGGCCGCGTTGCCCCGCGGCCCCGAAGAGGCCTAACGGGAGTAGTTCGGCGCCTCCACCGTCATCTGGATGTCGTGCGGGTGCGATTCCTTGAGTCCGGCCGCGGTAATGCGCACGAACTTGCCCTTCGCCTTGAGTTCCGGGATGGTGCGCGCGCCCGTGTAGAACATCGACTGGCGCAGGCCACCGAGCAGCTGGTACGCCACGGCGGAGAGCGGACCGCGGTACGGCACCTGTCCCTCGATGCCCTCCGGGATGAGCTTGTCGTCGGAGGGCACGTCGGCCTGGAAGTAGCGATCCTTCGAATAGGACGTCTTCTCGCCGCGGCTCTGCAGGGCGCCGAGGGAGCCCATGCCGCGGTACTTCTTGAACTGCTTGCCGTTGACGAACACGAGGTCGCCCGGGCTCTCGTCGCAGCCGGCGAGGAGCGAGCCGAGCATCACGGTGTCCGCGCCGGCGACGAGCGCCTTCGCGATGTCACCGGAATACTGCAGTCCGCCATCGGCGATCACCGGGATGCCGTGCTCCCGCGCGGCGAGGGACGCCTCGTACACCGCGGTCACCTGCGGCACCCCGACGCCGGCCACGACGCGGGTGGTGCAGATCGAGCCGGGACCGACGCCCACCTTGATGGCGTCCGCTCCGGCATCCACGAGCGCCTGCGCGCCGCTGCGCGTCGCGACGTTGCCGCCGATGATGTCGACGTGGCTCGCGACCGGGTCGCTCTTGAGCCGGCGAATGATGTCGATCACGCCGGCGCTGTCGCCGTTCGCGGTATCGACGACCAGGGCATCCACCCCCGCGTCGATGAGAGTCATGGCGCGCTCCCACGCGTCGCCGAAGAACCCGATCGCGGCGGCGACTCGAAGCCGGCCGGACTCGTCCTTGGTGGCGCTCGGATACATTTCGGACTTGTCGAAGTCCTTGACGGTGATGAGGCCGCGGAGCCTGCCGTCGGCGTCGATGAGCGGAAGCTTCTCGATCTTGTGCTGCGCGAAGATGGCGACCGCGTCATCCGGGTTGATGCCTTCGCGGGCCGTGATGAGCGGCGCGCGGGTCATCACGTCTCGCACGAGCGTCGTGGACTTCTCGAACGGCGAGACGAAACGCATGTCGCGGTTGGTGATGATGCCGACGAGACGGCCGTCGTCCTCCACCACGGGAAGACCGGAGATGCGAAACTGGCCGCACAGGGCGTCCACCTCCGCGACCGTGGCGTTCGGCGTGGTCGTCACCGGGTTGGTGATCATGCCGGATTCGCTGCGCTTCACGCGGTCTACCTGGTCGGCCTGGTCGGCAATAGAGAGGTTGCGGTGCAGCACCCCCAGCCCGCCCTGGCGGGCGATGGCGATGGCCATGCGCGACTCGGTCACGGTGTCCATGGCGGAGGAGAGCAGCGGCGCGGCCACGGTGATGCGGCGGCTCAGGCGCGTGGAGGTGTCCGCCTCGCTCGGGATGACATCGGTGTGCCCGGGGAGAAGCATGACGTCGTCGTAGGTGAGCCCGATGAAACCGAAGGGGTCCGGCTGGTCCATGTGTCCTCTTTTTCCCGCGAATGCTGAGCTGAAGGTCCGGACTGCATCGACGGATTCCGGTACTCAATATTAACCAGTTAGCGGCGCGGCTATTCCACCGGTCATAATGGCGAGACTGAAGCGTGCTCTCCGCGAAACACCGGTGACACATTCGACAACTAACGTCAATGACGACGGTCGGCCAGATTGCCCGGGAATCCCTTGCCCCGGCTGGCTCCGCCTTGGAGGTTCCGTGACACTCGCAGGTACAGTTCCCCGACGCAAGACGCGGTGGTTGGTCGTGATCTTCGCGGCGCTCGCAGCGGCGCTCACTCTCTCCGCGAGCCCGGCGCTGGCCGAGACCGCCCCGGAAGGCGCACCCACGGCGGTCGTCGACCCGTCGAGCGCTCCTCAGTCGCTCCAGGTGTGGATCCGCCTCGACTCGGACAAGACGGGCGTGCCGAACGTCGGCGTCGAGGTTTCGGGCAAGGGATTCGACGAGAAGTTCGTGACTGGCCCGGACGGCAAGGTGCTCATCGGCATCGCCAAGGCGGGATCGTACACGGTAACGATCGACGAGAAGACCCTGCCCGCCGGCGCTGGCTTCCCCAACCAGAACCCACGCAAGGTGGACGTGTTCTCGCAGAACACCGAAGTTCCGGCGAACTTCCTTGTCTCGCCGAGCAACCCGGCGATCGGCGCGTCGGCCAGCCCGACGCCCGGGGGCGGCTCCGGCCAGACGAGCACCGAGTTCTGGAATGTCTTCTGGTCGAAGGTCGTCACCGGCCTCATCTTCGGACTCCTGCTCGCCCTCGCAGCGATCGGTCTGTCGCTCATCTACGGAACGACCGGCCTCAACAACTTCGCGCACGGCGAGCTCGTCACATTCGGCGCGCTCATGGCCTACACCTTCAGCGGAGTCCTGCACTGGCCGGCCTGGATCGCGATAATCATCGCCATCGTTCTCGGTGGCGCCTTCGGCTGGGTGCAGGATGCCGGCATCTGGAAGCCGCTGCGCAAGCGCGGCCTGGGCCTCATCCCCCTCATGATCGTCACGATCGGCCTCTCGCTCGCCCTCCGCTACACCTTCGTCTTCTTCTGGGGCGCCGACCGGCTCACCCTCCCCAACTCGACGAAGCCGTTCCTTGTCCTGGGCGCCGTCAGCCTCAAGTTCACGGATGTCGCGGGCGCCGTGGTCTCGATCATCCTGATCCTGCTCGTCGCCTTCGTGCTGCTTCGCACGAAGATCGGTAAGGCCACCCGCGCGGTCGCGGACAACCGGTCGCTCGCCGCGGCATCCGGGATCAACGTGGAACGCGTGATCCGCACGGTCTGGGTTGGCGGGGCGGCTCTCGCCGCACTCTCCGGCGTCTTCGTCGGCTACTACCAGTCGCTGCGCTGGGACACGGGGGCGTCGATCCTGCTGCTCATCTTCGCGGCCGTCACCCTCGGTGGCCTCGGTACGGCCTTCGGAGCCCTCATCGGCTCCCTCGTGATCGGCGTCTTCATCAACGTGTCCACCGTCTGGCTCCCCGAGAACCTCAAGTACGTGGCCGCGCTGATCGTGATGATCCTGATTCTTCTTTTCCGCCCGCAGGGCATCCTCGGTCGACGAGACCGGATCGGTTAAGGGAGCGAAACACATGGACTACAACTTCATCCCCCTGTCGTTCGGAGAACTCTTCTCCCCGACGACTGCCGCCTACGCGCTCGCTACGGTCGGCCTGGCGGTGCACTTCGGGTTCACCGGGCTGCTCAACTTCGGCCAGGCCGGATTCATGGCCATCGGCGGCTACGCATTCGCCATCACCTCGGTCAAGTGGCATTGGCCGCTCTACGGCTCGGTGCTCGCCACGATCGTCGCGGCCACGATCTTCGCGCTGATCCTCGGAATCCCGACCCTGCGGCTGAGGGCGGACTATCTGAGCATCGTCACGATCGCCGCCGCCGAGATCATCAGGCTCTCGGTGAAGACCCCGGAGTTCTCGAGCGTCACGGGCGGCTCGGAAGGCATCAACGGCTCGGCCGCCACGTTCAACCTGACGAACCCGCTCCCGGAGGGCCGTTTCGGCTGGGGTGTTCTCACCTACTCGTCCGACCAATGGTGGGTGCGAATCGTGGGCTGGGGGCTCGTGGGCCTCGCCTGCTTGCTCGTCTTCCTGCTCATCCGCAGCCCGTGGGGCCGTGTAATTCGCGGAATCCGCGAGGACGAGGATGCCGTGCGCAGCCTCGGCAAGAACGTGTACTCCTACAAGATGCAGGCCCTCGTTCTCGGTGGCGTGTTCGGTGGGCTCGCTGGAGCGCTCTTCATCCTGCCGAGGTCGCTGCAGCCGGACAACTACGGCACGCAGCTCACCTTTTTCCTGTACACGATCCTGTTGCTCGGCGGGGCCGCGACCGTCTTCGGGCCGGTGATCGGGTCGATCATCTTCTGGGTGACGCTGTCCCTCTCGGACGGCCTGTTGAGCCTCGGTGTCGCCAACCACTGGCTTCCCATCACGGCCATCCAGCAGGGGCCGATCCGCTTTGTCATCGTGGGAGTCGCACTCATGCTCCTCGTGATCTTCCGCCCGCAGGGTATTTTCGGCAATAGGAAGGATGCGCAATTCAGTGTCTAATCGAACCCCCATCTCAGAACTCGTTGCCGACCCGGCAGTTCCGGGCGTAGCCAAGATCGATCCGATCCTCGTGGCGGACAAGGTGAGCCGCCACTTCGGCGGACTCCTCGCCGTCGACGTGGACCATCTCGAGATTCCGCGAGGCGCCATCACGGCGCTCATCGGGCCCAACGGAGCGGGCAAGACCACGTTCTTCAACCTGCTCACCGGATTCGACAAGCCCAACACCGGCACGTGGAACTTCGGCGGAAAGAACATCGCCGGCGTTCCGGCGTTCCGGGTGGCCCGCCTCGGCATGGTGCGCACCTTCCAGCTCACGAAGGCACTCGGTCGCCTCACGGTGCTCGAGAACATGCTCCTCGGGGCCAAGGAGCAGGGCGGGGAGAACCTCTTCGTCGCGCTCCTGCGACCGCTCTGGAGCAAGCGCGAGGATTCGATCACGGCGCGCGCGATGGCGCTGCTCGAGAAGTTCAAGCTCGACACCAAGGCCGAGGACTACGCGGCGAGCCTCTCCGGCGGCCAGCGCAAGCTCCTCGAAATGGCGCGCGCACTCATGAGCGAACCGGAGCTGGTGATGCTCGACGAGCCCATGGCCGGCGTCAACCCGGCGCTCACGCAGTCGCTGCTGCACCACATCCAGGAGCTCAAGTCCGACGGCATGACCGTTCTGTTCGTCGAACACGACATGCACATGGTCAACGAGATCGCCGACTGGGTTGTGGTGATGGCCGAGGGACGGATCGTCGCAGAGGGCCCCCCGGGAGTGGTCATGAATGACCCGGCCGTGATCGACGCCTACCTCGGCGCCCACCACGACACCGACCTCGGCACCCTCACCGGCCAGCGCGAGATCGCCGCCGAGATGGACTCGGAACTCATCCGGGAAGAGATCGAGTCGGACAGCGCGGAGATCATCGAGAAAGAAGCGGGCACCAAGTGAGCGAGATCGTTCTGCAGACCACGGATCTGGTGGCCGGCTACCTGCCGGGCGTCAACATCCTCAACGGCTGCAATGTCTTCGTCGGCAAGGGCGAACTCGTCGGTATCATCGGGCCGAACGGCGCGGGAAAGTCGACGCTGCTCAAGGCGATCTTCGGCCAGGTCAACATCCGCAGCGGCAGCGTCATCCTCAAGGGCGACAACATCACTGGGCTCAAGGCGGACAAGCTCGTCTCCAAAGGCGTCGGCATGGTGCCCCAGAACAACAACGTCTTTCCGAGCCTGAGCATCGAAGAGAACCTCCAGATGGGCATCTACCAGGAGCCCAAGATGTACAAGCAGCGGCTGGAGTTCGTCACCGGCCTCTTCCCCGAGCTCGGCAAGCGTCTCAAACAGCGGGCTGGGTCCCTCTCGGGAGGCGAGCGCCAGATGGTGGCCATGTCGCGCGCTCTCATGATGGAGCCAAGCGTGCTGCTGCTCGACGAACCGAGCGCCGGCCTCTCCCCCGTGCGGCAAGACGAGACCTTCATCAACGTCGCAGCGATCAACCGCGCGGGCGTCTCGATCATGATCGTGGAGCAGAACGCGAGGCGCGCCCTGCAAATCTGCGACCGCGGCTACGTGCTCGACCAGGGCAACGATGCCTACACCGGCACCGGGCGCGATCTCATGAAGGACCCGAAGGTGATCGAGCTCTACCTCGGAACCCTCGCGGCCGACCAAGAGAAGTCGCGCACCGAAGGCTAGGCTCCGGGTCCAGCCCACCGGTAGACGGCTCGCTGGCCTGCGACGGCTGGCCGCGGCGATGGTGCTGCTGTGCGTCGACGCTGAGGTTCTCTTGGCGCGTTGTGGTTCTCTTGGCGCGTTGTGGTTCTCTTGGCGCGCTGTGCGCCCGCTGGGGCGACGAAACTCCCCACCGGCGCCCTGGGCGAGCACCCGACAGTACCGCGGTGACTGCGGGCCGCGCCTGCTCGAGCTCTCGGATCGACGCCTGCGGTGCACGCTACTGCGGCTGGTGGCACGACAAAAGGGGCCCGGCCTTTCGGCCGGACCCCTTTCAGTCACTCTCGGTGTTAGCCGAGCTTGCCATAGACCTGCTGCTCGAAGGCGTTTGCGTTGCCCGTCGAGTACTTGTAGATCGACACGTAGGCCTCGGTCGGGTCACCGTTCTTGTCGAACGTGATCGGGCCGGAGAGACCGTCGTAGTTGATGTCTTTCTTGTCCGCGATGAGCTTGGCGCAGTCGGCGAAGCTCGTGCACTTCGTGCCCGTCTCCGAAACCGACTGAAGGTTCGCCTTGATCGTCGCACCGTCGGTCTTGCCACCCTGCAGGGCGGCGAGAGCGGCGACAACAACGGCGTCATAGGACTCGGCCGCGTAGCTGAACACGGTCAGTTCAGACCCGCCTTGCTTCTTGACGAGAGCCTGGAGCTTCGCCTGGAAGTCCTTCGTCGCCTCGACGCCGGGGTTCGTGAACTGCGCGCTGGCGATGTCGACGTTGGAGTCCTTCGGGCCGATGACGCCGTAGTTGCCGTCCGTGCCGTAGAACTTCTTGAAGTCGAAGCCCTTCGACGCGAGCTGCTCCGCGATCGTCTTGATCTCGTCGAACGAGATGACCACGAGGGCGTCGGGGTTCGTCGCCAGCAGCGAGGTGATCGCGCTGTTGAAGTCCGTCGAAGCCGGCTCGAAGATCTCTTCGCCGGAGATGGTCGCGCCACCGGCGGTGAGCGCCTTCTTGACGTTCGACTCGAGGCCGGTGCCGTACGCGTCGTTCATGTACAGGATCGCGACCTTGGACGCGCCGTCCTTGAGGATCTTGTTGCCGAGGATGCGGCCCTGCAGAACATCGGACGGAGCCGTGCGCCAGTAATAGCCGTCATCCGCGTAGTTGGTGAAGTCGGGCGACGTGTTGGCGCCGGAAATCTGGACAACGCCGGCCTGCGTGACCTGGTCGATAAAGGTCTTCGAGACACCGGACGATGCGGCACCGATGATGACCGAGACGTTCTGTGCGAGAAGCGCGGTCGCCGACTGGGTGGCGATATCCGTGGTGGTGTCGCCCGAGTCCTTGTGGGTCACAGAGATATTGAGACCGGACTTCGCCGCGTTGATGTCCTGAACGGCGAGGTCAACACCGGCAATCTCGGGTGGCCCGAGAACCGCGAGGGTTCCGGTCTGCGGCAGGATGCTTCCGATTTTGAGACTCAGGTCCTTGCCGGTAGAGGTAGAGCCGCCACCCGAGGCACAGCCGCTCAAGATGAGCGCGCTGATGCCGAGAATTGCGATACCGCTAATGGCGGACTTGAGAGACCGTGAGCGGGAGGCCGGGGCCTTCGCGAGAACGCTCATGTTGCTCCTTGCGTTGTGTGTGTTTGAGGACGCGACAGTGCGGGGCATTGCCGTGCCTACGAACGTATTGCCCTCGATCGCGAGAAACAATACGTCCGTGTTACATCCACGTAACACGCCACAATCGTTACCTTTCGTTACCGAAGGATTTTTGGCGGGAACGGGAGAGCGGTGATTCACCCGCCGACCGTGTCGCCGGCCCTCGTGAATCGATTTGCGGCGTCGTACTTGTAGACGCCAAAGTGCGCGGAGCTCGGATCACCGTTCTTGTCGAAGGCGATCGGCCCGGAGATTCCGTCGTAGTCGATGTCGGACCGGGTCTTCAGCACGGCGACGCACTCGCCGAAGCTCGTGCACTTGATGCCGCCCCTCGAAACGTCGGTGAGCCTGGCCGCAATGGATGGTCCGCTGGCATCGCGGGCGACGGTGGCCGCGAGCGCGGCGAGGATCGTGGCATCGAACGCCTCCGGCGCGTAGGCCATGTTGCTCGCCGCGGGGTCCGCCGCCTTCACGCGGGCGGTGAAGGCGGCGTCCGATCCGGCCCCGGCGAGAATGCCGTTGACTCCGGTGAGGGTGCCGGCCGGCAGCGCCTGCGAGTAGTCGGCCATGTTCTCGCCGGTGAGCCAGAGCTTCGCGCCGCCGAGGCCGGCCGCGGTCAGCGCCGTGATGACCGCCTTGTTCTGCTCCATCGCGGCGAACGTGCTCGCGAACACCACGGCATCCGGGGTCGTCTTCTTCACCGCAGCGACGATCGGCGCGAAGTCCTTGGTGGCCGGGTCGAACTTCTGCGTCGCGACGAGTGAGCCGAAGCCGGCCTTGAGCCGGGAACGGAGAGAGCCGAGGATCGCGGCGCCGGTGTCGTCGTCGAGGTAGACGTAGGCCACCCTGGCCTTGCCTCCGCCGATGGCCCGCGCGAGGGCGTCGCCCTCGAGCGCCGCCGAGGGAATGGTGCGGAAGAACAGTCCGAAGTCCGCGACGGTGCTGAGCCGCACGGAGGTGGCAGCGGGCGAGATCATCGGGATGCCCGCGGCGACGAGCTTCGGCACCAGTCGCTCCGCGAGCACGGATGAGGACGGGCCGATGAGCACATCCACCTTCCTGGACTGCAGGTCGGCGAGCGACTTCTCGAGGGTGTCGGTCGCGACGTCGCCGGAGTCCCGGTGCAGCACCTCTACGGGCTTGCCGAGCACCCCACCCGCCTCGTTGATCTCCCGCACGGCGGCCTCGACCGCTGCGGCCTGGGCCGGCCCCAGATAGGCCTGCGCGCCTGTCGTGGGGAAGACCGTGCCGATGCGCAGCACCCCGTCGCCGGTCGGTTTCCCCGAGGAGCTCGGAGTCGTGGTCGGGACTGGTTTCGGGGCATCGGTCGCGCATCCGGCGACGGCGAGGCACAGGGCCGCGGAGAGGGCGACGACGACGAGAGTGCGTGGGCTCGGCATGGGGGTCCTTAGCTGGGGATCATCCCGAACCCTACCGGGGGATCAGGCCGCGACCGGCGAGGCGCGTCGCGAGCGGGAACCGGCCACGAACAGATCGATGGTCAGCACGATGAGTGCCACCCAGACCAGCGCGAAGCCCGCCCAGCGCACGGGAGGCATCGCCTCGCGCAGCACGAATGCGCCGAAGAGGAACTGCAGCACGGGCGCGAGGTACTGGATGAGCCCCATGTAGACGAGTGGCAGCCGACGCGCGGCGGCGGCGAACAGCAAGAGGGGAATGGCGGTGACGACGCCGGCGCTGACGAGCGCGAGCGTGTGCCATGGGCTCACCGTGCCGAAGGTGAGGCCCGCACCTGCCCCCACGACGAGGAGCTGCACGGTGGCCACCGGGACCAGCCAGGCGGTCTCGATGGTGAGGCCGCTCACGGCGTCGACCGCGCCGCCCACGCGCTTCTTGATGAGGCCGTACAGGCCGAACGAGAACGCGAGCGTGAGGGAGATCCAGGGCAGCGCCCCATAGTTGATCGCGAGCACGAGCACGGCGATGCCGCTGATTCCGACCGCGATCCACTGCAGCGGCCTCAGCCGTTCGCGAAGCAGCAGCACTCCGAGCAGCACAGTGACGATCGGGTTGATGAAGTAGCCGAGCGACGTCTCGATCACGTGACCGCTGAGGGTGCCGTAAACGTATACCTGCCAGTTGACGAAGATGAGCGCGGCGGCGAGACCCATCATGAGCACGAGTCTCGGCTGACGAAGGATGGCGACGAGCTGCGGCCACTTGCGCGTGACCGTGATGATCAGGGCACAGAAGACGAGCGAGAAGAGGATGCGCCAGGCGACGATCTCGATCGCGCCGGCCGGCTGCAGCAGCAGGAAGTAGGCGGGCAGAAAGCCCCACAGCCCGTAGGCGCCGATGGCGAAGAGAACGCCGGAGCGCTCGTGCGAACGGTGGGAGGCGGTGCTGGTCACTGTTCGCATGCTACGGGATTTCGCGGTCCGAAGAAGAACGAAGGGCCCGTCCGGCATACCGGACGGGCCCTTCGAAAGAAACTGACTAGCGGACGACTACCGCGAGCACGTCGCGAGCCGAGAGCACGAGCAGGTCTTCCCCGCCGTACTTCACCTCGGTTCCGCCGTACTTGGAGTAGATGACCTTGTCGCCCACGGCGATGTCGAGCGGGATGCGGTTGCCGTTGTCGTCGATGCGACCTGGTCCGACCGCGACGACCTCGCCCTCCTGGGGCTTCTCTTTCGCGGTGTCAGGAATGACGAGTCCCGAAGCAGTTGTCTGCTCGGCCTCGACCTGCTTGATGACAATGCGATCCTCGAGCGGCTTGATGGAGACCGACACGGTTGACCTCTTTCTGAATAACTTTTAGAAATCTTGGGTTAGCACTTTCACTGTGAGAGTGCCAGATGTAGCTTAGCCGCGCATTAGCACTCGTGCAATCGGAGTGCCAGACCCGATCGACTTTCGTGCCGTCCCGCGCCCCTCCCCGCTCCGAAAACGCAGGGGATTTCGCGCCAAACAGCGACGTGCGCGCTCACAACGCGCCCAGCATCCGGAATCTCCTGCATTTTCGGATACCGCGCGGATCGGCGCGGATGGGGGCGGATGCGGGGGTTGCCGCGATCCGTACGAGAATGGGGCGGATGGACATCTCCGAGCTGCGCGAAATTCTCTCCGCCGAGGGCCTGCGGCTGCTCGATTCCCTGCCGCCGTACGAGTCGGCCGCGGACGTGCTGAAGTCGGTGACCGAGCTGCGCAAGGCCGGGCACTCCCCCGCGATGGTCGCCGCCGTGCTGAGCCAGTCAAAGCTCCGGGGCCGGGGCGAGGCCAAGTTCGGGCCGTTCGCGTCGCGGATGCTGTTCACCGAGGCCGGTCTCGAGCAGGCGACTCGTCTCCAGGTCGCCGCCCTGCACGCCGGCCGATTCCGGGCGGCAGGCGTGTGGCGCGTGGTCGACCTCGGCTGCGGAATCGGCGGCGACGCCATGGCGATGGCCGCCCTGGAACTCGAGGTGACCGCCGTCGAACGGGACGAAGTGACGGCGGCGATCGCGGCATACAACCTCGCCCCCTGGCCGAACGCGACCGTCGTCAACTCCGACGCGACCGCCGTCGACGTCACCGACTTCGACGCGGTGTTCCTCGACCCGGCGCGGCGCACCTCCGGGCACTCGAACACCTCGCGGGTCACTAACCCAGCCGACTACTCCCCCTCGCTCGACTTCGCCTTCGAGACGGCGGCGAAACTGCCGACCGGGATCAAGCTCGGGCCCGGCATCGACCGCGACCTGATCCCCGCGGACGCGGAGGCGCAGTGGGTGTCGGTCGACCGGGATGTCGTGGAGCTCGGCCTGTGGTTCGGCACGCTGGCCAGGCCGGGCATCCGCCGGTCGGCGCTCGTGATCGGCCAGCACGGCACGGCGGAACTCAGCGCGGAGGCGGACAGCGAGGACGCCCCAACCGGCGAACTCGGCGAGTACCTCTACGAGCCGGACGGCGCGGTGATCCGGGCTCGGCTCATCGGCGACCTCGCGAGACGCCTCGATGCCACGATGCTCAGTGACGGGATCGCCTACCTCACCTCGAACAGCGCGATCGAGACGCCGTTCGCGACGTGCTTCCGGGTGGTAGACGTGCTGCCGTTCGACGAACGGGCGCTGCGAAAACAGCTCGCGGCCCGCGGGATCGGGCGGCTCGAAATCAAGAAGCGTGGGGTGGATCTCGACCCGGCCGAATTCCGCAAGAAACTCAAGCTCAAGGGCGACAACAGCGCCACCCTCGTCGTCACCCGGGTGGCTGGCCGGCACACCGCGCTGCTGGTGGAGCGGACCTGACGGGCTGCGGCCCGGCATGCCGAAGGGCCCGACTCCCGAGGGAGACGGGCCCTTCGGCCCGCGCGGTAAAACCCGGCTGACTCAGCCGGTGATGGTTCAGTAGCCGGTGTTGAACGAGCCGTTGGCGCCCGCGACGGCGAAGGCCACGATCCAGAGGATGAGCGCGATGACCGCGATGGCCAGCCCGATGATTCCCGTGATGATGGCGGTGAGCCAGAAGCCTCTCGCCGGGATTCCCTCGCGCTTGCGTCCGAGGATGCCCAGCACGAGCGCCGCCCCGGGGATGAAGAGGCCGAGGATCGATCCGACGATCGGGATGAAGACGATCCAGAAGCCTAGAATGCCGATGATTCCGGCGATCATTCCGATCAGGCTCAGGGTCTTTTTGGGCGCGACGACGCCGGTCGTGGCGTAGGCGGGAGCGGCGTAGCCGGCCGACGGGGGTGCCGGCGGAGTGGGAGCTGCGGGCGGAGGCGTCACCGGGGTTGCCGGCTGGGCTGGCGGCGGTACCGGCGGCAAGTCGCCGTTGACGGGGTCGGTCATGGGTGCTCCTTAGGGAGTGGTCGGCTGTATCAGACAATTCTCAGCCTTCCACCGTCACTGCGGCATGTCAAACAGCGCCACGGGCGCAATTGCCCGCCTCAGGCCTGGATGACGGTGACAGGAAGGGTCGAATCGGCGCCGAAGGAGAGATCGGACGGCGCGTGGCCGGACTCGATCAGCTGGGCGCCGAGCGCGGCGATCATCGCTCCGTTGTCGGTGCACAGCGACAGGGGCGGGATCCTCAGCTCGATCCCGGCCGCCGCGCAGCGCTCGGCCGCGACCTCGCGAACCCGGGCGTTGGCGACCACACCGCCGCCGAGCAGAAGGCGGGGCACCCCGCGGTCGCGGCACGCTGCGACGGCCTTGGTGAGCAGCACATCGGTGACCGCCTCCCGGAAGCTGGCGGCGACATCCGCGACCGGAACCTCCTCGCCGGCGTCGCGGGCGCGCTCCACCCAGCGCGCGACGGCGGTCTTGAGCCCCGAGAACGAGAAGTCGTACCGGTGCTTGTCCATGTCCTTCGGCTGGCTGAGTCCGCGAGGAAAGCGAATCGCCGCCGGGTTGCCGTCGGCGGCGACCCTGTCGATCTGCGGGCCCCCGGGGTACGGAAGACCGAGCAGCCTGGCGACCTTGTCGAAGGCCTCGCCCGCAGCGTCGTCGATCGTCTCGCCGAGCAGTTCGACATCCGAGACCAGGTCGCGCACCAGCAGGAGGGAGGTGTGGCCGCCGGAGACGAGCAGCGCGATCGTGGGATATTCGACATCCTCGCCGGAGAGCACGTCTGCGCCGACATGACCGACCAGGTGGTTGACCGCGTAGAGCGGCTTGTCGAGAGAGATCGCGAGCGCCTTTGCCGCGGCCACGCCGACCATGAGCGCGCCTGACAGTCCTGGGCCGCTCGTCACCGCGATCGCGTCGACCTCTTGCAGCGACACGTTCGCCTCGGCGAGCGCGGCCGTGAGGGCCGGGGTGAGCGCCTCGAGGTGCGCCCGCGCGGCGATCTCCGGAACGACACCGCCGTATCGCGCGTGCTCCTCCATGGACGACGCGATCACGTTGGCGAGAAGGGTCGTACCGCGCACGATGCCCACGCCCGTCTCGTCGCAGCTCGTCTCGATCCCGAGGACGAGGGGTCCCGATGCGCTCATTCGCCGGCCGCCGGCTGGGTGGTCGGCTGGGTGGTCGGCTCCGGGATGAGCAGGCGCATGACGACGGCATCCACGCCATCCGGCTGGTAGTACGCCACCCGCACGGCGATGTCCTCGAAGCCGAGCGTGCGGTAGAGCTCGTGCGCGCCGGGGTTGTCGGCCCGCACCTCGAGGAACACCTCCTTCGCGCCTCGCCTCCGGGCCTCGCCGATGAGCGCCTGCATGAGCGTGCGGCCCAGCCCGGAGCGCCGCGCCGACTCGGCGACCGCGATGGTCTGGATGTCGCACTCGAGCGCGCCCCTCGGCGCGAACAGGCCGGCGTAGCCGTCCAACTCGCCCGGGAACCCGAGGCGTTCGGCCACGAGGTAGTAGCACTGCCGGTTGATGAGGTCACGGCGCATCGCGTCCCTCGACCACGCATCGTTGCCGAACGTGCCCGTCTCCAGCTCCATGATGTGGTCGAGGTCGTCGACGGTGGCGGTTCGCAGCTTCCAGGTCATCAGCTCACCCTCTTTGGTCCGGCGGAGACGGTGACGTCCGGGGCGCGCAGATAGAGCGCCTCCGGGCCGGCGAACGCGCGCCGGTGCTGGAACAGGCCCTCGGCGAGCAGGCCGGCGGATGCCGCGGAGACCTCGGCGGCGTCGATGCGGGCGTAGCCGGCGAGGTCCAGTGCCTCGAGACCGGCCGGGCTCTCGACGGCTGGGCCGCTGGATCGCTCGGGAAGGCCGAACTCATCCGCCCCCGAGTATGTGCTCCAGTAGACCTCGCGGCGTCTCGCATCGGTGACGACGAGCAGCGGGCCGGTGTTGCCCGCCGCGTAGTGTCCCCAGGCGACGGCGTCGTGGCTCACGACCCGCACGACCGGCTTGCCTGCGCCGAGCGCGAAGGCCTGTGCGGCGGCGATCCCCACCCGCAGGCCCGTGAACGGGCCGGGACCCATCCCGACCGCGACACCGGACAGCTCCGGGATCGACACTCCGGACTCGGCGAGCGCGAGGGCGATGAGGGTTCCGATGACCTCGGCGTGGCGCCGCGTGTCCGCCTCCCCCAGTTCGACGATGGTGCCGCGGTCGCGGTCGACGACGGCGACACTCGATCCGGCCGAGGTGTCGATGGCGAGAAGCATCAGGCCAGTTTAAGCCGACTCCACCGCTCGCCGTGGCCGGTGATGGTGACCTCGCGCGGTTCGACGGCGTCCTCATCCTCCGCGTCGAAACCGGGAGTCGGGCCGCCGGTTGGCCGCTCGATCGACACTTCGAGCCAGTCGTCGGCGACTCCGTCGAGCATTCCGGCGGCCCACTCCACGACCACGATGGATGCCGCGAAGTCGATGTCGAGGTCGTCGAGTTCGGCCGCCCCGCCGAGCCGGTAGGCGTCCACGTGCACGAGCGGTGGTCCGCCGTGCTCCCGCGGATGGGTGCGGGCGAGCACGAAGGTGGGGCTGGTCACCGTGCCGCGCACCGCAAGCGCCTCCCCGAGTCCGCGGGTGAGGGTGGTCTTGCCCGCCCCCAGCTCGCCATTGAGCGCCACGAGGTCGCCGGCCCTCAGCTGCCGCGCGATGGTCGCGCCGAGCGCGGCCATCTCCTCCGGGGTGGCGATCGTCAACCGCATCGGCGGTGGGTCCGCTCGATCCGGGCGCCGAGGCGAGTGACGATCTCGTAGTTGATGGTGTCTGCGGCCGCCGCCCAGTCGTCGGCGGACGGCACGCCGGCCGACGGGTCGCCGAAGAGCACGGCCCGGTCGCCGACAGACACCGGGTCGTCCCCGACGTCCACGACGAACTGGTCCATGGCCACCCGGCCGGCGACCCGGTAGGTGCGGCCGTTGATGGACACCGGTCCCCGGCTGGAGGCGTGCCTCGGGATGCCGTCGCCGTAGCCCAGGGGCACGAGCGCCAGCGTCGCCGCGGCCGCCGTTCGGTGGTCGTAGCCGTACGACACCCCGCTGCCCTCCGGCACCCGCTTCACCGAGGCGATCGTCGCGCTCAGCTCCAGAGCGGGGCGCAGGCCAAGATCGGCGGACGACGCGTCGTCGAACGGGGAGAGACCATAGGCGCCGATGCCGAGCCGCACGAGATCGAACCGCGCGGACGGCACTCGCAGCGCGCCGGCGGTGGAGGCGAGGTGCAGCAGTTGCGGGTCGAGGCCGCTCTCGCGGGCGAGGGCGATCGCGCGTTCGAAGGCCTCCACCTGCAGCAGGTCTTCGGCGGCTCCCGCGTTGGCAAGATGACTCCACAGGCCGCGCACGCGGAGGCGGCCGGCCCGCTCGTGGGCGGCCGCCGCGGCGAAGAACTGCGGCCATTCGCTGTCCGAGGCGCCGTTGCGTCCGAGCCCGGTGTCCACCTTGAGGTGCACGAACGCGGGCCCGGCGGCGTGGGCGACGCGCTCGAGCTGCTCGGGGTAGCTCACGCCCAGGTCGATGCCGGCGGCGATCGCCTCGTCGAAGCTCGCCCGCGGGTCGTGCAGCCAGGCCAGCACGGGCGCGGTGATCCCGGCCGCGCGCAGCTCGAGCGCCTCGCGGATGTCCGCCACGCCGAGCCAATCCGCCCCGCCCTCGAGCGCCGCCCCGGCCACGGCGACGGCACCGTGGCCGTAACCGCCGGCCTTCACGACGACCATCACGTGCGGGGTGCCGACGACTCGCGAGAGGGTGCCGACGTTGTGCGCGATCGCGGCGAGGTCGACGCGCGCCTCGCGCATGGGCCGGGCGGTCATTCGGTGCCCTCCGCCACGACGTACGCGACGGCGACCCCCGCGTCGTGGCTCATCGACACGTGGATGGCGGTGATCCCGCGCGCCGCCACGATGCCGGCGAGCGCGTTGTACACCTCGAACGACGGGTTGCGCTGCCCGTCGGAGACGATTGCCATGTCGTGCCAGCGCACCCCGGTCGAATCGCCGATCGCCTTGATGAGCGCCTCCTTGGCCGCGAATCGCGCGGCCATAGAGCGCAGCGGGCGCCTGGCCGGGCCGTCCCACAGCTCACTCTCGGCGAAGAGTCGGTTGAGCAACGCCGGAGTCCTGTCGGCCGCGCGCTCGAACCGCGCGAGGTCGACAACGTCAACGCCGATGCCGACGATCACGTCGTTACTCCACGGTCACTGACTTGGCGAGGTTGCGCGGCTGGTCGACGTCGAGCCCCTTCGCTGCGGCCAGCTCCATCGCGAAGATCTGCAGCGGTGCCACCGCGAGCAGCGGCTCGAAGAGCGTCGAGGCGAGCGGGATCGGGATCACGATGTCGGCATACGGAAGCACCGCGGCATCGCCCTGTTCGGCGATCGCGAGGATGCGGGCGCCGCGGGCGCGGATCTCCTGGATGTTGGAGACGACCTTCTTGTGCAGCGAATCCTTGGCGCGCGGGCTCGGCACGATCACGAACACGGGCTGGCCCGGCTCGATCAGGGCGATCGGGCCGTGCTTGAGCTCGCCGGCCGCGAAGCCCTCCGCGTGGATGTAGGCCAGCTCCTTGAGCTTGAGCGCACCCTCGAGGGCCACCGGGTATCCGGCGTGCCGGCCGAGGAAGAGCACCGAACGGGTGTCGGTCATCCAGCCGGCCAGCTGGGTGATCGCGTCGTGCTGCTCGAGCACGGTGGCGAGCTGGTCGGGGAGCGCCTGCAGTTCGCCGAGCAGTCCGGAGATCTCCTCCGGCAACAGGGTGCCGCGCACCCGCGCGAGGTGCAGGCCGAAGAGGTAGAGCGCGGCGACCTGCGCCACGAAGGCCTTCGTGGAGGCCACGGCGACTTCGGGACCCGCATGCGTGTAGATGACGGCATCCGACTCCCGGGCGATGGTCGCGCCCTGCGTGTTGCAGATCGACAGCGTCTTCGCCCCGGCGGCAACCGCGTACTTGACGGCCATGAGGGTGTCCATGGTCTCGCCGGACTGGCTGATCGAGACGACGAGCGTGCGGTCGGTGATCACCGGGTCGCGGTAGCGGAATTCGTGCGACAGCTCCACGTCCACGGGGATCTTCGCCCACTTCTCGATCGCGTACTTTCCGAGCATGCCCGAGTACGCGGCGGTGCCGCAGCCGAGGATCACGACGCGGTCGATGCCCGTGAGCACGTCGTCGCCGAGCACGTCCAGCTCGGAGAGGCGCACGGCACCGTCGACGATCCGGCCGAGGAGGGTCTTGGAGATGGCCTCCGGCTCCTCGCTGATCTCCTTGGCCATGAAGCTCGACCAGCCGCCCTTTTCGGCCGCCGACGCGTCCCAGGTGATCTCGAACTCCTGGGTCTCCACCGGCAGGCCGTCGAAGTCGGTGACCGTCACCGCATCCGAAGTGATCGTCACGATCTGGTCCTGGCCGATCGCCACGGCGCGCCGGGTGTGTTCCACGAAGGCGGCCACGTCTGAACCGAGGAAGTTCTCGCCGTCGCCGAGGCCGATCACGAGCGGCGAGTTGCGGCGGGCGCCGACGACGACGCCCGGCTCGTTCTTGTGCAGCACGAGCAGGGTGAACGCGCCGTGCAGTCGGGCGACGACGTTGCGCAGCGCCTCGGCGAGGTCGCCCGTCTTCTGGTATTCGAACCCGACCAGGAGCGCGGCGACCTCGGTGTCGGTCTCGCTCGTGAACACGGTGTCCGGATGGGCGGCGACGAGCTCCGCCTTGAGCTCGGCGAAGTTCTCGATGATGCCGTTGTGGATCAGGGCGAGCTTGCCGTCGTCTCCGAGGTGCGGATGCGCGTTCTGGTCGTTGGGTCCGCCGTGGGTGGCCCAGCGGGTGTGGCCGATCCCGGTGGAACCGTTCGCGATGTTCGCGGCATCGAGGTCATCGATGAGCACCTGGAGCTTGCCGGCGCGCTTGCGCGTGTGCAGCTCGCCCTCCTGGTCGATCACGGCGATTCCCGCCGAGTCGTAGCCGCGGTATTCGAGCCGACGGAGACCGCCCAACAGCACCTCGACGCTCCGGTTGCTGCCGACGTAGCCCACGATTCCGCACATGAAACCCGATTTTACGTTATGTCCCGGGTCCCCCGCGCCCACCCGTGCTCCGCGGCGCATCCCGACTCCGGTAGCCTGTTGCCCTATGTCTGAGCACGGGTCTGCGCACACCGGCGCCAACGGCCATTCGACGCCGTTCGTCGAGATCGACCGCACCGACTGGGCCAACCTCGCCCCCACCACGGAACTCCCCCTGAGTCCGACCGAGATCGTGGAGCTGCGCGGTCTCGGCGACCGCCTGGACCTACGCGAGGTAACCGAGGTCTACCTACCGCTCAGCCGGCTGCTCAACCTGTACGCCGTGGGGGCCCGGCGACTTCACCACGACACGAGCCGGTTCCTGCACCGGGACTCGAAGGCGACCCCGTTCGTGATCGGCGTGGCCGGCTCGGTGGCAGTCGGCAAGTCGACGGTCGCGCGCCTGCTGCGCGAGATGCTCTCCCGCTGGGACGACACCCCGCGCGTTGAGCTCGTGACGACGGACGGCTTCCTGCTGCCCAACGCGGAACTCGAGCGGCGCGGCCTGATGGAACGCAAGGGCTTTCCGGAGTCCTACAACCGCCGCGCGCTGCTGCGATTCGTCACCGGGGTGAAGAGCGGCGAGCCGGAGGTGCGCGCCCCGTTCTACTCGCACCTCAGCTACGACATCGTGCGCGATGCGGAGATCGTGGTTCGGGCGCCGGACGTCCTCATCGTAGAGGGCCTCAACGTACTACAGCCCCCGGCGAGCGGGCACGGGCTCGCGGTGAGCGACCTCTTCGACTTCACTATCTACGTCGACGCCAGGACCTCCGACATCGCCGGCTGGTACGTCGACCGCTTTCTCAAACTGCAGCGCGGCGCCTTTGCGAATCCGCAGTCCTACTTTCACCGTTACGCCGCCCTCAGCACGGAGGAGGCCACGGCGAAGGGACTCGAGATCTGGAAGCGCATCAACGAGCCCAACCTGCTGCGGAACGTGCTGCCGACCAGGTCGCGGGCCGATCTCGTGCTGCGCAAGGGCGCCGATCACGCGGTGGACACGGTGCTGCTGCGCAAGATCTAGCGCGGTCCGACCCGCGGAGCGCTTAGACGGTGAGGCGCTCGCGCACGACGTCCGCGAGCGAGTGTGCGATCTCGTCTGCCACCGACTGCTCCCGCGCCTCGACCATCACGCGCACGAGAGGTTCGGTGCCGGAGGGGCGCAGCAACACACGCCCGGTGGACCCAAGCCGTTCCTCGGCCGCGGCCACCGCCGCCGCGACGACCTCGTCGGACTTCAGGGCCGCGCGGTCGACGCCGCGCACGTTGATCATGATCTGCGGGTAGACGGTCATCACCGCGGCGAGCTCGGCAAGCGACTTGCCGGTGCGAGCCATCTCGGCGAGCAGCTGTAGTCCGGTGAGGATGCCGTCGCCGGTGGTCGCGTGGTCGCTCATGATCACGTGCCCGGACTGCTCGCCGCCGAGGTTGAGGCCGCGCTCGTTGAGCGCCTCGAGCACGTACCGGTCGCCGACCGCCGTCTGCAGGAGGGCGATGCCGTGTTCGGCCATCGCCACCCGGAGCCCCAGGTTGCTCATGACCGTTGCCACGAGAGTGTTCTCCTTGAGCAGGCCGCGTTCCTTCATCGACACGGCAAGCACGGCCATGATCTGGTCGCCGTCCACGATGCGGCCCAGGTGGTCCACGGCGAGGCAGCGGTCGGCGTCGCCGTCGTGGGCGATGCCGACGTCCGCACCGTGCTCGAGAACCGCGGCGGCGAGAACGTCGAGGTGGGTGGACCCCACGCCGTCGTTGATGTTGTAGCCGTCCGGGTCTGCGCCGATCACGGTGACGGTGGCGCCGGCGTTGGTGAACACCTCGGGAGAGATGCCGGAGGCCGCACCGTTCGCGCAGTCGAGCACGACGTGGATACCGTCGAGCCGGTGCGGGAGGGTGGACAGCAGGTGCACGACGTAGCGGTCCTCCGCGTCGGCGAATCGGCGGATGCGGCCGACCTCCACGCCGGTGGGGGCGAGCTTCTTCTCGTCGAGCGCCGCCTGGATGCGGTCTTCCACCTCATCCGGGAGCTTCGTGCCACCCACCGCGAAGAACTTGATGCCGTTGTCGGCCGCCGGGTTGTGCGACGCCGAGATGACCACGCCGAAGTCGGCCTTGACGTCCGCGATGAGGAACGCCGCCGCCGGGGTCGGGATGATGCCCGCGTCGAGCACGTCGACGCCGGAACTCGCAAAACCGGCGGCGACGGCCGCGGCGATGAACTCGCCGGAGACCCTCGGGTCGCGCGCGATGACACCGACCGGTCGCCGTCCAGAGGCGCGACGACCGTCGGCGAACCGACCCTTGCCCAGAACGATCGACGCCGCCTGGGCAAGGCTCAGTGCAAGCTCCACCGTGATGTCCTGGTTTGCGAGACCGCGGACCCCATCAGTGCCGAACAGACGCGGCATGAAGGTGTTTTCGGTGAGCGGGTTAGCGCTTCGAGAACTGCGGCGCCTTGCGCGCCTTCTTGAGACCGGCCTTCTTGCGCTCCTTGACGCGAGCGTCGCGGCTGAGGAAGCCCGCCTTCTTGAGCGCGGCGCGGTTGTTCTCTTCGTCGATCTGGTTGAGCGAGCGCGCGATGCCGAGACGCAGGGCGCCGGCCTGGCCGGAGGGGCCGCCGCCCGTGATGCGGGCGATCACGTCGTAGCTGCCGAGCAGGTCGAGCACCTTGAACGGGTCGTTGATCAGCTGCTGGTGCAGCTTGTTGGGGAAGTAGTCGGCGAGCGTGCGGCCGTTGACCGTGATGGTACCGGAGCCGGGGACGATGCGCACGCGGGCGATGGCCTGCTTGCGACGGCCGACGGCCGCTCCTGGCACGTTGAGGACGGCGCGGGGCACCTTCACTGCGGTCTCGGCCGGGCTCTCGGTCGAGTAGCTCTCGAGCACTGCC
>NZ_DATCQQ010000065.1:0-3652 GCF_036569425.1 Lacisediminihabitans sp.
CTCTCCGCCCAGCTCGGCGCGCCCGAGCGCGTGCGCTGACCGACGGAACCCGGCGGAACGGGCTCTAGCGCCGGTTGGCGAGCACCACGACGAGGAGTCCGGCGATCGGGAGCAGCCCGACGGAAAGCGCGATGGTCGGCATCATCTTGGCGCTCGACCGCACGAGCGCGATGATCGCGAGCACGACCGAGGCAACGACGATCCCCGCCCCGACGAAGAACACGATGATGCTCGGACCCGGTCCGCTGCCCGAGCCGTTGAGCGCGTAGTCGATGCCGCTCACGAAGCCCCAGAAGCCGACGGCCGCACCGACAACCGCCAAGGCGAGCGCCACGAGCGAGAGTCGGCTGTACAGGCGTGGCCCGCGTGTCGGGGCGGGATCCGAACCGGCCATGGTGCCCTCCTGGCTCATCATCGTCCTATCAGGTTCTGCACGAAGACGTGCGGGGTGAATCCGGTGAGGTCGTTGATCCCCTCGCCCTGGCCAACGAGCTTGATCGGAATGCCCGTCTTCTCCTGCACCGAGAGCACGAACCCGCCTTTCGCCGACCCGTCGAGCTTGGTGAGCACGAGTCCCGTGACCCCCGCATGCTCGATGAACGCTTCTGCCTGCGCGAGGCCATTCTGCCCCGTCGTCGCGTCGAGCACGAGCAGAACTTCCGCGATCTCCGTCTGCTTCTCCACGACCCGCTTGACCTTGGCCAGCTCGTCCATGAGGCCGCTCTTGGTCTGCAGGCGGCCGGCCGTGTCGATGAGCACGATGTCCACGCCCTCGCGTTGGGCCCGCTCGATCGTCTGGAAGGCGACGGATGCCGGATCCTGGCCCTGCTGCTGCGGCTTCTGGATGGACGCACCCCCGCGTTCGGCCCACGTCGCCAGCTGCTCGACCGCCGCCGCCCGGAAGGTGTCGGCGGCACCGACGATCACCGTGCGCCCGCGCGTCGTGAGGAACTTCGCGAACTTGCCGATCGTCGTGGTCTTGCCGACGCCGTTGACCCCGACGACGAGCACGACGGCGGGCCGCGCGCTGAGCGTGAGGGTGGGGTCGAGCCTGGCGAGGCGCTCCTCGAGGGTCTCCCGCAGCATCCGCCGCAGGTCTTCCGGGTCTGTCGTGGAGTACTTGCGCACGTTCTCGCGAAGCTCGGCGACGATCGAATCGGTGATGTCGGAGCCGAAATCGGCGGTGATGAGAGCGTCTTCGAGGTCGTCCCAGGTCTCGTCGTCGATGGTCTTGCGCGAGAACATGCCCTTGAGCGCACCCGACAGGGACCACGGAGTTGCCATTCCCCCATGCTACCCAGCGGGGCGCGCACCGCCCGTGCACGCGCCGGGCGGCGTCCCGCCCGCGCCGCATGCCGCCCGCGGGATTGTTCCCCTTTTGTCCGGTCTGTGCCCGCCTGCGCCGCATCCCGCGCGCACAATCGCGCCAGCGGGCACCCTTGACACCGTACTTCGTATGCGCGCATAGTAAAACCATGACGGAGAGAATGAAGGCCTGGCTCGGGGTGGTCTCCCGGGAGCACGTGATGATCGGGGTCGGACTCGGCATCGCCCAGGTCAACCACGGCAAGCGCCCGCCCCTCACCCGACTGCACGCCGGCGACTGGTTCGTCTACTACTCGCCTCGAACCAGCTACCCGGATGGCGACCCCCTGCAGGCGTTCACCGCCCTCGGCCGGGTCGCCGACGACGAGATCTGGCAGGCGACCGACGGCGACTTCCGGCCGTGGCGACGACGGGTCGACTGGCAGGACTGCCTGGAGACCCCGATCAAGCCCCTGCTGGGCGAACTGGAGCTGACGAGCGGCCCGAACTGGGGCTACGCGCTGCGCCGTGGACTGCTCGAGCTGAGCGACTCGGACTTCGAGCGCATCCGAGCCGCGATGACCGCCGGATGACCGCCCTCGACAGCCGATTCGCCGACGACGCCGAGAGCACCGGCCTGCTGCTCTGGCGGGTGACCAATCGCTGGCAGGCCGCCCAGCGCGCCGCGCTGAAGCCGTTCGGGCTCACCCACGTGCAGTTCGTGCTTCTCGCCGCGCTCACCTGGCGGTCCAACGACGGACCGATGACCCAGCGAGCGCTCGCCGATGCGGCGGCGACCGACCCCATGATGACCTCCCAGGTGCTGCGGACCCTCGAGGCGACCGGTCAGGTCACCCGCGCCCGGCATCCGGATGACCGACGCGCGATGCTCGTGACCGTCACGGCTGCCGGCATCGACCTCGTGAATCGGGCCATCGGCACCGTCGAGTCGGTCGACGACGAGTTCTTCGGGCGGCTCGCGAGCGCCGCTCCGGCGTTCCATACGGGGCTCGGGATGCTCGCGCGACAGCCGGTGCCGCCGGGGCAGGGCAGACTAGAGGGGTGACTTTCGCCTTCATCCGCCATGGCCAGACCGACTGGAATCGTGAGCTTCGTCTTCAGGGCTCCTCCGACATTCCTCTCAACGACACGGGGCGCCAGCAGGCCCACGAGGCGGTCGCGGTGCTCTCGGGCACGCGCTGGGATGCGGTGGTGAGCTCCCCGCTCAGCCGCGCGCGCGAGACGGCGCAGATCATCGCCGACGGTCTCGGCATAACGCTGGGGCCGAGCTACCCCGAACTCGTCGAACGCGACTACGGCGACGGGGAGGGCGCGACCGAGGAGGACATCGAGGCGCGGTGGCCCGACCGCGACTACCCGGGGCTCGAGAGCCTCGACTCGGTGGTCGCCCGCGGCATCGCGGCGCTGAATCACATCGCCGACGAGTACGGGGACGCGAACGTCGTGATCGTCTGCCACGGCACGATCATCCGCTATACGCTCAGCGCACTCGCCGGACGCAAGCTCGATCAGATCAACAATGGGTCGACCGCCACCTTCGACCGAATCGGCGAGGGATGGCGGGTGCACACGGTCAATGACGAGCCGCTGGCTCCACTGCTCCCGGAGGCCGCTCGGACCTAGTGCCGGCACACGCCGCTCCCGCGGTTGTGCCAGTTTGTCGCGTTGGTGCCAGTTTGTCGCGTTGGTGCCAGGGCAACCGGGCACAATGGCGACAGCCGGGCACACTCGCGACGACGGGCGGCGCGTCGGCCAGCTAGCCGGCCTGCTCCTGCTTCACTCGCTGCCCGACGACCGCGCTGATGCCGTCGGCGCGCATCGAGACCCCGTAGAGGGCATCCGCGATCTCCATCGTGCGCTTCTGGTGAGTGATGACGATCAGCTGGGATGTCTGGCGCAGGTCTTCGAAAATCGTCAGGAGCCGGCCGAGGTTGGCGTCGTCCAGAGCGGCTTCGACCTCATCCATGATGTAGAACGGGCTGGGGCGCGCCTTGAAGATCGCGATCAGCAGAGCGACCGCGGCCAAGGATCGCTCGCCACCACTCAAGAGCGAGAGCCGCTCGATCTTCTTACCGGCGGGCTTGACCGTGACCTCGATGCCGGTGGTGAGCATGTTCTCCGGATCGGTCAGGTGGATGCTGCCGGTGCCGCCCGGGAACAGGATCGGGAAGACCGTGTTGAACGCGGCCCTGGTGTCTTCGAAGGCGTTGCCGAAGATGTCCTGCATCTTCTCGTCGATCTCCTCGATGATCGTGAGAAGGTCTTTGCGCGTCGACGTGAGGTCGGTGAGCTGCTCGCTGAGGAACTTGTGGCGCTGCTCGAGCGC
>NZ_DATCQQ010000066.1:0-8611 GCF_036569425.1 Lacisediminihabitans sp.
GAGCCGGTAGTGGGCTTCCCTTCGGTGGACTCAGACCGGTTCGGTCGCTGGCTCGAGCACCACCACCGCCGTCTCGACGGGACGACGGCGGGCGTAGCCGTCGAGATCCTTGTCCAGTGACCTCCACCGGTCCCACAGCCGTGCGCGCTCCTGTCCGGTCGCGGCGTGAGCGACGACCTGGCGGAGGCCGTCGACCAGCTGCACCCGGGCCTGCGGGTGCGCCTGGAGGTTCAGCCACCACGCGGGCTCCGCCTCACCCCACCCGTTCATCGCCAGCGTCACCAGGTTCGGGCCGTCTTCGAAATAGCCGACGATCACCGACCTCTCCTGACCGCTTCGGCGTCCCGTTGTGGTCAACCACAGAGCCCCCCAACGTTGGTCCTTCGCGGGCCACAGGCCACGACGGCCGCCGGAAATCCGGAACATGGCCCGGTGCGCCTTCCAGAAGAGCTTGACGAACCATCGCGGCTGAAGCCACGGGGTGCGCTCCGTAAGTTTCGGCGTGCCGCTGGGGATCGTCATGGCGAGTGCATCCTTTCGCTGGGGAGGCTCCCGTCTGGACGGGCGCTCGTTCACAAATGACGCTGCTCCGCGCGACTGTACAACCGTCGCCCGCCGCCAGAAGTGACCTTCGTCCTGTTTGCCGCTGGGCGCTGTCGCACGGCACAGGCGGGACTGGGCTGCCACCCGAAACCTGCGCGTTGGCCTGGGTCGGTCACGCCCCGCCTCGCCCCAGCGGCTTAGGCTGAATTCGTGCTCCACCCGAACAGTCGCGCGGCCAAGGCAGCCCGTCGTCGCACACGGCGCATGGCCCTGGTCGAGCACGATCTCACCGCGGCTCAATGGTCAACGCTGCGGCTGTTGTGGGGTGGCTGCGCCTACTGCGGAGCGAGCGACCGTCCGCTGCAGCGCGACTGCGTGCAGCCGATAGCGCGCGGTGGGCGCTACACGCTCGACAACATCGTCCCGGCCTGCGGCGCGTGCAATGCGAGTAAGAGCAACGGCGAGGTGACCAGCTGGATGCGCCGGAAGAGGCTGGATGAGCGCAGCTTCCTGGTGCGGTTCGTGGAGGTGCGGGCCGCGTTGGCAGCGCACGATGAAATCGTCGCCGACGACACTCGCGGATAGACGGCCCCGTCCCGTCCTCGCGGCGGGAGTCGTGTCCCGCCCCGGCGGGAATCGTGACACCCGCCGTCGCGCCGCATCTCCCGCCGCGAGCGGCAGCGGACATCCAGTCCGGAGTCGGGCGCGTTCGGCCCTGGGTCTGGCCGATCCGGTGCGGCCAAAACACCGCAGTGACCTGAACGCCAGCGGGGTTCAATCCTTGTGTGTGTCGGCCTCATGTGCGTGCGGGGCGTCCGAGGTGAGGAGCACGACGTTTCCGTCCGGGTCGTCGACCATTGCTGCGTATGGACCGAAGGTGCGCTCGGGCGCCATTCGCCCGTGGTATCCGGCCGCGGTCAACTCCGCGTACTTCGCGTCGACGGCCGAGTCATCGCCGAGGTAGAACTCGAATAGCGATCCGTACCCGCCACCCGCGGGCAGCACGTGCCTCGCGTCGTAGCGAGCAGCGAAGACAGTGTCGAAGAAGATGCTGACTCCGCTGGCCATCCGATGGATCACGAACGGCTTCTCATCGTCGCTGCCCGGAATGTCGAGGCCGAGGAGGCGATAGAACCGCAGCGCAGCCTTCATGTCACTCACGATCACGCCGAGCATGCTCAGTTGGATTTCCATGGGCTCATCATGCCCCGCAGGGGTGACAACGAGCAGAGCCGGCACGCAGCCGAACCGCCACCCGGTGTCGCGACTGCCCGACCCGCGACGGTACAGCGAAGTCCTGACGCTGTTCCGGCAGGGGTTTCGCCCCGAGCCGGGCGGCGTCGAGCCATGACCTTCCTGCCGCGCCCTTCGACCTAACGCTGCGCGTGTGCGTCGGTCAGCAGCGGCGTCGGTCAGCAGCGGCGCCAGTCAGCAGCAGCGGCGTCAGTCGGCGGCGGTGTCTGTGTCGGTCGCCGTGTTTGGCGCGATGGAGGTGCCGATGGAGCCGATGATGCCGTCGAGCGGGGTGCCGGACGCGTCCCGCTTCGCCCCGGCATCCGGGAGCGAGCGCACGGATCCGTCGGGGCCCACCGCGAGGGCGGGGGATGGCCCGGCCCAGGCGACGGAGAGCACGTCCTCGCCCTTGAGGAAGGAATGGGCGCGCACGCCGCCGGTCGCCCGACCCTTGCCGGGAAACTCGGAGAGCACCGACACCTTCGCTCGTCCCGGATCGGTGCCGGCGATGGTGGACGTGCTGTTCGACACCGTGGCGACGACCGGATCGACGGCCGGGTCGATCGCACCGAAGTAGACCACCTCGGCCGTGGCGCCGAGGTTGATGCCCGCCATGCCTCCCGCCGTACGGCCTTGGGGGCGAACGGCCGAGGCCGGGAAGTGCAGCAGCTGGGCGTCCGAGGTGATGAAGAGCAGCTCATCCGACTCGCCGGACTGCCTGACCCCCACGACCTGGTCACCCGGCTTGAGGGCGATGACCTCGAAGTCGGGTCGGTTCGGGTAGTCGCCGGGGGCGAGACGCTTCACCACGCCCTGGCGGGTTCCCATCGCGATCGGCTGCTCCGAGGTGAGCGAGACGAGGGCGAGCACGCGCTCCCGCTTGCCATCGATGGCGAGGTAGTCCGCGATGCGCACCCCGGCGGCGAGCTGGATGGAGTTCTCCGGCACCACGGGCAGGTCCACGGGGGTGAGACGGATGAGCCGGCCGAGCGAGGTGATCGCCCCGATCTCGGCGCGGCTCGTCGTGACGATCGAGGAGAGGATCGCGTCGTGCTTGCTGCGCCTCGCGGCCCGGGGCGGCGCATCCGACGGACTCTCCGGCAGGTCGACGCGGATGGCGCGGCCGGTCGTGGAGAGCAGGACCAGGCACGGCGTGTCCGCGATCTCCAGCACCGGGGCGGCCGACCGCGAGCTCGACGATGTCGCGACGCTCGGGCGGGCCTCGGTGAGCAGGGTGCGCCTCGGTGTGCCGAACTTCTCGGCCACCTCCTCCAGCTCGTCGGAGACGAGCTTGCGCACCCGCTGCGGCACCGAGAGCAGCTCCTCCAGCACGGCGATCGCGGCCAGCAGCTCGTCACGCTCGGCCTCGAGCTCGATCCGGGAGAACTTGGTCAGGCGACGCAACCGAAGCTCGAGGATGTATTCGGCCTGGATCTGGCTGAGGTCGAACACGTCGATGAGGCGGGTGCGAGCCTCGTCCGAGTCATCGCTCGTGCGGATCACCTGGATCACCTCGTCGATGTCGAGGATCGCCACGAGGAGGCCCTCTACGAGGTGCAGCCGGTCCTTCTTGCGCGCGAGGCGGAACTGGCTGCGTCGCGTGACGACTGAGATGCGATGGTCGATGTACACCTGCAGCAGCTCGCGCAGGCCGAGGGTCTTCGGGCCGCCGTCGACGAGCGCCACGTTGTTGATGTTGAACGAGTCCTCGAGCGGCGTGTAGCGGTACAGCTGCTCGAGCACGGCATCCGGGCTGAACCCCGTCTTGATGCCGATGACGAGCCGTGTGCCGTGCAGGCGGTCGGTGAGGTCGGTGACGTCGGAGATGCCGCTGAGCTTCTTCGAGTTGACGCCGTCCTTGATCTTCTCGATCACCTTCTCCGCGCCGACCATGTACGGCAGCTCGGTGATCACGAGGCCCACCTTGCGGGCAGTGAGGTTCTCCACCGAGACCCGGGCGCGGGTGCGGAAGCTGCCCCGGCCGGTCTCGTACGCGTCACGGATGCCCGCGAGGCCGATGATCGTGCCGCCGGTAGGCAGATCGGGGCCTGGCACGAACGACATGAGGTCGTCGAGCGAGGCGTTCGGGTTGTCGATGAGGTGCCTGGCGGCGCCCACCACTTCGATCAGGTTGTGCGGCGCCATGTTCGTGGCCATGCCGACCGCGATGCCCGATGCGCCGTTCACCAGCAGGTTGGGGAAGGCGGAGGGCAGAACCTCCGGCTGGGTCAGCTGGTTGTCGTAGTTGGGAACGAAGTCGACAACATCCTCGTCGAGGTTCTCGGTCATCGCCATCGCGGCCGGGGCGAGCCTCGCCTCGGTGTAGCGGGCGGCGGCCGGGCCGTCGTCGAGCGATCCGAAGTTGCCGTGCCCGTCGATCAGGGGCACGCGCAGGATGAAGCTCTGGGCGAGCCGCACCATGGCGTCGTAGATCGAGGCGTCACCGTGCGGGTGCAGCTTGCCCATCACCTCGCCGGTCACGCGCGCCGACTTGACGTGCCCGCGATCCGGGCGCAGTCCCATTTCGGTCATCTGGTACAGGATGCGGCGCTGCACGGGCTTGAGGCCGTCCCGGGCGTCCGGAAGGGCGCGAGAGTAGATGACCGAGTATGCGTACTCGAGGAACGAGCCCTCCATCTCGGCGGACACGTCGACATTGTCGATTCGTTCGCCGGCGGGCTGTGCGGTGGGGATTTCGGGAGTAGTCATAGGATTGCCCCCATGTTACCGGCCACGAAATCGCACCGGTTTAGCCTTGCCGATGTCGTGCCAAGTTGCATGAAATCCCTCGCGGGCGAGCCGAACGCCCTCGACCTCCCGGGGGTCGACTCCGCGATCGTCCTGCTCGTGGACGGCCTCGGGGCGTCGGTTCTCAAGGCTCGGGCCGGCCACTCGCGCACCCTCGCTCCGCTGCTCTCGCCGTCGAGCACGATCGGCGCCCGCTTCCCGACCACCACGGCGTCGGCCCTCGCCACCCTCACGACGGGGGAGGCGCCCGGTGTTCACGGCCTCGTCGGATACACGGTGCTCGACGCGGCGAACGACCGCGTCGTCAACCAGCTCAGCGGCTGGGACGACCGCCTCGATCCGGAGACCTGGCAGCGAGTGCCCACCCTGTTCGAGCGAGCCCGGGATCGCGGCGTGCAGTCGTTCGCGATCGGCACGGAACGCTACCGCTCGTCCGGCTTCACGCGGGCCGTGCTGCGAGGTGCCGAGTACCGCGGCGGCGCGACGATGACGGATCGGTTCGAGGAGGCCAGGCGCGTTCTCGACTCGGTGGACCGGGCACTGCTCTACGTCTACGTTCCTGAACTCGACCAGGCAGCGCACTCGCACGGCTGGCAGTCGCCACTGTGGACCTCGGTGCTGGAAGAACTCGACTCGACCGTGCGCGCTTTCGCCGCCAACCTGGGCAGTCGGGAGGGCCTCGTGCTCACGGCGGACCACGGCGTGCTCGACGTGCCGCAAAGCTCCCACATCCTGTTCGACACCGACCCGGGTCTCGTGGACGGCATCCGCTTCGTCGCCGGCGAGCCGCGCGCGCTGCAACTGCACTTCGAATCGGACGCGAGCCTCGCCCACCGGCAGGCCGTGCTCGAGCGCTGGCGCGCGGCGGAGGGGCACCGATCGTGGATCGTCTCCCGCGACGAGGCGATTTCGTCCGGCTGGTTCGGCCCTCGCGTCGACCAGGAGGTCGTGCCGCGCATCGGGGACATCATCGTCGCCGCCCGCAAGGGCATCGCATACTACGACTCGCGGCCGGCCGTGCAGCACGGCCGGTCGATGGTCGGCCAGCACGGGTCATGGTCGCCGGAAGAGACGGCCATTCCGCTGTTGAGGTTCGGTGCCTTCGCGAAGGGAACCTAGCGAGCGAGGGCTAACGCGGCGAATCAGGGATCTTGGTCAGGGATCTTGGTCAGTGATCTTCGTCCGAGCGGGCGCCGAACACGATTTCGTCCCAGCTGGGCATGGTGGCCCGGGCCTTCTTCGCGGACTTCGGATGCAGCACCGTCGGCTGCGGTGCCGTGTCGCGCGACGAATCGTCGTCGAAGTCGAGCGGGATGTCAACGAGTCGGATTCCGCCGCCGGACGGATGCGAGGCCTTCGCCTCGTCCTCTTCCGGGAAGTTGGCGAGCTCGCGCTCTCCGCGCCGACGCCGGAGCGCCTCGAGGAGATCGGCGGTCTGGTTCGATTCCGACTCCTCCGCCGCCGGTGCCCGGTTGATCGCGGCATCCGCTACGGCGGCCGGTGCGTCGTCCAGGCGCCCGTATGACACCGGCTCGAGGTACGCGACCGGCTCGGGGCGGCCGAGGTCGTTGTCGGTGAACGCGCCGCTGTCGAAGCGGGACTGGTCGGGCCGGCGTTCCTCGTCGTTCACGGCGCGCAGGCGCGGCACGAGGGGGCTCACCATCTCGCCCTGCTGGGAGAGGGCGACGGCTTCGCTGTTGAGCGGGGCGAGGGCGGACTTCTTGGGGTCGAAGCGCCAGCGGGCGTCGTGGTCGATCTGCTCGGCGGTGAAGGCGAGCTTCACGACCCAGCCGCTTCCCACCTCTTTCCAGCTCGCCCAGCGCTCGTTGATGGCACCGAGGTCGTAGAGGCGTTCGCGGATCACCGTGCCGAAGGTCGAACCTTCGCCGAGCGGGTCGGTCTCCATGGCGGTGTGCACGGGCACGGCGAGGGCGGAGGTCACGACATACTCGCGTTCGGCGAGCACCGGGCCCTCGAACTTCTGGATGTAGTCGAGCGGCACGCCGGTGATGGATGCCACGTCCTGGGCGGACATCCCGGACCGGATATGGGCCTGGATCTCCTTCGGGGCGAGCTTTCGCCCGACGCCGGGCTCGTGAATGGTCTGGCGGAGCTTCGACTGCAGCACCTCGTCGATCGCTACCCGAAAACGGGTCCCCTCATGGGACGCGACGAGAAGTGCGCCGTTCTCCACTCCGATAACTTTCAGGTCTTGCATGCTGAACGCCTCTCGCGGTCGCTGGTTCTCCTAGGGTGTCACGCCCGACCCTGATTTCGCGGGAATATACCGGGCGTGCCGCAAGTTCAACAGGCGTCGGATTCACGGCTTTTTTGCAGTGGTTTGCTATTCGCGAGCCGATGATGCAAACTGTGGCCGCCGATTGAGATCAATTGACGCATAAAGAAGTGGATGGGCATGGCAACCGACTACGACGCACCTCGTAAGACCGACGACGACTCCGAGTCGATCGAGGCTCTTAAAGAGCGCGTTCCGGACAAAATGTCAGGTGTCGTTGACGTCGATGACGCCGACAACCCTGGCGGGTTCGAGCTCCCCGGAGCCGACCTATCAGAACTCGACCTCGACGTCGTCGTGCTACCTCCCCAGGCAGATGAGTTCACCTGTGTGAACTGCTTCCTCGTGAAGCACCGCTCGCAACTCGATCATGAAGAGAAGCTCGGTCCGATCTGTCAGGAGTGCGCGGCCTAGGGCTGTAAACGTCTAGGTCTGTAACTGTCTAGGAAAGCAACTGTTGGGCCTTGGCTTCGGCCAGGGCCCTTACCAGTTCCCCCGGTCGACGAGTCGAGACCAGCCAGTACGGCGTCGGATCGTTCGCGTCGGTCACCTGCACGGTGACCACGGGCGAGACCCACCCTCGAATCAGGAGCCAGGCCCGGGCATCCAGCCTTTGGCCGCGCTCGAGCGTCGCCTCCTCGCCCTCGAAGCTCTTGGCCTCGCCCGCGAAGGCGAGCGGTAGCGTGGCGCGTCCGGCCGCGAGGTGTTCGCTCGTGACCTCGATCACGGGGGAGGTCGCCACGAGAACGACGACGCAGGCGGCGTAGAGCGCGATGGAGACGACCACCCCGACGACGAGGTTGATCGGCAGAAAGACCAGGAGGCTCGCCGGGATCACGAGCGCGGTCGAGATGAACACCCAGGGTGAGGCCCACAGGCGTTCTCGGTAAATCGTCATGGTGCTATTCGATCAGACTTTGCTGTGCCCGCCCGCCCTGCTGGGCCCGGCGCGTTCTGCACTACCCTCGTGACGTGGCCGAAACTGTGGAGATACTCATCGTCGCCGACACCCTTCCGGGATACGCGCACCCGGGAGATGCCGGCGCCGACCTGTCGGCGGCCGAACCGGTGACTCTCGAACCCGGAGAACGGGCGACGGTGGGCACCGGCGTCTCGATCGCCCTGCCCAACGGCTACGTCGCCTTCGTCGTGCCGCGCAGCGGGCTCGCGTCCAAACACGGCATCACCATCGTCAACAGCCCGGGAACGGTCGACGCCGGATATCGCGGCGAGATCCGGGTCACCCTACTGAACACTGACAGATCGGTGCCGTATTCTGTCACAGTCGGTGACCGGATCGCGCAGCTCGTGATCATGCCGGTGACCAAGGCCCGTTTCGTGCCGGTCGATGAGCTTCCCGGAAGCCATCGAGGAGATTCGGGCTTCGGCTCGACCGGTTACCGCGTCAAGACCCAAGGAGACGGCTCGTGAGCGACACCAGTTCAGCAGAAATCGAAGGCGGCGAGGAGCAGCCCAAGTCTGCGCCTGCCGATCGCGCGACCGAAGGTCCACTTGACGAGGCCGAGGCCAACCCGGTGCGCCCGTACGTCGACCTCGGCGGGGTGAAGATCCTTCCTCGCGAGGGACTGCAGCTGCGCCTCGAGGTGGAGGAGGGGAGCCAGCGTGTCGTCGCCGTCGGCCTGGACTTCGCCGGCTCCACGCTGCAGGTGCAGCCGTTCGCCGCCCCTCGCACCACGGGCCTCTGGCACGAGATCCGCGAGCAGATCACCGAGCAGATCGCCAAGCAGGGTGGCAAGACCACCCTCACGGTCGGGCCGTTCGGTCCCGAGC
>NZ_DATCQQ010000067.1:0-9050 GCF_036569425.1 Lacisediminihabitans sp.
CCCTGATGGGTGTGCGCCTTTTTGCTTAGATGCTGTTACGCGTTCTGCTTCTTGAGGCGCGAGGTCTTGCGCTGGCGGGCGCTCGCGTCGAGCTCCACCTTGCGGATGCGCACGAACTCGGGCGTCACCTCCACGCACTCGTCCTCGCGGGCGAACTCGAGGCACTCCTCGAGCGTCAGCTTGCGGGACGGCGTCATGCGCTCGAAGGTGTCCGAGGTGGACTGCCGCATGTTGGTGAGCTGCTTTTCCTTGGTGATGTTGACGTCCATGTCGTCGGCGCGCGAGTTCTCGCCAACGACCATGCCCTCGTACACCTCCTGGGTGGGCTCGACGAAGAACGACATGCGCTCCTGCAGGGCCACCATGGCGAACGGCGTCGCGACACCGGCACGGTCGGCAACGATCGACCCGTTGACGCGGGTGACGATCTCGCCCGCCCACGGCTCATAGCCGTGGGAGACGGCGTTCGCGATGCCGGCGCCGCGCGTGATGGTGAGGAACTCGGTGCGGAAGCCGATGAGGCCACGCGACGGCACGACGAACTCCATGCGAACCCAGCCGGTGCCGTGGTTCGACATGCCGTCCATGCGGCCCTTGCGCGCCGCGAGGAGCTGCGTGATGGCGCCGAGGTACTCCTCCGGCGAGTCGATCGTGAGGTGCTCGTACGGCTCGTGAACCTTGCCGCCGACCTGCTTCACGACCACCTGCGGCTTGCCGACGGTGAGTTCGAAGCCCTCGCGGCGCATCTGCTCGACGAGGATGGCGAGGGCGAGCTCTCCACGGCCCTGCACCTCCCAGGCGTCCGGACGTCCGATGTCGACGAGCTTGATCGAAACGTTTCCGACGAGTTCGCGGTCGAGGCGGTCCTTCACCATGCGGGCGGTGAGCTTGTGGCCCTTGACCTTGCCGATCATCGGGCTCGTGTTGGTGCCGATCGTCATCGAGATGGCCGGGTCGTCGACCGTGATGGTCGGCAGCGGGCGCACGTCGTTGGGGTCGGCGAGGGTCTCACCGATCGTGATGTCCTCGAAGCCGGCGACGGCGACGATGTCGCCGGGGCCAGCCGACTCGGTCGGGAAGCGGTCGAGCGCCTTGGTGATGAGCAGCTCGGTGACCTTCACGTTGTGCACCGATCCGTCGTGCTTGACCCACGCGACGGTCTGGCCCTTCTTGATCGTGCCGTTGAAGACACGCAGCAGGGCGAGGCGGCCGAGGAACGGGGAGGCGTCGAGGTTGGTGACGTGGGCCTGCAGCGGGTGCTGGTCGTCGTAGCTCGGAGCCGGGATGTGCTTGAGGATCGCGTCGAACAGCGGCTCGAGGTCGTCGTTGTCCGGCAGGGTGCCGTTCTCCGGCTTGTTCCAGCTCGCGGCGCCGTTGCGCCCGGAGGCGTAGACGACCGGCACGTCGAGGATCGCGTCGAGGTCGAGGTCGGGGAAGTCGTCTGCCATGTCGCTCGCGAGGCCGAGCAGCAGGTCCTGGCTCTCGGCCACGACCTCGTCGATGCGGGCATCCGGCCGGTCCGTCTTGTTGACGAGCAGGATCACGGGGAGCTTCGCCTCGAGCGCCTTGCGCAGCACGAACCGGGTCTGCGGCAGCGGGCCCTCGCTCGCGTCGACGAGCAGCACGACGCCGTCGACCATGCTGAGGCCGCGCTCGACCTCGCCGCCGAAGTCGGCGTGGCCCGGGGTGTCGATCACGTTGATGGTGATGGGGCCGCCGTCGCCGTTCTCGCCCGCGTGGATGCCGGAGTATGACACCGCGGTGTTCTTGGCGAGAATTGTGATGCCCTTTTCGCGCTCGAGGTCGTTCGAGTCCATGGCGCGCTCTTCGAGGTGCGCGTGCGCGGCGAAGGAGTTGGTCTGGCGAAGCATGGCGTCCACGAGCGTGGTCTTGCCATGGTCGACGTGCGCCACGATTGCGACGTTGCGCAGGTCATTACGGGTGGCAATAGCCATGGGTGTACATCCTTAACAGTGATCTGCGCAAAAGTGTTCTGGCTTGAGGGAGTTCTGGCGTGAGAACGTGGGAGGCCAGGAGAAAGGCGTTGCGGCAGGATCACGACAGTGGTGCCCTGCGCCCGCCAGTCTACCTTGGCAAGCCCGTGAGTCCCTATTTGGCTGGTTTGACCGGCGTCCAGGCCCAGATATTCCAGAGCAGATTGGGCGCGAGCGGCGATGGCGCGATGCCGGCGACGCGGTCGTTGAAGGCGGTGACCGAGGGAAACTGGTAGAGCGGCACCCCGTAGGCGTCTGCCCAGACCAGCGAATCGACCTTGTGCAGGATGGCGATCTGCGCCGAGCGGTCGACGGTGGAGTCGAGGGAGTCGATGAGGCCGTCGACCTGCGGATTGGCGTAGAAGTTGGAGTTGTCGATGGTCGAATCCGACCGGAAGGACGCGGCGACGGCGGAGACGGCGAGGCTCGACGGCCGCAGCGCGTAGAGCGAGGCATCGTACGCCCCGGCGGTACCGAGCAGCTGGCGCCAGTCGGTGCTCGAGCAATCGGTGACGGCGAATCCGGCCAGCGCAGCCGACTTCTGGATGAGGCCGAACTCGGCGACCCGACGCGGGTTGGACGGGTCGAACAGCACGCAGACCTCGGGGGAAGCCACCCCGGCGGTGGCGAGGATGGCCTTCGCCCCGGCGATGTCGACCCTCGAGTACTCGCGGGAGCCGTTGCTCCTCACGGCGGACTGATAGCCGGTCGACCCGGGCAGGAACACCTGCGAGGAGCGCAGCTGCGCGTCCTCCTGCACCGGCACGACGAGGGAATCGAGGATCTGTTGCCGCGGCACCGTCTTGAGGAAGGCCCGGCGCACGGCGGGGTCGGCGAATGTGCCGTTCTTGCCGTGATCGAACTGCAGGTCCAGGTGTTCGTACGCCCCGTCGAACCCGCTGAGGATGGTGGCGTTGTCCACCGAGACGAGTTGCTTCACCACGTCCTCGGTCGGCTGCGGAGACACCACGTCCACCTCTCCGCGCCGAAACGCCTCGACGGCGGCGAGCGGGTCGGCGATGTAACGGATCGTCACCCGCTCGAGACTCGGGCGGTGCGCGCCGGTGTACCGGGGGTTCGCCGTGAGGGTGACGTGGTCGCCCGGCACGAAGTCGGTGACCGTGTATGGGCCGGTGCCGACCAGGAGGTCCTTGTCTGGCCTGGCGGCGGAGATGTTGAAACCGGTGTCCCAGAAGCGCGCGATCTTCGCCAGCTTCGGGGCGTCATCCATCTGGATGGCGGCGATCATCGCCCTCTTGGCCGCGTCGTGGTCGCGAATGCCGAGCGCCTTCCCCGCCACGACGTGCGCCGGGACCCCGACCCCGAAGACGAGTTCCCAGTCCGCGAAGAACCGGTCGTAGCTGAGGGTGAGTGACCGGCCGCCGTCGCCGATCACCGGAGTCTTGGTCACGAGTTGCAGTCCGTTGCCACTGAAGCCGTCGAAGTGCACCACCGACGGCGGGAACGGCCGGGAGTACTTTCCGGTCTCCCGGTCGACGTAGGCGGAGTCGTCGAAGCTCGTAGTGTTGAGCGCGCCGGAGTTCGCGGCCCAGGACAGCAGCATGTCCGCCGCATCCACCGGCACGCCGTCCGACCAGGTCACTCCGGCCGCGATCGTGTACTTGACGGTCAGCGGGTCTCGGGACACCACCCGGTACGACCCGAACGAGGTGTCCCGCACGAGCCTGGGGGTGTTGTCGTAGTAGTTGAACTGGGAGTTCGTGGCCGAGGCGACGGTATTGTTGGCCGCGGAGTTTCCGTAGGACGTCTTGGGATTCGCGGAGTAGAACGCCTGGCTCGACGCGATCCTGATCGTGGTGCCGCTGACGACCGTGCTGCTGCAGCCGGCGAGCGCGAAGGCCACGATCAGGGCGACGACCGTCGCGACGGATCGTAGTCTCACTGCATCTTTCCGTTCATGGCGCACCCCTCCATGCTAGGCATGGAGCGCGGCGCGGAAAGACTAGGACGCCGCCCGCTGCTCCCGGCGGAGCTTCTGGGCCGCGGGATCCGGCAGCGGAACCGCCGCGATCAGGCGCTGCGTGTATGCCTCCTGCGGGTTCCGCAGGATGTCTTCCTTGTTGCCCTGCTCCACGATCTTGCCGTGGTTCATCACGACGATCCGGTCGGCGAGAAGGTCGACGACCGCGAGGTCGTGGCTCACGAAGAGACAGGCGAACTTGAGCCTCGACTGGATCTCCTGCAGGAGTTCGAGCACGCGCGCCTGCACGGACACGTCGAGCGCGGAGGTCGGCTCATCGGCGACGAGGAGCTTTGGGCTGAGAGCCAGGGCCCGCGCGATGCCGATGCGCTGACGTTGCCCTCCCGACAGCTCGTGCGGGTAGCGGTTGCGAAAGCTCTGCGGCAGCTCGACCTGCTCGAGCAGCTCCTCCACGCGCGTGTTGATCTGCTTCTTGTCGAAGAGCCCGGACAGGAGCAGCGGTTCGCCGATGCTCTCCCCCACCGGGAATCGCGGATTGAGCGAGGACCCGGGATCCTGGAAGACGATCCCGAGGCTGCGGCGCACCGCGCGCAGTTCCTTGGTGCTCGCACCGGCGAGGTTCTGCCCGACCACCGTCAGGGTGCCGGCGGAGACGGGCACGAGGCCGACCGCGGCTCGAGCGATCGTGGTCTTTCCGGAACCCGACTCGCCGACGAGGCCGACGATCTCCCCGGGGTAGATCGAGAACGACGCCCCCTCGACCGCGGTGAACGCGGGCACCCGACCACGCTTCGGGTAGACGACGCTCACGTTGTCGAGCACCAGCGCCGGCTGCTCGGTGCGTGTCGCTTCCTCGACGACCGCCGCCTCGCCGGTGCCGAGGTGCGGCACCGCGGCGAGCAACTCCTTCGTGTACGGGTGCTGCGCATGGTTGAAGATCGCGTCGACAGTGCCGCGTTCGACGATCTCCCCGTACCGCATCACGATGACGTTGTCCGCGAGGTCCGCCACGACCCCCATGTCGTGGGTGATGATCACGATCGCGCTGTTGAGACGCGTGTGCAGGTGCCGCAGCAGGTCGAGGATCTCGGCCTGGATCGTCACGTCGAGCGCCGTGGTCGGCTCGTCGGCGATGAGCATGTCCGGGTCGCAGGAGATCGACTGCGCGATCATGGCGCGCTGGCGCTGTCCGCCAGACAACTGGTGCGGGTAGGAGTCGAACGCCTTCTGCGGATCGGGCATTTCGACGAGCTCGAGCAGCTCGAGCGCGCGAACCTTTGCCGCTGCCGGGGTCAGGGGGAAGTGGATGCGCAGGGCCTCCATGATCTGGAACCCGATGCGGTAGACCGGGTTGAGCGCCGTCATCGGCTCCTGGAAGATGACGGCGATGTCTTTTCCGCGCACTTGGCGCAGCTTGGCCGCCGTCGCTCCGATGAGTTCCTCGCCGTTGAGCCGAGCGCTGCCCGTGGCCCGCCCGTTGGCGGGGAGCAGGCCCAGCAGGGACATCGAGCTGACGCTCTTGCCGGATCCGGACTCGCCGACGATGGCCAGTACCTCTCCTGGGCGCACGACGTAGTCGAGGTTCCTGGCGGCGGGAATCCACTCGCCTCCGACCCAGAATTCCACTCCGAGCTTGTTGACCTCGAGGATGGGTGCGTTCGAGTCGCGGGTGTTCGTCTTGGGATTCATTTCTGCTTTCCACCTGCAATTCTGCCGAGTGCTCTTCGTGACGTCCGCGCTCCCCATGGGAGCATGGACGAATGGCTGAGACCGTTGTGCTTCGATCCACCTTTGGAAAAATTCTGACGATCAGCGTGATTGTCGTCGTCGTGGCGTGCCTCGTCGCGTTCGGCGTGCAGGGCGAAGTCGCCGTCGCCATTCGCTTCGTTGCCCCGCTCCTGACGCTCGCCTACCTCGTCTGGCTGGTCTATTGGGCGCCCGCCGTGGAGGTCAGCGACGGAGGAGTCAAGCTCGTCAATGTGTTCAGGACGATCGACCTTCCGTGGCCGGCGATCGAGAGGATCGACACCAAGTACGCGCTCACGCTCTTCACGCACTACGGGCGTTTCGTCGCCTGGGCGGCCCCGTCGGCCGGCCGGCACCGATTCATCAACACGCCCAAGGAGGATGCCCGCGGGCTCCCCGAGAGTTCGTTCGTCGCCGGAACCCTCGGCCAGGGCGACCTGCCGAACACGGAGTCCGGTGACGCCGCGGCCGTCGTGCGCGCTCGCTGGGAGACGCTGCGCGATGGCGGCCACCTGGACAGTGGCGTCCTGGACAGCACGATTCAACCGGTCATCTGGAGCCCCGTCAAGATTGCGACGGTAGCCGTGCTCAGTGCGGCGAGCCTCGCATCGCTTCTGGCGTTCTCCGGTCGGTAGGGGCCTCGCCACTAGAGGTTTTCCGCGTTCGACGGCCGACGCCGGAACCAGCCGGCGATCACCTGGCCCATCTGGCGGTACGGCCCCGTGCCGCCCGGAATCCGCCGCTGGCGTGGGTCGAAGGCGTCGCGGAGCCCATCGCCGATGAAGTTGATGCCGAGGGCGATGATGATGATGAACAGGCCGGGCCACCAGAACAGCCACGGCCTGGTCTGGAACGCTCCCTGGTACTCGTTGATGAGCTGGCCGAGCGACACATCGGGGGCGGCGATGCCGAACCCGAGGAAGCTCAGCGCAGCCTCGGTGAGGATGGCGCCACTCATGAGCAGGGTGGAGCTCACGATGACGACGCCGACGGCGTTCGGGAGGATGTGCTTGAAGATGATCCGGCCCGTTCCAGCGCCCGCCACCCGGGCCGCGTCGACGAACTCCCGCTCGCGCAGGCTCAGGAACTCCCCGCGCACGAGTCGGGCGAGGGCGGTCCAGCCCAGGAAGCCGAGTCCGATTCCCAGCGCAGCCGCGCCGAGTCCGCCGACGGCGCGACCGAGGACCGCGCCGATAATGAGGATCGGGAAGATGATGAAGAGGTCGGTGAGGCGCATCAGCCACTGGTCGACCCAGCCGCGATAGAAGCCCGCGAGGGCTCCGATGACCACGCCGATCACGGCGGCGATGCTGCCGAACAACAGGGTGACCACGATCGACTGCTGCGCGCCGCGCATCACCCGGGCGAAGATGTCCCGTCCGATCTCGTCCTGCCCGAACGGGTGCAGCCCGAAGTTGAACGGCAGGGTCCAGGTGGGGTTCCCCTTGTTGATGATGGCGTTCTGGGCCTCGTAGCCGAATCTCCACCAGCCGGGAATCTGGAGGCCGAGGAGGTTGAAGCCGATCGACGAATAGACGAGGGCGGCGACAAGCAGGAGCGCGACGATCGAGATCATCGCGCCGCGGTGGCGGAAGAACCGCCGGCGAACGATGGTCCCCTGGCTGAGTCCCTCGACCTCGCGCTGCTCGATGGTCATCCCCGCGTTGGCCGGATCTTCGGGGGTTTGGAGTAGCAGGTTTGTCATGGTCAGCTCACCCGAATTCTGGGGTCAAGTGCCGTGTAGGCGAGGTCGGCGAGAATGTTGAAGACGATGGCGAAGGTGCCGACGACCAGGAAGACCGCCATCAGCACATTGAGGTCGAGGGGGTCCCTGAGCGCCGTGGTGAACAGCGATCCCATCCCCCGCCAGGCGAAGATCGTCTCGGTGATCACCGCTCCTCCGATGAGGCCTCCCACGTCGAAGGCGACGACGGTGATGATCGGAATCATCGCGTTACGGAAGGCGTGGCGCATCACCACCGTGCGCTCGGTGAGTCCCTTCGCGCGAGCGGTGCGCACGTAGTCCTGGTTCATCACCTCAAGCAGGCTCGCCCGGGCGTAGCGCGTGTATCCGGCGAGCGAGATCAGGATGAGGGACATCGTCGGCAGCAGGAGGTGGGTGTAGCTGTCGATGACGTGCAGCCAGATCGAGCCCTCGAGGTCTGGCGTGTTCGCTCCGACGGTGGCGATCGGCCGACCACCGACCGCGCTCACATAGTCCGGCCAGGATCTCATCAGCCGGTCGGCGAAGACGAGCAGGCCGACCAGGAACGACATGATGGCCGCCGTGCGCGCCGCCGGCCAGCGGTCGTCCCTGCCCATGAAGTAGCCCACCGCCAGCCCGACGGCAATCGACAGCACACCGAGCAGCTCGAGCATCCAGAAGGCCGGGAAGGCGGCGAAGAGGAACTGGAGCGGATACCAGAGCGCCACGCCGATTCCGACGGTGATGAGCGCGGCGTACAGCGCGCGACGGTTGGACAGCCCGGTCGTGAGCGAGGTGACCATGAGCGCGGTGAGCGCCCCGAGGACGGCGATGAGAACGGGCCCGAGCTGAGGAGTCGTGAACCAGTCCGTGACCACGAGGAATCCGAGTGTCGCCGCGGTGATGACGGTCGCCGAGCCGAACACGATAAGCCGGGGCTTGCCCTCGCCGCCGATGATGCTCATCCAGATGAACCCGGAGACGAGGGATATCACCGCTATCGACAGCGGTGATATCACGGGCGAGCCGAGGAAGTTGTTGAACCCGATGGCCACGTAGAGCTTGAGGAGCACTGCCACCCAGAACGCGGGGAGCGAGAAGAACAGGAACGAGAGGAATGTCACGGTGTAGTCGTAGCCGCTGTACTGGCGGATCGCCGTGCTCATTCCGATGGCGACACCGAAGATGACCGCAAGCAACGTTGCCGCGGTGACGAGCTGGAGGGTGTTCGCCGCTGAACTACCGACCAGGCCGATGACGGAGTGCCCGTTGACGCTGTCGCCGAGGGTGAATTGGCCGATGAAGACCTTGAGGATGCCACCCAGCCAGATGAAGAAGCGCAGGGGGGTCGGCACGTTGAGCTGAAGCTGGTCGATGCGTGCCGCGATCAGGGCCGCCTTGTTGGGGGCCGTCGACCCCCGCAGGTCACCGAGCGGGTCTCCCGCGAGGGAGGCGAGGTTGTAGATGAGGAAACTGGCGACGAGGAGCACCAGGATCGAGGCGCCCAGGCGCCGAATAATGAACGAGAGCACAGTTGCTGGTCGTCGCTTTCTGTTGCACGAGGAAGCCGAATACGCGACGACTGGCTGTCGACACGACGAAGGCTATTTGACCACATGGAGAGGGAAGTCGCCTTGACTCATTAGTGGCCAGGGTGGATCAA
>NZ_DATCQQ010000068.1:0-35317 GCF_036569425.1 Lacisediminihabitans sp.
CCGCGCTCATCGGATCGATCCCAATTCTGGTCGCGAACTGGAGCCGAACTCTGTGGCCCCGCCTGGCGGTGACACTGGCGTTGGTTGCCGTCCAGCTGATCACGGGCAACATATTCGTACTCGCCCCCCGGGGCGCCTGAACTCGGGCGGGGTGAATTTCGCGTTCTCACCGCCGCCTATGAAGCGCAAGGGGTTCGCCCTGCGGACATCGGCTAGTACGGCCAGTCGGTTGCCTTCTTGGTCGATGATTCGATGATTCGGCAATTTCTATTCTGCAAGCACCGTTCTCAGTTGTGAGCTGTCGGCTGTGCGATCCCGGAGGCGGTGGCATTGTTCGATGGAGCGGCCCCACGCAGTTCCGGCGAGAACGAGCGCGATCCCGCAATATCCCGTGAGAACCAGATGGTCGTGCGCGATTGCGATTCCGATGGTGGCGGCCCAGACGGGCTCAGTGCCGAGGAGGAGGCTGACCCTTGCTGGCGATGTGCGACGAACCGCCCAGGTTTGCACAAGGAACGCGAAGACCGTGCAGATGAGAACAAGGTAGAGGAAGAGCAGTACTAGTCCGGGATCCAGTTGGGAGAGGTAGCGCGGGATCGATTCGCCGTAGAACGCAGAGGTCGCCGAGAAAAGAGCCGCGCAAGTGGCCAGCTGCACGGCCGTGAGGTGAAGCGAGTCCATCGGTTTGGCGGTCGTGAGCTTGTGCATGGACGTGACGTGGATGGCCCGAACGATTGCGGCGGCGAGGACGAGCAGGTCCCCGAGAGTCGGCGCACGAAACCCGCCATTGCCAGCGAGAAGCACGACCCCGATGACAGCGATCGCGGCCGCGAGGAAAAACCTGCCGGGCAACCATCGTCCTGAGACCACGGAATCGAGAATTGGGGTGAACACGATCGTCAGGCTGATGATGAGCCCGGCGTTCGTTGCCGACGTGTGGGCGATCCCGAAGGTTTCGAAGGCGAAGACGGCAGTCAGCAGCACCCCGAGGATCGCGCCAACACGCAGCTCCGCTGTGGTCAAGCGCCTCCGCCGTGCGGTCACAACGGCCGCCATGATCGCTGCCGCGAGCAGCATGCGCAGCGCAAGAAGTGCCACCACCGAATTCGGAGCGACCAACTCCTTGGCCACAAGATAGGTCGACCCCCACGAGACGGCGACCACGAGCAAGAGCAGGTCGACACGGAGTCGGGCGAGGGAAGTAATCATGTCTCCATCGTCCGGGCTCTCATCAGGTAAGACAAGACAGGAATTTCGTGCCTAATAGCTTAGTGTGAACTTATGGAACTGGGTCAACTTCGGGCGTTGAGAGAGCTGGGCGACCGTGGCAGCATTGCCGCAGTCGCGGCGGCTCTGCACGTCACACCGTCCTCTGTCTCACAGCAAATCAGCGCCCTGCAGCGCAACTCGCCCGCCCCATTGACTTTCAAGGATGGGCGACGAACGGCCCTTACCGATGCCGGTCGCGCCTTGGCGTTGGCCGCGATTGGCGTGGAAGTGGCGTTCGAACGTGCCGAGCGGGCAGTGGCACGCTTTCAGAGCGAGCCGGCAGGAACGGTTTCGGTGGCGGCCTTCCACAGCGCGGGCCTGGCCATCTTCGGTCCGCTGCTCACCGTGTTGAACAGCCCTGATCAGCCGCAAGTCAGCCTGAGCGATTTCGACGTGGCCCAGGAAAGTTTCCCGACACTCACCTCGGACCACGACCTGGTCCTCGCGCACCGGCTGGTTGGCAGCCCTCCGTGGCCGGCATCAGTGCGAGTGGAACCGCTCCTGTTCGAGCCCCTGGACCTCGCCGTCCGGCGGGATCACCGGCTAGCAGCGAGACCGTCGATTGAGCCGGCGGATCTCCGCGGCGAGGCATGGGTGGCAGTGCACGAAGGGTTCCCGCTCGAGCGAGCGATCGCCTTGATTGCAGGCATCGGGGGCGCCGAAGCGCGTATCCTTCACCGGATCAACGAGTTCTTCGTTGCTGCCGCGGTTGTCGAGGCCAGCGGTTGTATCGCGCTGATGCCCCGATACACGACCGACCTTCACGACCACCCGGAGCTGGTCCTCCGGCCGCTCTCCCATCCCGGGCTCGGCCGATACATCGACTGTCTCGCCCGACCGGAAACACTTGAGCGCGCCAACGTCACAACAGTCCTAACGCAGATCAGAACCATCACGAACGGTCTCGCCAGGCACCAGCCCATCGGCTAACCGAATCGACTGCCCAGTCGAACGGGGCGTCCCGGCGCGGGTTCCGCATTCGGGCCGCGTGATGGCGGCTGTGTCGCCACTTTGGGCTGCGGAAGCACCGGCATTTCTCACTGACGGTCACAGGCCTTTTCCCGCCGCGGCCGACACGTCGCCACCAGACCACTCGGTGCCACCCCAACGCGAGCAACGAAGCGACGAGCCGCGTACGCCTCCATTGATCGCAATAGTTTCCGGACTCCACCCCGCTTCCGGGGGTAGAGTCATTCCCGTTCCAGCATTTCGCGCGGCGCCATCTAGACGCGGTCATTGCGGGCGCTGGCGATGCAATGGGAGACCCAATGGCAGCCCAGATAATCCGCGTTGCAGTATTGCGACTCCTCTGGGCGCCTGGCCCGGCGACCACTGAACATCCGCAGCTGACGTGGCCAGATGACCTGTTTTACGAGCTCTTTCAAGGTAGCAACGGATGGAGCCTCCGGGACTACTGGCTGAGATCCTCGCTCGGCCTGTTCCAGTTCGAATTCGATCTGAGCATCGCTCACTGGTGGCGATTCGGGGACCACAGCCACGCTGAGCTCGGGAGCAATCGCGCAGGGATCCTGACTGCGGCTCGCCAAGTGGTCGAACAGGACAACGGGATATCGCTCGCTGGATTTGACCGGGTCATCGCCTTCGTACATGCACCTCCAACGAACGCTGGTGCTACCGAGGGCGGAGCCGTATTCGACCAGGGCGGCAGCATTCCCTTCTTCCAGCACGAACTGGGTCATGTTCTCGGCTTCCAGCACTCGTTCGGTCCGTTCATACCGCCGCCCAACCAATTCGGCTCGCTCTACAACGATCCGTATTGCGTGATGGGGTACACAGGCGAGCAGGCGCATTCAATCCCGGTGCCCGCAGAGTTCGCGCAGACTCCGATCTTCGACCCCACCTCTTTCTGGCAAAGTGAACGGCGCCCAGCCGCCGCGTCGCTGTACCGTCGATTCAGTGGCACTGCGGAATTTGTGAATTCCGGATGGGTCGCCACGGTTGCCGCGGGTGCGCGGGTCTGGGTTGCGGCGCTGAGCGAGGTCACGAACACCGTTCCCGTTCTCGCCGTGCTCCCCGTTCCTGGTCAGCCGAACGCGTCTCTCACCATCGAGTATCGAACTGCCAGCGGTGACGACGCAGGGGTAACGTCAGCCGTCGTCATCCATTCGCTGGGAGTACATGACGTTGGCGCAGGCAGAGGCGAAATGAACCCCGCGTGGTTCGAGGGGACCATCTCGCCCAGCGTGGGAAGTTCGCTCGAGGTTCTCGGCATCCGCTTCGAGGTAATGACGGTAGACACCGGTCAGCCGGGCGGAGTCGAGCTGCAAGTTACCGACACCCACGCGGTTCTCTTCGCGAAGTCGATCGGAGGGGAAGCTAATCCCGGTCCAATTCTGGGTTCGAAGGAAACCAAGACTCCGGCTGGACTATTCGGGTCCGTGTCTGCTCCGACCGCTCAACCGACCCCAGCGAAAGAGGCCCCAAAGCCGAATACCCACCTGGGCAAATTCTCCCCGCCAGCTCCTTAGCCCCAACCGCCCCGGTGGATCCAGGCTTAGTCCCGCCCCTGATAGTCCGAGCGTTCCACCAGCGATTTCGGAGCAAGCAATTGTGGAGATGGTTGAAAGACGAAAACCCACAAGCCAGGGGAGGGCCCTTCTCGTGTTCTGCCCGAAGAGGGTTCGGCATCAGGTCCTCGGTCGGCGGCGGACGCGGGAGTATCTCGATTTGCGCGACACCGTCGGTTCCGGTTGGGTGGGGTCATGTCGGATGATGCCTACCGGTTCTCTTCTCGCCTTGACGACATGGATCGAGAGCAGATCCACGAGTGGTTGAGCAAAGAGGCTTACTGGGCTCGGGGGCGCCCGCGTGCTGTCCAGGATGCCGCAATCGATGCATCCACTAACTTCGGTATGTTCGATTCGATGACTGGACGGCAAGTGGCGTATGCCCGAGCCGTGACCGACTCGGTGACGTTCGCATGGCTCTGTGATGTGTTTGTTGATCCGGCAGTTCGCGGACAAGGGGTCGGGGTGGCACTCGTAGACAACATCTGCTCGCTGCTCGACCACCTGAATTTGAAGCGTGTCGTGCTCTCTACAGGGGATGCCCACGGCCTCTACGAAAAGTTTGGCTTTGAGCGCCTAACTCAGCCGGGAAAGTGGATGGAGCGGATGGCTCCGATTCCGGCACCTTGACTTTGACGAGGTTCCCAAGTGACACAGCATCGGCCCGCGCGGCCGTTGGGTGGAGTGGCCCCAGATCTGTCGCGCTGGCCGTCCGGCTTGCGGACGTGAATGATGTCGGCCACCGGCTGTCGATGCCCATAGCGTTGATCGGGTGCCGATCACCATTCGCCCGTTCGCTGCCGCCGATGCCGCACCGACCCTCGAGGTATTCCAACGCGCCATCAGGACGACTGCTGCCGCGGATTACTCCTCGGAACAGATCGCCGCGTGGGCGCCCGCCGACGCCGACACTGGCGCGTGGTTGGAGCGTCGCTCTCAGCTCAATACGGTTGTCGCTGTCGTAGACGACCTCATCGCGGGATTCACCGACGTGAGTGCTTCCGGCTATATCGACATGATGTTCGTCGACCCCGCAGCTGGACGTCGTGGGATCGCGACCGCGCTCCTGCTGTGGGCGCGCACCGAAGCGGAGCGACTTGGCTCGAGCACATTGACCACTCATGCGAGCATCACTGCCCGCCCATTCTTCCAAGCACAGGGGTTCGTCGTAGACCAGGAACGCCACCCAATACTCAGGGGAGTCGTCATGACGAACTACGCAATGAGCCGCACCCTCTAACCGTTCAATTCCGGCCCGCGGGCCGCGGGATTCCGGACTGCCCAAACTGGAAGCCTGGCCCAACAGCAGGCGAGAATGGAGCTCATGTCCCCGGAAATCGTTCAGAAGCGGGATCCTGCCTCGGTGCGGCGGATTCTCAAGTCCTTGCCGGACTGGTTCGGAGATCCTGAGGCGATTGACAACTACGTGTCAGCGGCACGAGACATCGAGTTCGTGAGCACTGTCGCTGTCGACTATGGGAATGTAGTCGGCGTCTCGCTGACCCGTCGGCATTTTCGCGAATCAGCCGAACTTCATCTCATTGCCGTCGACCCCACAGCCCGGGGTCGAGGTATCGGGCGCGCTTTGATCGACCAGGTCGCCGCCGGCTTACGTGAAGATGGGTGCATGTTGCTGTCGGTTCATACCGTGGGCGCATCTTTCGACAATGAGCCTTACGCTCATACCCGCGCCTTCTACCAAGCTACGGGTTTCTACCCGCTCGAGGAGCACAACCATCTCGACTGGGCTGGCCCAACCCTGATCCTGGTTCGGCAGCTCTAGATCGACTGTCCGATGAAGGTTCCAAAGTGACACAGCATCGGCGGGCTTCCGGCCATCGAAAGAATGGTCCCCTTCGACAAGTCGTTGGATCACACGCCGGGGTTGGCATCGACCCGGCATCCGGTGACCTGGTTGGGGGGCAAGGCACCGCGGTCTGACGCCTCGGCTTATTCGACGGGCGTGTGGCGGCTCGAAAGTGAGACCGATGACGCGCCCGATCCGATTGCCGTCTTCGTCGACGATCGCAAGGTCGGGCGACTCGGCGGGCTCAAGATGATGGCCTACGCGCCGTTGTTGGACGAGCTCGGCGCCCCCATCGTGGTCAGCGGACCACGAACAGGTGACCGTCTGTGGGTCGACCTGCCGAACCTTGCCGACTTCCGAGAGTATATTCACACCCAAACCGCTGGCCAAGCACGGCTGATGTGGTCCAAGTCAATCACAGCATGATGGTGCCCACACTTCGTCTCCAGCGTGCTCAGAGCTTCGGCGACGGTCGACTTTCCGACGCCGACGGTCCCGTTGAGAAATACGCTGTCGATCATTCGTCGAGACTCTCACATCGCATGGTCCGCTTAGGGTTCCGAATCGACACAGCGTTGGCACGCTCAGCCTTAGACGGCCTTGGCCCAGATCTGTCGCGCTGGCCATCCCTCGTGGTCGAACAGAATTCGACCTTGTCGCGTCGGGGAGGAATATCAGACGGCTTATCGTCTGAGTTCGCGCGATGCGATGAGGCCAAGATAGATGACACCCGCGACACCACCCACCGCAAATAGGCCGACGCCCAAGTTCGCTTCGTACTGGTTCGATGCCCCAAAGAGAACCAGGCCAGCTACCACGCCGACGATAGCGACTATCAGAAGGAGAGTGCGTGCCTGCGCTGGTTTCATGAACGAAGCGTATGACGCTAGGCAGTCCCCCATCGGATCGCCGCGAAACAACTGCAACGGGAAGTAGCGCTCGAACAATAGCCCCGGCGTAGGCGCCGGCTCCTACGGCCATCGGGGCAGGGCATTCACACGGGCGTCTCCCGGCAGGGAATAGTGTCGACCCGTGCCGACTGTGTTCATAACCCATCCCGAGGTCGTGATCGACCCGGCAGTGTCTATCGAGCAATGGGGGCTATCTGCCGTTGGACATGCACGGGCAGAGCGCCTTCCCGCAATACTCATGGGTCAGGTCGACTGGATCGTCAGCAGCACCGAACGCAAGGCGACCGATACCGCCGCCGTGCTAGCTGCGGGCCTGGGTGTCCCGGCTGCCGTCGACCCGGTGCTCGGGGAGATGGATAGGACTGCGACCGGCTACCTTCCGCCCGATGAATTCGACACGGTGGTCGAATTGTTCTTTGCCGAGCCGGAGCAATCGATCCGGGGGTGGGAACGTGCAGTGGATGCCCAGCACCGCATCGCGGACACAATTCGGCGCCATTCGAGCAACGGACACGCGAATAGGACCGCTTTCGTCAGTCACGGCGGGGTCGGCGCCCTCCTCCTGGCGAGCCTCACCGGATCACCGATCAGCCGGTCACTCGATCAACCCGGCCTTGGCAGTTACTTCACCTTCGACGCACTCACGTGGACAGCACTTAGCGGATGGAACCGAATACCTCCGTCATAGCTCTGTTCCAGTGAGCGTCCCGCTTGGGGGACCGTCGACCGAAGCGGCTGGGATCTTCCAATACGGTTGGTCCATGACAAGCACGACGGCGTACCGGATTCGGGACATTCAACCGGGAGACGCTGAATCCTGGGCACGTCTGTACAGCGGCTACCGGTCGTTCTACGAGGTGTCAGCGGATGACGCCGCCGTTGCCACCACGTGGGCGTGGATGCTCGGCCGCCTGCACGGTCTGCGTGGGATTGTTGCTGTCGCCCCCGGTGGCGAAGTTGTCGCCCTCGCCAACCTACGACTCTTCGCGAGGCCCTCTGTCGGAAAGATGGGCCTGTACCTGGACGATCTCTTTACCCTTCCCAGTTCACGCGGATCGGGTGCCGCAGGTGCTCTGTTGGCGCGCGCGGCAGAGATCGCGGCTGAGGAGGGTGCCAACGTTGTCCGCTGGATCACAGCGAGCGACAATGTGAAAGCTCGCAGCGTATACGACGCCCATGCGACGGCAACACCCTGGGTGACCTACGATATGAAGCCCAGCAACGCGCCATCCATGGTCTGATACATCCTGTCCCGCAAGCCGTTGGTGACTCGGATTTGAGCCTTGTGTCAGCGGATCTCCGACACTGCGTACTTGGATCCCACGTGCGACGCCGTAAAGCCGAGCCGTTCATAGAACCGGTGCGCATCGACGCGTGCGGCGTCAGAAGTGAATCGACGCGTGCGGCGTCAGAAGTGAGCTGAACGAGTTGGGCACCGAAAGTCGGAGCAGCGTCCACAGCCCAACGAATCATTGCTCCGCCAATTCCACGGCTCCTCTGATCAGAGCGAACCCGGACGGCCTCGATCTGTAAACGGGAGGACCCGACCCGAGCAAGTCCTGGAATGACGGTGAGCTGCATCGTGCCAAGCACCTCGCCCTCAATCGACGTTCGGCGTGATCCTGCGGCCGGAGCCCGTCTTCGTCGGCGCGTTCGAGTAGCTGGCCGCACGGGACGGGCCAGCGGGGACGGGACTACCGCGGCAGCAGCCCGAGCTCCATCGCGAGGGTGACGGCGCGCGTCCGGTCGTTCACGCCCAGCTTCTCGAACACGTGCAGCAGGTGCGTCTTCACCGTCGCCTCGCTCACGAAGAGCTCGCGGGCGATGGCCGGGTTGCTGTTTCCCTGGGCGACGAGCGCGAGCACCTGCCGCTCGCGGGCGCTCAGCGTGGCCGGCGGCGGCGCCTTCACCCGGCGCACGAGCAGCGCGGCGATCGACGGGGCGAGCGCCACCTCGCCGCGCGCGACCGAGCGGATGCCGGCCAGGATCTCCTCCTGGGGCGCCGCCTTGAGCAGGTAGCCGCTCGCGCCCGCCTCGATGGCCGTGAGGATGCTCTCGTCGGTCTCGTAGGTCGTGAGCACGACGACGCGGATGTCCGGCGCCGCGGCGAGGATGCGGGCCGTGGCCTCTGCCCCGTCCAGCTCCGGTCCCGTCGGCACCGGCATCCGCAGGTCCATCAGCACCAGGTCGGGGTGCAGGGCCAGGGCGAGCTCCACCGCCTGCGCGCCGTTCGAGGCCTCGCCGACCACCTCGACATCCGTCGCATCATGGAGCAGGGCGACGATGCCGCTGCGCACGATCGGATGGTCGTCGGCCACGAGCACCCGGATCACGGCGTCACCGCCGGCAGCGACACGCGCAGGGTCGTTCCCTCGCCCGGGGCGCTCGTCACCTGAAGGGCGCCGTTCACGAGCGCGAGCCGGTCGCGCATCCCGGGCAGTCCGAAGCCGGTCGTGGGGGCGCTCGGGTCGAACCCGGTGCCGTCGTCCCGCACCGTGAGCACGACCGTGCCGTCCGCCGCGCCGAGGCCGAGGGTGGCCGACCGCGCGCCGGAGTGCTTGCGCACGTTGGCGAGCGCCTCCTGGGCGCTGCGCAGCAGCACCACCTCGGTGTCGCGATCGAGCTCGGTCCTGCCCTCGGCGTCGACCGTCACCGTCACACCGGTCTCGCGGCCGAACCGGGCGGCCAGGCGCTCGAGCGCCGGGGCGATTCCGCCACCGAGTTCGACGGGCGCTGTCGAGGCGACGAGCGACCGCGCCTCGATGAGCCCCTCCCGGGCGGTCTCCTCGAGCGCGCCGAGCTGCCCCGCGAGCGGTGAGAGGTTGCCGGCGGCAAGTTCACGCTGGGCCCGCTGGGAGAGCATCACGAGTCCGGTGAGGCTCTGCGCGATGGTGTCGTGAATCTCTCGCGCGAGCCGCTCGCGTTCGCTCGTCACGCCCAGGTCGCGGTGCAGTGCCGAAAGCTGCTCCTGGGTGGCGGTGAGCTCGTCGAGCAGGAGCTGGCGCTCGCGGCTGAGCGAGGTGATCCGCGAGATCCAGAGCCCGAGGGCGATGCTCCCGACGATCGAGATGCCCTCGATCATGAACGCCTCGACGTACACGTCGGCGATCGCGCCGAGAACGGAGACGTAGCCCGCGCCCACCGCGAGCGCGAGAAGCAGATTGGCCACGATGGCCGCCCGCACGCTGGTGGCCATCCTCCACACCACCGGGAACGCGATCGCCTGGATCACCGCGAGGTTGGGCGAACACGCCACCACCACGCCCGAACCCACGATCATCACGGCCGTGAACGGCAGGCCGAAGCGCGGGTCGTCGTAGCCGAGCCGACCGAACGCGAGGTAGCAGGCCGCCATGACCGCGATCGTGACCAGGGCGAGCACCCGGTGGCCGGCATCGGGGGCCCACCCGGTCACCGCGAGGGCCACGAGCACGAGCATGGTCGCGCCGAAAAGGGCGTGCCACCACCGGTTGCCTGTCATCGTCCTAGCTTCCCACCTCGGTCAGGAGTCCTTGCGGATCCAGCGGAAGGTGAAGCGGGCGGCGACCAGCCCGCCGACGAGCCAAATGGCCAGCACCAGGGCGACCCAGCCGAGGTCCCAGGTTCCGTTCTGCTCGATCCTGGCGAAACTCTCCGGCAGGAACTTGAGCGGGAAGATCGATGCCACATTCTGCAGCCACTCGGGAAGCATCGAGAACTGCAGGTAGACGCCGCTGATGAATTGCAGGATGAGCACGATCGGGATGATGACAGCCGTCGCGCTCTTGCCGGTTCGCGGCACCCGGGACAGTGCGATGCCGAGCACGGCCGACGTCATGATGCCGAGCAGGTACACCCACACGAAGGTCAGCCACTTCTCACCGGTGGTAGGCAGCTCCACGTTGAACGCGAAGCGCGCGATGAGCAGCAGCAGCCCGATCTGCATGAGCGAGGTGACGAGCACCTGCCCGATCTTGCCGATGAAGTACGAGACGACGGGCAGCGGCGTTCCGCCGAGTCGCTTGAGGGTTCCGTCCCCCCGCTCGATGGCGATGTCCACGGCGAGGTTCTGCACCCCGCTCAACAGGATTCCGGCGGCGATCATGCCGGGCAGGTAGAAGGCGGCGGGGCTGATGCCGCCCGATCCGTCCGGGTTGGTGCCGAACTTGCCGGCCGCGCTGAATGCGACGGAGAAGATCGAGAGCATGACGATCGGAAAGAGGAAGGTGAAGAAGACTGTGTCGCCCTGGCGAAAGTAGATTCGGGTCTCGTAGCGCGCGCGGTCGATCCCGAGGGCGATGGTGTTCATGCGAGTTCCTTCACGATGGTCGTCGAGCCCACGAGCTCGAGATAGATGTCTTCGAGGCTCGGCCGGACTATCTCGAGGCCGAGCGGTTCGGCGCCGGTCCGCGCGTACAGTCGGGCGACCAGGGCGGCCGGTTCGCTCGTGCGCTCGTCGTGCTGCCCGTTCTCGTCACGCCAGCGCACCACGGGCACGCGGGCATCCAGTCCACCGATCTCGTCGATCTTGCCGATGTCGATGAGTCGGCCCGCCGAGATCACCCCGGCCCTGTCCCCGAGCTGGGCCGCCTCGTCGAGGTAGTGGGTGGTGAGCAGGATGGTGGTTCCCTCGCGCTTGAGGGAGCGGATGAGCTCCCAGAATTCGCGTCGGGCCTCCGGGTCGAACCCCGTCGTCGGTTCGTCCAGGAAGAGCAGCTCCGGGCGCCCGATGAGGCCGAGCGCGACATCCACGCGTCTCCGCTGGCCGCCGGAGAGGGACTTGATGCGGGTCTTCGCCTTGTCGGCGAGGCCGACCGCCGCGATCACCTCGTCCACGTCGTGGGGGTGTGCGTAGAGCCTGGCGAAGTGGGCGAGCTGTTCGTGCACCGTGACGTTGCCGCTCTCCCCGCTCGACTGCAGGACGATGCCGAGACGGGCCTTCCAGTCGAGGCCGCCGTGCTGCGGGTCGACCCCGAGCACGCTCGCCTCGCCGCTCGAGCGATCCCGGTAGCCCTCGAGGATCTCGATGGTGGTCGACTTGCCCGCGCCGTTCGGCCCGAGAAGCGCGAAGGTCTCGCCGCGTTCGATATCGAAGCTCACCCCGTCGAGGGCCACGAAATTGCCGTAGGTCTTTCTCAGGTCTCGCACTCTCACGTGCGGCTCGGAAGTCGTCATGTTCTCATGCTCGTCGTCCCGGTCCCGCTGAACAACGGTCTGTCGGCCCCGTCCCCATCAACCGATCGGTGGATACCGGGGCCGCCCTCGCTTTGCGGCCGCCAGATGCGTGACCTACACTGGGTTGAGGTGGTTGAAATCAGCCATACTTTCGTGTGCCCATTTTGGGTGCGAGCTTCAGGTAGGCGCGTGCGAGAGTGTGTGGTTTTTCCCCCGAAGGGCGGTGGCTCAATTGGTAGAGCAGCGGTCTCCAAAACCGCAGGTTGCAGGTTCAAGTCCTGTCCGCCCTGCAGCTCGGATCGTGCAAGCACGCACGGTTCGGCAGATGGACTAGCGATCACCTCGATCGCAAGACCAGTTTCTGGAAGGTAGTAAGCGTGGCGAGAAAAGTGATCGACGAGCCCAGTGAGGACATCGTCGCGAACGCCAGGAAGGACCGCGGCACGATCCGTGGCCCATTCGGACGACTCGCCCTGTTCATCCGACAGGTGCTCAACGAGCTGCGGAAGGTCGTCACCCCGACCCGCAAGGAGCTCGTGAGTTACACCGGTGTGGTGCTGGTCTTCGTGGTCATCATGATGGCGTTGGTGTACGGCCTCGACATCGTTTTTGCGTTCGCGGTCAACTTCGTGTTCGGAAGCAACAAGTAGCAAGCCCCGCTTGCCGGGACGCCGCTCATCAGCGGCGCGGTCCCAGAACGTGATCGGTGCACAGCGCCGGAACGCAAGTCAAGAAACGGAATGGATTATTCAAGTGTCTGGAACAGAGCGCGACGATATCGACCTCGCGACTGCCGCTGAGCAGTCATCCGAGGAGGACGAAGCGCAGGAGGGCAACGAGCTCGCTGCCGATGAGGACTCCGTCGAGTCGGCAGAGGAGCTGGCAGTGCACCTCGTCGACGAGAGCGACGACGACGATATCGACAGCGTCGAGCTCGACCTCAACGCCGCCCTCGATGCCGTCGAGGCCGCGGTAGACCCCGAGGCCGACGCGATCATCGACGAAGCCCTCGACATCGACTCCCCCGACGAGGCCGAGGCCGCCGCGGAGGCGACCGAGGGCGAGGTCGGATTCGTGGAGCCGGACGAGGCCGAGGTCGTGCCGTTCGACGACGCCTTCGAGGCGGAGATCGAGTCCGAACTTGCCGAGCAGGCGAGCGTCGACGAGGCCGAGCCCGCCGAGGTCGACCCCTACGAGGAATTCCGCACCGAACTCAAGGCGAAGCCGGGCAAGTGGTATGTGATCCACTCGTACGCCGGTTTCGAAAAGCGCGTCAAGCAGAACATCGAGAACCGCAAGGTATCGATGGCCATGGAGGACTACGTCTTCCAGGTCGAGGTGCCGATGGAAGACGTCGTCGAGATCAAGAACGGCCAGCGCAAGCTCGTCACGCGCGTTCGCATCCCCGGATACGTGCTCGTGCGGATGGACCTCAACGAGGACAGCTGGTCCGTCGTGCGCCACACCCCGGGCGTCACCGGGTTCGTCGGCAACTCGCACAACCCCACTCCGCTGCGTTTCGACGAGGCGTTCTCGATGCTCAAGAGCCTGGTTCAGATCGTCGAGGCGCCGGTGAAGGCCGGGGCCAAGGGCGGCAAGGCCGTCGGTCGTTCGATCCCACAAGAGGTCGACTTCGAGATCGGCGAGACCATCACGATCAAGGAAGGCTCGTTCGCCGGGCTTCCCGGTTCGATCAGCGAGATCAAGCCGGAGAGCGGCAAGCTCATCGTGCTCGTCTCGCTCTTCGAGCGCGAGACCCCGGTCGAGCTCAGCTTCGACCAGGTCACCAAGCTGTAGGCGCACCACCCCACATTCACCGCGCTCCGGATTGGCCGGAGAGGCGGGAGAGCACGGATCTCGAGAGACATCCACTGCTCGATCACCGAAAAGGAAAAAAATGGCACCGAAGAAGAAGGTCACCGGTCTGATTAAGCTTCAGATCCAGGCCGGCGCCGCCAACCCAGCACCGCCCATCGGGCCGGCGCTCGGACAGCACGGCGTAAACATCATGGAGTTCTGCAAGGCGTACAACGCGGCGACCGAGTCGCAGCGCGGCAACGTCATCCCGGTGGAAATCACCGTCTACGAGGACCGCTCGTTCACCTTCATCCTGAAGACCCCGCCCGCGGCCGAGCTCATCAAGAAGGCCGCCGGCGTCGCCAAGGGCTCCGGCACCCCGCACACCTCCAAGGTGGGCAGGCTGTCGAAGGACCAGCTCCGCTCGATCGCCGAGCAGAAGATGGTGGACCTCAACGCGAACGACGTTCAGGCCGCCGAGAAGATCATTGCGGGCACCGCTCGCAGCATGGGCATCACGATCGACGCGTAGCGTGCCGATTCACACAGCAACACCGTGGGAGAGCCAGCCTGGCTCGCTAACCACAGACTCATACAGGAGATAAAGATGGCAAAGAAGTCGAAGGCCTACCGGGCCGCCGCCGAGAAGATCGAAGACGGCAAGTTCTACACCCCCAACGAAGCGGTCGGCATCGCCCGCGAGACCGGTTCCAAGAATTTCAACTCGACCGTCGAGGTCGCGCTGAAGCTCGGCGTCGACCCCCGCAAGGCGGACCAGATGGTTCGCGGAACCGTCATCCTGCCGCACGGCACGGGTAAGACCGCCCGCGTCATCGTGTTCGCAACCGGACCCGCCGCCGAAGCCGCCATCGCGGCCGGTGCGGACGAGGTCGGTGGCGACGAGCTCATCGAGAAGGTGGCCGCCGGCTACACCTCGTTCGACTCGGCGGTTTCGACCCCCGAGCTCATGGGCAAGGTCGGTCGTCTCGGAAAGGTGCTTGGCCCGCGTGGCCTCATGCCGAACCCGAAGACCGGAACCGTTACGCCGGACGTCGCGAAGGCCGTCAACGAGATCAAGGGCGGAAAGATCGAGTTCCGCGTGGACAAGCACTCCAACGTGCACTTCATCGTCGGCAAGGCCGCGTTCACGGCCGAGCAGCTCGAGGAGAACATCAAGTCCGCGCTCGACGAGATCGTGCGCTCCAAGCCGAGCTCCGCGAAGGGCCGCTACATCCAGAAGGGCACTGTCACGACCACCTTCGGTCCCGGCATCCCGCTGGACGTGAACGTACTCTAAGCAGCAACGCGAAAGGGGTCGGCTTCTGCCGGCCCCTTTTGTGCATCAAGAAGGGGAAGAGGATGCCGGACTCGATTCGCCGGGCCGTCGCGGCCGATGCGGCCGAGCTGCACGAGGTCGCTGCGGCGACCTTCGCGCTCGCCTGCCCTCCCGGCACCCGCCAGCAGGACATCGACGCGTTCGTCCGCGACATCCTCTCGGTCGAGCGGTTCGAGTCCTACCTTGCCGATTCCGCCCGTGAGCTGCTGGTGGCCGTGCGAGCCGATCGCCTCATCGGCTACACGATGCTCGTCGCCGGCGAACCGAAGGACACGGATGTCGCCTCGGCCATCGCCGCACGCCCCACCATCGAGCTGAGCAAGTGCTACCTGCTCGCCGGTGAGCACGGCGCCGGCGTCGCATCCGCCCTCATGGTGGCGACCCTCGAGGCGGCCAGGGCGGCCGGCGCGGCCGGGGTGTGGCTCGGCGTGAACCAGCAGAACGGCCGGGCCAACCGTTTCTACGAGAAGCACGGCTTCGCGGTGGTGGGCACCAAGCGCTTTCTCGTGGGCGACGAGTGGCACGACGACTTCACGCGCGAACGGGTGTTCGGCTCCTAGACGCGACGGGCCCAGACGTGACGGCCCGAGCCGCGACGGCCCTATACACGACTGCCGAGGTCGAGCACGATCTTGCCGCGGGTGTGGCCGGACTCGATCGCGGTGTGGGCGTCCGCGGCGGCGGTGAGGTCGTAGACGCTGTCGAGGGTGACGTGCACGTCACCGGACTCGAGTAACCGCCCGATCACGGCGAGGGTCGACCCGTCCGGCGCCACCCGGTAGGTAGTGGCGCGGATGCCGGCGGCCGCCGCGTCTTCGGCGAGCGTCGGCCAGCTGCCGCTCGGCACATTCACGAGCAGGCCGCCCGGCCGGAGCACACGCAGCGAGCGGGAGCCCGTGTCATCGTGGACATTGCCGATGAGGTCGATCACCACGTCGACTCCGGAGAGCACCTCGTCGAATCGGGTCATCGTGTAGTCGATCACTTCGGCGGCGCCGAGGTCGCGCAGCCAGCCGAGGTTGTGGGGCGAGCCGGTGGCGATCACGTGGGCCCCGAAGTACGCGGCGAACTGCACGGCGAAGTGGCCGACACCGCCTGCGCCGGCGTGGATGAGGATGCGCTGGCCCTCGTGCGCCTTGGCCACGTCGACGACCGCGCCCCACGCCGTGAGGGCCGCGACGGGCACCCCGGCCGCCTCGAGGTGCGAGAGTCTCGTCGGCTTGCGCGCGATGCTGAGGCTGGGCACGCTCACGAACTCCGCGTAGCAACCGGCCATCCGTGGCACCGGCACCATTCCGAACACCTCGTCGCCCGGCTTCAGCGGGTAGGCGTCATATGGCGACTCCACCACCACGCCGCTGAAGTCGCACCCGAGAATGGCGGGAAAGCTGGTGATTCCGGCGGAGACGCCGCCACCGGCTCGCGTCTTGGCGTCGATGGGATTGACCCCCGCCGCCATGACCTTCACAAGAACTTCCGAATTCAACTTCGTGGGTATCGGCACTTCGGCCAGGGTGAAACAGTCGGGGCCCCCGGTAGCCGCGATCACCATTGCTCGCATCGTGCTCATGTTCACCAGTAAAGCCGCCCAATGATTCGCCGGTGTTACGGCGGTGTCAACTGGAAGCAAACTATGCCTCGGCTCTACCATTCAATAATGAGCCTGCACCGTCGCACCCGAAGGGCCGTCGTCGAACTCGTCGGCACGATCATCGGCTCCTGCCTCGTCGCCGCGGCCCTCGTGATCATCTGGGTGGCCAGGCAGAGCGCCCACCGCGACCTCTACGTCAGCGAGATGGGTGCGCGGGGAGAACCGACGGCGCACTGGTTCCAATCGGCCCTCCTTTTGATCGTGATCGGGGGGAGCCTCATCGCCTATGCCGGACGAGGCATCCGTTCCCGGCTTCCCATCCTGCGGGCGTGGACGCCGGCGGTCTCGCTCTGGATCGGCTGCGGATTCTTCTTCGTCGCCTCGCAGGTCACGTGCACCGAGGGATGCCCGCTGCCGGTGGGGGACACCTTCACCTGGCAGGACCTCATCCACACCGTCGTGGCGGTGCTCGCCTTCGCCGCCGCCTGCTGGGCGATGCTGCAGACCTCGTTCGCTCATGGCCACCGGGCGCTCGCCGGTCTGTCGCTCACGACGGGTCTCGCCGTGGCGCTGATCGCCGGCACGGGCGGGATCTTCTCGCTGGCGCGGTTCGAGGCCAACCTCGGCAGCCGCCTCGAGCTCGCCGCGACGACGATAGCGCTCGGCTGGCTGGTGATCTTCGCCGCGGTAGTCGCACGGCGACTGGCGACCGGAGCGGCGGTGGAGAGCCCGAGTGACGATCGAGCGCCGGTCATCCCGGCCGCGCTCGAAACGGTCTAGCGCTTGCGCTCGCGCTCGCGCTCCACGATGTCGAGCACTCGGTTGGCGAGCTGCACGAGCAGGTAGATCTGGTTGTCGTCACGGTCGACCCAGCGGCACTCCGGCTCGGGGTTCGTCGGCACGAAGTCGTCGTGCTGCTCCCACACCAACAGCGTGCGGTCGGCGCCGAGCACGTACTGCTGCCACCAGACCTGGCGAAGATAGGAGCGCGGGATGGACCTCCAGGCCGACTTGGTCGTCTTGATTTCGGCGAGTTCGAGCAGGCCGGATGCCGCGAGCCCCACCCCGTCCGGGGTGGCCAGGTGGTCGGTCTGGCCCGCGGCGTGGAAGAGAGCGTCGCTCGGGCGAATCTGGTAGCGGTCCTGCACCCACCGGGCGATCTCGGGCTCGCGGGCCCGGCCGTGATCGGTGTATGCATTGCCGCCGAAGCTCGACCCATGCAGCTTGTCGAGGGCGACGGCCTGCACGGACGCCGGGCCGGAGAGCCGGGCGACGTCCGTGGCGGTGATTCCGCGGCTTCGCGCCCGCAGCCACGCCACGCGGTCGGCCGACCGGGCGACGACGCGGTCGCGATGATCGGGCGCCGGCTCGTCCCAGAGGTCGAGGGTGGGCTGGATCACGGTCACCTGACCATTGTCTCCCACCGCGCCGGATTCGGCGGGTTGGCCGGGTCAGCCGTTGGTGCTCGGCGCAGCGGTCGGCGCACCGGCTCCGCTGCCGAGTCGCCCGCCGAACTGCCGCAGCGTGCCCTCCGCGACGGAGGTCGCGGTGACGTCCCCGTTCGAGCTGGCCTGGCCCATCACCGTGACCGTCTCGCCGGCCTTGAGGTCGGCGAGGGTGCTCGCGGTGGTCTTGGTCACCTTGGTGCTGCCGGTTGTGGTCACGGTCTTCTCGGTGCCGTCCTGGGTCTTCACGACGATCGTGCTGCCGGTGACCGACACGATGGTGCCGGCCGTGAACCCGCCGCCGGCGAACCCGTCGCCGCCGCCAGTGCCGCCGGTGCCTCCGCCGGTGCCGCCGCCGCCCAGGCCGCGGGTGAAGCCGGCCTGTCCGCTCGCCTGCGCGGATGCCGCGGTCGCGTGCCCGATGAGCACTCCACCGGCGAGACCGACGGCGAGGGTCGCGACGATGGCCAGGGTCGGGGTGAGCCACTTGCGCCTCGCGGGTGGCGTGGTCGGCTGGGGAACGGACGACTGCGGCGCGGAGGCCGGAGCCGGGGTGGTGTCGAAGCTGTCAGACATGGGTTCTTCTCTTCTGTTGGGTTGGTGGTGCGGGATCTGGGTCAGATGGCCCGGAGGGCCTGGATGGGGCGCATGGCCGCTGCGCGGGCCGCCGGGTAGACGCCGAAGAACACGCCGATCGCCACGGAGACGCCGAGGGCGAGCGGGATGGAGAACGGCAGGATCACGGGCAGGGTGCCGGTGATCGGGAACCGCGCGCCGATCAGCGCGACGGCGACTCCGAGCACTCCGCCGAGCAGGGTGAGGGTGGCCGCCTCGGCGAGGAACTGGCCGAGGATCGCTCCGCGGGTGGCGCCGAGGGCCTTGCGGATGCCGATCTCCCGAGTGCGCTCGGTGACCGTGACGAGCATGACGTTGGTCACCCCGATTCCGCCGACGAGGAGGCTGATCGCCGCCACCGCGCCGAGGAGCGCGGTGAAGCTCGCCGCGCTGGTGGCGGCCGTCTGCAGGAGCGACCCCTGGTTGATGATCGTGTACGGCTCGTCGGCGGTGTTGGTGATGCCGAGAAGCTGGTTGAGCATGATCTCGACCTCGCCCTGCGCCGCGGCGACCGCATCCGAGTTCGCGGCCTCGATGGTGAGCGAGCTGACGGCACCGTAGCCCGTGAAGGACGCCTGGATGCGGCTGATCGGAGCGATGATCACCGAGTTGGGGTCATTGAAGCCGATGCTGCCCTGTTCGGCGAGGATGCCGACGATGGTGAGCGGTGTCCCGCCGACGGTGACCTGCTGGCCGAGCGCGGAACCGGTTGGGAACAGCTCTCCGGCGAGGGTCTGCCCGATCACGGCGACCTTCGCGGACGTCGTGACGTCCTCGGTGGTGAAAGGCGATCCGGTGGCGACGGAGTTCGTGCCGACGGTGAAGTAGGCGGGGGTCGTGCCGACGACCGAGATCGCGGTCTTCGACGCGGTGGTGGAGGCCGCAGTGAGGCTGCCGGCGACCTGGGGGATGACCTCCCGCACGTGGCCGAGCTTCGCGGCCTGGATCTCCCGGCCCACGGCCATGGTGATCTGCTTCGTCGATCCGGTGCTCGCCGCGGCCTGGGCTCCTCCTCCGCCGCCACCACCGGTCGGCCGAACGGTGAGAGTGTTCGTCCCCAGTTGCGAGATCGCGGAGTTCACGGTCTGGGCGGAGCCGTTGCCGACCGCGAGCAGCAGGATGACGGAGGCCACGCCGATCATCACGCCGAGGAGGGTGAGGATCGAGCGCAGCTTGTTGGCGTTGATGCCGCGGAGGGCGGACAGGATCATTTCGAGGAAGCTCATGAGCGTGATCCAGCCATCGGGGTGTTCGCCGTGGTGCGGTCGGAGACGATGACGCCGTCGCTGAGGGTGACTACCCGGTGGGCCTGGTCGGCCACGTGTTTTTCGTGGGTGATCACCACGATGGTGCGGCCGTCGCGGGCGAGCAGGTCGAACATGGCGAGGATCTCGTCCGTGGAGGCGCTGTCGAGGTTTCCGGTCGGCTCGTCCGCCAGCACGAGAGTCGGCGAGGTGACGAGGGCCCTGGCGATCGCGACGCGCTGCTGCTGGCCGCCGGAGAGTTCCTGCGGCTGGTGGTTCGCGCGGTCGGCGAGGCCCACCATGGCGAGCGCCTCGAGGGCGCGCGTGCGGCGCTCGGCGCGGGGGACCCTGGCGTAGACGAGGGGCAGTTCGACATTGCCGAGCGCCGACATCCTCGGCACGAGGTTGAAGGACTGGAACACGAAGCCCACCTGCCGGTTGCGGATGCGCGCAAGCTGGTTCTCGTCGAGGGTCTTCACGTCGCTCCCGGCGAGCAGGTAGGCGCCGGAGGAGGCCACGTCGAGGCAACCGAGGAGGTTCATCAGGGTGGACTTGCCCGAACCGGACGGGCCCATGATGGCCACATAGTCGCCCTGCGCAATCTCCAGGGTGATGCCGCGCAGGGCATGCACCGCGGCGTCACCGGTTCCGTAGACCTGGTGGATGTCGGTGAGCTGCAGGACCGGGGCCGTCCCGGTCCGCGCGAGCGGGGTCATCCGTTGTTCCTCGGTGTGAAACCGCCGGTGCCGCTGCCGAAGCCCGCGCCTCCTCCGAAGCCGGTGCGGCCCGTGCCGTTGCCCGTGCCCGTCGTCGTGGGGGTGACCACTCCGAGTGAGACCGTTTCGCCGGCCTTCAGCCCGGTCTTGATCTCGGTGCCGACGGTGCCGACGATCCCCAGGGTCACCGTCGTGACGGTCGTCTTGCCGTTGGCTCCGACCACCTTCACCGTCGAGGCTCCGCTGGCCGTGGTGATGGCCGCCGTCGGCACGTAGAGGGCGTCAGCCGCCGAGCTCTTGGTCGTGATCGCCACGGACGCCGTCTGGCCGAGGCGAAGCCCGGTCGGGATGCTGGCCAGGGTGATCGTCGTGGCGTATGTGACGACCGAGTTGCTGGTGGTCGCCGTGGGCGCGATCGCCGTCACCGTGGCATCCGCCGTCTCGCCGGGCACGGCGGGGAACGTCACGACCGCCTTCTGGCCGACGGTGACGGAGGCGATGTCCGCCTCCGCGATGCTCGCGCTCACGGTCATGGCCGAGACATCGGCGATCGTCGCGAAGGCCGAACTGGACGTCGACGCGGAGGCCGACCCGGACGTCGTTGAGGCAGCGCCAGATCCGGTTCCTGCCGCCGACGACGACGAGCTGGACGACCCGGAACCCGTGCTCTGTCCGACAACGCCGGTGAGGCCGATCACGAGGGCGGCCGACGGGGCGGTGAGGGTGGTCGCTGCGAGGTTCGACTGGTCCTTGGCGAGCGTCTGCGAGGCCGTGGTGACCTGGTCCTGCGCCGTGGCGACCTGCTGTTTGGCGCTGTTGAGACTCGACACTGTCTGCGCCGCCGTCGTGTTCGCACCGGCCGGTGTCGCCTCGGTCGCCGCGAGGGCCGCCTTCGCGTTCACGAGCTGGGTGCGTGCCTGGGCGAGCAGCGTCGTGTCGTTGTTGACGGTCTGCTGGAAGCTCGCCGTCTGCAGGGTGCCGAGAACCTGACCGGCCGCGACCGTCTGCCCGAGCGCAACGTTGACGGTCGCGATCGTGCCGGACACCGCGAAGGAGGCGGAGGCCTCGCTCACCGGTGCGACCGTCCCGCTCGCGGTGATGGTGTTGCTCACCACCCCCTGCTGCACCGTCGTCGTGAGCTGGGTTCCCGTGGACCCGGAAGACGAGGACGGAAAGATGAGAAAGTAGGCGCCGATGATCGCGCCGATGATGACGACGGCAAGCGAAACATTGATCACCACCGGTGTGCGAATGGTCATGATCGAAAACCTGCCGCTCTAGGCTATGAACCCCATATGAATGGGCTGGGGGTCGGGCCTGAACGTCTGAGAGCTTTCGAGGGTTCCGTCGTCGCCCAGCGAGCGGTCCCGAAAGATCTCAGGAGAGGTAGGGCTGGAACATAGGTTTCTCATAGGAAACTCGCGATAGTAGGAGGAGTGACTACAGACAGCGTTTCCGCCGCGCCGAGCGCCGGCCCCAAGCTCCGCCGCGCCGACGGCTCTCCCGTGCGCGTCGTCGTCGTTGACGACGAACCGACCCTGAGCGACCTGCTCAGCATGGCCCTGCGCTACGAGGGCTGGGAGGTGCGCACCGCGGCCGAGGGGCGCACGGCGATCAGCGTGATCCGCGAGTTCCAGCCGGACGTCGTCGTGCTCGACGTGATGCTGCCGGACATCGACGGGCTGCAGGTGCTCAAGCGACTTCGGGCGGACGGGCAGGACACGCCCATCCTCTTCCTCACCGCGAAGGACGCCCTCGACGACCGCATCGCCGGGCTCACCGCCGGGGGAGACGACTACGTCACGAAGCCGTTCAGCCTCGAGGAGCTCGTCGCTCGCCTGCGCGGGCTCATCCGCCGGTCGACGGTCGTCATCGCCGACTCGTCCGACCCGCTTCTGCGCGTCGGTGACCTGGTGCTCGATGAGGAGAGCTACGAGGTGCGCCGCGACGGTCGCCTCATCGAGCTCACGGCCACGGAATTCGAGCTGCTGCGCTTCCTCATGCGCAACCCGCGCCGGGTGATGAGCAAGGCACAGATTCTCGACCGCGTGTGGAGCTACGACTTCGGCGGCCGCTCCAGCATCGTCGAGATCTACATCTCCTACCTGCGCAAGAAGATCGATGCAGGCGAGAGCCCCATGATCCACACCGTGCGCGGTGTCGGATACATGATCAAGGCCGCCGCATGACGCCACCCGCCACCCGACCACGGTGGTCACTGCGCCGGCGGCTCGTGCTCGCCGTGGTCGGCCTGCTCGCGGCGGTCGCGATCGTGATCGGCACGGTGAGCGTCGTTGCGCTGCAGAGCTTCCTCACCGGCAGGCTCGACCGGCAGCTCAGCCAGGCGAACGGACGATCGCAGAACGGTTTCGGGCCTCCCGGCGGTCCGACCGACGACTCGACAACCCAGAGCTTCTCGCAGGAGCGTCTGCGCGAAACGTTCGGACGACAGGCGCCGGACACCGTCATCGCCATAGCGACGGGCTCCACGGCATCCGCCCTGCGCAAGGACCAGAGCGGCACGCCGCAGCTGCTCACCGCGGCGCAGAGCAAGCCATTCGCGAGCGTGCCGTCCACCGGCGTAGCGACGACGGTGGATCTCGGGGGCGCCCTCGGCAGCTACCGGGCGGTCGCCGTCGAATACAGCGGGGGCGTGCGGGTCGTGACCGCCCTCCCGCTCGGCGAGGTGACCGCCACGGTGCTGCAGCTCGCCCTGGTCATCGTCATCGTGACGACCCTCGGCCTGCTCGTCGCCGCCTTCCTCGGGGCCTGGATCGTGCGCGTCGCGCTGCGTCCGCTCGAGCGGGTCGTCGCCACCGCGACTCACGTGGCCGAACTTCCGCTCGACCGCGGCGAGGTTGCTCTCGCCGTGCGGGTGCCCGAATCGGATGCCGACCCGCGAACCGAGGTCGGCCAGGTCGGCGCCGCCATCAACCAGATGCTCGGACACGTGGCATCCGCCCTCACCGCCCGCCAGGCCAGCGAGAACAAGGTACGCAAGTTCGTGGCGGACGCGAGTCACGAGCTGCGCACCCCGCTCGCGTCGATCCGCGGCTACGCCGAACTCACCAGGCGCGGAAACCACGACCTGCCAGACGACGTCGTGCACTCGATCGGCCGGGTCGAATCGGAGGCGACGCGCATGACGTCCCTCGTCGAAGACCTCCTGCTCCTGGCACGGCTCGACGAGGGCAGGGACCTTGAGAGCGAACCGCTCGACCTGTCCCGGCTGCTGATCGATGCCGTGAGCGACGCCCATGCCGCCGGCCCCGACCACGAGTGGTCGCTCGACCTGCCGGAGGAGCCGGTGATGGTGGACGGCGACACGGCGCGGCTGCACCAGGTCGTCACCAACCTTCTCGCCAACGCCCGCGTGCATACGCCGTCCGGCACGAGCGTCGTCGTCGCGGTCTCGGTGGAGGGGGACAGCGCGGTGCTGACCGTCGCGGATGACGGCCCCGGCATCCCGAGCGATCTGCTGCCCGTTCTCTTCGAGCGGTTCGCGCGGGGTGACAGCTCCCGTTCGCGCGCCGCCGGCAGCACGGGACTCGGCCTCGCGATCGTGAGCGCGGTGATCGAGGGCCATCGCGGCGTGGTCACAGTGGAGAGCGAGCCGGGGCGCACCGTGTTCCGGATCGAGCTGCCGCTCGCCCAGCCGCTCGCCGAGCTGCCGCTCGCCGAGCTGCCGCTCGCCGAGCTGCCCCCCGCCGAACCCGAGGTCTAGCGCGCCGCTGCGTATCGCCCGACGGCGAAGATGACAGACTGGAATCTCGCGCACTGTTAGGAATCTGTCATGAGAATTGCTGTCACAGGAGCCACCGGAAAGCTCGGACGCGCCGTCGTCGAGCGACTTCGCACCTCCGGACACTCCGTCATCGCCCTCGACATCGTCGGCGCCCGCGGTCCGGGATTCACGCAGGTCGACTTCACCGACTACGGCCAGACCGTGGATGCGCTGTTCGGCATCAACGACCGTCACGACGGCCTCGATGCAGTCGTGCACCTCGCAGCGGCACCGGCCGGCGGCATCCTGCCGGACTCGCAGACCTTCCACAACAACATGTCGGCCACCTTCAACGTGTTCCAGGCCGCTCGCCGCGCCGGCATCAAGAACATCGTCTACGCGTCGAGCGAGACCGTGCTCGGCATCCCGTTCGAGACCCCGCCGCCGTACATCCCCGTGGACGAGGAGTACGACACGCGGCCGGAGTCGATCTACTCCCTCACCAAGCACCTCGAGGAGCAGCTCGCGATCAAGCTCGTTCGCTGGGACCCGGAACTCAGCATCACCGGCCTGCGATTCTCCAACGTGATGGATGTCGCGGACTACGCAGCGTTCCCGTCCTACGACAAGGACGCCCGGCTGCGCAGCTGGAACCTCTGGGGGTACATCGACGCCCGGGATGGCGCCCAGGCCGTGGAGCGGGCCCTCCTTCGCAACGTCCCCGGCTTCGAGGCGTTCATCATCGCCGCGAGCGACACGACCATGAGCCGCTCCAGCGCCTCGCTCGCTTCCGAGGTCTTCCCGAACGTCACGGTCACCAAGGAGCTCGGCGAGACCGAGACCATGCTCTCGATCGACAAGGCTCGTCGTCTGCTCGGGTTCGAACCCGAGCACTCCTGGCGAAACCATGCCCAGGCGTGATTGTGTATAGACGCGCCATCGCGATCGCCGTCCTGGCGATCGCGACGGTGGGCATCGGCGCGCAAACCGCCCTGGCCAGCGACGAGCCCCGAGTTCCGGAGGAGGTCGCGTCCTACTTCGCGACCGGCCTCGTGCCGAGGCTCGCCGACCTGTATGGGGCGAGCTCGTACGACGCGACAACGAAGATCGGAACGGTGCGGCGCGTGCTCGCCTTCACCAAGGCCTTCCGGTCGGGCGCGGGCACGACCCCGACCGAGCTCACCAACAACTGGGTCGCGCCGGTCTCCACCAAGAACGACGTCGTACTCGGCCTCGCGACGGTGTGGATCAACCCCGGCAGCGACCAACCGGAGCTCGCCAACTTTGCGCCGGGCACCGCGACGGTGGCCGCTCTCGCCGCCGCCCCCGCGGGCTCCCTGCTCGTGCGGGACGACCCGACCGGGGCCTGGTTCGCCTCGGACGGTACGACGATAACGCCGCTCATCCCGGGGAAGTCGGGCGTCACCTCCGCCCTGCCGAACGCGGAGTTCCGCAAGAAACTCGTGGCCGATGCGCCCGCCACCGCCGCTAGCCCACCGACGCAGGGACTGCTGGTGGCCGGCATCGTGCTCGGGATCGTGGTGGTGCTGCTCGCGGGATTCGTGCTGCTGCCCGATCGACGCCGGCGGGCCCGCGGTGCGTCTGGGGAGGGCGACGCCGCCACCGTCCCGGACTCCGGTTCTCCTTCCGAAACGGCCGTGCCTTCCGCGTCCCCGCCTGCTCTCGAGTCCGCTTCAGCTTCAGCGTCCGCTACTGACGCCGCGCCCTTGTCTGCCTCCGCTCGTACTTCCGTACCCGCTCCTGCGTCCCTTTCTGAATCCGTGTCCACGGCCGCCGACCACGCGGCCACCCCGGTCGTCGAACGCTCCGCCGCCAGCCCGGCCCCGACCGCAGATCCGGTCCCGGCATCGACGGCCTCACCGAAGCGCGTGGCGTCAGCGAAGCCGGGCGCGTCAGCGAAGCCGGGCACGGCCGCGAAGCCTGGCACGGCCGCGAAGCCGAGCGCGTCAGCGAAGCCGAGCGCGTCAGCGAAGCCGGCGTCGGGGACCGCCAAGGCGCGCGCGTCTTCTCCCGGTGTCAAGCCGGGCGCGTCATCGGGTATGGAGCGGTCTCGAACTTCGCCATCCGCGCCCGTCGACCGTTCCTCGGCCGCTGCTGGACCCGAATCTGGCGGCCAACGGGCCGACTGACGCGTCGCGGGGTGCCCGCCGCCGGCCGGCCGGCTTTCCGCTCCTCTCCGCACCAAGCCTGCGAATAAGAGTTCTGCACAGATTAGCTCCTCGCCTTCGAATATATGTTCGAAGGTGGGAGAATTGACGCATGACCACCCCCATCGCGACGGCGGCTCCGGAAGGCTTCCCGGCTCATGCGGCGAGCGATGCCGATCCGCCCGGCCCGCCCCGGGCCGACCCTGCCGAGGCGTTCCTCGCGTCGGCCCGGGCAGTCGCTGCGCTGGCCGCGGGACAGGGGTTCGCCGGGTTCGCCGGGGACGAGTTGCTGCACGCCCTGGACGTGATCGTCGCCCACCGTCGACACGTGGACGCTTTTGCCGCGTGGGCGGCGGGGGAGATCGCTCGCAGGTCGCGCGTGCCGTTCGGCCATTCCGGCCTCGCTCAGAAGGCCGGATTCCGAAGCGCGGAGGCTCTCATTCGCGCCCGACTGCAGACCACCCTCGCCGAAGCCGGCAAGTTTGTGGCCCTCGGCACCATCCTCATCGACACCGCTGCGGCTACCGCCGGTATCAAGGCCGTCGCGAATCTGGAGGTCATCGGGGTCGGAGATGGCCCCGAGGAGTCCGACACTGCCCTCATCGATGCCGGCTTGGCTGACCCTGGCGAGGGGGCATTCCCGTGGGAAGCGCCAATCGCGGACGCCCTGGTCGCCGGCTCGGTGTCCGCGGGCGGCGGGGAAGCCATCCGCCGCGGGCTCGGCGACACTGACGACACCATCGACGGAGGCATGCTCGCCGCGGCGAGCCAGCAGTTGCTCGCCGAGTCGGCGGGGATGTCCGCCGACCACCTCTACCGCCGCGCAAGGCAGTTGCGGGACGAGATGGACCAGAACGGCATCGCCGATCGCGAGCGACACCGATACGCCGCCAGACGGATGACCTATTGGGTTCGTCGCGACGGCATGTACCAGATCAACGGCGCCCTCGACCCCGAGTCCGGCAGGATCGTCTTCTCCGCCCTCGACGCCGTGCTCAGTCCGAGGCGAGGTGGCCCCCGATTCGTTAGCGCCGCGAAGAAGTCGCGTGCGCGGGCGATCGTCGATGATCCGCGCAGCACGGAACAACTGTGTGCCGACGCGTTCGTCGAAATGGTCCGCATCGCCGGCGCTGTCGATCCCGGCACCATCTTCGGCAGCCGACGGCCCGCCGTGAGGGTCATCGTCTCCGAACACAGCCTCGCGGCCCGCCCGACTCTGCCCACCACGGACGGCCCAGCCGGTCACGGCTATATCGAGGGGGTCGCGGACCCGGTGTCGATGGAGACGGTCGAGCGATTCCTGTGCGACACCGGGACCCTGGGGATCCTGTTCGATGTCGGCGGACAGTGCGTCGACGTGGGCAGGGACCAGCGCACCTTCACCGAGAGGCAACGCACGGGACTCGCCGCCCGCGACGGGGGCTGCATGATCGGAGACTGCGATCGTCCTCCCGCCTGGTGCGAAGCCCACCACATCGACGAGTGGGACCGCGACTTCGGCCTGACGAACATCGCCGACGGGACAAATCGTAAATCTCACCCTGAATAGCTATTGATGTTCACCATCCGCTGAATACTGCAGTAATCGCCGCGTCGACAAATGCGCCGACTGCGTCGAGAAAGCCACGGAGGAATCCTCGTCGCCTATCGCCCGGTGCCGGGTCGCGCAAGTGTCTAGGCATGAACGGATCATAAGGCGACGAACGGACAAAGTGAACGGAATCTTGTTGTGCCGTTTCCACCATCTCAATCTGCACAACAACCACTGGCGGGTTGTTCGAGTGGACGATACCTACTGGTTGAAACCACCGCCAGACATTGACCCGGAACGGAAGCTAATCCCCCTGCCGAGCAAGAGTCGCGCGTACCGCGAGGCCATGGTCGAGTTCAGGACAAAAAGGGGAGCGGCGGGGACGAAGAGTGAGAGGGAGGCGTGAGCCCGGAGGGTGGGCTGCCGATTCCTCGCCTGACGTGGAGCCGGCCTGGTGCCCCCGGCATCACCGCACCCCCGCCTGACGCCGAGCCCGTCCGGCAACACGGCCCGTCTGGCACCACGGCACGCCTGTCGGACAAGGCGCTCGCGGCCGTGTTGCGCGGCGGCTACTTCATCCCGTAGTCTTATCCACAGCCAAAGACCGCCGGTTATTGGTGTGCGTCGATTCTCTGAATCGCAGCCGCCGATCGAATGTTCGCTACAGCGAAGACCTGCGCAGGTGTATTGAGAATTCCTTCCATGGTTTAGCTCCGTGTTGGTTTGGCTCCGTGCGCTTGCGCCGGAGCTTTTTTTGTTGTCGTGGCACGGCCCGGTGGTCCGGAACGCACAACCACGCACCACAAATCCATTACTAGGAGCCACATGGCGAACAAGGAAGCTTCGGTTGCCGAGCTCACGGACAAGTTCCGCGACTCGACCGCCGTACTGCTCACCGAGTACCGCGGGCTCACTGTCGCTCAGCTGAAGACGCTGCGCACCACTCTCAGTGAGAACGCCACGTACTCCGTGGTGAAGAACACGTTGACCAAGATCGCCGCGAACGCGGCTGGCATTTCGTCGTTTGACGACGACCTTGCCGGTCCGTCCGCGATCGCGTTCGTGCACGGTGACCCGGTCACCGTTGCGAAGGGTCTTCGCGACTTCGCCAAGGCAAACCCGCTGCTGGTCATCAAGGGCGGTTACTTCGACGGTAACCCCCTGACCCCGGCAGAGGTCATCAAGCTCGCCGATCTCGAGACCCGAGAGGTGCTGCTCGGCAAACTTGCCGGCGCCTTCAAGGCCTCGCTGTTCGGCGCGGCGTACATGTTCAACGCTCCGCTCGCCAAGGCCGTTCGTACGGTCGACGCGCTGCGCGAGAAGCAGGATTCCGCGTCCTAACTCCGCAAGGACGTTAGACACCGCGGCTTACAACACGAGAAACAAGGAGAAACATCATGGCAAAGCTTTCAGGCGACGACCTCATCGAAGCATTCAAGGAGCTCACGCTCATTGAGCTCAGCGAGTTCGTCAAGAAGTTCGAAGAGGTCTTCGAGGTCACCGCGGCCGCCCCCGTTGCAGCTGCTGCTGCCGGCGGAACCGCCGCTCCGGTCGAAGAGGTCGAGGAGAAGGACTCCTTCGACGTCGTCCTCGAGTCCATCGGCGACAAGAAGATCCAGGTCATCAAGGAGGTCCGTGCCCTCACGAGCCTCGGCCTCGGCGAGGCCAAGGCCGTCGTGGACAACGCCCCCGGCGTTGTGCTCGAGGGTGTCAACAAGGAGACCGCCGAGAAGGCAAAGGCTCAGCTCGAAGAAGCTGGCGCCACCGTCACCCTCAAGTAGTCGACGCCCTTCGGGGCTCATGCTTGCGGCGTTTTCGATGCTGTCTGTGAATGCGGACTTCCGTGAGGGAGTCCCGCATTCTCGGGGCGTCGTCCCACACGGGGCGGCGCCCTTCGCGTTGGGGGCGCGCCACTCCAATCGCGCGGAAGACTCCCATCGCGCGCAAGACACACACAGGAGGCCCCCTGGCGACGCTGCCAGAGGGCCTCTGCTTGCGGGGACACGGGTGGCGCGGGACACGCCGTAACCACTCGGCATGTCCCGCGCCTGTGCCGTCTACGCCGCAGCATCCGGGATCAGGGACGGACGTTGCAGCGCCCTCGAGGAGCCGACCGACGGCAATGTCGGCCCATGGAGCGCCGAGCGAATCGTTTCACCGATTGCTCTTGCCTGAGGCTACTTGCGATTGGCATTCGTTGTCCACCATAATGAGGACGCGTCGCCACCGGATTTCTCGAGGTGGAGGGCGCGAATTCCGCGAGTTGTACCCCGATCTGTGTGTGGACTAGACAGTCTTACCCTCTGGCTAGCCCGGTTCAGCGCGTTGATGGGGGCACGGCCCGTCTGCACGACGCGGCAGCGCCGGGGCCACAGGTCCCGGCGCTGCCGCGGCGGGCGACTGCACCGGGATGGTGTCGATTAGGGCAGCGTCGATCAGGCCGCGTCGATCTCGGGGCAGCGACGATCAGTGCACGGTGACGTCGGCGGGCGCCGTTGTGCTGCGCCTCACGATCATGCGCACCGGCATCGTCACCCTTTCGTCCTCGAGGGGCCCACGATCGCTCGTGAGCCGTTCCAAGATCATTTCGACCGCCTTGGCGCCCTGGTCCACCGGGTATTGCTCGAGCGTCGTCAGCCCGAACATTTCCGCCAGATTGTGGCCGTCGATCCCGACAATGGAGACCTGCTCCGGCACGGTGATGCCGAGCTGCCGGGCCGCCACGATCGCGCCGATCGCGATCTCGTCGCAACCGGCGACGATTGCCGTCGGTCGTGAGCCAGGATCGCCGAGCACGGAGAGGGCACCGGCGTATCCGCCGGGAATCGTGTACGGAACCGCGCGGAAATCGTCGGGATGCGCAATTCCGGCGGCGTCGAGGGCCTCCCGCATGCCCGCGAGACGTTGGGCATGCACTCGGAAGTCCATCTGCTCGTTGAGGTCGCCCCCCAGATGCATGATGCGGGTGTGGCCGAGGCTCAGGAGATGTTCGGTCATGAACCGGGACGCCCGCACGTCGTCGATGCTGAGTGACGAAATGCCGTCGATGTTCCCTCCGATGCTCACGATCGGCTTGCCGAGGGACTTGAGCAGCGCGACCTCGTGCGAGGTCAGGGCCACGTCGACGGCGATCACCGCGTCCACGCGCTTGCGCACCAGGAAGTAGTCGAAGATGCGCTCGCGCAGGGCGGCGTGCGGGCTGAGCCGGTAGAGGGTGAGGTCGTAGCCCGCGCCGATGAGGGCGCTCTCGATGCCCTCGAGCACCTCGGCGAAGAACCAGCGGTTGACGAAGGGGATGACCACGCCCACATTGCGGCTTCGACCGGTGACCAGGCTCGCCGCGTTGGAGGAGACCACGTAGCCGATCGCTGCGGCCGCCCGTTCCACCTTCGTCCTGGTCTCATCCGAGACGTAGCCCCGGCCGCTAAGCGCCCGGGATGCGGTGGATTTCGACACGCCCGCGAGGCGTGCGACATCGGCGATTGCGCTCACAAGCACCCCATCTCCTTCGGCAGCGGCTCGGCGGAGCACAGCCTAGCGATCTTTTCGGTCGAATGGAACCGGTTCCACATGGTCGCGCTCCCACGGCGCGAATGTGGATCAACCCTGTCGCTCCGGCGCGACATGCGCGTGACGAAAACGTTAGATAACAGGCCACACCAAGCGCTTGCAGAAACCCCTCGAGGTGTCGTAGTTTGTCGAGTGGAACCGGTTCCCTATTGTCAGCCTGCGCGTGTACCAGCGCCGGCGAACCGGCGACACAGCACTGTCCAGTCCGCGTTCAGCCATGAACACCTGCGGAAGAACCTCAATGAGGAGGAGTTACATGAGTTCCACCGTGCACCGCCGCATCACAGCCCCACTCGTTTTTCTTACCATCGCGGGCCTTGCTCTCGCGGGCTGCTCGTCGGGGGGCGGCTCCACCTCGTCGAACAAGGGCCCGGGCGACGCAGGCAAGGCCGACGGAGTCGTGACCATCTATGGCACGATCGCCGACACCGAGGCCCAGCTTCTCAACCAGTCCTGGGCGGACTGGGAGAAGAAGAACAAGATCACCATCAAGTACGAGTCGAGCAAGGAATTCGAGACCCAGATCAGCATCCGGGCCCAGGGTGGAAACGCACCGGACCTCGCGATCTTCCCGCAGCCAGGCTTGCTCAACGACCTCGCTTCGAGGGACTTCATCCAGCCGGCTCCGGCGAGCGTCGCGGCCAACGCCAAGAAGTACTGGTCCAAGGACTGGGCCGCGTACGCGTCAACCGGTGGAACGCTCTTCGGCGCGCCGCTCATGGCGAGCGTCAAGGGCTTCATCTGGTACTCCCCGGCGAAGTTCAAGGACTGGGGCGTCGAGGTTCCCAAGACGTGGGACGAGCTCATGGCCGTGACCAAGACCATCCAGGAGAAGACCGGCAAGGCGCCGTGGTGCGCCGGGTTCGGCTCCGACGCGGCGACCGGATGGCCGGGAACCGACTGGGTGGAGGACCTCGTGCTTCGGCAGGCCGGAGCGGCCACCTACGACAAGTGGGTAAGCCACAAGATTCCGTTCACCGACCCGGCGATCAAGAAGGCGTTCGACTCCGTCGGCTCCATCCTGCTCAACCCGAAGTACGTGAACGCGGGCTTCGGCGACGTCAAGTCGATCAACGCCACGCCGTTCGGTGACGTCGCTCGCGTCGTCGGCGACGGCTCGTGCGCACTGACCCACCAGGCGTCCTTCTTCGATGGGTTCATCACTGACCCGAAGAACGGCAACGCGACGGTTGGGCCAGACAAGCAGGTCTGGGCGTTCCTCACCCCGCCGATCGATGCCGGTGCAGGCCAGGCCGTCACCGGTGGTGGCGAGGTAGTCGCGGCGTTCTCGAACGACGCGGACACCATCAAGGTGCAGGAGTACCTCTCCAGCCCCGAGTGGGCGAACAGCCGCGTCAAGCTCGGCGGCGTGATCAGCGCGAACAACGGTCTCGACCCGAAGAACGCGTCCAGCCCCATCCTGCAGCAGGCGATCAAGATCCTGCAGGACCCGAAGACGACCTTCCGCTTCGACGCCTCGGACCTCATGCCGGGCGTTGTGGGAGCCGGTTCCTTCTGGACCGGCATGGTCGACTGGGTGAACGGGAAGTCCACCGACGAGGTCCTGAAGACCATCGACGCGTCGTGGCCTTCTAAGTAGCTCGCTTCACAAGGATGGCCGGCGGAGAAATATTTCCGCCGGCCATCCCCCGCTCCTTGCTACGGTGTCGTTAGCATCGTCGCTTCAGCCCGTTGTCTTCTGAGTCCACCGTCGTACTCGAAAGGGTGTAAATGTCAGACTTTCTGCGCTGGATCTCAACGCTTCCTGCGTTGGCGCAAATACCGCTCGTCATTCTCGCGTTCCTCGCGGTCATGGCCCTCATCCTCTTCTTCGTGGAGATCGCGCCGCGCTCCGGCCGCCGGTACACGATCATCCGCCTTGTTGTGTGCGTACTCGCACCACTCGCGCTCTTTCTCACCCTCGGGTCGATTCCGGCCGCGGCCGCCGTCGCCGCGGTGCTCGGCGGGGTGTTCTTCATCCTCGACTACCGCGCCAAGCAGGGCGCCGGCTATCTCTTCCAGCTGATCGGCTTCCTGGCCCCGGCGGTCTTCCTGCTCGCCATCGGCCTCATCTACCCCACGATCGGCACGACGATCGCCGCCTTCCAGAACAGCCGGGGCAACCGATTCATCGGACTCGACAACTTCGTCTGGATCTTCACCCAGCAGACCGGCATCCGCGTGGTGCTCAACACGATCGTCTGGGTGCTCATCGTGCCCGCGGTGTCGACGGCCTTCGGCCTCGCCTACGCCATGTTCATCGACAAGTCCCGCGGGGAGAAGTACTTCAAGATCCTCGTCTTCATGCCGATGGCCATCTCCTTCGTCGGGGCGAGCATCATCTGGCGCTTCGTCTACGCGGCCCGCCCGGCGGGCCAGAACCAGATCGGCCTGCTCGACCAGATCGTGGTCTGGTTCGGGGGACAGCCGGTGGAGTGGATCCAGAACTCGCCATGGAACACGTTCTTCCTCATCGTGGTGCTCGTCTGGATCCAGACCGGCTTCGCCATGGTGGTGCTCTCGGCCGCGATCAAGGGTGTTCCCGCGGAGCAGCTCGAGGCGGCCGAACTCGACGGGACCAACGCCTGGCAGCGATTCGTCAATGTCACGGTTCCCGGCATCCGCAGTTCCCTCGTGGTCGTGCTGACCACGATTTCCATCGCGTCGCTCAAGGTGTTCGACATCGTTCGCACCATGACCGCCGGCGCAAACGACACGAGCGTCATCGCCAACGAGATGTACACGCAGTGGAAGGGCTTCGAGAACGGACGCTCGGCCGCCTTCGCGCTGGTTCTCTTCGTGCTGGTGCTCCCGATCATCATCTACAACGCACGGCAGATCAAGAAGCAGAGGGAGATCCGATGAGCGCCGTCACTCCGATTGATGTACCCATCGATACCGCGACCAAGGTCCAGCTGGGCGCGGGCGAGCGTGCCACCGGGCTCACCGCGACGAAGCGCACCAAGCGACGCCTGACCAGTCGGGGCGCAACGGTCGCGGCGCTGATCATCGCCGTCTTGTGGACCACACCGACCTTCGGGCTGTTCATCTCGTCGATTCGCCCGGCTAAGGAGATCCTGCGAAACGGGTGGTGGACGATCTTTCAGAACCCCGGGTTCACGCTCGACAACTACACGCAGGTGCTTAACGCCGGCAACAGCCAGCTGAACCTCGCCGGGTCGTTCATCAACTCGATCGCGATCACGCTTCCGGCGACGATCTTCCCGCTCGTCATCGCGAGCCTCGCGGCGTACGCCTTCGCGTGGATCGACTTCAAGGGCAAGAACTGGATGTTCATCGGCGTCTTCGCCCTGCAGATCGTGCCGCTGCAGATGGCGCTCGTTCCGCTGCTGAGCCTGTTCTCGCGCGGACTGGTCATCGGCGGAGTTCCCATCTTCGCGGGGTTGAACGCAAGCGGGTCGTACTCCCAGGTGTGGATCGCGCACACGATCTTCGCGCTGCCCCTGGCGATCTTCCTGCTGCACAACTTCATCTCCGAGATCCCGAGCGAGCTCATCGAGGCGGCAAGGGTGGATGGCGCCGACCACGGCCAGATCTTCTTCAGGATCGTGCTTCCGCTCACCATGCCCGCCATCGCGTCGTTCGCGATCTTCCAGTTCCTCTGGGTGTGGAACGACCTTCTCGTGGCCCTGGTCTTCGCCGACGGTGGCGTCGCCCCGATGACGAAGCTGCTCGCGGAGATCACTGGAAGCCGCGGCCAGGACTGGAACCTGCTCACGGCGGGCGCGTTCATCTCGATCCTCGTGCCGCTCATCGTGTTCTTCGCGCTGCAGCGGTTCTTCGTGCGTGGCCTCCTGGCAGGCAGCACGAAGGGCTGATCCTCGCACCGCTTCCGGACCTCGGTGCCGGCGGCGGGGGATACGCGCTCACGGCGGGAGTCACCACTCCCG
>NZ_DATCQQ010000069.1:0-19876 GCF_036569425.1 Lacisediminihabitans sp.
GGGTGCCGTCGGTGAAGGCCGCGGCGATCACGACGACGTCCGCGTCCGGCAGCACCTCGCCGAGCCGGTCGGAGGTGACCGTGAGCTCGGCGCCCGCCAGGTCTCCCTGGCTGCGTCGCACCACCGTGACGTGCACCCCGAACGGCTCGAGCAGCCGGATGAGCTCGACGGCGATCCCGCCGGCGCCCACGATGAGCACGTTCAGCCCGAACAGCGACGTGCCGAACTTCTCGCCGGTCGGCCAGCTCGTGGCGCGGACCCGCTGCGGGATGAGGCGCAGCAGGGCAAGAGCGAGCGTGAGCGCATGTTCGGCGACCGGCTGGGAGTACGCTCCCTTCGCGCTCGTCCAGAGCGGCAGCGGTCGATCTGCATAGCCCGCGAGCACGTGCGAGAAGGCGTCGACACCCGCGTATGGCAGCTGCACCCACTCGATGCCGGGGTGAGCGTCGAGCACGGCGACCAGATCCTGCGCGTCACCGTACGACAGCCAGACGAGTCCGCGGGTGTGCTCTGACAGCGGCGCGATCTCGCCGCCGCCGGCGCGCACGGCATCGGCGAACATCGGATCGTCGTCGGGCATCACGGCGATCGTTCCCGGGTGCGGACGGCGTTCGGGTGACACGGCCTCGACCTCGCGCGCAGAGACTGCTCGGTGCTGCGAAACTGCGCGCTGTGTTGTACTCACGTGGTTGATCTCCCGGCGCCTGGCGGCACACTGTGATGGTCCTTCGCACCCGGGTATGGCGGTGCTGGTTTGCCCCTCGAAAGTTCGAGCCGCCTGGCCTTGGCGAGCCCCTTCACGTAGTAGTCCTCCGGATCGGAGAGCACCTCGTCGATGGGGCCATCCCCCACCGCGACCCCGCGCTGCAGCACGACGACCCGGCTGGCAATCCGCGAGACTACGGACAGCTCGCTGCTCACGATGAGCGCCGAGAAAACCCGATCGTGCTGGAGCGCCGCGATAGTGTCGAGAACACTGTCCCGAACGAGGGCGTCGACGCCGCGGGTGGGCTCGTCGGCCACGAGCAGTGCCGGTTCGAGGATGAGGGCCCGCGCGAGGGCCACACGCTGCCGCTGCCCGCTGCTGAGTTCGTGCGGCAGCCGGGACATGAGGCCGAGCGGCAGTCGCACCGCGTCGATCGCGGTGGCGACGGCCGCATTCGCCTCGCGCACGTTGAACTTGCGGTCGCGCCGGAAGATCGGCTCAGCCACGTTCTCCGCGATCGTGAGGATGGGGCTCAGCCGTTCGGCCTCGTCCTGGCGCAGGTAGCCGATCCTCAGGGTGAGACGGTCGCGGCGGCGGCGGTTGATGCCGCGAAGCTCGCGGCCGAACACCTCGAGCGATCCCCCGGAGATCTGGGGGGTGCCCTCGCCGGAACCGATCTGCCCCACCTCCCCGGCGATTGCTCCCGCGAGCGTGGACTTGCCCGACCCGGACTCGCCGAGCAGTCCCACAATCTCGCCAGCCGCAATGTCGAGATTCACCCCGCCCACCGCAAGAAAACGCGATTGCGTGTTGTTGGCTCGGTAGCGGATCGACACGTCCTGTGCCGACACCACCAGGCCCGCGGGCGGGGACTCCACGCTATTCCTCGGCCCGCAGGAGTCGCAGCGCTTCGCGTCGAAGCGCCTGCTCGGCCGGGTTCGGCACGGGCAGCGAGGCGAGCAGCCGCTTGGTGTACGGATGCTGCGGCGCGCCGAGCACCTCGGCGCCGGTCCCCTCCTCCACGAGTTCGCCCTGGTAGAGCACGGCGATGCGGTCGGCGAGAATGTCGACGACCGCGAGGTCGTGACTGATGAAGAGCGCGGCGAAACCGAACTCCTTCTGCAGCTCGGCGAACAGCTCGAGCACCCGCGCCTGCACCGAGACGTCGAGCGCGCTCGTCGGCTCGTCGGCGATGAGCAGCTTCGGCTGCAGGGCGAGGGCCCTGGCAAGGGATGCCCGCTGCCGTTGGCCACCGCTCAGTTCGTGCGGGAAGCGGTCGCCGAACGCCTTGGGCAGCTGGACCGCCTCGAGCAGTTCGTTCACCCGCGAGCGGGCGGCGCGGGAATTCGGCGACTTGCCGTGAACGATGAGCGGCTCGGCGACGCACTCGGCAATCGTGAGAAGCGGATTGAAGCTGGTGGCAGGGTCCTGGAACACGAAGCCGATGTCCCGGCGCAGGGGCCGGAACCGGCGCTCGTGCACCCCGAGCATCTCCTGGCCGAGCACCGTGAGCGACCCGCCCGTGATCTTCGTGAGTCCGCCGATCGCCCGCCCGATGGTGGTCTTTCCCGATCCGCTCTCGCCCACCAGGCCGAGCACCTCGCGCGCGCCGATCTCGAAGCTCACACCATTGACGGCGCGGAAACCCTTCCTGCCGAGGCGGCCGGGATATTCGATCACGAGGTCTTTGGCGACCACGAGCGCCTCGAAGGTCGTGAGGGCACGCTCGGCCGCGCGCTCCTGCGTGCGAACCGTGCCGGAGCCGAGGTATGGCACGGCGGCGAGCAGCTTCTTCGTGTACGGATGCTGCGGGTTTTCGAAGAGGGAGGTGACATCCGCCTCCTCCACGACCTTGCCCTCGAACATCACGGCCACGCGGTCCGCGAGGTCGGCGACCACGCCCATGTTGTGCGTGATGAGCACGATCGCGGTGTCGAATTCGTCGCGCAGCCGGCGCAGCAGGTCGAGGATCTCGGCCTGCACGGTCACGTCGAGCGCCGTCGTCGGCTCGTCGGCGACGATCAGCTCTGGATCGAGCACGAGCGCCATTGCGATGACGACCCGCTGCTTCTGGCCGCCGGAGAACTGGTGCGGATAGTAGTTGACCCGGTTGGCCGCGTCCGGGATGCCGACCTTCTCGAGAATGTCGATCGCCTTGGCCTTGGCCTCCGCCCGCGTGTACTTGCCGTGGGCGTGCAGGCCCTCCGCGATCTGCCAGCCGACCGTGTAGACGGGGTTGAGCGCCGTCGACGGCTCCTGGAAGACCATCGCCGCGCTCGTGCCGCGGATCTCCCGCAACCGGGACTTGCTCACGGTGACGACGTTGTCCTGGCCGAGAAGCACCACACCGGATGCCGTGGCCGTCTCCGGCAGGAGCCCGAGAATCGACTTCGCGGTCACGGTCTTCCCGCTGCCGCTCTCGCCGACGATCGCGAGCACCTCCCCCGCGTTCACCGAGAGTGTCACGCCGTCGACGGCGCGCACGTCGCCGCCGTCGGTCGCGAACGTGATGGTGAGGTCGGTGATGCCGACCGCCTGTTCGCCGCGGGTGAGTGAACTCATTCGCGCACCTCCAGTGCGAGATCGCCGACGACATCCGTGCTCGCCTCGGGGGCGGTGTCCAGGGTCGGGGCGGGCGGTGGCGAGCCGTCGGCCCGACGTCTGGTTCTCAACCGCGGATCCGCGAGGTCGTTGAGGCTCTCACCGACGAGGGTGATTCCCAGCACCACGAGCACGATCGCGAGGCCCGGGAACACCGAGGTCCACCAGATGCCGCTCGTGACATCCGAGATCGACTTGTTGAGGTCGTAGCCCCACTCGGCCGCGGACGTCGGCTCGATGCCGAAGCCGAGGAAGCCCAGCCCGGCGAGGGTGAGGATCGCCTCTGAGGCGTTGAGCGTGAAGATGAGCGGCAGCGTGCGGGTCGCGTTGCGAAGTACGTGGCGGAACATGATGCGCCAGCTCCTGGCCCCGATCACCTTGGCCGACTCGACAAACGCCTCCGACTTGATACGCACGGTCTCCGCCCGGATCACCCGGAAGTACTGGGGCACGAAGACGACGGTGATCGAAATGGCCGCCGCGAGGATGCCGCCGAAGAGGTTGGACTGCCCTCCCGAGATCACGATCGACATCACGATGGCGAGCAACAGGCTGGGGAAGGCGTACACCGCGTCCGCGACCACCACGAGCACCCGGTCGAGCCATCCGCCCAGGTAGCCGGAAACCAGCCCGAGGAACACTCCGACGAAGATGGAGAAGATGATGGCCGCTATGATCACGAGCGCCGCCGTCTGCGAACCCCAGATCACCCGGGAAAGCACGTCGTAGCCGCCGACAGTCGTGCCCAGGATGTGCTTGCCGCCCGGCGGCAGCTGGGACCCGAAGTTGCCTGAGGCGTCTTTCAGTTGCGAGTAGCCGTACGGCGCGAGCAGCGGGGCGAAGATTGCCGTGAGAAGAAACACCGCGGTGATCACGAGTCCGGCCACGAGCATGCCGCGCTGGAGCCCCACGCTCTGCCGGAACTGGTGCACCACGGGCAGACGCTGCCAGAGGCTGGGCCGCTTGGGAACGTCGATCGACGTCATGTCAGTACCTCACCCTCGGGTCGATGAGCGCCGCGATGATGTCGACGATGAAGTTGGTGAGGGCCACGATCACGGCAAGCAGGGCGACGATGCCCTGCACGGCCACGAAGTCCCGCGCGGACAGGTACTGGGCGAGCATGAATCCGAGGCCCTTCCACTCGAAGGTCGTCTCGGTGAGCACCGCCCCGCCGAGGAGCAGGGCGATCTGCAGGCCGATCACGGTGATGATGGGGATGAGCGCCGGCTTGTATGCGTGACGGCGCACGAGGCGGTACTCGCTCACCCCGCGCGACCTCGCGGCGTCCACGTAGTCGGCCGAGAGCGTGCCAATGACGTTGGTGCGCACCAGGCGCAGGAACACGCCGGCGGTGAGCAGGCCGAGGGCGAGCCCAGGCAGCACCGCATGCTGGAGCACGTCCGCGATGGCGGCCGGGTCGCCGAGCCGGAAGGCGTCAATGAGGTAGATGCCCGTCTTGTTCGGCAGCAACTGCAGTTCGAGCTCGGTGCTCGTCGACGATCGACCGGCGATCGGCAGCACGCCGAGCCACACCCCGAAGACGAGCTTGAGCAGCAGGCCGGCGAAGAACACCGGCGTGGCGTAGAAGAGGATGGCGAAAACGCGCAGGACCGCATCCGGCCACTTGTCCCGGAGGTATGCTGCGAGCATCCCGAGCGGAATGCCCACGATGAACGCCACGATGAGGGCGTAAAAGGCGAGTTCGAGGGTGGCTCCGCCATAGGTGAGCAGCACCGTGCTGATCGGCCGGTTGTCGCTGATCGTCGTTCCGAAGTTGCCCGTGAAGATCTGGCCCAGATACTCGAAGTACTGCACGATCACGGGCCGGTCGTAGCCGGCGGCGTGGATGCGTTCCTGCAGCTGTTGGGCGTTGAGCCGGCCGCCGAGCGACGCCGTGATCGGGTCGCCGATCGTTCGCATGAGCACGAAGACGAGCGTCACGAGAATGAAGACGGTGGGGAAGATGAGCAGGAACCGCACGAAGATATAGCGGCCGAGACTGCCGCCCTTGGCCTTGCCGGACGCCTTCGCCGGTGCGGGATCCCCACCCGGTTTCGCCAGAACCGGTGTACCGGAAGCGGATGACGTCATCGTGACCAATCGATCTGAAGCGGGACAAAAGCCTGAGGGCGACCCGCACGTGGTGCGGGTCGCCCCGAAAGCACAGCTAGAGAATTCTAGCCGTTAGATCGATCAGCCCTTGCTGAGCGCCGCGTAGCGGAACTTGAAGGAGGCGTCGAGCGTGTCCTTCACGCCGGAGACACCCTTGACCGCCACGGCGACCTGGTCGCCCTGCAGCAGCGGTATCGTCGGCAGCTGCGCGGCTACCGCCGCCTGGATCTGCTCGATGATCTTCGCGCGGGCGGCCTTGTCGCTCGTGACGCCCTGCTCGAGAATCAACTTGTCCACGGCGGGATCGTCGTAGTGGTTGATGATGAACGCTTCCTTGTCCGTCGGGTTGTAGAAGAACGGCGTGAGGTAATTGTCGGCATCCGAGTAGTCGGGGAACCAGCCGAGCTGGAACACCGAGTACACGCCGGCCTTCCGGTCCTTGGAGTACTGCACGTACTCGGTCGACTGCAGGTTGACCGAGAACAGGCCGTCGGTCTCGAGCTGGCTCTTGATCGCCGCATACTCGTCGCTCGACGACTCTCCGTAGTGGTCGGTGTTGTACTGCAGGTTGATCTTCACCGGGGTGGTGACGCCGGCTGCGGCCAGAGTGGACTTGGCCTTCGCGGCATCCGGTCCGCCCTTGCCGTCCCCGTAGAGGCTCTTGAGCACGGTCGTCGCGCCCGTGAGACCGTCAGGAACATAGGAGTAGAGCGGGGAGTATGTGCCCTTGTAGACGTTCTTGGAGAGCGCGTCGCGGTCGACCAGGTCAGCGGCGGCCTGGCGCACGGCAAGAGCCTTCGCCGGGTCGGCTTCCGCGGTCTTGGTTCCGAACGGAGCAGTCTGGAAGTTGAACACGAAGTAGCGGATCTCACCGCCAGGGCCGTGATAGACGGTGACCTTCTTGTTGGTGTTCAGGCTCGCGATGTCAGTTGGCGACAGACTGCGGAACGCGACGTCGATGTTGCCGTTCTGGATGTCGAGCTTCAGGTTCGACTGCGACGTGTAGTACTTCACGTTGACGGTCTCGGTCTTCGCGTTGCCGAGCACCCCGTCGTAGTTGGGGTTTGCCTTGTAGGAGATGAGGTTGTTGAAGTTGTAGCTCTTGATCGTGTACTGGCCGGCGAAGGCGTTGCCCTTGACGATTTCGTCGTCGGTCGCGAGCTTGTCGGCGGGGAAGACCTGCTCGTCGACAATCGGACCGGCCGGGCTGGACAAGATCTGCTTGAAGACCTGGTCGTTCGCGCTCTTGAGGTGGAATACGACCGTGGTCGGGTCGGTCGCCTCGACGTGGTCGAGGTTGTAGAGAAGCGACGACGGGCCGTTCTCGTCCGCAATCTTGAGGTCGCGGTCGAAGGTGAACTTCACGTCGGACGACGTCAGCTTGTCACCGTTGGCGAATTTGAGGTTTGGCTTGAGCTTGACCGTGAACTCCGTCGGCGCGGTGAAGTCGCCGGAGAGCGCGATGTCTGGCTTGACCTCGGGGCTACCGTACGGAGTGTTGAAGAGGAATGGGAAGACCTGGTTCTGCACGGCGAACGAGCCGTTGTCGTATGAGCCGGCCGGGTCGAGCACAGTGACCTTGTCGGTCGTGCCGATGGTGAGCGTCTTTGACGCGGTGTTCGCATTACTGCCGGCGGCGCAGCCGGACAGGGCGAGCGCCGCGATTGCGGTGCCCCCAAGCACGGCGAGCGTTCGCTTGCGGAACGTGGATGCGGATGTCATATCCGTCTGCCTCTCTCGTAAAGAACACAAAGGTGTGCCTCGAATGGCACGCCAGAGCACTGCTGTATGACTCCTTGGTAACACAGATACGACGAGCGCGACCAATCGAGGGGGCGGATATAGGCCAATGTTTACTCGACTGCAACAACGGTCACTGCAATTGCGACGAACTACTCCGAACGGAGTTCCCGGCGCTCGGCCTCAATGCGAACGAGTTCGACCTGCACCTCGCGGTACGCGCCGGGGTCGGCCACCGCGTCGGTGCGCTGGAGGCGTCCGAGCAGCTCGGCCTTGCGGCGCAGCAGGTCCCTCTCGATCAGGTTCGCGGTGACGCCCCTGCAGTAGGCGGTGAGGTCGCGCCCCTCCTTCTCGGGGAGCGGGGCGACCCCGAGCTCCTTCACCAGCATCGCGAACGGGGCGGGCACCTCGGCGATCACGCGGTCGAGCCACTCCGGTGATTCGAAGGCGTCCATGCTCGCGGCGATTCCGTCCCGCACCACCGCGAGAGACGGATTCGCGTAGGCCGCGCGGCTGGCGCGCTGGGCCAGGTCGACGCCGATGATCTCCGGATGCTGCAGGATCGCCATGAGCGAGTCCCGCTCCAGCCTCGTTGACGGGTCGGTCGGCAGGTGCACGAGCGACGGGCCGTTCTCCACCGGCGCCGGCGCCGCGGCCGCATCCGTGCCGTAGCGGGGCTTCTGCGCCTCCGGAACCTTGCCGTGCGCCGAGGCGACCGCCCGTCCGACCTCGCCGAGGTCCATGCCGAGCCAGCCGGCGAGGGTGCGCACGTAGCCGATGTTGAGCGCCTGGTCGCGGATGCCGGCGACGACGGGCGCCGAGGCCCGCAGGGCGGCGACCCGGCCCTCCACGGTGTCGAGGTTGTGGCCGGCAAGCACGCGCCTGATCATGAACTCGAACATGGGCTTCTTCGCCGTGATGAGGCGGCGCACCGCGTCGTCCCCGCGCTCGAGCCGCAGGTCGCACGGGTCGAGCCCGTCGGGCGCCACGGCCACGAAGGTCTGCGCCGCGAAGCGCTGCTCCTCGCTGAACGCGCGGCTCGCGGCCTTCTGGCCGGCCTCGTCAGGGTCGAAGGTGAAGATGACCTCGCCGAGGCCGCGGGAGTCCGCGTTGTCGACATCCCCGAGCACCCGACGGATCACCTTGATGTGGTCGACGCCGAACGCCGTGCCACAGGTGGCGACGGCCGTGGTGATGCCCGCGAGGTGGCAGGCCATCACGTCGGTGTAGCCCTCCACGACCACGACCTGTCGGCCGCGCGAGATGTCGCGCTTGGCCAGGTCGAGACCGTAGAGCACCTGCGACTTGTGGTACACCGCCGTCTCGGGAGTGTTGAGGTACTTGGGGCCCTGGTCGTCGTCCAGGAGCTTGCGCGCACCGAAGCCAAGGGTCTGGCCGGTGACGTCGCGGATGGGCCAGACGAGCCTGCCGCGGAACCGGTCGTATGTGCCGCGATCGCCCTCGCCGACGAGGCCCGAGGCGACGAGTTCAGCCTCGGTGAAGCCGAGGGCCCTGAGATGCTTGGTGAGGCCGGTCTTGGGCGCGAAGCCGACGCCGAAACGCTGGGCGGCACCCGGGTCGAAGCCGCGCTGGCCGAGGAACGCTCTGGCCGGCTCGGCATCGGGCGTGGTCAGCTGGATGACGAAGTACTCGGCGGCGGCCTGGTTGGCGGCGAGGATGCGGGCCCGGTTGCCGTGGTCGCTGTTGGCCTGTCCGCCGTCTTCGTAGTGCAGTTCGTAGCCGACCCTCGCGGCCATCCGCTCCACCGCCTCGGTGAAGGTGGTGTGGTCCATCTTTTGCAGGAAGCTGAAGACGTCGCCGTCCTCGCCGCAGCCGAAGCAGTGGTAACGGCCCACCTGCGGCCGCACGTGGAAGCTCGGGCTGCGCTCGTCGTGGAAGGGGCAGAGGCCCTTGAGCGATCCGACGCCGGCACCCTTGAGCGTGACGTAGTCGCCGACGATGTCGGCGATGTTGATTCGCGCTCGAACCTCGTCGATATCGTTTCGTCGAATGAGGCCGGGCACCTGCTCATTCTAGGTTCGGTCGGCGACGCTCACTGCGCCGGGGCCCTCCCTGTGGATTCCGCTGCGCAGGTGCCGTTCGCGACTCCGGTTGTGCAGGACACCTCACATGGCGCGCCCACACGAGCCGCCTCTCCGGCAGACTCCAGTTCTGCAGGACGGCCCACACGCCTCGCCCGCACACGCCGCCTCTCCCGCAGACTCCAGTTCTGCAGGACGGCCCAGCGGGTCGACAAACCGGCTGTCCTGCACAACTGGAGCGCCCAACCCGGCCACCACCGCCCCACACCCCGTCCTGCACAACCGGAGTCTCCAACCCCGGCCACCATCGACCCACGCCCCGTCCTGCACAACCGGAGTCTCCAACCCCTGCCACCACCGCCCCCACCGCGTCCTGCACAACCGGAGTCGCCCACGCCGCGTCCTGCACAACCGGAGTCGCCGGCGGCAGTCCTACCCGAGGATCCGTTCGTGCCACGCCATGGCCGACTGGTCGGTGAGCGACGCGACCTGGTCCACGACGGCGCGCTTGCGGGCGGCATCCGTCTCGGCCGCGCGCCAGTCAGCGGCGAATCCGGGGTCGAGGTCCGCCTCGCCGCGGGCGTACAGCGCGTCCGCGAGATCGGTGAGCACCTCGCGCTGCTGGCTGTAGATGGGCTGCCGCGTGTTCCGGGACATGACGAAGGCGGCGACGATGCCCTTGAGCACGGCGATCTCCGCCTGGATCTCCCGCGGAACGACCATGTTGGCGGTGAACCGGATGAGGCTGCCGTCCCCGCCGAGCGCCCGCGTGGCTGCGACGGCCGCACCGGCAAAGCGTCCGATGAGCTGCGAGGTGAGGTTCTTCAGTCGGCCCTGGTCGATTCGGCTGCCGTCCCAGCGGTCGATCCACACATCGAGCGAATCGAGGCGGTCGAACGCCGCGATGAGTTCGTCATGACCGAGTTCGCCGCCGATCCAGACGAACATCGACTCGACCAACTCGTCGTGGTCGACGCGCGCGCCGAGCGCCTTGACGTCGATGTAGCCGCTCACCACCGCGTCCTCGAAGTCGTGCACGGAGTACGCGATGTCGTCGGAGAGGTCCATCACCTGGGCCTCGATGCAGAGCCGGCGCTCCGGCGCACCCTCGCGCAGCCAACCGAACGCCTCGGCGTCGTCCGCGTAGAAGCCGAACTTGGCGCGGCCGCTCGGGTCCCCCACCGACGCGGTGTCCGGCCACGGGTACTTGCAGCTCGCGTCGAGGCTCGCGCGGGTGAGGTTGAGGCCGTACGAACGCCCGTCCGGCCCGAACACCTTCGGCTCGATCCTCGTGAGCAGCCTCAGGGTCTGCGCGTTGCCCTCGAATCCGCCGATGTCGCTCGCCCAGGCGTTGAGCGCGCGTTCGCCATTGTGACCGAACGGCGGATGCCCGAGGTCGTGCGCGAGGCACGCCGTGTCCACGACATCCGGGTCCAGCCCCAGGCTCGTCGCGAGCTCGCGGCCCACCTGCGCGACCTCGAGAGAGTGGGTGAGCCGGTTTCGGGCGAAGTCGAGGCCGGCCGCCGGGCTCAGGACCTGGGTCTTCGCAGCGAGCCGGCGCAGTGCGCTCGAGTGCAGCAGCCGCGCGCGGTCGCGCGCGAAGTCGCTGCGACGGCTCGAATGCTCCTCGGGAAACCAGCGGGCGGTGTCGTGCTCGCCGTACCCGTGCTCAACCACCGCTGTGGCTCAGTTCGGCCTCGGCGAGCTCCGCGCGGTGCGCGTCGGCGAGCTCACGGCTCAGCAGCCAACCGTCAGGCAGCGACGGCCGCTTGGGCGTTCCGGCCCGGCCGCGCGGGCCCTCGGAGGCCTCGCCGGGGTACGGCTGCTCCCAATCGAGGGTGCCGAGAAGGTCGTCCATCTGCTGCAGGCTCTGCACCGTGGCGAGGCTCGCGCGCAGGTCGCCGCCCACCGGGTAGCCCTTGAAATACCAGGCGACGTGCTTGCGGATGTCGCGGCAGGCGTGATCCTCATCGCCATCGAAGAACTCGACCAGCAGCTCGGTGTGCCGGCGCAGGGTCGCCGCGACGGTGCCGAGGCTCGGCTGGGCGATGTCGGTCTTGCCCTCGAACGCAGCGGCGAGATCGCCGAACAGCCACGGGCGACCGAGGCAACCGCGGCCGACGACGACCCCGTCGCATCCGGTCTCTTCGATCATGCGAATGGCGTCGGCGCCCGACCAGATGTCCCCGTTGCCGAGCACCGGAACGCTCGTGATGGCCTGCTTGAGCGCGGCGATGGCCGCCCAGTCGGCGTGGCCGCTGTAGAACTCGGAGGCGGTGCGCGCGTGCAGCGCGATGCTCGCGACACCCGCGTCTTCGGCGATGCGGCCGGCCTCGAGGTAGGTGAGGTGGTCGGAGTCGATGCCCTTGCGCATCTTCACGGTGAGCGGGAGGTCGCCTGCCGACTTCACCGCGCGCTCGACGATGTCGCGGAACAGGTCGAGCTTCCAGGGCAACGCGGCTCCCCCTCCCTTGCGCGTGACCTTCGGCACGGGGCATCCGAAGTTCAGGTCGATGTGGTCGGCGCGATCCTCGGCTACGAGCATAGTCACGGCCTCGGCGACGGTCTTCGGGTCGACCCCGTAGAGCTGGACGCTGCGGGTCGTCTCCGACTCGTGGTGCTTGATGAGGCGCATCGAGCCCTCCGTGCGCTCGACGAGTGCGCGGCTGGTGATCATCTCGGAGACGTAGAGGCCGGCGCCGAACTCGCGGCACAGCCGGCGGAACGCCGTGTTAGTGATGCCCGCCATGGGCGCGAGCACGACAGGTACAGCGAGCGGGATGCGCCCGATCTGTAGGCTGGGATGTGCGGTGGCGAGGATGGTCACCGGTCAATTCTCCCAGAAAGCCCGCGAAGCAATGACAGAGCCAGACGGACGCGCCAGAGTGATGGCGGATGCCGCTGCCCGCGGACTCGACGTCGAGTTCGTCGAGCGCCCGGCGGCCGGTTCCCTGGCGGAGGCTGCGGTGCTGCTCGGCATCGACCCGAGGGGCATTGTCAAGACCCTCGTCGTGCGTCGGCACACCCCCTCTAACGCGCCGAACGAGTACCTCTTCGCCCTCATCCCCGGCGACCGGCAGATCTCCTGGTCGAAGCTGCGCGCTGTCGTCGGGGTCAACAAGCTCTCCCTGCCCACCGCCGAACTCGCCCTCGAGGCCGCCGGGTACGAACGCGGCACGATCACGCCCCTCGGCAGCAGCTCCCCCTGGCCCGTGTACGTCGACGCAGTGATCGTGGGCTCGCGGGTTGCACTGGGTGCCGGAGAAGCCGGCTTCAGCGCGTTCGTGGATGCCGACGCGTTCATCGCGGCCTTCGACGCGACCGTCGCCGACATCAGCGCCTGAACTGCTACAGATCCTGGGCGGCCCTAGGCGCTGAGCGGCTCTAGACGAGGTCCTCGTCGAGGCGGCGGTTGACCACGGCCTGCTCGTGGTGGTCGGGGATCTCACAGAAGTCGCCGTCGCAGGAGGCCACATTCGGATCCCCCACGATCTGAAGCGGAAGAGTCTGGGAATTCTTCATGGGGTTGCTTCTCTCTCGGTGCGTACCTGTGTGAGCACGTTAGCGAACGTTTCGGCGTCCTGGGCGCCTGACACCCCGTACTTGCCGTCGATCACGAAGAACGGCACGCCCTGGATGCCGTATTCAGTGGCGAGGGCGACGTCGGCCTTCACATCGGCGAGGTACTGGTTCGACTCGAGGGCGCGCACGACGTCCGCGCGGTCGAGGCCGACCTCGGCGGCGAGGTCGGCGAGATCCTCGACGCGGCCCACGTGCCGCCCGTCGACGAAGTAGGCCTTGAGCAGGCGCTCCTTCATGTCGAGCTGGCGACCGTGCGCCTTGGCGTAATGGATGAGTTCGTGCGCCTTGACCGTGTTCGTCTGGTGCACGTGGTCATAGTCGTAGTCGAGACCGACGCTCGAGGCGATGCCGGTCACTCGCTCGAGCATCTTCTCCACCTGGTCGATGGGCAGGCCCTTGCGCTGGCTGAGGTAGTCGACCGGCGTGCCGTCGAAGTCGACCGGGGTGTCCGGGGAGAGTTCGAACGAGTGGTATTCCACCTCGACGTCGCCGCCGAACTGGGCTGCCCCCGCCTCGAACTTGCGTTTACCGATGTAGCACCATGGGCACTGCACGTCCGACCAGATGTCTACCTTGATGGGTTCGCTCACCCTCAAGGCAACGCCTGAGCCCGGGCGGTATTCCCGCTAGGCGCCGATCAGCTGCTCGGCCAGGTAGCCGCGCACACGGTCGAGGGAGATGCGCTCCTGCGCCATCGAGTCGCGTTCGCGCACGGTCACCGCGTTGTCCTCGAGGGTGTCGAAGTCCACGGTGATGCAGAACGGTGTACCGATCTCGTCCTGGCGACGGTAGCGGCGCCCGATCGCACCGGCGTCGTCGAAGTCGATGTTCCAGTACTTGCGCAGGTCTGCCGCGAGTGCCTTCGCCACCGGCGAGAGCTGCTCGTTGCGGGAGAGCGGCAGCACGGCGACCTTCACCGGCGCGAGTCGCCGGTCGAGCCGCAGCACGGTGCGCTTGTCGACGCCGCCCTTCGTGTTGGGCGCCTCGTCCTCGTGGTACGCGTCGACGAGGAACGCCATGAGCGCCCGGGTGAGCCCGAACGCCGGCTCGATCACGTACGGGATCCAGCGCTCGTTCTTGGTCTGGTCGAAGTAGGACAGGTCCACGCCGGAGCCCTCGGAGTGGGTCTTCAGGTCGAAGTCGGTGCGGTTGGCGACGCCCATGAGCTCGCCCCACTCGCTGCCGGCGAACCGGAAGCGGTATTCGAGGTCGATGGTTCGCTTCGAGTAGTGCGACAGCTTCTCCTGCGGGTGCTCGAACCGGCGGATGTTGCCCGGTGTGATCCCGAGGTCGGTGAACCACTCCTCGCAGGCGTCGATCCAGTACTGGAACCACTCCTCATCGGTGCCGGGCTCGACGAAGAATTCCATCTCCATCTGCTCGAACTCGCGGGTGCGGAAGATGAAGTTGCCTGGCGTGATCTCATTGCGGAAGCTCTTGCCCACCTGCGCGATTCCGAACGGGGGCTTCATGCGCGCCGCGCCCATGACGTTGGCGAAGTTGGTGAAGATGCCCTGGGCGGTCTCGGGACGGAGGTACGCCATGCCCTCCTCGTTGTCCACCGGGCCGAGGAAGGTCTTCAACAGGCCGGAGAAGTTCTGCGGCTCTGTCCAGTTGCCTGGCTGGCCGGTGTCGGGGTCGCGGATGTCGGCGAGGCCGTTGACCGGCGGATGACCGTGCTTCTCCTCGTAGGCCTCGAGCAGGTGGTCGGCGCGGTAGCGCTTGTGGGTGTGCAGGGATTCGACGAGCGGGTCGCTGAAGACCTCGACGTGGCCGGAGACCTCCCACACGCGCTTCGGCAGGATGATCGACGAGTCGATGCCCACGATGTCGTCCCGGCCCTGCACCATGAACTGCCACCACTGGCGCTTGATGTTCTCCTTGAGCGCGGTACCGAGCGGCCCGTAGTCCCACGCCGAGCGCGAGCCGCCGTAGATCTCACCGGCCTGGAAGACGAATCCACGGCGCTTGGCCAGGTTGATCACGGGATCGAGCGGGGAGGCGTTGGCCACGGAGAACTCCAAGAGTCATACCGCGCTGGATGCGCGGTCGAAGGGGGGTGAGGCTCCCAGCTTACCCAGCGCGCGGCGACCCGGCCGTCAGCGCCCCGACCGTCAACGCAGCGACCCGACGGCAGCGACCGCGACGGCGACGGCGGACACGACTCGCGCCGCATCCGCCTCGACGATCGTCGAATCGAGGGTGAATCGCACCGCCGTCCTGGCGGTGTCGTCGTCGATGCCGAGGGCCACGAGCACGTGGGAGGCGTCGTCGCTTCCCGCGGCGCAGGCCGACCCGCTCGACGAGACGATCCCGCGCCGCTCGAGCTCGAGCAGCACGGCCTCGCCGCTCGTTCCCGGGAAACAGAACGACGCGTGGGCCGGCAGCCTGGCATCGCGATGCCCGGTGAGGAACGCGCCGGGCACCGCGCCGAGCACACCGTCGATAATGGCGTCCCGGGAACGCCGCACGGCGTCGCCGATGCTGGCGCTGGCGCTGGCGCGCAACCGGATCGCCTCGGCCAGGCCGACCGCGCCCGCCACGTTCTCGGTGCCCGAACGCCGCCCGCGTTCCTGGCCGCCGCCGTGCAGCACCGGTTCGATCGGCACCGACCCGCGAACCGCGAGCAGCCCGATCCCCTTCGGCGCACCGAGCTTGTGGCCGGAGACGCTCAGGGCATCGACGCCCAGGGAGCGCAACCCCACCTCGAGCCATGGGGCGGACTGCACGGCATCCGTGTGTATCGGCACCCCGGCGGCACGCGCGATATCCGCGATGGCACGGATCGGCTGCACCGTGCCGATCTCGTTGTTGGCGTGCATGATCGTGACGAGGGTGGTGTCCGGCCGCAGCGCCGCCGCGACCTCGCCCGGGTCGACGAGGCCGCCGTCGCCGAGCTGCACGAGGGAGACCTCAAAGCCGTGGTGCCGACGCAGGTAGTCGCAGCTCGCGAGCACGGCCTCGTGCTCGATCGCGGTCGTGACGATGTGCCGCCCGCGCGGCGCCGCGAGGGCGATCCCCTTCACGGCGAGGTTGTTGGCCTCGGTGCCGCCCGAGGTGAACACGATCTCGGCGGCCCGGCAATCGAGCGCCGTGGCGATCGTCTCGCGCGCGGCCGCGAGCCCCCGCGCGGCCACCTCGCCCACCGCGTGGTGGCTCGACGGGTTGCCGAAGTCCGCCGTGAGGTACGGCCACATCGCCTCGAGCACCTCGCGTCGCACGGGCGAGGTCGCGGCGTTGTCGAGGTACATCACGGTGCGGAAACCAGAATGTCGCGCAATTCGATGTCGCGCAGTTCGATGTCGAGGCCGAGGTCGAGGGATCGCACGCTGTGCGTGAGCGCCCCCACCGAGATGATGTCCACCCCGGTCCTGGCGATGTCGGCGACGGTGTCGAGGCTGACGGATCCGCTGGCCTCGACGAGGGCCCGACCGCCGACGATGGCGACCCCCTCGCGCAGCTCGGGGAGCGTGAAGTTGTCGAGCATGATCGTGTCGATCCGGGCTGCCAGCACCGCCTCGATCTGGTCGATCCGGTCCACCTCCACCTCGATGTGCGTGGTGTGCGGCAGCCGGGAGCGCACGTCGAGCAGCGCCTCGGTGATGTCGCGGCCGCCCGCGGTGAGCACCGCGAGATGGTTGTCCTTGGCCATCACGGCGTCGGAGAGCGAGAACCGGTGATTGTGCCCTCCTCCCGACCGCACGGCGTGCCGCTCGAACGCGCGCAGGCCGGGCGTGGTCTTGCGGGTGTCGACGATGCGGGCTCGGGTGCCGGCCGCCTCGGCGACGAAACGCGCAGTGAGCGTGGCGATCCCGCTCATCCGCTGCACGAAGTTGAGGGCGACCCTCTCCGCCTGCAGCACCGATCGGGCGGGGCCGCTCACCTCGGCGAGAACGGCGCCGCTCGCGAAGGCCTGGCCGTCCGGCACGGCGATGGTCGCCTGGATCGTCGGGTCGGTGAGCAGCATCGCCGCACGGAAGACCTCGCCGCCGCTGAACACCCCGGGCTCGCGGGCGACGAGTCGCGCCGTCGCCCGCGCCTCGGCCGGGATGAGGTACTGCGACGTGACGTCTCCCCACGGGGCGTCCTCGGCGAGGGCCGCCGACACGACGGGGTCGATCTGGTGCGATGTCAGCATGGGACGGTGACCCTTCTGGCCCAGGCGGTGTGCCGGGCGAACTCTGGCCGCTGCTGCGGGAAGTCTGAGCGGTAGTGGGCCCCGCGCGACTCCTCGCGCTCGAGGGCGGCGCCGACGACGAGCCGGCCGAGGTCGAGCAGGTTGGCGGTCTCGAGGGATGCGACGGTGTCGTCGGCGGACGCCGCCCAGCCGGCGAGGCGGTCGACCGCGCCCTCGAGGGTCTGGCGGTCGCGGAAGAGTCCGGCGGCGTCCCAGAGCAGCTGCTGCAGCTCAAGGCGGGTGAACGGGTCGCTCGCCGGCGCGCCAGTGGCCGGCGCGTTGGGCGCGCCGGCGCTGTCGCCCGGCCGGTCGAATGCCGGTGCGACCGAGAGGTCGAGGGCGTCGACGGCCCGCCAGGCGAACACGAGCGACTCGAGCAGGGAGTTGGAGGCGAGCCGGTTGGCGCCGTGCACTCCGGTGCAGGCGACCTCGCCGACCGCGAACAGGCCGGGCAGGGAGGTGCGCCCCCACTCGTCGGTGCGGATGCCGCCCATCCAGTAGTGCGCCGCCGGGGTCACCGGGATAGGCTCGCGGCCCCAGTCCAGTCCGTGCTCGCGGCAGACCCTGGTGATCCCGGGAAACCGGCTGGCGAGGAAGTCGGAGCCGAGCGCCGTCGCGTCGAGCCAGACCGGCTCGCCGCCCTGTTCGGCCATCTGGCGAGCGATCCCCCGCGCCACGACGTCTCGCGGGGCGAGCTCGGCATCCGCATGCCAGTCCGCCATGAAGCGTCGACCCCGCGCATCGACGAGCACCGCGCCCTCGCCGCGCACCGCCTCCGAGATGAGGAAGTTGCCGGGCACGGCGAGCGAGGTCGGGTGGAACTGGTAGAACTCCACGTCGCTCAGGGCCGCGCCGGCGCGCAGGGCGGCGGCCGCTCCGTCCCCGGTCGCGACAGAGGGGTTGGTGGTGTGCCGGTAGAGCTGGCCGGCTCCGCCGCTCGCGAGGATCACGGCATCCGCCTCGATCCGGCCGGGGACGTCCCGACCGGCGGCGTCCCGCTCGAGCACGTCGATGCCGACAACGCGGCCGTCCCGCACGACGAGGTCGCGCACGAAACAGAATTCGCGGATGCTCGCCGCCGACTCCCGAACCGCGGCGACCAGGGCGCGTTCGATCACCGCGCCGGTCGCGTCTCCCCCGGCGTGCAGGATGCGCGCGCTCGAGTGCGCCGCCTCCCGGCCGCGGGCGAGCTCGCCGTTCTCCCGGTCGAACTTCACGCCGAGGCGGATCAGGTCGCGGATGCGGCCGGGGCCCTCTGTGCAGAGCACGGCGACGGCGTCGTGGTCGTTGAGCCCGGCGCCCGCCTCGAGGGTGTCCCGGATGTGCGCCTCGACGCTGTCGTCCGGGAAGAGCGCAGCGGCGATGCCGCCCTGCGCGTAGCGCGTATTACTCTCGCCGAGTTCCGCCTTGGTCACGAGCGTCACGTCGTGGCTGCGGCCGGCCTCGAGCGCGGCGACGAGGCCGGCGATCCCGGTTCCCACCACGATGACGCTGCCCATGTCAGTCCCCGATCACGCGTTCGCCCGGGCCGCCAGGGCGCGCCGCCAGCATGCGCTCGAGGGCCACTCGGGCGGGCACGGCAACGTCATCCGGCACCCGGATGCGGTTAATGGTCTCTCCGCGCACCAGGCCCTCGAGCACCCAGGCGAGGTAGGCGGGGTGGATGCGGTACATCGTGGAGCACGGGCAGATCACCGGATCGAGACAGAAGATCCGGTGCTGCGGATACTGGGCGGCGAGCCGGTTGACCATGTTGATCTCGGTGCCGATCGCGAACGTCGTCGGCTCGGTGGCGGCAGCGATCGCCTTGCCGATGAAGTCGGTGGAGCCTGCGGCGTCCGCGGCGTCGACGACGGGCATCGGGCACTCGGGGTGCACGAGCACCTGCACCCCGGGGAACTCGGCGCGCGCCTTCTCGATCTGGCCAACGGTGAACCGCTTGTGCACCGAGCAGAAGCCGTGCCACAGGATCACCCGGGCGTCCTCGAGCTCGTGCGGCTCGTTGCCGCCGAGCGGCTTGCGCGGGTTCCACATCGGCATGAGCTCCACGGGCACGCCCATGGCCTTGGCGGTGTTGCGCCCGAGGTGCTGGTCGGGAAAGAAGAGCACCCGCTGGCCACGCTCGAACGCCCACTCGAGCACCGTCGCCGCGTTCGACGAGGTGCACACGATGCCGCCGTGCTCGCCGCAGAAGCCCTTAAGGGCGGCCGACGAGTTCATGTAGGTGACCGGGATCACGGGCACACGGCCGTCGGAATCCGGCTCGGTGCCGTACAGGGCCTCGAGCTGTTCCCAGCACTCGGCGACCGAGTCGATGTCGGCCATGTCGGCCATCGAGCAGCCGGCGGCGAGGTTGGGCAGGATCACTGCCTGGTCCGGACGGGCGAGGATGTCGGCGGTCTCGGCCATGAAGTGCACGCCGCAGAACACGATGGCCTCGGCCTGAGGCTTCGACCGGGCGGCGTTCGCGAGCTGGAACGAGTCTCCGACGAAGTCCGCGTACCGCACGACCTCGTCGCGCTGGTAAAAGTGGCCGAGCACGACGACGCGGTCGCCGAGGGTCTCCTTCGCGGCGAAGATGCGCGCCTCCAGCTCCTCGTCAGATGCCTCGCGGTATTCGGCGGGGATCTCGCCCTGCCGGGGAGTCTCGGACGGGATCTCGTCGTGCATCGACGAGCCTGGACCGTAGCCGGGCTCATCGAGCAGGTCGAAGACCCACGGGCCCTCAGCGAGATCGGTGCTGCAGACCTCGCCGTCGATCGCGTTCGCGCTGATCAGCTGGATGGTGGTGTCGACGGACGACAAGGTGGCTCCTCGGTGGGTGGTGGGGTCGACGGTTCAGGAACGGGCGAGTGGCCCGTTGTCGGTCAGCTCGACCGAGGTGTTGTAGCGGTAGAGGCGGGGGGGGGGGGG
>NZ_DATCQQ010000070.1:0-47545 GCF_036569425.1 Lacisediminihabitans sp.
TCTAGCGGTCTACCCGGAAGCTGGGCGAGCAGCCCGTAACGCTTCCTGTCTGACCTTGCTCCTGGCGAGGTTTACCTAGCCGACCCGATCACGCGGGCCGCTGGTGGTCTCTTACACCACCGTTTCACCCTTACCCCGAACCGAAGTCCGTGGCGGTCTGCTTTCTGTTGCACTTTCTCGCGGGTTACCCCGGGTGGGTATTACCCACCGCCCTGCTCTGCGGAGCCCGGACGTTCCTCGGCGCTTCCCGCGCCCTCTCGGGCCCGGAATGCGACGCGACCGTCTTGCCGACCCATTCGATAGGACAGCCTACGGCACCACCAGACTCACGCCGGTAGGGTGTTGATGGTGACGAGAATCCTGGTCGTGGAAGACGACGCGGCCATGGGCGCGCTGGTGGAGCGCGGGCTGCGCGACGAAGGCTACGACGTGACGCTCGTGGGCAACGGCATCGACGCCCTCATCGCCGCGGCGAACGAGGAGTTCGGCGCCGCGGCGATCGACGTGATGCTGCCCGAGATGACCGGATTCGAGATCTGCCGGCACCTGCGCAACCACGGCAACACCCTGCCGATCCTGCTCCTCACCGCCCGCGACGCCGTGGAGGACCGCGTGTTCGGGCTCGACTCCGGCGCGGACGACTACCTCACCAAACCGTTCGCCTTCGTCGAGTTCAGCGCCCGGATCCGGGCGCTGGTGCGCCGCGAGGCCTCCTCCTCGAAGCCCGTCGTGCGGGTCGGCCAGGTGTCGCTCGACGCCGAGACCGTGCGCGCGACGATCGACGGCACGGCGTTCCCGCTCAGCACGAAGGAATTCACCCTGCTCAGGCTGCTCGCGACCCGCAAGGATACGACGCTGTCCCGCACGGAGATCCTCAGCGAGGTGTGGGGCACGACCAAGCACATCGACCCGACGATCGTCGATCAGTACGTGCGCTACCTGCGCCGCAAGCTCGAGCCGGTGGATGCCGGTTTCACGATCGCCACCGTGCGCGGCGTCGGCTACACCCTGCACGTCGACGACGAGGTGTGATGGTGCTCTCTCGGTTGTCGATCCGGGCACGGATCACCCTCGGCAGCATCCTCGTCGCGGCCGTGATCTTCTCCATCGCCCTCGTCGCGGTGCGCGTGCAGGTCGCGACGATTCTCACCACCGCCGACTCCACTCTCGCCCGGGGAGACCTCAACTCCTTCGCCGAGGAGATCATCGCGAAGCCGGCGAACACCCTCGACGACCCGGGAACCGGTGTGCTTCTGTTCGTTCGCGCGCCGGACGGCACGGTGCAGGTCGACACGATGCCCCACATCATCCGCGAGCACCTCGAGCACCGCGAGGGCGCGAACGAGGAGTTGACGCAAGACGTCGAGGGGATGGACTTCGTGGTGGTTGGCCGCGCCGTCCACACGAGCGCGGGCACCTGGTCGCTCTGGGCGGCGCGCAGCACCGCGTCGAGCGCCCTCGCCCTTCAGGGCCTCGACTCCACCCTCATCATCGGCGCCCTCGTGCTGCTCGCGGGATTCGGCGTCGCGTCGTGGGTTCTCGCGTCCGCCGCCCTCCGACCCGTCGAACGGATGCGCCGGAAGGCCGAGCTTCTGGGGGCCGACCCGAGCGAGGGCGGCCTGCCGGTGGGTCCGGCCCAGGACGAGATCGCGGAACTGGCGTCGACGCTCAACGCGCTGCTCGACCGCATCCGCCAGTCGACCGAACGTGAAAAGCAGATGGTCTCGGATGCCGCTCACGAGCTGCGCACACCGCTGTCCGTTCTCAAGACCCAGCTCGAGCTCGCCCACGACGACTTCGGCGACGCCGACGCCCTCGCCCGCCAACTGGTTGCCGCCGAGGTCTCGGTCGAGCGACTCTCCGCCCTGGCGACCAACATGCTGGAGTTGTCGAAGCTCGAGGCGGCCGGCACCCCCACGACGCCGAGCACGACCGAACAACTGGTGACCGAACTGATGGGAAGCGTCGACCGTGCCCGCATGCTCGCGATCGCCAAGGACGTGGATGTGGCGTTCTCGGTGAATGTGACCGGGGAGGATGCGGCGTTCGCCCTGGGCCAGCACAGCTTCGGCCGGGTCGTCGACAACCTGCTCTCCAACGCGATCGCGGCGGTGCACGAGGAGGGATTGGTGACGGCGTCGCTCACCACGGAGGCGGCTGGCCTCGTTCTGGAGATCCGGGATGACGGGCCGGGGATGCCGGAGAGCTTCCTCCCTCACGCCTTCGACCGCTTCTCGCGGCCAGACGACTCGCGCACCTCGAGTACCGGCGGCAGCGGGCTGGGACTCGCCCTCGTCGGAGCCATCGTCGACTCGTCCGGCGGCAGCGTCTCACTGCGCAACGGCGACCCCGGACTCGTCGTGACCGTGCGGGTACCGCAGATGTGAAAACTCTCACGGCGCTGATGCCCGCTTCACGGTGCCTGCATAGCTTCTGAGCCAATGCTGAACCTGTCGCCGAATTCCGGCGGCCGCGATTCAGTCAGGATGCCATGCCCTCCCAGACGCAGACCCGGCAGTCGGCCCAGCCGATGCCTCGCCGCGCCGGAGCGCCCCGCCCGGACCGCCGCCGCCAATACCGACGCCGTGCGCGCGCCGCCGACCTTCTCGTCGCCGCCCTCTGGTCGTCCGGCGCGGTCGCCATCGCCCTCTTCCTCGCCACCGGCGGGATGTCCAAGTTCTCCACCGTGGCCGGCGCCGTCACCTCGTTCGGCATCATCGCCGGCCTCGTCGGCACCGACTTCATCCTGGTGATGCTCGTGCTGGCGGCCCGCGTGCCGATCATCGACAGCACCATCGGGCACGACCGGGCCATGGCCGTGCACCGGTCGCTCGGCAAGCCGGCGCTCTACCTGCTGCTCGCACACGCCGCGTTCCTCCTCGTCGGCTACGGGATGACCGAGGGGATCAATCCGGTCGCCGAGGTCTTCAGCCTGCTCGCCATCCCCGACATGCCGCTCGCCTTCGTGGGCCTCGGCCTGCTGATCGTGGTGGTCGTGACCTCCTTCGTGGCGGTGCGCAAACGGTTCAGCTACGAGGGCTGGCACCTCGTGCACCTGCTCAGCTATGCCGCGGTGATCGTGGCGATCCCGCACCAGTTGAGCGTGGGCGGCATCCTCGCCCAGGGCAGCCTGGAACGCGCGTACTGGATCTCGCTCTACGTGCTCGCGCTCGGCGCGATCATCACCTACCGGTTTGTCGAGCCCGTGGTGTCGAGCCTCCGGCACCGCATCCGGGTGCAGAAGGTGGAGACCGTCGCTCCCGGCGTCGTCTCCATCCACATGACCGGGCATGACCTGCGCGAACTCGGCTCGTCGGGCGGACAGTTCTTCATCTGGCGGTTCTGGACGGGCCGGACCTGGTGGCACTCGCACCCGATCTCCCTGTCGGCGATGCCGACCGACCGTGCGGCTCGCATCACGGTGCGCGACCTCGGCGAGGGATCGGGCAGCATCAGCCAGATCCCGCCGGGGACCCGTGTCTCGCTCGAGGGCCCCTATGGCCTGTTCACCGATCGGGCCCGCTCCGCCCCGCGATTGGCGATCGTCGTCGCCGGCATCGGCATCACGCCGGTTCGAGCACTGCTCGAACAGTCCCCCCTGGCACCAGGAGAGGCCACCATCCTGCTTCGGGCATCCGACGAGCAGGAGACCTACCTCTGGAACGAGATCATCTCCCTCGCCAAGAAGAAGGGCGCCACCGTCTACACGATGATCGGGCGCCGCGCGAGAACCGGACGCACCTGGATGCCGGCCGCCGACGCGCAGCGCGGCGTGAGCCTGCGCAGCGTGTTCCCCGATCTCGCAAAATCCGACCTCTACATCTGCGGCCCGACCGTCTGGCTCGACCTCGTCGAAGCCGAGGCCCGCGCGAGCGGACTGCCGCAACACCAACTTCACACGGAAAGGTTCGACTGGTGAGAACACGCGCAACATTGACCGGAATCTTCGCCTCGGTAAGCGTCCTGGTGATCGGCTGGCAGTTTGGAGCCGCCGCCATCAGCACGGCGACCTCCGCCTCGCATGGCACAACCACGACAGGAACCTCGACCGGCGCAGCCCCGGCCGGCACACCGACGACCGGCGCATCTAACGGATCAGCGTCGACCGGAACCACGACGGGAACCACCGCGGCCGCCGGACCGAAGGACGGCTCGTACACCGGCACGAGCGAGAGCACGCAATTCGGCAACGTGCAGGTCAAGGTCGTCGTCGCGGGCGGGAAGATCACCGATGTGCAGTCACTCCAGCTCACCGACAGTGGTGGTAGGTCCGTTCAGATCAGCAACTATGCCGCCCCGATCCTGAGGTCGGAAGTGATCAAGGCACAGTCGGCCAAGGTATCCAACGTGAGCGGGGCGACTTACACAACCGATGGCTACCTGAGCTCGGTTCAGTCGGCCCTCGACCAGGCCGGATTCTGAGGTTTCGATGCGCCACGTCTTCTTCACCATGGGCACGGCGGTCTCCGTCGAGTTGCCGGGGGTCGACTCGGCGGGTCCTGCCCTGGAGAAGGTCGAGGAGATCTTCGCCGAGGCAGACCGCCGATTCAGTCTCTACCGCGCAGACTCCGAACTGAGCAGGATCGCGTCGGGCTCCCTCGCACTCATGGCGTCGAGCCCCGAGCTGAGGAGGTCGTACGCCGAGGCGCTGCTCTGGCGCAATGAGACAGGAGGGGCTTTCACCCCCCACCGTCCGGACGGCATCATCGACCTGAACGGCATCGTCAAGGCGGAGACAATCGAGCGGGCGGGCTCCGCGCTGGATGACACCGGATTCCCGGACTGGAGCATCAACGCCGGCGGCGACATCCTGTGCCGCGGTTCGCAGTCGCCCGACGTGCAGTGGACGCTCGGCATCGCGGACCCGGCCGACCGGCTCGCCCTGCTGTGCTCGGTGACGCTGACCGGCGACCGCCGGGCGATCGCCACCTCGGGCAGCGCCGAACGGGGCGACCATATCTGGCGCAACGGAAGCCTCGAACCGACGGAGTTCGTGCAGGCCACGGTTGTCGCGAGCAGCATCGTCACTGCCGACGTGCTCGCCACGGCGATCGTCTCCGGGGGCGGGGCGAGCCTCGACGAATTCACCGCGCGCTGGTCGATAGATGCACTCACCGTGGATCGCGCAGGCAACCTCCGGGCCACACCCGGCTTCCGCAGCGCGCTCGCCACGCCGCGCGTGAGCCCGCTTCTCGCCTAGAGTCCGGATTCGGCCGTGCGCACCAGGATCGCGCTGCTGTCCGGGCAGAGCAGAACCTCGTCGGGGTCGGCGGACCGGATCGCGGCCATGTCGTTCTCGTTGAGTTTCACCCCGCTCGCGCTCGACACTCCTCCCCGCAGCAACGACGCCCCGAAACCGTAGCGCGCCCGCTGCCGCTCGTACAGGGCGAGGAGTTCCTCCGGCAGTTTACCGGCGATCGTCGACCGGTTGGCCGCCGCGTGGGCGCGTTCGCTCGTGAGCGCCTCCAGCACGGCATCCTTCTCGGCCGCCGCCGCCGCGATCTTCACCGCGAGCTCGTCGTGCCGTCCGGTCAGTTCCGCCGCCGCCGCCTCGAGCCCCTCCACGCGCTCCATGACGCCGAGCTCGATCTCCTCGAGGTCGAGCTGCCGGCGCCTGAGGCCGGCGAGTTCGCTCTCGAAGCCCGCGACATCCTTCACGGACGACGACCCCTGAAGGCGCTCCGTGTCCCGCTTGATCCGCGCCTCGACGACCGCAACGTCGGACTCGATGCGGCCGAGCTCCCGGCGCGCGTCTTCGAGCGCGCCATTCGAGCTCGCGAGCTCGCGGCGGAGCGCGTCGGCGTCACTCGAGAGCCCGGCGAGGACGGCGATCTCGGGCAGCGTCTTGGCCCGGTGGTCGAGCTGCTGAAGGCGGGTGTCGATCGCCTGGAGTTCCAGGAGGTGCGCCTGGTCGTTCGGGCTGGCTTTCAGTGGCATGTGGCCCTCGCTTGCTGGTTATTGGACAATCGTAAAATCCCACGGGTCGGTGCGGATGTCGCTCACGGTCACGTCGACTCCCGGCAGCGCGGCACGCAGCTCGGCGGCGGCGGTGTCGAGCCACAGCCACTCGCTCGCCCAGTGCGACACGTCGATGAGGGCGGGCCCGCCGCCGACGCGGGAGTTCTCCCGCGATTCGGAGGCGGGATGATGCCGCAGGTCCGAGGTGATGTAGACGTCGGCGGCGAGAACCGCCGGTTCGGACAGCAGCGAATCGCCGGCTCCCCCGCACAACGCCACCGTGCTGACCGGGCGGTCGTATTCCCCGGAGACCCGGATGCCCGAGGCGGTCGCGGGGAGGATCTCGACCAGCATGCGCGCGAGCCGGCCGACCGTCGTCGGCTCGGCGAGCCTGCCCACCCGTCCGATTCCGCGGGTCGGCGTCTCGCCGCTCGTGATCGGTCGCGGGTCGACGAGTCCGAGCGCGGCGGCGAGCACGGCCGATGTGCCGGTCTCGACGACGTCGGCGTTGGTGTGGGCGGCGATCAGGGCGCAGTTCGCCCGGATCAGGCGCGCGAGCACGGCCCCCTTGTAGCGATCCTCGGCGATCGAGGTCACTCCGCGCAGCAGCAGCGGGTGGTGAACGAGCAGAAGGTCGGCGCCGGCGGCTGCCGCCTCATCCGCCACGTCGAGCACGGCGTCGACCGCGAGATGGATGGTCGTGACGGTGGCGGCCGGATCGCCCGAGAGCACACCGGGGGCGTCCCACGCCTCGGCGCCGCTCATGGGCCACAGTCGCTCGACGACCGCGTTGACGTCGACGACGGTGTGAGGCATGAGGCCATTCTACTTTCAGAGCGCGCACGACCGATTGCCGCGGGGTGCGATCAGGCTCGCGCCTGCTCCTGGCGCCGCACCGTCGGCACGCCGGCGACGAGCGGGGTGAGCACACCCAGCGCGAGAGCCACCAGCACACCGATGTCGGTGCCGCCCAGGTCACTCGTCACCGGCACTCCCACCGCCGCGAACAGGTAGCCTTCCCAACCGAGCCAGGCGACCGTCGCGCTGGTGAACCCCAGCCCGACGGCGGTCGCGACGACGAGCATCGACAGGTTCACCCAGTTGACCGCCGGATATACGCCGCCGCGGGCGACGAGCGAACCGGTGTCGAACCGTCGGCGGCGGATCAGCATCTCCGCCGCGAAGATGCCCGCCCAGGCGGCGACGGGCACGGCGAGCGTCGTCGCGACATCCCGGAAGAGCGGCGCGACATCCGCCACCGTGTAGCTGAGCAGCATCGCGATGGCGAACAGCAGGGCCCCCATGATCACGGTCGCCCAGGGCCGAAGCACCCGCAGCCCCGTGGCCTGCAGCGCGAATCCGCCGGAGTAGATGGTCAGGATCACGCCGGAGAGCAGGCTCAGTGTCGTGGCGGCGAGGAGCGGTATCGGATACCAGGCCGGCAGGAGGGTCACGATCGTGTCGATCGGCGATCGGGCGAGTCCGGATGCCGTGGTCGGGTTGGACGCCGCCAGAACCGCGCCGTAGGCGATGAGCAGGAATGGCGCGAGAGTCGTTCCGAACGGCGCGAGAAGCATGGACGCGGCTCCGGAGGTTCCCCGTCGCTGGTAGCGCGCGAGGTCGGCGCTGCTGTTCGCCCAAATGAGGCCGACGAAGCTGAAGACGAGAACAACGCCCGTCACGACCAGGATCCACGGTCCGTCGCCGATGGTGAGGGCCTTCGTGATGTCAACCGACGTCCAGGTGAGGCCGACCAGGCCGGCGATGAGAACGGCCGAGACGATGCTCAGCCCCAGCTGGATGCGCGCGAAGAGCCCATAGCCGAAGTAGGCGACGACGAGCGCGATGAGGAACCCCGCAGCCATCGCGAGCAGGGTGACCTGACGCTCGCTGAATGCCCCGGCCAGCCGCGCGCCCACCAGGATGCGCGCCGTCGACGCGGCGAGTAGCCAGAGCAGCACCGCTCCCCAGAACAGGCGCGTGATCACCGCGAGAACCGCCGGAAGGATGTTGCCCACGTGCCCGAATGTCGCCCGGGAGGCGACCATGGTCGGCTGGCCGCTCCACTTTCCGGCGAGGGTGCCGAGTCCGAGCGGCAGGTAGGAGATGGCGACTCCGAGGAACGCCGCGACGATCGCCTGGCGAAGGCTCACCCCGAGCGAGATCAGGATGCCGCCGAAGGCGAGGCTGAGCACGGAGGAGTTGGCCGAGAACCACAGCCAGAACAGCCGGGCCGCCCGTCCGACGCGCTCGTCGACAGCGGTGGGTTCGATTCCGAAAGACTCGACGGCGAAGGCCCGAGGTGCATGCCGCTCCTCGTGGGGAATGACGGTTTCGGCGGGGGACGTCCGCGGGGTCTCGAGGGGCGTGATCGGCGCCGCGGCCGTGCCGGGTTGCGCGATCGCGACGCCGCTCGGCGTCACAGCGAACGGGCCGGTCGCATCCGACGGGACCCGGTCGGTCTCGTCGACGTCGTCCTCGGGTTCGACGTCGTACAGGGGGCCGGACACCGGCTGCGAGCCCGTGCTGAGTGATCCGAACTCCGGATCGAGCACCGGAACCGCTCCCGCGACCATCGGGTCGACGGGATGCGGGTAGTCGGCGGCGGAGGGCACGATCGACGACCAGGTGGGCACGGCGGCTGCGGCTGCGGCCGCCTCGACCGGTGCGCGGTTGATCGGTGACGGTTCGACCAGGTCGTAGGGTCCAGACGGCGGCGCGGTCTCGTCCGAGTTCTTCGCCGCCTCGAGGAACTCGAGGAAACCCTCGTCAGGGGTGAGGACACCGGCGAATCCCGGCCGCGCCTCCTCCACGGAGCGGATCGCCTCCGGGGTGCCGATGGCCAGCATCCGCGACTCCCAGTCGCGATAGGCCGTCGCCTCATCGGCGCGGAGCCTCAGCTGGTCTTCGAGCTTCCTCATCGCGTTCGCCGTGCTGCCCTCGGCCACGGCCTGCCCGTCGAATCCGCGCACGAGGTCCGCATCGGGCAGGGACTCACGGTGCGGGGGCGGCGGGAACACGGTTGCCGCCGGGGCGACGGGGGGCGACTCGGCCGGCGGCGGAATGGGCGGCAGTGCCACGGGAGGACCGGTGGGCGCCGGGAGGTCGGCGAGCGGGATCTGCCTGGTCGGTGCGGGCTCCCCCGACGGCTGGGGCTGCTCGGCTGGCTGCTCGGCTGGCTGCTCGGGCGGACGCACCGGCTCGGCCGGTTGCGGCACGGGGGCGGCCGCCGGAACCGGAGGCGCCGGGACGGGAGTCGCCTCGGTCGCCGCCTCGGTCGGCGGGGCGGTCGGCGGAGCCGGAGCGGCGGTCACCGATTCGGAGAGACGCTCCGCCTGGGGACGCGCCGGTTGCGGATCGGGCCTGATGATCGAGATGGGACCGGAGTACCCCAGGCGCACTGACTCCTCGGAGAGCGCCGCTGCGAGCGCGTCGTCGTCGTAGACCGCCGGGTCGTCCGTCGACGCCGGCTCCACGGGGGTGCGAGGCGCTTGCGACTGCCCGGCAACACCGCTCGTTTGCGCGTCGTCGTCAAATCCCATGCCCAAGATAATACGGGTTCAGCCGATTTTCCCCGGGAGACGGGCCGCAACCAGCACGCAGACCGCCCCCAGGATCACGGCCAGACCGACCCATCCGGTCGCACTGAGCCGCTCCCCCACGACCACGACGGCCAGTACCGTCGCTACCACGGGCTCGATCAGGGTGATGGTGGTCGCGGTGCTGCTCCGGATGGTCCGCAGGCCGATGCCGAAGAGCAGGTAGGCGACGAACATTGGCCCCACGGCGAGGTAGGCGGTGATGCCGATCGTCGTCGACGACTGCAGGAGGGGCCCTCCCGTCGCCAGCAGCACGGGCAGCAGCGCCACGGCCCCGACGCCGAACATGGCCCCCACCACCGCTCGGCTGTTCGTGCGGCCGTGCATGGCCCTCGACGAGGCGTAGGTGTAGAACGCGTACGACAGGCCGGCGAGCAGGCCGAGCAGCACCCCGACTGTCACCGAACCGCGGCCGGCGGAGCCATCGGTGCCCGGGCGACCGGCGAGCGCGAGCAGGGCGACGCCGAGCACGGCAGCCGCGGCGCAGCCCAGCCAGAGCCGCGTCGGGCGTCGGCGCTCCACCGCCCACTCCAGCAGCGCGGCGAAGACCGGGCCTGAGCCCAGCGACACGACGTTGCCGATCGCGACGCCGGCCAGGTTCATCGACGAATAGAAGGCGAGCGGATAGACGACGACCCCGACCGCTCCGGCGAGAATCCAGCCGCGCGAGTCTGGTTCGCGCAGCACCTCAAGCACCCCGCGGGCCGAGGTCGCGGCGAGGAGGAGGCCGCCGATGGTCATCGTCGCCGCCCCGATGGCCACCGGACTCACCGAGCCCGGCATCCCAGTCGCGGCGGTGCCGGTGGTTCCCCACAACACCGATGCGAGAACGAGGGCGAGGACCCCGGGCTTCCTCACTGCGCTCGGCGCCGGCCGGAGAACTCGATACCCACGAGCACCGACTATATCGGGCTGCCTCTATCGGGCTGCCCCCTATCGGCCTGCGTCCGAGCCCGTAAAGCAAGAGAGGGCGGTGCGGCCGAAGATCGACCGCGCCGCCCAGTTCTGATTCAGACCGCTCAGATGCTGCGACGCCCGGTGATCACCCGCACCAGGAAGACGATGACCGCGATGATCGCGAGCACGATTCCCACCCAAACCAGGAAGTTCAGCGAGTGGATGAATCCGCCGGTCACGAGCAGGACGACGGCGATGACCGCCACGATGATGAGAAGGAGGTTCACGACTATGGAGCCCTTCTGTGGTTTCGCGAGGACGGTGTGCCGCCTTCGCCTCGCAAGCTTAGGAAGATCACCTAGCCGTGAACAGGGGCTTGATTCTCCGTCGATCCAGGGGTAAGCGGTCGCCGCTGAGCGCTCAGCCCGCCGACTTCCCGGTCTTCCGCTTCGTCTTGCGCGGCTCGCCCGCTGCGCCGCGATTCTTCTCGATGCTCTTGCGCAGCGCATCCATCAGGTCGAGCACCTCGCCGCCTCCCCGCTCCGGCTCCTCCTGCTCGCCGAACGTCTCGGCCGTGCTGATCGCGTCGCCGTGGGCGAGCTTCGCCTCGATGAGTGTGCGGAGTTCCTCCTGGTATTCGTCGCTGAACTTGCTCGGGTCGAAGTCGGAGGCGAAGCTGTCGACGAGGGACGACGACATCTCCAGCTCCTTCTCGGTGACCCGGGTCTGTTCTCCGAGCGCGGGGAACTCGGCGTGACGCACCTCGTCGTCCCACAGCAGAGACTGCAGCATCAGCACGTCGCCGTGCACCCGCAGCGCGCCGAGCCGCGTCTTCTGCCGCAGGGCGAAGTGCACGATGGCGGTGCGATCGGTCTGCTCGAGTGTCTGCCGCAGAAGCACGTAGGCCTTGGGCGACGTGGAATCCGGTTCGAGAAAGTAGCTGCGGTCGAACATGATCGGGTCGAGCTGGTCGCTCGGCACGAATTCGACCACTTCGATCTCCCGGCTGCGCTCCGCCGGCAGGCCGGCGAGGTCCTCACTCGTGAGCACCACGGTCTTCTCGCCGTCGTCATAGGCCTTATCGATGTGGTCGAAGCTCACGATCTTGCCGCAGATCTCGCACCGCCTCTGGTACCGGATGCGGCCGCCATCCTCGTCGTGCACCTGGTGCAGCGCGATGTCGTGATCCTCGGTTGCGCTGTACACCTTCACGGGCACGTTGACGAGCCCGAAGGTGATGGCGCCGGTCCAGATCGCTCGCATGCCACAATTCGACCACATGCGGCTCCGCCGGGCGAGAGTTGACCTGAAGACAATTGCGAGTACATTCGGTCTCGAACGACCTCCGACCCTGTGCGAACGAGGACCGATGACGCCCGACGATTCCGAAAGAGTGACTGTCGACGGTCATCGCCTCACCCTGACCAACCTCGACAAGGTGCTCTACCCGTCAACGGGTACCACCAAGCGCGACGTGCTGGCCTACTACGCGGAGATCGCGGAGGTGCTCGTTCCGCACGCGGCGAACCGGCCGGCCACCCGAAAGCGCTGGGTGCACGGCGTGGGCACGCCCGAGCATCCCGGCCAGTCCTTCTTCCAGAAGAACCTCGAGGACTCCGCCCCGAGCTGGGTGAAGCGGAGGACGATCCAGCACAGCGACCACGCCAACGTCTACCCGCTCGTGAACGACCGCGCGACCCTGGTCTGGCTCGGCCAGATTGCCGCCCTCGAGATCCATGTTCCGCAGTGGCAGTTCGGTCGGACGGGAGCCGTGCGCAACCCGGACCGCCTCGTGCTCGACCTCGACCCGGGTGAGGGAGTGGGGCTCGCCGAGTGCGCCGAGGTGGCACGCTACATCCGGGCGATCCTCACCGGGATGGGTCTCGACCCGATGCCGGTGACGAGCGGCAGCAAGGGCATCCACCTCTACGCGGCCGTCGACGGCGCCCAGACCTCTGACCAGGTGTCGGCGGTCTCGCACGAGCTGGCGCGGTCCCTCGAGGCCGATCATCCGGACCTCGTGGTGAGCGACATGAAGAAGGCGCTCCGTGGCGGGAAGGTGCTCGTCGACTGGAGCCAGAACAACGCCGCGAAGACGACCATCACGCCGTACTCGCTGCGGGGCCGGGCCCACCCCATGGTCGCCGCGCCCCGCACCTGGCGGGAGCTCGCCTCGCCGGATCTCGCCCAGCTCGACTACCGGGAGGTGCTGCGCCGGGTGAAGAGGCGCGGCGACCCGCTCGCGGGAGTCGTCTCCGGCCACCTCGATTCGCTCGAGCCGACGGCGGCGCGGATGCGGGGATTCGAGGCCACACCCGACCGGCTCCACGCCTACCGCGGCATGAGGGCCGCCGACAAGACGCCGGAGCCGGTGCCCGCCGACGCCCCGGCGCACTCGAACGGGCAGTCGTTCGTGATCCAGGAGCATCACGCGCGCCGCCTGCACTTCGACTTCCGGCTCGAACACGACGGCGTGCTGGTGAGCTGGGCACTGCCGAAGGGCGTGCCCACCGACCCGCAGCACAACCATCTCGCCGTGCAGACCGAGGACCATCCGCTCGAGTATGGCGAGTTCGAGGGCACCATCCCCCGCGGAGAATACGGGGCCGGCGCGGTCTCGATCTGGGATGCCGGCCGCTACGACCTCGAAAAATGGCGGGAGGGCGAGGAGGTCATCGTCACCCTGCACGGGCGCGAAGGCAGCGGGCTCGGGGCACCGCGGCGGGTCGCGCTCATCCATACCGGCCGCGACGAGAAGTCGGCGCAGAACTGGCTCATTCACCTGATGCAGGATGCCGGGGCCGCGTCGGTCGCGCACCCATCGGCCGCTCCCCCGTCGGCCTCTCCCCGATCGGAACCCTCGGCGGGTGATCCTCCGCCGAACACCACAACGCCGATCGCCCCCATTTCAATCACCCCCATGCTCGCGACGCTCGGCACCGTGCGCGACGTGAGGGATGACGACGACTGGGCCTTCGAGATGAAGTGGGACGGTATCCGGGCCATCGCCACGGTCGAGAACGGCGCCGTGCGACTGACGAGCCGCAACGGCAAGGACCTCACGGCGAGCTACCCGGAGCTCGGCGAACTCGGCAGTGTCGTCTCGGCGGGGACGGCGACCATCGACGGCGAGATCGTCGCCCTCGACTCGCGCGGACGCCCCGACTTCGGCCTGCTGCAGACGCGGATGAACCTCACGAAGGCGAGCGACGTTGAGCGGTCCGCCCGTTCGGCACCCGTTCATTTCATGGCGTTCGACCTGCTCGCGGTCGACGGCAGGAGCCTGCTCGCGGCACCGTACGACGAGCGTCGGGCTCGCCTCGAGGCCGTGCTCGCACCCGAAGCGTCCAGCGGCATCCAGGTTCCGCCCTCCCTTGAGACGACCGTCGACTCTGCCGTGGCGGTCAGCCGCGAGCTGGGGCTCGAGGGTGTCGTCGCGAAGAGCCGGTCCGCTCCGTACCAACCAGGGACACGAGCGCGGTCGTGGATCAAGATCAAGCACCACAAGACCCAGGAGGTCGTGATCGGCGGGTGGCGCCCCGGCAACGGTCGACGGGCGTCGAGCATCGGCTCCCTCCTCGTCGGCGTGCCGGACGGCGATACGCTGCGGTACGTCGGTCGCGTGGGCACCGGCTTCACCGACCGTCAACTCGATGACATAACGCGCACGCTCGGCCCTCTGGCCCAGGATGTGCCGTCCCTCGAGGGCGTTCCGGCGGCCGACGGCGCCGACGCGCGGTGGGTCACTCCCACTCTCGTCGGCGAGGTGGAGTTCGCCGAATGGACGTCGAGCGGCCGGCTGCGCCAGCCCTCGTGGCGAGGCTGGAGACCGGACAAATCTCCGGCCGAGGTGCGGGTCGAATGACCGGGTTCGCCCGCTGCCGCGCGATTAGTAGGGTTCTGTCTCAGAAAAAGAGGAAAACCCTCTTTGGTTTCGATTGAGGAGGACGGTTGTGGGAAAGCTCTTGTACGGCCCGACGATCGAGGTGATCTTCGACGACCGGGTGCTCGCGCACCTCCAGTTGGTCATCGGGCTCAAACTTCGTCGCGGTGAGAGCTTCTTCTTCTCGTGGCGTGACGAGCAGGACGTCAGGCCCGCCGTGCTCGCGCGGACGGGCGCGCGATGTCGGCCGTGCCGACGAAGTAGTGAACCGCGGCCTCCCAGCTGTCGAAGCTCACGTCCCGGCGCGGCGCATCCATCGCCATCACCTCGAACACTGACCCCCGCCGCTGAATGAGGCCGAGAATTTTATCCGGCGAATGCTCATCCACTCGGCCGTCGCCGACCCGCCACTCGTTTTCGGAAATGCGGCGAACTTCTATGTCCGCCACCGGACAACTCCTGCGAGTCGCTTTCACACCAAACCCCCTGCTTGAAGCATCGCTGTGCGTGCTCCCCGTTGCCGGGACTGAATCGTCTCGTCTACCTTGCGGAATCAAGGCTAGGTCAGTTTTCTCCACAATCAAGGGATTGACATTTCCGGGTCGCGATGGGTATTCCGGGAGGGACAGATTCCGGCCACGGGTCTGGGCAGAAGCGCACATCGTCGAGAAGGAGACTTCCATGAGCGTTCGGATGCGGGAGATGCTGGGGCGCAGCCTGGTCGAACTTCGGCACGAGTCGACCGCAAAGCGGGTGCGGGGCTGTGTCGACGACACGGTCGTCGTCGACACCGATCACGCCGCGCTGGTGTGGGAACCCCGTCGCGTGGTGCACACCTACGCCGTGCCTCTGGCAGACCTTCACGGCGAGGTTCGGGATGCAGACCCGAGTCCAGACGGCGCCGACGAAACCGGATCGAACCCAGCGCCACGCGCTCCCGGTGCGCATACAAGGGCGAGGCGTCTTACTCGTCGGTGCGGATGCCGGATCGCCTCGAGCGGGACATCGCGTGGCGCCACAACGACCAGCTCGACGATGCGACGCGCGTCGGCGGCCACGTCGCATTCTTCGACGAGCGAGTCGACACGGTGGTGGATGGCGTGGCCAGGGCGCGCCCCGTCACGCCGTGGTCGCGGGCGCGGGACTGATGGCTAGCGGTTGCCCTTGGTGCAGGTCTGCTGCGACGCCGACTGTCCGGAGACGTCGGACGGCAGCGCGACGGCCGACGACGCGGGATCCGGCGTGGCCGAACCGGTTGCGGACGGCGTAGCCGGAACGGTGCCGCCCGGAGCCGGTGTGGCCGGCGCGGCCGGGTCGACCTCCGCGGCGCGGCCCGTCTTGCCGGTGAGGGTCACGGGCTGGTCTGCTCGTAGCGCGGCACTAAGAATGTTCGCGGACGACTGCTGGGCGATCACCCTGGCGGGGTTTGCCGGGTCGCCGATGGTGGGGTACTGCAGGAACACCATGTTCTCCAGCCCGATGCCCTTGAGGGCGAGAGCGATCGAGACGAGGTTGGTCGGTCGCGTGAGTCCGTCGGAGAGCTGCATGTTCGCCACGGCGGCCTTGGCCAGCGAGTACAGCGTGAGCGGGTTGCTGAGCACCCCGCCGCTCGTCACCTTGCGCATGAGGGCCGAGAGGAACACCTGCTGGTTGCTGATGCGACCCAGGTCGCTTCCGTCGCCGACGCCATGGCGGCTGCGCACGAAGGCCAGTGCGGTTGCCCCCTCGAGGGTCTGCTGGCCGGCCGCGAGGTCGAGTCCCACGAACTTGTCCTTCACCGGGGTCGCGAGACACACGGTGACCCCGCCGACGGCATTGGACATCGCGATGACGCCGCCGAAACTGATCTCGGCCGCGTATGCGATGCTCAACCCGGTCATCTTCTCCACGGTGAGCACTGTGCAGGAGAGTCCGCCGCGGGCGAGAGTCGAATTGAACATGACCCCGCTGGCCGCCGAACGATTTCCGCACGCGGGCGCCGACACGATCATGTCCCGGGGGAAGCTCACCACCGACGCGTTGGTGTGGTCGGCGGAGATGTGCAGAAGCATCGTGACGTCGTTGTTGCCGGCTCCGGAGCTCCCGGCCAGATCGCTCTTCGTCTCGAATCCGGCCTGCCCGGTGCGGGTGTCCGTGCCCACGAGCAGCAGGTTCGCCCCACCCTCGATCGCGCCGATGTCCGGCACCGGCTTCGCCTTGGTACCGGGAAGCGTGGCCAGGTGGATGCCCGGCTTGGAGTTCGAGACCGTGTCGTAGATCGCAAAGGCGGCCACCGAGGCGGTGCTCACCGCGAGCACTCCCACGACGGCGGCAAGCCACTTGGCTGCGGTGGCTAGCGGATGCCGCGAATGCAGCTGCCCGTGCCTGGTGGGCGCACCCTCGCTGCGGTTTCGGTTTCGCGGGCGCAACGGAGGCGAAGCCGATGGCAGATTGTCCGTCATGTCGTCACCCTTTTCCTCGTCGTCCAGCAAGACATCATTGAAACTTAGCCCATCTGGCCTCCACAACCTCTGTGAATGGCGCCGTTCGCGGCGTCTTTGCGGGCAACATGGGCCGACGCGTCGGCCCCGCGCGCACGAATTGGCCCCGCTCACGGCGCCAACGGAGAGCGTCAGTCGAGGGCGACCACCGTCGCGGTGCCGCCGGTGAGCCGCAACAGCTCGTCGAAGGTGGCGGGGAACACGGCGTGCGGATGCCCGGCAGACACCCACACGCGTTCGTACGTCCCGAGTGAGACAGCCACGAGGGTGCGAAGCCGCTCGGGGTGCCCGACCGGCGCCACCCCGCCCACGATCTACCCGGTGGATCTCTTCACCGTGCCTGCCGACGCGCGAGTGAGGGAACCGCCGAGCCTCTCGCCGAGCAAGTGAGTGTCCACGCGGTGTGCACCGGAGGCGATGATCATGATCACTTCCTCCTCGAGTCTGAACACGAGCGAGTTGGCGATCGCCCACGTCGACTCCGAGCGCGGTCGCCGCCTCGAGCGCCGTGGCCGTCGATGCCTCGAACCAGCGGGTTCTCGGCTCGATGCCGTGTGCGAGCAGCACCTGCTCGACGACCTGGACCTCGTGGGGCGTGTCATCGATCGCCCTGGGAGTCTAGAAGAGGCTCTGGTACCGTTGAGGGCTTAGTCGCCCGACGTGCGAACCGCCCGTGCCGAACCGATCCGTCGGCGCAGGACCGCAAGCCTATGAATTTTACTCGCCGCCTTCTCGATGCTCGCCACACTCTGGTGCCGGGCCGTCGCGCCCCACGGCGCACGAGGAAGGCCCTGTCGGTGTGCGCGGCGAGCGCGGCGTTCGCCCTCATCGCGATCTTCCTCGTGCCGCCCGCCCCGCCCAGCGCGGCGGAGCAGCTGGACGCTTACATCGCCGCGCACGCCCAGACGATCGCCGTGAAAGAGACCGTGCAGCTCAACGGCGTCGACCGCGATTCGTACTCCGCCACGGCCGGCCAGCAGTCGTTGGCCGCGGCCGGCACGAACTACGACTGGGCGAAGCTCGTGCTGGTGTCAGGGGGATGGCCGACCTCGGACTCCAACGTCACCGTCCTGGTGCGCTGGATGCGGCAGGAGAACGGTCCGCCGAGCTGGTTCAACCGCAACAATCCGCTGAACAACGGCCTCGGGTCCGGCGGCGGCGGCGGCACCGGCAGCTATCCCAATCTCGTCGTTGCCGCGCAGAAGGTCGCCGAGAACCTGCACCGCAACTCGGCCTTCGGCACGATCGCCGCAGCCTTCGCCGCGTCGGCGCCGACCAACATCACGGAGCAGGCGATCTGGGCGTCGCCGTGGGCGAGCAGCCACTATGCCAACGGGGCGCACTGGCACTCCAGCCCGGTTCCCGTGGTGAAGGCTCCGGCCAGCGCCTGGTAGCGATGCGTGCGGAGTTGCCGGCCTAGCCGACTGCGCCGGGCTCCACCGACGCCGCAATGGCCGTCACGGTTCGCTCGAGGAACAGCACGATCTCCTCGGAGGGCATCTCGGTGTTGAGCGCGCTCTCGACCAACGCCTCCTCGGCGAAGGCGACCCACGATCGCAGGGCGATCCGCAACAACTCGGAGTCGGCGATGCCCAGCTCCAGGAACACCGCGATCACCCGCTCGGCCTGCGAGGCGCGGGCCTGCTCGACCACCTCGCGCACCTCCGCATTGCCGCTGGCGGCACCGCGCACGAGCGAGAAGAAGGTCTCCCGGTGGTCGCGCACGAACTTCACGATTCTGGTCAACGTGTCCCGCAGCCGATCCAGCGGCGGCAGGTCATGAGACGGCTCGGTCGCGTGCAGCATGCTGTCGCGAGCGGTGCGCACCACCTCGCGGTGGAGGCCGTGCTTCGAACCGAAGTAGTAGAAGAGGAGCCCGCGCGAAACACCCGCCTGCTCCGACAGGTATTCGATGGTGAGCGCCTCGAGCGGTCGGTCCACCAGCGCCGCCACTCCGAGCGAAACGAGCTGGGCGCGACGCTGCTCCGGGGTCAATCGGGTGCGCCGATCCGCTTCCATGCTGCGAGCCTATCGGCAGCGACTCCTATTGACATCTCGTCAATAGGCTGTAGCGTCGCTGCTGCACGACATCGGCGCCGGAGGGCAACTTTCGCTACGGATGGCACGATTCGACTCGTGATGGGTCGCTCTCGCAACGAAGCTCGGCTCGAACGACGAGGCGCTGCGCCCCCGCGCAGTGCTCGGCCTGGATCAAGGAGGATCTCATGAAGTTCCGAACTCTCACGAAAACCCATGCCGGCAGGATCGTTCTCGCCGCGGTTCCGGTGGCCGTCGTGTCCACCGTGCTGATGGCGGGAGTTGCCAACGGAGCGGTTCCCGTCTCGTTCGCGGTGTCCGGCAGCCAGTTCCAGATCAGCGCCACCCAGCTCGACGGCACCGGGTTCTCCCAGTACGCGGGGGTCACCAATGACACGGCGGGCAAGCCGCACCAGGTCGCCATCGCCAACATCGCCTCGGCGAACCTGGCCGACCTCTGCCAGTCGGTGGTCACCGACACCCCGCTCGGCAAGGTCGGTCTCGTCATCACCGCGGGAGGCGGCGGCAAGCCGGCCACCGCCACCGACCTCCAGATCGGCATGACCGATCTCAAGGGCGACTCCACTTTCAACAACATCCGCATCGGTGTCGACGCGTCGACGGTGAAGACCAGCCACAAGGGCACGGCCGGCGACTTCGCCCAGGACGCCGACACGGTCAAGATCGCGCACCTCGAGCAGACGGCATGGTCCACCCAGGCGTCGGTGTTCACCCTCACCGGCATGCACCTGAAGCTCACCGACGGAACCAAGGGGTGCTTCTAGTGAACGCCTCGGCCCAGGCCGAAATCGGCCCAGCGGTCGTGAGCAGACGGTCCACCTTCCACGCCTGGTCCAGGCGCAGGCCGTTCCTCGGCGGAACACTCATCGCCCTCGCCGGGGTGGAGATGTTCTTCTCCGGGCAGCTCGACATCGGCAAGATCCACGTACAGGTGGGCATCGAGGGGCTGCAGGCCACGATCATCCCCGTGCTCCTTGTGCTGCTCGGCGTTCTGGCCGTGACGATGCCGGTGCACCGCATCTTCTACGGCGTGCTCGCCCTCGCTGTGTCGGTGTACTCCCTGATCGGCGTCAATCTCGGCGGATTCTTCATCGGGATGCTGCTGGGCGCGGTCGGCGGCGTGCTGGTGGTCTCGTGGATGCCGACGCCGGCCGGGAGCGCCGCCGCCGAGAAGCAGGACTCCGCCCTCTCCGACGAGTCGCCGCCCCCGCTGGCATCGAGTCGATCGTGACCGGCATTCCGGCCAAGACCGCGGTCACCGTCTGCCTCGTGGTCGCCCTGGCGAGTATCGGCGCGGCAAAGGCCCCGGCCGCCGAGCCGGCCCTGTGCATCCCGCTCGTGACGCAGTGCGGTGCGGCCACGCCCTCGCCGACGCCCACCCCCGGCCCGGTGCCGACCCCGATCGTCCCGCTGCCGGGCCTCGGCGCGACGCCGGGCGCCACCCCGCCCGTGTCGGCCCTGGCCGACCCGGACGCGACCACCTTCACCCTGCCGGCCGCCCAACTCGGGGGTTCGTCGATCTCGATCAAGGGACTCCACTCCGTCACCGCGGTGACGGTGCCGCTCGCGAACGGCACCCGCACCCCCGTGCTCAAGATCGTGGCCGACGACGTCGTCGTCGACGACTTCATGCTCGACGTGCGCAAGGCCACCGGGCCGTCGCTCGTGACCAACGCCACGCGCATGCACCTGCACGGCAACGTGCGCATCTACCTCGATTCGATCACGGGGTCGTTGCTGGACGGCACGGCGCTTACCCTCGGTGCGGCGACTCCCCCGCCGGGCAACGAGCTGCCGCCGACACTGCTGCGGGTGAACCTCGGCCTCGTCGGCGTGACCGCCGGTTCGATCGTCTTCACGTCGCCGCACCAGTCGCTGAAGGGATAGCGGCATCCCTCCGAGGGTCTGCGACGGCCTCGGTCGACCGTGAGAGTCCCCGTCCCGCGGGGCTTCCCCGAATCGTCGCTGCGCGCCACACTGGACGGGTGACGGATGGCAGACTGATGCTGCTGGACACGGCGGCGCTGTACTTCCGCGCGTTCTACGGGATTCCCGACACAGTGAGGGGCCCGGATGGAAGTCCGGTGAATGCCGTGCGCGGGCTGTTGGACATGATCGCCCGCCTGGTCGGCGACTTCCGGCCGACGGAACTGGTCGCGTGCTGGGACGACGACTGGCGACCGCAGTGGCGCGTCGACCTCATCCCCAGCTATAAGGCGCACCGGGTCGCGGAGGTAGTGCACGGCGTGCCCGATGTCGAAGTCGCGCCGGATCTGCTCGTGCCGCAGGTGCCGATCATCGTCGAGATGCTCACCGCCCTCGGAATCGCCATCGTCGGCAGGCCCGGATACGAGGCGGACGACATCATCGGCACGCTCGCCGCGACGGCGCCCGGCCCGGTCGATGTAGTCACCGGAGACCGCGACCTGTTCCAGGTGATCGACGACGCCCGGGGGGTGCGCGTGGTCTATACCGCCCGGGGAATGAGCAATCTCGAGATCGTCACGAACGGCGTGCTGCTCTCGAAATACGGGGTCACGGCCGCGCAGTACGCCGACTTCGCTGCCCTGCGTGGCGACGCATCCGATGGACTGCCCGGTGTCGCGGGCATCGGCGAGAAGACGGCGGCCTCCCTGCTTGCCGAATTCGGGACGCTCGACGGCATCATCGCGGCGGCCCAGGATTCGCACTCTGCGCTGTCTGCACGGGTGAGGGAGAAGATCCGCGCCGCCGACGACTACCTCTCTCGCGCCCGGGCCGTGGTCGCCGTCGCGCGCGACCTCGAGCTGCCGGCCTTCGACGCGAGCATCCGAATTCCGGATGCGGGTCGTGATGAGATCGAGCGCCTCAGAGCCCGCTGGGGCCTCGGTGACTCGGTCACTCGCGCTGTTGCCGCGCTCGACCTCGCCGCCCAGGCGCCGTTCCCGAATTGACCGACCCTGCCGCCGGGTTCGCGGTGCTTGTCCGACGCTGACCAGCACTTTATATGGTGGGCCCTACCGGGCTCGAACCGATGACATCCACGGTGTAAACGTGCTCGGGCTTGGAGCCGACCAGACTGGACCAGAGCGGACCATAGGAAACACGGGGAATTCAGTCTGGTTAGTGCTCGCTGATACCGGTCCGATCTGACTGTTCACCAACACCACACCAACACGCTCCCAGTGCCGGTCATCTTCACGGCCGCACCGACTCCCGTGCCCCGATTGCTTGCCAACACCGAAGTGAATTCAGTCTCTCCGCGCGGTCATCCCAGGGCCCGATCGAGACTCGTGCCGAGTTCCGAAATCACTCGATACGCAAACGATGAACCGGACCTCGCCGCTCGGTCCCCCGCCACGCCGCGCACCGCGCGTCAGGCGGCGACGCCGAGCTTGCGGGGTCGCGCACGCTCAGGGTGCAGAATTCAGTGCATGGAGATAGCTGCAGGGCGTCGGACCGCGCGAGGGCAGAAGCGGTGGAGCGCCGGCACACGACCAGCGTCGACCGGCACGATGACGGCCTACGACGAGGCAGTCCGGGCAGTCCGGGCGGCCGAGCTCGACGCGGATGAGGCCGCGGACCTCCTGATCGACCGGATGACCGATGCGGAGCTCCTCGGCCTGCTCGACGGCGACTCCCCCCGACGGCTCCTGCTCTTCATCCCGCTGCTGCTCGGGCGGCGGCCGTTCGTTGCGGGCGCGGTCCCACGCCTCGGCATCCCCGGCATCCGGTTCAGCGATGGCGCCCGCGGCGTCGTGATCGGTGCCTCCACCGCTTTCCCCGTGACGATGGCTCGGGCGGCGACCTGGGACCCGTCGCTGGAGGAGCAGGTCGGTCTCGCCATCGGCGTGGAGACCCGGGCATGGGATGCGAACTACTCCGCGTCGGTGTGTGTCAATCTGCTCCGCCATCCCGCATGGGGCCGAGCGCAGGAGTGCTACGGGGAGGATCCGGTGCTCACCGGCCGGATGGGATCCGCCATGACCCGCGGCATCCGCGTGCACGTGATGGCGTGCGTGAAGCACTTCGCACTCAACTCGATGGAGAACGAGCGCTTTGAGGTCGACGTGTCGGTGGACGAGCACGCACTGCACGAGGTGTACCTCCCGCATTTCAAGGCGGTAGTGGATGCCGGCGCCGACTCGGTGATGACCGCATACAACCGGGTGCGCGGCGAGCACATGGACGTCAATAGCGCCCTGCTCACCGATGTGCTGCGGCACGAATGGGGTTTCTCGGGGTTCGTGACGAGCGACTGGGTGTTCGGCACACACCACGCGGTCGCCAGTCTGCAGGCGGGAATGGACGTGGAGATGCCCCTCCGGCTGCTGCGCGCCCGCGCTTTACCGGGGGCGCTGCGGTCGGGTGCATTGGCTCGGGCGACGGTGCTCCGGTCTGCGCACCGCGTCCTGCGAACGATCGTGTTGCATGAGGCGACCCGCGAGCCAGCGAGTCCGAGCGCCGACCTCATCGCCTCCCCGGCGCACCGGGCGCTCGCCCGCCGGGTCGCCACGGAATCGATCGTGCTGCTGAAGAACGAGCCCGTCGGCGCGGCGCCGCTGCTGCCGCTGGACCCCGGCATCCGGCACCTCGCGGTTGTCGGCCGGCTGGCGGCACTGCCGAACCTCGGCGATCACGGCTCGTCACGCGTTCGGCCCCCCTCGACGGTCTCGCCGCTGCAGGGGCTGCGCGAGGCGCTTCCCGGGGTGCGGATCACGACCCCATCCGGGCCGAGCGCACGGGCCGCCGCCGCTGCCGCCGCCGCGGCGAACACGGCGATCGTGGTCGTTGGCCTTGACCAACACGACGAGGGCGAGTCGGTCGTCACCGGCAGCGTCGAGGTGGGCGTGGTCGGCCGGGCGTTCAGCGCGGGGCCCCTTCGGGCGCCGCTCATCGGACTCGCTCACCTGGCGTCGCACTTCGTCCGGGGCGGCGACCGCAGCTCGCTCGATCTGCGCCCGTCCGACGTGGAACTCATCCAGGCTGTCGCTGCCGCCAACCCGCGCACCATCGTGATCCTGATCGGCGGCAGCGCGATTCTGACGGAGACGTGGCGACAGCGCGTGCCGGCCCTCCTGCTCGCCTGGTACGGCGGGATGGAGGGCGGCCGCGCGCTCGCGGGCGTGCTCACCGGCGAGGTGGAACCGGGTGGCCGACTGCCGTTCGTCGTGCCGACGGATGTCTCGCACCTTCCCCCGTTCGACAGCGCCGCGAAGTCCGTCGTCTACGACGACCGCTGGGGTCAGCGACTGCTCGACGCGGAGGGACACGTGGCCGCGTTCCCGTTCGGATTCGGCCTCGGCTACACAACGATCGAGCACCGGCTGATCGACCACCGCTTCGACGACACGGGCGGCAGCGCGGAGGTGCACGTGACCAATACCGGCGACCGCGAGGGCTCGACCGTCGTGCAGATCTACGCCGCGGACGTGTCGATCCGCAGGCCCGTCGCTCGGCTGCTGGGCTTCCAGAAGGTGACGCTGCAGCCCGATGAGGCGACGACCGTACGAGTCACACTGGATGGGGAGCCCACGCTGCAGCGCGATCCGGCGACCCGGCGCTGGTCCCCCCGCGCGGGCGACTGGGCCCTCCTCGCCGCCCAACACAGCCCGATCAGCTGGGCGGACGCGAGCCCGTTGCGACGCGCTGAGGGATCGATCGACGAGGACGGTGCCTCGGACGGCCGGCCGGCCTGAGGTCGGTACGGGTCGTGTCCCGCCGGTCACCCGGGGAGGATGCGAACCGGTGCCGAGAGCCCCTCGACGCGGACGGGTAGCACGTCGTCGCCCCGCAGCATGGCGCGAAGCAACCGCCGCGCCTCCCACCGGAGCGACACCGGCGCTTGGTCCTGCCGCAGCACCAGATCCCCGTTTTCAGTCGCGTACAGCTTCTGCAGATCACCCAGCTCCTCGGCTCGCAGAAGCGCGACCGTGCTGCCCGCAGCCGTGTCGATCAAGCGGACCAGCGCGGAGGGTCCCGTCAAATCTGTCGCGACGACGCGCCCCTGACTCGCGGCGAGGATTGTCTTCTGCGCCGCGCGGCTAATGACCAGCGGACGGGACGGCCCGTCCAGAAGACCGGCCAGCACGTCCGCCGCAGCGTCAGGGCGGCCGGTTCTCTGCGCCGCCGCCTGCATCCGCTGCAGGCGGCCCGGCTCACGCAACACCTCGTCGATCTTCCAGCCGATCGTGGCGGCAATGTTGCAGCGGACCGCCGCCCCTTGCTCCATCAGGTAGTCCCCGTTGCGAACCTCCTGCCCCGGGATGGGGTTCACCAGCACCATGGGCAGCCCTGCGGCCATGCACTCCGACGCCGACAGCCCACCCGGCTTGCCCACGAACAGGTCGGCGCGGCGCAGCAGCTGCGGCATCTCCGCCGTGAACCCGAGCACGCGGTAGCGGTTCCCAGCGGGTTCCACCAGCTGCTCGATGCGCTGCCGCAGCGCGTCATTGCGTCCGCACACGACCGTGGCCGTGAACGGGGAGCGCATGTGCAGCGTCTGCCGCACGACTGCGACGGCGTAGTCGCCACCGCTCGCGCCTGCGGAGATCAGCAGCATCGGGGACTCGTTGCCATCACGCCCTGGCGCGGCATTCGGCTGTGTGGTGATCGGGATTCCCGTAGCCGCGACCCGGTCGGGAGGCAGACCGAGCGCCGTCAGCTCCACCCTCGCCTCCTCCCTGGCCACGAATAGCGCGTGAAACGCGCCCGTGAGCCACAGGCCCTGGAAGTCATAGTCCGTCGTGACGACAGCGGTCTTGGCGTCGATCACGCCGCGAAGGAGAAGTGACGCCACAAGCTGGGCCGGCAGGAAGTGGGTGCACACGATCGCGGTCGGTTCGAATCGCTTGATCGCACTGATGACCGGAAGGGCGTTCGCCTGTGTCCAGGGGTCGATCGGCCCGCGGCGACGAAATGGGGGGTCGCTCATGTTGTAGCCCCACTCGACCAGCCACGGCAAGTTCTCGACCAGGACGAAGTAACCCTTCCCCAGCATGTCGCGGTAGAGCGCGCTGCTCGTCTGCAGCACGTCCAGCACCTGCACCTCAGCGACGTCGGCGCGCGCGGCGGACGCCTGCTGCACCGCCGCCGCGGCGCTATTGTGCCCCGCGCCCACCCCTGCGGACAGGATCAGTACGCGCTCTCCTCCAGCGTTGTTGGGGCCCCGTGACGACGTGCTGCGCATGAGGAGATGGTAGCGGGCCGCATCACCTTCCCAGCCACCGATCCTTGACCCGCTGGCTCGGAGCGAGGCGCCGGAGGCTGTACTCGCCGAGGCAGCCACACAACGCCAACCTCGTGGCTGACTGTTGACGATTGGTCGACCTGTCGACGTGTGTAAGCCGGGTCAAACCGCCGGCTGTCCTCGTCTACTTCTTCGGGTGCCCGCAAGCCAAACATCCACCACGACGCGTGACGTAGCCCGGGCGGGTGCATCCGCGGGGAGGCAACGCTCCGTTACCCGATCTGCTCGACATAATGATTGGAATACGCCTCATGTTTGGTTCGGCGTAGTTGCCGCCACGAGAGGATCGCAATTGCGTCGCATAACGACTGGATTGAGGACGAGGCTCGCCTCCAAGACCTCAATGTCGATGTGCTCGGACGGCTCGGTATGGTCGGCGCCAATTGAGTTGTCACGGTCTGCCTGCTATCTCGGAAGCCGATCCCGGCGGTGGGGCACGACTACCTCGCAACACGGGCGTCTTCTGTGAATCATCCGGGCGGACAAGGCGAAGATCCTCCAGCGCGGCCCGTTGAGACGGAACGTGTTGTGAAAGATGCCCCGCTTGTGGGGCAACTCCGATGATCACGATCATGGTCGGCGGCGTCACTTCCACCGCGGTGGCGTTTGTTCTGAGCTTCCTCGCGATCAAGGTGCACAAGTCGCTCAGGCAACGGACAACGACGAGTGGGTTCCGAAACTGGCTCCACGAGAGCGGGGGGACGTTGGTCGTTATCTCGGCAGTCATCGCCTATTTCTCAGCTCATCTCCTATCGAAAAGTACGCCAACCACGCCCGGACTCGCAGTACTCGCTCTTGCGGTCGTGTTCGATGGGATTGGTGCGGCCTCAGCGACAAACCGCTCCCCTTCGAGCGGTCCTCGGCGTTTCCAGCGATGGGTCCCGCTGATCTTCATCCCCACCGCTGCCCTCATGTTTGCCGTCGCGATGCTGACGATGAAGAGCGCGCGCGGTCTCCCCTTGGCGCACACTTCGCTCTCGTTTACCCGCGACCTCGGACCGATTCTCTGGCCCGGAACGGGCCCGGCACTCGTTGCGGCGGTCGCATTGATTGCCGTGCTCACCTCCGCGGTGACCATCGGCACCGGCTCCGCGACCCGGGTCGACGGGCTGATTCCCGGAGCCGCCGTCGCCGCAATCGGGTCCTACGTGCTCATCGGCTTCTGGCAGTTCAATCAAATCTGTCACTCCACGACAAACTCGGATGCTGCTGTCCCGAATACGCCTGGATGCTATTCGGTGGCGAATCCGCTCGATCTTGCGACGACTGCAGCCTGCATGGCCGGAGCGTTCCTCGGCTTCCTGTGGTGGAACACCCATCCCGCGCAAATCCACTTCGGCCACGACGGCGCCTTTGCCGTGGGCGGCACACTGTCGGCGTTGGCCGTGCTGAGCCACACCGAGCTGCTACTCGTCCTCATCGCAGCGCCGCTGGCACTCTGGCCAGTGTTACGACGAGTGATCGGCTCCGTATCAAACGGATCCGAGCCAAGCCTCTCCGCGCCACGAGGCGACAATCTCAACGACATCAACTTGATTGTTCGCTACTGGATCGTCGCCATCCTCTTCGTCACCGCCGGGATATCCACCTTCTACCTCGAATGGGTGCTGCTGTCGCAGGCCGCCTAGCAACCACGTCTCGCTCAACAAACTCCAATAGTTTCATCCCATGGTTCCGTCCAGCGCCTGCGAGCACGAACGACTCCGGTAGGCAATTGGGAAACGTCTAGCGCAACATTTGCGCGGACAATTCCGTCCATCGATCGCGTCTTGCTGATGTTCTGATCGGCAAGGGCTGGGGACCGACACCTTCTTGTTTTTAGTCCCGACGCGTCACCCGCGTTGGGATGAACTGGACCCTCTACATCATGGATAGTTGAGATACCGAACACGTTGAAAATCGAATTGAACCTACCGGCAAGGGTACGACGATGAATGAAGCTGAAGGGCCGTCCTACTTCGACCGTTCCCAAGACCTTAGAACCGTCCTGGATCACGCCGTTGAGCTCCCGCCGAATAGATCGGCATTCATGCGGGAACTCATTGATGTCGGAGAACTGGGCTTGGCGCTTACTATCCTCTGCGAGAACCTCGACGAGCTCGATGCGCCGGTATCCGCTTCGGATCGACAAATCATAAACGCGCTGGCTAAGGTGCTCCACGCCGAAAGATATGCCAGATATCTTGACGACAATCCCCTGCGCTCTTTCGACGGCGGCTAGTGCTTTGGGAAGATTCGGACCAGGGTGGGGTCGAGGGTCTCGATCAGACGACGTTTCAGGCTTTTGACACGCTTCCAGTTGTCGGCCTGGAACTCGATGCTTCGCCCCTGCGAGTCCACAAGGGTCAGGCATCCGCAGGAGCGGTCGCCGGCCATCACGATGTCTTCGAACAGAATTCGGCGGGTGCGCCCGGCTTCGATGTTGAACAGAGCCGTGTCCGTAACAATCAGCGTGCTCTTCTCACCCTTGGCATGCCACGTCGATTCTGCGGTGCTGGCGGCGGGCTGCGAAAAGTCGTTTTCGACCGGTTGCCACGGGGTGAGACACGTCACCGTGAGCGCGAGGCTCTTTAGGGTCCTCTTGCTGAGAGACGCGTCTTCGTTGAAAGCGATGATCACCGAGGCGGCACTGCCGGCAAGGACCCTGGTCAGTCTCTCCGAGGTCACTTCTGTGGCATCTTCGAAGCTCTGCTCGGGTGAATGCGTTGGCCACCCGTGCAGGCCATCTTCAGCGAGTCGGTCGAGATAGTCCAGACCGGCGAAGGTGCGTTGCGCCTGGGCACTTCCGTGGATGCGCGCGCTATCAATTGCTGCCTTGCCGAAGCCCGCGGTGGCGATCTTCTTAAGCGTCTCCGACACCAACCGGACCGTGGTGTCAATGTGCTTGTCCTCCGGGTCGAGGACGAAGACCAGCTCGGACAACTCTCCGTCCACTGGCGTCGTGAAGGTCCCGACGTCGTAGATCAGTCCCCGGCGGTGTCGCAGGCCAATGAAGAGTTCATGTTTGAGGGCGATCTGCAGAAGATCGACGTCGTCGCGGGGAACGAGCAGCGACACCGCCACGCCACCTTTGGCCGAGGCGACGAGCGCCGGGGTCTCTAGCAACGCTTCGGCTGCTCGGTATGAGCGACTGGTCCGCGCGGTAGCAAGAGATCGAGTGTTGCCGGAAGCGTCTGCGAGAACGCCAACGAGGTGTTGTCCGCGCGCAGCCACCACGCAGCCCAGTCGATGACTTCCTGACGGGTCATATCCATCGTGGACGGGGCCCCGAAGTTGGCCAAGCCGACACCGTGCAACCCGTATCGATAGGTCAGCAGGCCGGCGCTGGGTTCATCAAAGTTGTTCGGATGCTCAATCCGGATGATGCGCTTCTCAAACTTCAGATCCTGCTCGGTAACCTCACCCAGGCGGCCAATCGACCGCGTGAAGTCGCTGAAGAATTGGCCCACCTCATCCGCGGAACCCGACGCGTAGACAGTTAGCGAATTGTCATCGACTACCGCGCTGTGCTCAACGCTGATCGGCTCCATAAGCCGAAAAAGGAGGTGTTCCATCAAATGGGTGATCCCCGACAGCGTCGCCGGCTCGTCCCTCTAGCCGACGCCAAACACCAACGTCCCACAGCAGACCCCCGGCAGATCCGCCTGGTAAACGCGCACTCCATTGACATTCGAGCGCGAGACCGAGGTGACCATGAGCGCAAGTCTCCCAGAACAATTAATACTCACATCGCATTCGCCCAAGGAACGATCAGGGCTAAAGAACTGCCGGCCTATTCGCCTAGCGGCTGTTCAAGCCGATGCTGTGTCCCTTGGGAAGGGCTTCCGCAACGCGTTCAAGCCACTCATGAATGCGCCCTTCCTCGTGGTCGCTCTCCGATTCGTAGTCCTAGAGTCGGATTTGGCGATACCGGCGAAATGTTCGTCGAGCCAGGACGAGCATCCAAGCCGCGAACACCAAGAAGAGACCGCCACCGATGAAGCCTCCGCTCCCGCCCGAGAAAAAGGACCACAGCGCAAAACAAGAGAGCACGATCGCGCAGGCTACCTCAAACCATGCCAAAGCGAGTATCAGCTTCCGGGCGAGCAAGACGATCACAGGCGAAAACCCCCAGCTTGAGAGTGTGGATTGGAATCTGGAAAGGGAGCGCGGCACGGTGGGCCAGAAGCCCACCGGAGATGGAATTCGTGCTTCATGAAATCAGGAAGACGTAGAAGCCGATCAAAAAGAGGCCAAGAGCCACAGAAATCGCGCCGAGTGCGGCTACCGATCCTGGGGAGTCTTTTCGGGGAAAGTCTCGAAACGATGGCTTGCTGGCAGCAGGAAGATTCGGCGCAATCTTTCGGCGCCCCAGAATCAGTACGACGCCAAGCGCGAGGAGAAACAGTCCGCCCAGAGGTGCCACGACCTGCACGTCGTTCCCCTTCCCTTCAACTCAACGGAACGTTGGACTCGAACACATTTCCTGAGACCACATTAGGTCTACACGCCAAGCTGGCAGGGCGATACAGCGAGCTACCACCGTAACCCGCGACACGCCCCCTTGAAGGGACGGCCAACGCGGCAGATTCGGGAAATTCACGCTAGATGTGCAGAAAGGTACGGCGCCGCGATTGCTACCGCGGCCCAGTTGAGCGCTCAACGGAGCCGAACGGCTACGACTCGCCTCTTTGAGAATGAAGGGCGCGACTAACTTTGGCGAATTCGGCGAGGTCCTTCGCAAGTTGCGCATGTATCGCAGTCATGTCCTCACCCACTTCGGCGCTCTCTATCGTCGCGTAGGTCTCGGCAGTTGTCCATTGCAGGTGATCGAATCGGCGTTGCAAGGGTGAGTCGGGCACGGGCCGAGCCTACAACCGGCGCGCGAGATCTCGAACGCAGCGAAAACTCGCGCGCGATCTACTTGAGTCGCGTCCGACGCTTGTTCAGATCGAGCCAACCAGCACGCCGATGCTGCGTCCCTTGGGACCTCCAGCGGGCGCCCTGGCATGGGGAGCGTTCGCTGGCGGAAAGTGTCTCGCGAACGATCGTTTACGAACAGATCAGCGTGCGTCCGCTGCGCTTCCCACAATTGGATTATTGCTCGGCGAGGATGCGGGTGAGTGCGGCGAGGTAGACGTCAGAGAGCAGCCGAATATCGTCGATGCGGGCGTGTTCGTCGACTTGATGGATGGTTGCACTGAGGAGACCGAATTCGGCAACGGGGCAGTATTTGGTGATGAAGCGGGCGTCTGATGTTCCCCCGCCAGTATCGAAGACGGGACTGATACCTGTTGTTGCCTTTATCGCGGCCGCGACAGCCAGCATGTTGGTGTTGGTGTTGGTGTTGGTGTTGGTGTTGGTGTTGGTGACGAACGCTTCGCCGTTAAAGGTGGGTTCGATCGTGAAACGGTCGCTGTGTCTGGACAGCACGGTGCGGAGGTGTTTCTCGAGGGATCGGCCGGTGTGGAGGTCATTGAAGCGAATATTGATATGCGCGGTCACTGCCGCCGGCACGAGATTGGTTGCCGGGTTGCCGACATCGATCGTGGTCACCTGCAATGTGGAGGGCTCGAACGAGACGGTGCCTATATGAAGACAGACTCCGACCTCTCGGGCATTGCTCGAATCAACGCCAGGACTGCAGAAAAGAAGCGCGAAGCCGGGCGTTAGGAGTAGTGCAGCTCAGTGAGTTCTCCAGCCATTCAACCCGGAATTCTGGTCGAGTCTGATTCAATCTGATTGCCCACCAACACCACACCAACACGCGAGGCCCAAAGATCCGGGGCCAGACGGGGCCGGCCAATTGGAATTGCTACGTGACCAGCACTTTACGTGGTGGGCCCTACCGGGCTCGAACCGATGACATCCACGGTGTAAACGTGGCGCTCTACCAACTGAGCTAAAGGCCCGCAAGCGGTGAGCCTCGCGGCGACCGGTTACGACGAAGTTTTATCGTACAGCTAGGCGGTGACCGGGGCGAGCTCAGCGAGCGCGGCACGGTAGTCGGCGATCGAACGGGGCTGGCCGGGTGCGGTGATGAAGCTCGCGCGGATGATGCCGTTCGGGTCGATGAGGAAGCTCGCCCGGTTGGCGAAGCCCTTCTGCTCCAGGAACACGCCGTACTCCTTGGCGACGGCACCGTGCGGCCAGAAGTCGGCTAGCAGGTTGAACGCGTAGCCCTCCTTCTCGGCGAACGCCCTCAGGGTGGCCTTGGAATCCACGGAGATGCCGATCAGCTCGATGCTCTTGTCGGCGAAGAGGGCGAGGTTGTCCCGAAGCTCGCACAGTTCGCTCGTGCAGGTGCTCGAGAAGGCGAGAGGGAAGAAGACGAGGGCCACTGGCTTCTTGTGTCGGAAGTCACTGAGCCTGATGTGCTCTCCGAACTGGTTCGGGAGTTCGAAATCGGGTGCCTGGGTGTCGTTTTCCAGAGCCATGTTCTTTGTCCTTATCCCCGGCGAGGTAAACGGCCGGTAAACACGGTTCGCAATCCTACGCCTGTGCGCGGCGCCCACCAACCGCTACGAGTTCTGCACCGTCACGCTGTACGTGAACGACCGCGATTCGCCCGGCCCCAGCACGAACTGGCCCGGCTTGTCCGCGTACTCTCCGGCGAAGTCCCGGGGAGCGGTCATGCCGTACCACGGCTCGATGCAGAGGAACGCGCCAGGCGCCTTCGACCACAGCCCGAGCAGCGGGAAGTCGTCAAAGCGCACGGTGAGCGATGGTGCGCCGGGGGCCGCGTAACGCACCGACCGGCTGCGCAGCGCGTCGAAGATGATCGCGTCGGCCGCGAAGAGCGACTCGTCGAGGGCGAGGGTGGACCCGCGCACCGGGGTGTCCACGGCATCCGGAAGCAGCAGCCCGTCCGCGATGCGGCGGATCGGGGCCGGCTCATCCTCGGCGAACTCGAGGGTGTGGCTCTCGGGCGCAACCCCCTCGGCGAGCGGCCAGGCGAAGGCGGGATGCCCGCCGACCGACGCCGAGAACGTGTCCCTCCCCCGGTTCTCCACCGTGTGCCGAATCGACAGGGTCTCCCCGTCGACCGTGAATCGCACGGCGAGCCGGAAGGCGAACGGAAACTGGTTCCGGGTCTCGTCGGTGTCCACGAGCGTGAACTCGGCCGAGGTGTCGCTGTGCTGGCCGACCTCGAACGGCAGATCGCGCGCGAACCCGTGCTGGCCGATCGGGTGGGCGATGCCGTTGTGAACGAGCTCGTCCCCGGGCATCCGCCCCACGAGGGGAAACAGGATGGGCGCGCGCCGGTGCCAGGGCTCGCCGCCCTGCCAGAGAAGCTCCCCGCCGCCGCGATGCCGGAGGCTCGAGAGTTCAGCCCCGAGCGGGTTGATCGCCACGCGAAGGATGCCGTTGTCCAGTTGTAGGAAGCCCATGCCGTCGACGCTACTCCGCCCACGCGGACCTCCGGCGCACGACCATGCCCGGCACGCGAACTAGAATCGTTGAGGCCCTGCACGTCGGGCCGGTGGTCGCAACCCGATCGCCGGTCGTGCTTGGCGCACTTTGTCCGCGAACAAGAGCGAGGTCAACGTTGACGGTGAACGACCAGGACCCATATTCGGTGCACCACATCGACAAGGACCCTGAGGAGACTGCCGAATGGCAGGAATCTCTCGATGGTCTGGTGGCCTCACAGGGCCACGAACGAGCACGCGAAATCATGCTCAGCCTGCTGAAGCGCTCCAAGGAGCTGCACCTCGGCGTGCCCATGGTGCCCACCACGGACTACCTCAACACCATCGCCCCGGAGAACGAGCCGGAGTTCCCCGGCGACGAGGACCTCGAGCGCCGCTACCGCGCGTGGCTCCGCTGGAACGCCGCGATCACGGTGCACCGGGCGCAGCGCCCCGGCATCTCGGTCGGTGGGCACATCTCCACCTACGCGGGATCCGCCACCCTCTACGAGGTCGGCAGCAACCACTTCTTCCGCGGCCACGACCACCCGGGCGGCGGCGACCAGGTCTTCTACCAGGGCCACGCCTCCCCCGGCATGTACGCAAGGGCCTTCCTCGAGGGCCGGCTCTCCACCGACCAGCTCGACGGCTTCCGCCAGGAGAAGTCGCACCCGGGCGGCGGACTCTCGTCGTACCCGCATCCGCGGCTCATGCCTGACTTCTGGCAGTTCCCCACCGTGTCGATGGGTCTCGGTCCGATCAACGCGATCTACCAGGCCCAGTCGAACAAGTACCTCACCAACCGAGGCATCACCGACGCCTCGGACCAGCAGGTCTGGGCCTTCCTCGGCGACGGCGAAATGGATGAGGTGGAGAGCCGCGGCGCCCTCCAGCTGGCCGCGAACGACGGCCTCGACAACCTCAACTTCGTGATCAACTGCAACCTGCAGCGCCTCGACGGACCGGTGCGCGGCAACGGCAAGATCATCCAGGAGCTCGAAAGCTTCTTCCGCGGTGCCGGCTGGAATGTGATCAAGGTCGTCTGGGGCCGCGAGTGGGACGCGCTGCTCGCCCGCGACACGGAAGGCGCGCTGCGCGACCTGATGAACCGTACGCCAGACGGCGACTACCAGACCTACAAGGCCGAGAACGGCGCATACGTTCGCGAGAACTTCTTCGGTCGCGACCCGCGCACCCTCGAAATGGTCAAGGACTACACCGACGACCAGATCTGGGGCCTCAAGCGCGGCGGGCACGACTACCGCAAGGTGTACGCGGCCTTCAAGGCGGCGCAGGAGCACAAGGGCCAGCCCACGGTGATCCTCACCAAGACGGTGAAGGGCTACGGCCTCGGCCCGTCGTTCGAGGGACGCAACGCGACCCACCAGATGAAGAAGCTCACGCTCGACAACCTCAAGCAGTTCCGCGATGCCATGCGCATCCCGATCACGGACGCGGTGCTGGAGGATAACCCCTACCTTCCGCCGTACTACCACCCGGGCGTGAACGACGAGGCGATCCAGTACATGCAGGAGCGCCGTCGTGCGCTCGGCGGGTACCTGCCGGAGCGACGAAGCAACCACGTGGCGGTGAACCTTCCCGACGATTCGGCCTATGCGATCGCCAAGAAGAGCTCCGGCAAGCAGGAGATCGCCACCACCATGGCCTTCGCCCGCCTGCTCAAGGACCTCCTCAAGTCCAAGGACTTCGGCCACCGCATCGTGCCGATCATCCCGGACGAAGCGCGCACTTTCGGCATGGACGCCTACTTCCCCACCTCCAAGATCTACAACCCCAACGGTCAGCAGTACACCTCCGTGGACCGCGAGCAACTGCTCGCGTACAAGGAGAGCCCGCAGGGCGCGATCGTGCACGTCGGCATCAACGAGGCCGGCGGTTTCGCCGCCTTCACGGCCGCCGGCACGTCGTACGCCACGCACGGCGAGCCGCTGATCCCCGTCTACGTCTTCTACTCGATGTTCGGGTTCCAGCGCACCGGGGACGCGATGTGGGCGGCGGGCGACCAAATGGCCCGCGGATTCATCGTCGGCGCCACGGCTGGTCGCACCACGCTCACCGGCGAGGGGCTCCAGCACGCCGACGGCCACTCGATCCTGCTCGCGTCGACGAACCCGGCCGTCGTGTCCTACGACCCCGCGTACGGCTACGAACTCGGCCGCGTCGTGCGGGACGGACTCGAGCGCATGTACGGCGGGACGCATCCGAATCCGAACGTCATGTACTACCTCACCGTGTACAACGAGCCGATCGTGCAGCCGGCCGAACCGGAGAACCTGGATGTGGATGGCCTGCTCAAGGGCATCTACAAGCTGCGCGAGGCAACGCCTCGTGACGCCCAGGGACCCACCGGTCCCAAGGCGCAGCTGCTGGCGTCCGGCGTGGCCGTGCCGTGGGCCCTGGAGGCCCAGCAGTTGCTCGCCGACGACTGGAATGTCTCAGCCGATGTCTGGTCCGTCACCTCGTGGACGGAGCTGCGCCGGGACGGCCTGGCCGCCGAGCACGAGAACTTCCTCAACCCGAGCGCGCCGAAGCGAGTGCCGTACGTCACGCAGAAGCTCGCCGGAGCTGACGGACCGTTCGTCGCAGTGACCGACTTCATGCACGCCGTGCCGGACCAGATCCGCCAGTTCGTGCCGGGCGATTACGCGACGCTCGGCGCCGACGACTTCGGTTTCTCTGACACCCGTGCCGCCGCCCGTCGGTTCTTCAAGATCGACAGCCCGTCGCTGGTCGTGCGTGCGCTCGAGCTTCTCGTGGCGCGCGGCGAACTCGACCCGAGCATCCCGCAGCAGGCGATCGACCGCTACCAGCTTCACGATGTCACGGCCGGCACCACCGGTTCGGCCGGCGGCGAGAGCTAGGGCGCCCGGCTCGACTTCAGATGACACCGGTGGCGAAGACTAAGGAGCAGACGCTCGCGTGGCTCCGCGCTATCTCCGGCGAGCTCGCTACCGCGACGCTTAAACGACTCGACGACACGCTGCCCTGGTATGGCGAAATGCCACCGGGGCGGCGGTCGGCGGTCGGCCTCGTCGCGCAGGCGGGCATCACGTCGTTCATCCACTGGTACGACGAACCGACCTCCACGCCATGGATCGCCGCCGACGTGTTCGGTGCGGCACCGCGGGAACTGCTCCGCTCGGTGAGCCTCACCCAGACGCTGCAACTGATCAAGGCGACGGTGGAGGTCGTCGAGGACCGCGTCAAGGGCTCTGACGAGTCGGTGCGCGAGGCCATACTGCTCTACTCCCGCGAGATCGCGTTCGCCGCGGCGGATGTCTACGCCCGAGCCGCGGAGGCCCGCGGGCTGTGGGACGCCCGCCTCGAGGCGCTCGTCGTCGATTCGATCCTGAGCGGCGAGTACGACGACGAACTGCCCAGCCGCATCGCCGCCCTCGGCTGGCACGGCCACGGCGAGGTGTCCGTGCTGGTCGGAACCGCGCCGAAGATGCTCGACGTGGACATGCTGCGGCGCACCGCCCGCCACCTCGATGCCGACGTGCTGATCGGCGTACAGGGAAGCCGGCTCGTGCTCGTGATCGGCCGCGCGCATCCGACCCCCTCGGATGACGAACCGGCCGGCGCCACCCTCACGCCCTTCCTCGACATCGCCACCGCCCTCGAGCCGGGCTTCGGCGACGGCCACCTCGTGCTCGGTCACGAGGTCGCGAGTCTCGTCGAGGCCTCCCGCAGCGCAAAGGCCGCCCTTGCCGGGTTCGCCGTCGCCCGATCGTGGCGCAACGCCCCGCGGCCGACCCTCGCCGACGACCTGCTGCCGGAGCGTGCCCTCGCCGGCGACGCCCTGGCCCGCTCGACGCTCATCAACCGCATCTACAAGCCGCTCCAGGCGCACTCCACCGAGCTGCTCGCCACCCTCTGGTGCTACCTCGACAACGGTCGATCCCTCGAGGCGACCGCCCGCGAGCTCTTCGTACACCCCAACACCGTGCGCTACCGCCTGAAGCGCGTCACCGAGGTCATCGGCTGGGATGCGACCGGCGCGAGGGAGTCCCTCATCCTGCAGTCTGCCCTCATTCTCGGTTCGATCGCCGAGCCGGACGGCCCGCTGCGCCGCCGCTAACCCGCGAGGCGCACCCGCCGATTGAACGCGTCCCCGGCCGGCTGGCCGGCGACTGCCCGCCCCAGCAGCTCGAGCGTCGGCCCGAGGTCGAGTCCGGCGCTTGCGGCATCCAGATCGGCGTAGAGCCGCTGCTCGATGTCACGCACCCCGGCCTCGGCCTCGCGCCCGGCCGCGGTGAGCGTGAGCGTCACCTGCCGGCGGTCGCCGACCGCGATGGCGCGCTCCACGAGGCCGGCCATGACGAGGCGGTCGACAAGGCGGCTGGGGTTGGTGCCGCTCTCGCAGACGAGGAGTTCGCCGAGACCGGTGAGCGTGAGCGGCTGCTGGTCGCCCAGGATGCGCAGCACCTCGGACTGCGACGGAGTGAGCCCGAGCACCCGCAGGTCTTGCGTGAGGCGACGATTGCCCTCCCGCTGGGCCGCGAGCACCAGGTAGCGCAGCATTTCGGCCTGCCTCACCGGGCACCGCTCCGGTCGAGCGCCCGCTGAAGCAGACCAGCCGCGGCCGGGTCGTGGGCCGCGAGGATCACGAGGTCGGGAAGACGCTCCTTGAGGGCGAGAACCTCGCGCGTCGACTTCAGGAGGCCTGCGCGCCTGCCCACGCCAGGCACGCGCTCGGCGGCGAGGCACTCCACGTCGTAGGTGAGATCGCCCACGAAGAGCAGTGGCGGCATCCCCTCCTGCCGAAGCAACAGCGAAAGCGAACCCGGGGTGTGGCCGGGGGTCGGGAGGAGAACGAGGGTGCCGTCGCCGAAGACGTCGTGCGACTCGGTGAACGGCGCGATCGACGGGTCGTCGACCGGGGCAGGCGTCACGGGCTCCCACCGCAGCCCGGGAAGCCGGATGTGCCGCTCCAGCAGCCCGTTGACCTCGGCGAACCGGCTGTCGAGTTGTGCCCACTCCTGCCCGCTCACGATGATCTGCGCGCCGCGGAGTTCGGGCAGGCCGCCGATGTGGTCCTGGTGCAGGTGGGACAGCACGACGGTGTGCACGTCCTCCGCCGCGTGGCCGAGCGCACCCAGCCGGGCGGTGAGCGTCTCGTCGGCCCCGATCGAGAATCGCGCGAGCCGCGCGTAAAGCCACCCCACGATGCCGCGGGGAAAGTATCCGGGATCGGTGATCGAGTGTCGGTCCTGGCCGGTGTCGAACAACACGACGCCGCGTTCGTGCTCGATCACGTAGACGTTGATCGGCCGCGCGCCCGTCCACCGTCGCGACGTAAGAAGCCACCACAGCATCGGCGACCCCGTCGACTCGACGTGCTCGGGCCTGATCCGCACGCTTCCCGTGCTCAGCACCGAGACCCTGCCGATCGACTTCATGTCTTCCTCCCAAGTTAAATGACGCGGCATTCAATGTTGTGTCATGTATATCACCGTCCCCTTCCGAAATCCATGCATTTCTGCCGACAGGCCGACGTCCAGGAACAGTTGAGCGGCGTGTTGAGCACGATTGCATGGATTTCGGAAGGGAACGGGAGACGGGGAAGGCGCGGCGGTGTGGATGGTTGCCAAAGGTTCGCCGTGTTCTTGGTGCGCTTCTACAACCCGGCCCGCGCCCGATGGCACGATACTTGGTAAGTGATTGTCGTCGTGTGCCCGGGTCAGGGCTCCCAAACTCCCGGATTCCTCTCCCCCTGGATCGCCGAACCGAGATTCTCTGACCATCTGGGCGCCATCTCCGACGCCGTCGGCATCGACCTGGTCGCCCACGGCACGGTCTCCGACGCCGACACCATCCGCGACACCGCGGTCGCCCAGCCGCTGATCGTCGCCGCGGGGCTTCTCACCCTGTCGGCGCTGCTGGACGGGCGCCGAGACCGCATCGGCGGGGTCGCCGGGCACTCGGTGGGCGAGATCACCGCGGCCGCGGCGGCGGGCATCCTGAGCGAACCGGATGCCATGACGCTCGTTCGCGAACGCGGCTCGGCGATGGCGAAGGCCGCCTCGCTCGTCGAGACCGGCATGAGCGCAGTGATCGGCGGAGACGAGGCCGAACTGCTGAAGAAGCTCGCCGAGCTGGGGCTCGAACCGGCCAACTTCAACGGCGGAGGACAGATCGTGGTGGCCGGCGAACTCGCCGCGCTCGACGCCCTCAAGGCGAGTCCTCCCACGGGCGCCCGGGTGATTGCGCTTCAGGTCGCCGGCGCATTCCACACGCGGTATATGTCTCCGGCGGTCGACCACCTGCGTGAGGTCGCCGACGGCATCGAATCGCACGATCCGACCCTCCCGATCTGGACCAACCGGGACGGTTCCCGCGTCACGGAGGGGGCCGTGTTCGTCGACCTGCTCGTCGGCCAGGTCTCATCGCCGGTACGGTGGGACAAGACAATGGACGCATTCGCGGCCGCTGGCGTGACCGGGCTGATCGAGATCGCCCCGGCAGGAGCCCTCGTCGGACTCGCGAAGCGCGGCCTCAAGGGAGTGCCAACGGTGGCCGTCAAGACCCCGGACGACCTGGCAGCAGCCTTCGAACTGATTGACGGTAACTGATGACCCACCCACAGCTCCAGCAGTCCCACGGACCGCAGTTCACCCGCATCTACAGCTACGGCGCGGCACGCGGAGACCTCGTCGTGCCCAACGACGAGCTTGTCGGCCCAATCGACTCGAGCGACGAGTGGATCCAACAGCGCACCGGCATCATCACCCGCACCCGCGCCTCGGCCGGCATTCTCGCCGTCGACCTCGCCACCGATGCCGCCCGCGAAGCGATCGAGAAGTCCGGCGTACCGGCAGACCAGATCGATCTCGTGATCATCGCCACCATCAGCAATGTGCAGCAGACCCCGTCGATGGCCGCCGTGGTCGCCGAACGCGTCGGTTCCAACCCCGCCGCCGCCTACGACACGAACGCGGCGTGCGCCGGCTTCAGCTACGCCGTGACCCAGGCGGACGCCCTCATCCGCACCGGCGCCGCCCACTACGCGCTCGTCATCGGCGCCGAGAAGCTCTCCGACGTGGTGGACCCCACCGATCGCTCCATCTCCTTCCTGCTCGGCGATGGCGCCGGAGCCGTCGTGATCGGGCCGAGCGAGACCGCGGGCATCTCTCCCGCCGTGTGGGGATCTGACGGATCCAAGGCGGATGCAGTGGGCATGAACGCGACCCTCACCGAGTTCCGCGACGGCGCCGCCCCGTGGCCCACGCTGCGCCAGGAGGGCCAGACCGTGTTCCGCTGGGCCGTCTGGGACATGGCGAAGGTCGCCAAGCGCGCCCTCGAGGTCGCCGGCATCACCGCGGACGACCTCACCGCGTTCATCCCACACCAGGCCAACATGCGCATCATCGACGAGTTCGCGAAGCAGCTGAAGCTGCCCGAGTCCGTCGTGATCGCCCGCGACATCGCCACGACCGGCAACACCTCGGCCGCGTCGATTCCGCTGGCCACCCATCGCCTTCTTCAGGAGCACCCCGAACTCAGCGGCGGTCTCGCCCTGCAGATCGGTTTCGGCGCCGGCCTCGTCTTCGGGGCCCAGGTCGTCGTCCTCCCGTAAGATAATCAACGGTCAAACGACACACCCCCAAGGAGAAAACACAATGGCATTGTCCACAGAAGAAGTTCTGGCAGGTCTCGCGGAGCTCATCAACGACGAAACCGGCATCGCCACCGACTCGGTCGAGCTGGGCAAGTCGTTCACTGACGACCTGGACATCGACTCCATCTCGATGATGACCATTGTCGTGAACGCAGAAGAAAAGTTCGACGTGAAGATCCCGGACGAAGAGGTCAAGAACCTCAAGACCGTCGGAGACGCCGTGAGCTTCATCGTCGGAGCACAGGGCTAACTCCCACGCACGACGCGGCTGGCCAGTCCTGGCCCTGGTCCGGGCTGGCCGTGCCCGCGTGACGATGCACAATCGTTGATCCACAAGAGAGATGCCGTTATGACCAAGAAGATCGTAGTTACCGGAATAGGCGCGAGCTCCCCCCTGGGCGGAACCGCCCCGGAGTCGTGGAGCGCCCTGCTTGCCGGCGAGTCCGGCGTTCACTCGCTCACTCACGACTGGATCGACCAGTACGAACTGCCCGTCACCTTCGCCGCCGAGGCCAAAGTGCGCCCGGAAGAGGTCCTGGACCGGCCTGAGGCCAAGCGCCTCGACCCGTCCTCCCAGTTCGCCCTGATCTCGGCACGCGAGGCCTGGGCGGATGCCGGATCCCCCGATGTCGCCCCCGAGCGCCTCGGTGTGGACTACGCCACCGGAATCGGCGGCCTCTGGAGCCTGCTCAACGCCTGGGACACCCTGCGCGAGAAGGGACCGCGGCGCGTTCTGCCGATGACCGTTCCCATGCTCATGCCGAACGCGGCATCCGCTGCCATCTCGATGGCCCTGCACGCGCGAGCATTCGCCCACACCGTGGCGTCGGCCTGCGCATCGAGCACCGAGTCCATCCACAACGCGTACACGAATCTGCAGCTCGGTCTCGCCGACGTGATCATCGCCGGCGGCACCGAATCGGCAATCCACCCGATCACGCTCGCGTCGTTCTCGTCCATGCAGGCGCTGTCCCGGCGCAATGACTCGCCGGAGACGGCGTCCCGCCCGTACAACATCGACCGCGACGGCTTCGTCATGGGCGAGGGTGCAGGCAGCATCGTCATGGAGACCGAAGAGCACGCGCTCGCCCGCGGTGCCCGCATCTACGCCGAGGTCGCCGGCGGCGGCGTCACCGCCGATTCGTACCACATCACCGCCAACGACCCGGAGGGCCGCGGGGCATCGCGCGCGATCGCCCTCGCCCTCGCCCAGGCCGGCGCGACACCGGACGATGTGGATCACATCAACGCGCACGCCACCAGCACCCCGGTCGGCGACATCGCCGAGTACGCGGCGCTCCAGGCTGCGTTCGGGGACCGGATCCACAGCATCCCCGTCTCCGCCACCAAGGGCGCGACCGGCCACCTGCTCGGCGGAACGGGCGCCCTCGAGGCGATCTTCACGATCCTCGCCCTTCGCGACCGCACGGCACCGCCCACGATCAACCTCACCGAGCAGGATCCGGCGATTCCGCTCGATGTGGTGACATCGCCGCGCGCGCTGCCCGACGGCCCGCTGCTCGCGATCAGCAACTCATTCGGATTCGGCGGCCACAACGCCGTCCTCGCCTTCAGGAGTGTTTAGTCGGGCGAACCCCGCGTTCCCCATGCGAATTGCCATCGTCAGCGACTACTACTTCGACTACGTTGGAGGCGCCCAGACCTCCATGAGACAGCAGAAACTTGCCCTCGAGGAGGCCGGCCACACCGTGGTCGTCGTCTCCCCCGCGCGGGGCGCGCTCGGCGCGCGCTACCAGCCGGTGGCGGACGGGCTGCAGATCAAGCCGCTCTTCCGCTTGCCGGTGCTCGACCTCGCCGTGATCCCGAATACGGCGAAGAATGTGGCCGCGCTCGAGCGATACCTGCGCGACGAGCGCGTTGACGTCGTGCACGTGCAGACCGAGTTCGGCCTGGCGCATGTCGCGGATGCCGCGGCGGCAGCCATCGGCATCCCTCTCGTGCACACCGTGCACAGCTTCTATTGGGCGAGCGAAGGACCGCCGCAGGCATCGGTGGCGTGGTTCATCCGCTGGGCGCTGGAGAAGGCCATCCGCGAGAAGATCCCGAACGTGCAGTTCACCCCGCGCAAGACGGACAACCTGCTGCGCAACCTCGTGCTCGCGATGGCACGAAAGGCCAAGCGTGTCGTGTCGCCCTCGGCGCACCAGGCCGCGGACCTGAAGGACGCCGGCGTCACGGGCGAGATCTTCGTGATCCCGAACCCGATCGCCACCCCGGATCTCCCCTCCCAGGCGATCACGTTGGTGGCCGGGCAGAGGCCGCACTTTCTCTGGGTGGCACGCTGCGAACCGGTCAAACGCCCGCTTCCCTTCGCCCGCGCGGTCATCGCCGCACTCGCCAGCACCGACAACGGCTTCACCGTCGACTTCGTGGGCGAAGGCTCCGACCTGGCCGCCCTCAAGCGACTCGCTGCCGGTCACCCCGAAATCCGCATCCAGGGTGCCCTTCCGCACGATGAGGTCCTCGGGCTCATGGACGCCTCGTCAGCCATCGCGCTCACCTCGCTGGGGTTCGACAACCAGCCGATGACGATCGCCGAGGCGGTGAGCCGCGAGCGCGGCGTGCTCTACTGCGACCCCAAGCTCAGCGAAGGGCTGCACAACTCGGGATTCCTCGCCGACTCGCCGGATGACGCCGGTCTCGCCGACGCGCTCGTCACGCTGGTCACCACTCCGTCGCTTCTCGTCGAGTTGTCCAAGGGCGCGGTGATAGACCGCGAGCTGTTCTCGCCGAAACGCTACGTCGAGCGCATCACGAAGGTCTACGCGGCCCGCTGAGGCCCTAGCCGACCTTGTGCAGCCAGACCACCTGGTTGGTGTCGCTCGCGTGGCGGAACGCCTCCAGCTCGTCGTCCCAGGCCTGTCCGAGGGCGAGCCGCAACTCACGGTGCAACTCGAACGCGTCTGAACCGGCGATCTCCATCGCGTAGCGGATGCGATCCTCGGGGATGACGACGTTGCCCACCGTGTCGGTCTGGGCGAAGAAGATGCCGAGGTCCGGCGTGTGCAGCCAGCGCCCGCCGTCGCTCCCGGGCGTCGCATCCTCGGTGACCTCGAAGCGCAGGTGCTCCCAGCCGCGCAGCGCGGATGCGAGCGCCGCACCGGTACCCTGCACGCCCTCCCAGTAGAACTCCGTGCGCATGGAGCCCTTGAGCACCGGCTGTTCCACCCACTGGAAGTTCACGGCGCGATCCAGGGCGCCTCCTGCGGCCCACTCGATGTGGGGGCAGAGCGCGCGAGGAGAAGAGTGCACATAGAGCACTCCTCGTGCCATAGCAACACTGTTGTGATCAGTGAGACCGGCATTGCGTGCAGCCACGATAACTCCATTCCGTTGAGGTGCGACTTCCCCATCGACCTCGGAATGGCTCTTGCGTGCTGCGTATGAAATTGGACGGCGAGCCGTTTGCCCAATTATTGCTGATGGGACCCGGAAATTACAACTGTGTAGTGCGATGGACTTCGTGTCGGGGCGCATTCTCCCTATACTCGGTATAGCTTTGGCCGCAGCGAGGAGGTGCCGTGTCGGTTCGGGACGGTATTCTGGCGATCCTCAGCATGGGGCCCGCGTACGGCCTGCAACTGCATTCGGAGCTCACGAGCCGCGCGCCGCACCGCAAGCCGGTCAACGTCGGCCAGATCTACGGCACCCTCGACCGCCTCGCCAAACAAGGCCTGATCGAGCCGGCCGGCACCACGGACGACGCCCTCCCGCTCTACCGCCTCACCGCCGAGGGCCGCAGCGCCGCGCTGATCTGGATGCGGTATCCGACGCTCGACACGCTGCCCGAGTGGACCGAGATGCTCGACCAGGTGATCATCTCGGGATCGATCGACTCCGTTTCGGCAAAGGCTGTCGCGGAGGACTACCGCCGCTGGTGGGAGGGCGATCTCCTGCGCACGCGAATACCGACTCCGGATGCCTCCCCCGCCACGGAGGCGCACCTGGCACGTGTCGCCCGTGAGGCCCAGGCCGTGGCGGCAATCGCGTGGCTCGGAGCGGCGATCGCCGCCCTGTCGCACTACGACTCGTCGCGCGCCCTCTCCGACGTGAGGCCCAGGCGAGGGCGCAAGGCTCAGGTGTAGTCTTTCTGCCCCCTCGCTCGCAGACTCGTCACACGGTGGTCGCTCACCCGCCCGGCGCTATTTCGCCTGGCCGTAGTTGTCCACGACCGCCACGGTCAGGGGGAAGGTCACGGGCATCAGCCCGAACATGAGCCTGCCCGCATCCGCCGCCGCGGCGCGCACCGCGTCCTCGACCTCGCCCGAGAGCCCCTCCGGGCAGTGCACGACCACCTCGTCGTGCATGAAGAACACCAGGTGCGGTGCGTCGGTGATCCACCGTCCGCCGCCGATCTCGCTCAGGCGCCCGCGGAGCCCGGCCATCCAACAGAGCGCCCACTCCGCGGCACTGCCCTGCACCACGAAGTTGCGGGTGAACCGCCCCCAGCCCCTCGCCTGTCCCCGTGCGCGGCTCGCGTCGGCATCCGTCGCGGTCTCGCCGTATGCCTCGGCCTGGCTCTCGCGCCACTCGGATCCCGGGCGCGGGGAGCTCCGGCCGAGTCGCGTCGTCACGATCTCGCCCTTCTCTCCGGCACGCGCTGCCTCCTCGACGAGCCCGATCGCCCGGGGATACGCGCGGGTGAGTGCCGGCATCAGCCGCCCGCTCTCCCCCGTCGTCGCCCCGTACATCGCCCCGAGCATGGCGACCTTGGCCTCGTCCCTGGTCGCGACCGCTCCGCTCGCCACGATTCCCGCGTACAGGTCGCCCGCGCTCCCCGCCTCGGCCATGCCGCGATCGCCGGACAGCGCGGCGAGAATGCGCGGCTCGAGCTGCGAGGCATCAGCCACCACGAACTTCCAGCCGGGGTCGGCGATGACGGCGCCGCGGATCTGCTTCGGCAGCTGCAGCGCTCCCCCGCCGCCCTTGCTCGCCCAGCGCCCGGTCACCACGCCTCCCGGCACATAATCGGGATGGAACCGGCCGTCACGCACGTTGGTATCGAGCCAGTGCCAGCCGTTCGCCGCAAGCAGCCTGGCGAGCTTCTTGTACTCGAGGAGCGGCTCGATGGCCGGATGCGTGAGCTTCTTGAGCTCCCACGACCTGGTCGACTTGACCATGAGGCCGGCCACGCCCAAGGCCTTCAGCAGGTCGGTCGGCGAGTCAGGATTGAGGGCGGGCGCCTCAAGCGCGTCGCGCAGGCGGGCCAGAACCGCCTCCAGCAACTCCGGGCGCTGTCCGCTCGGCGGCCGCGGCCCGAGGTGCTCACCGAGCATTGCCTCGTGCGCCTCCGCGCTCCACGGGAGCCCGGCGTGTCGGATCTCCGCCGCAACGAGCGCTCCGGCCGATTCGGCGGCGATCAACAGGCCGATCCGTCGCGGATCGTCGGCCCCGGCGATGGCCTCCCGTTGCAGGGCGAACTCGCCGAGCGTATCCTCGGCGGTCGTCGCGACCTCCGGCTCGTCCAGGTCGAAGAGGGTGCGCTCCTCGCGCCGCTCCTGGGCCTCCGGCATCGGCTGGTCCCAGGAGCTCCTGGCCCCGCGCGCGAGCGCCGACACCGCGGTCAGCGCCGAGCCACGCAGGATCGCGTGCGAAAGCCTCAGGTCGACGCAGCGCTCGATGCGCACCCCGGCCTCGAGGAGAGGCGGGTACCAGCGGCTCGTGTCGTCCCAGACCCAGCGAGGATGCTCGGCCTCGAGCGGTGCCACCGCCGCCGCAAGAGTTTCGAACGGCACCGTCCTCGGGTCGCCGATCGCTCGGCCGTCGTCGTCGATCGCCTGCAGCACTGCGCCTTCTGGCGCGGAAAACAGGGAGACGTGCACGTTCCCAGTCTGCAGCCTGCCCGCGACATCCGGCGCACGCGTCGACGGTGACAAGCTGGCGGGTCAGGCGAACGGCGCGGCGACCTCCATCAGCCGGGAACGGATCATGAACCGCACGCCCTCGGGCGCCTCGACCGAGAAACCGCTCCCCCTGCCCTTCACCACATCGACCGACAGGAAGGTGTGGCTCCAGTACTCGAACTGCTCGGCCGACATCCAGAAGTCGATAACCTGTGGTTCGCCGCCGGGAGGCGCGATGTCGAGTCGGCCGAGAAGAACGTCCTGGTCGGAGGTGATGAAGTCGCCTGCCGGGAAGCACATCGGGCTCGAGCCGTCGCAGCATCCGCCGGACTGATGGATCATGAGCGGCCCGTACTGGTCCCAGAGCTTGCGCAACAGGTCCACGGTCACGGGCAGGAACTCGACCCGAGGGATGCTCTCGCCGGGAACCGTGACAGACGCGGTGACCACTCCGGTGCTTTCGATGACAGACATCGGTGTCCTTTCGATCTGTATTCAGTATGCGCCGGCACGACGGGGATCGAGCCTGCCGAATGCTTCTCGAC
>NZ_DATCQQ010000071.1:0-76042 GCF_036569425.1 Lacisediminihabitans sp.
CACGCGCGGCACACGCGACGTGAGCGACGTGACCGACGACCGGCGCGAGTCGCCCTACGAGCCCGTGGTGGCCAGAAACACCGTTCCGCCGCCGGAGAAGTGCAACGCGCCCTCGTCGGGTGTCACGTAGGCCGCCGAGCCGCGCGTGAGGGCGATCGACGAGGCCGACCCAGTGATGGTGAGCGCACCCGAGGTGCAGATGACGATCGCCGGCCCGGTGATGGCGACCGTGGCATCCGCGTCCACCCGGTAGAGCACGAAGTCCGGCACGCGAGGCCGGAACACCAAGACCCCGGGCGCGAGGCTCTCGGCCGCGAGATACGGAACGGGCACCGGGGTGAAATCGAGCACGCCGAGCAGCTCGGGCACGTCGATGTGCTTGGGGGTCAGCCCACCGCGCAGCACGTTGTCCGAGGCGGCCATGAGTTCGACGCCGAGCCCGCCGAGGTAGGCATGGATGTTGCCGGCCGGCAGGTAGAGCGCCTCCCCGGCCGCGAGCGTCACCTGGTTGAGCAGCAGCGAGACGACGATGCCGGGATCACCCGGGTACTCGGCGGCGAGCGCGCGTGCCACCGAGAGCTCGGGCACGGTGCCGGCGAGCTCGGTGTTGGCCAGCACGGTGACGAGGGCCACGAGGGTGGGCACGCCCGGTCCCCGGGTGATGAGCCATTCGAAGGTCTCGCGCAGCCCGGTCGACAGGGAGTCGAGCAGGTCTTCGAGGGGCTGCGGCTGCGGGTCCTCGAGCGCATGGGCGGCGTCGAGAAGCGCGTCGACGAGCTCACGCACCTCCTTCAGCGGCCGGAATCCGCAGAGCGCGTCGAAGGTGGGGCTGAGCGCGAAGATGAGTTCGGGCTTCGGATGCGCGTCCTTGTAGTTGCGGTGCGGGGCATCGAGCGGCACCCCGAGCGCGTTCTCGCGCGCGAACCCGGCGGCGGCCCGCGACGGGGTGGGATGCGCCTGCAGCGACAACGGGGACGCCGCGGCCAGGATCTTGAGCAGGAACGGCAGTCGGCCGGATGCCGCGAACGGTCCGAGCGCGGTCTGCGGGTCGGCCGCTATCCAGGCCGCGAGATCGGCCGCACCGCCGGTCTGCGTCGGGTCGAGGATCACGCTCGGCGAGCCGGGATGCGCGCCGAGCCACAGCTCCGCCTCCGGTTCGCCGGACGGCTCCCGTCCGAGAAGCTCGGCGATCGCCGTCGTCGACCCCCAGGCGTACGGTCGGGGCGTATTGGTGATGCCTACAAACATCCGCGGTGTCCTTCGAGTCTCGGTTAGACAAAAGTACCAATCGCGTGGGCAACATCGAGCCACCGCGAATAGCCTCGAGGCGGGTCACGCACCACGACACCCCGACTCCCCCTGACCACAACGCAATGGAGCCTTCATGACGTCTCTCCTCGAAACCACCCAGCTGCCCGACGAGGCACTCCCGTTCCAGAGTCTGCCGAGTGACTTCTACGGCTTCGAGAACGGACTCACCGACCGCGAGAAGCAGCTGATCATGCAGCTGCGCGCCTACCTCGAGGCAGAGGTGCGTCCCATCGTCAACGACCTCTGGGCGAAGGCGGAGTTCTTCCCGCGCAGCGTCGTGACCAGGCTCGCCGAGCTCGGCCTGTTCGGCCAGCCGTGGGAGGAGACCCGCCAGTTCGAGAACTCGGCGGTGTTCCGCGGCTGGGTCGCCCTCGAGCTGGCCCGCGTCGACGCGAGCCTCGCGACGCTCGTCGGAATGCAGAGCGGGCTCGTGATGGGGTCGATCGCCGTCGCCGGTTCCCCGGAGCAGCGCGCGGAGTGGCTGCCGCGGTTCGCCTCGGGCGAGCTGCTCGGAGCGTTCGCCCTCACCGAGCCGCTCTCCGGCTCGGATGCCGCCCAGGGCCTCCGCACCGTCGCCCGGCGCGACGGCGACAACTGGGTGATCAACGGCGCCAAGCGCTGGATCGGCAACGGTTCGATCAGCGACGTCACGATCGTGTGGGCCAAGGACGTCGGCGACGGCCAGGTGAAGGGCTTCATCGTCCCGACATCCGCTCCCGGCTATGTCGGCACCCGCATCGAGAACAAGCAGGCGCTGCGCATCGTGCAGAACGCGGACATCACCCTCGATAACGTCGTTGTGCCTGAGGCGAACCGCCTGCAGGGCTCCCGGTCGTTCCGCGAGACCGCGGCCGTGCTGCGTCTCACCCGCGCCGAGGTGGCCTGGGCCGCCGTCGGCAACTCCGTCGGCGCCTACGAGGCCGCGGTGCAGTACGCCGGCGAGCGCACCCAGTTCGGCAAGCCGATCGGCAGCCACCAGCTCATCCAGGAGCTGCTCGCCAAGAGCCTCGGCAACATCACCTCGTCGATCGGCCTCGTCACGCGGGTCTCCCAGATGCTCGACGAGGGCACGCAGGGCGACGAGCACTCCGCCCTGGCCAAGGAGTTCACGACGAGCCGAATGCGGGAGACCGTGGCCTGGTGCCGCGAACTCTTCGGCGGCAACGGCATCGTTCTCGACTACGACGTGATCCGCTACTTCGCGGATGCCGAGGCCATCTACTCCTACGAGGGCACGCGAGAGATGAACACCCTCATCGTCGGCCGCGCCATCACCGGTCGCGCCGCGTTCGTGTAGAGCCGGGTCGGCCGCCGCGGGCCATCGGCGCGCGGCGGTCGTACCATGGAGACGTGAGGAAGCGAATCGGATTCGCCTGTGCGGTGCTCGTGAGCGTCGCCCTCGCGGCGTGCGCGCCGGTCACCGGCGGCGGCCCGTCGGGCAGCCCAACGCCGAGCGGCGCCAAGTCCTCGCTCACCCCGCGGCCCCTCGACACCGGCCAACTTCCGCTCAAGAGCCAGGACCCGGACGCCGCGAGGGTCGACGGCTACAGCGCCCGGCAGGTCTGGGACCTCTGCCTCGCGGCGCTGCGCCAGGCCTACCCCGAGCAGGGGCTCGACGAGAAGTTCGATGCGTCCGCGATCACACCCCTGGACCCGGCCACCGCGCCGCACAACGCCAGGCTCCGGGTGACCGTGAAGCAGTCGAGCGAATCCCCTCCCCTGAGCTGCTTCGTGGCCGGCGACGTGTCGTCTCCCGCCGTGGTGGGCACTTCCACCGCCGGCTGACCGTCCGCCTCCGCTCTTCTTCAGCGGCGACCGCCTAACCTGTTGCATATGGAACAACTCGATAGTCGCGGATTCCGTCTCGGGTTCGCCGGCTTCGTGCTGTTCACCGGTCTCGCCGGTGACTTCTGGCGCAACTCCCTCTCCTGGTACGGCCACGGGGCGATCGTCGCGGTGATCGTGGCGATCTCGATCGTGCTCCTCGTGCGCAACCGAGCCAAACTCCGCCTCAGCGGCCTGCCGTACACGCTCCTCGCCTTCCTGCTGGTCACCACGGTCTCCATCGCCTGGTCGTTCTACCCGTTGTACAGCGCGCTCGGCGCGACCGTGCAGCTCGTGACCACGGCCGCCGCCGTCTCGATCGTCATCACCCTCAGCTGGACGCAGTTGCTCCGGGTGCTCGGCTGGGTGTTCCGGGCGATCCTCGGCCTGTCATTCCTGTTCGAGTTCATCGTGTCGGTGTTCATCCGGCACCCGGTCTACCCGGTCTGGATCGCTCCAGAGGCGCACCCGGCGGCGCTGCTCTACTGGTCCCGCGACCTGCTCTTCGTGAGCGGCAAGATCCAGGGCATCCTCGGCAACTCGAGCCTGCTCGGCATGGCGGCCCTGCTCGGCCTCATCGTGTTCTCGATCCAGCTCGCCTCGCGTCGCGTGGGCCGCGGATGGGGCTGGTTCTGGATCGGGGTGGCGGTGCTCACGATCGGACTCACCCGATCCGCCACCGTCCTCGTGGGAGTGCTCATCGTGGCCGTCGTCGCCGTGGCGGTACTCGTGGTGCGCCGGGCCAGGTCCCGCCGGATGGCCTACGCGGGCGTCGGGGTCGGCGTGCTGGTGCTCGCCGCGGTGGGCTTCCTGCTGCGCAACCCCATCCTCAGCGTGCTCGGCAAGAGCGACACCCTCACCGGCCGGCAGGGCATCTGGGACAAGGTGATCGGCCTCGCCACCGAGCGCCCGGCCTTCGGCTGGGGCTGGCTGAGCTACTGGATTCCGTGGATCGCCCCCTTCAAGGGACTGATCAGGCGCGGCGGGGTCGCGGTCGCGCATGCGCACAACGCGTGGCTCGACGTGTGGCTGCAGGTGGGCGTCGTGGGCCTCATCGTGTTCGCCGCCCTCGTGCTCACCACGCTGCTGCGCTCGTGGATCATGGCCACCGACGGCATCATCACCAAGCCGGGCGAGCCCGGCCGGCTCACCTGGGTGGCGCTGCTGCCGATCCTCATGCTCACGGCGCAGCTCGTGCAGAGCGTGGCCGAGAGCCGCATCCTGCTCGAGGGCGGCTGGATGCTGCTGGTGATCTGGGCGGTCAAGACCAAGCTGACCCCGCTGGCGGCCGAGCCGTCGATCACGGAACGCGAGACCGCATGACGCAGGTTCCCCCACCGCACCAGCTGCTCGCCGCCGGCAAGAACTTCTTCGGCTCGCCGCGGTTCGCCGCCGCGCTCACCCTCACGATCATCGGCAGCGAGCTCGGCGCCCTCGTGCTCCAGCAGCTCATCGGCTGGGCGGGGCTGATCGGCATCCTCGCCGTGCAGGTGCTGTTCGCATCGCTGTCGTTCCTGGCGCGACGGGAGGGCATCGAGTGGCACGGCATCCTGCCCATCTCCCTGCTCGTGTTTGTGGGCTGGGCGGCCCTCTCGGTGTTCTGGAGCGAGTACCAGTGGGCCACCTTCGGCAGCGTGGTCTACCTCGGCGCCACGACGATGCTCGGCATCTATGTCGCGCTCAATCGCGACACGATCCAGATCGCGCGGGCGTTCGGCGACGTTCTGCGCGTCGCCCTCGTGCTCTCGTTCGCCCTCGAGATCTTCTCGGGCGTGCTCATTGACGCCCCCATCCGCTTTCTGGGCATCCAGGGAAACCTCGCCGAGTTCGGGCCCATCCAGGGCATCTTCGGCACCCGCAACCAGCTCGGCGTGATCGCCCTCATCGCGATTGTCACGTTCGGCACCGAGCTGCGCACCCAGTCGGTGCGACGGGGGGTGTCGATCGGGTCTCTCGTGCTCGCCGGCCTCCTCCTGCTGCTCACCCGCTCCCCGATCGCGTTCGGCGGCTTCATCATCGTGTTGGTGGCCGCCCTCGCGCTCTTCGGCCTGCGGCGGGTGCCGGCCGAGAGCAAGCGGTTCTGGCAGATCGGCCTGCTCGCCGCGACCATCACGGTCGCCGCCGTCGCCTGGGCGGCCCGCACCCCGATCATCAATGCGCTCAGCGCGAGCAACGAACTCAACAAGCGCCTCGAGCTGTGGCGGCCCATGCGCGTCCTGATCCCGGCGCACGAGCTCGAGGGCTGGGGCTGGGTGGGCCATTGGCGCCAAGACGTTCCCCCGTTCCAGGTCTTCCCCAACTACTTCGACCGCACACCCACCTCGGGCCTGAACGCCTACCTCGACGTGTGGTTCCAGCTGGGCCTGGTCGGTCTGTTCGCCTTCGTCGGCCTCGCCGGCCTCACCTTCATCCGCTCCTGGCTGCTCGCCTCCCGCCAGCGCAGCTTCGTCTACGCGTGGCCCGCCCTCGTGCTCGTGGTGCTGCTCACGACCGCCCTCGCCGAGAGCTCCCTGCTCGTGGAGTTCGGATGGCTCACCTTCGTGGTCTGTTGCGTGAAGGCGGCCCGGGAGCTGAGCTGGCGCAAGGCGTTTGCCGCGACGGGGGCTTCTCGAGCACCATGACTCACCGCGCCCTCGTCCACTACGCGAAATGTCCACCGTACAATTGCATCGGCTCCGTCAATCGAGACCACGCAATCTCCACCCCCAATCTCCACCCCTAGTCGCGGAGTCCCATGAGTTTGAGAGCTCCACGTCGACGAGGCGCGTTTTCTCCCTGGGCGCAGTCGATCGCCGCGAGATATCAGCGAGTGGTCGAAGCACGACCCGATGGACTCCCCACGCGCTGTGTGCTTCTCGCATTTCCCGCGGTGCTGCTCCTCTTCGGCGTCATCATGGTGACGTTTGGCCTCAACGGCACCTCCTCGGGCGAGATGTACTCTCGCGTGTACGCGGGCAACGACCCGAGCCTCGTTTCCGGTCATCCCGAACGCATCCGGTCGGATGAGTGGTACGTCAACACCTCCTGGTCGATCGCGCAGGTTCAGCAGGGGCTTCCGGAGCGGAACGAAACCATGCCGGGCGGAATGGATGCCGCACTGCCCCACGACCTCCCGCGCGCCGACTGGTCGGTGGCCTTTCGGCCACACCTCTGGGGTTACCTCGTGTTCGACGTCGGCCATGCCACTGCATTCAAATGGTGGATAGCCGCACTCGCCTTCATCGCTTCCGCCTATTGCTTCCTTGTGACGTTGCTTCCGCGGCGCCCGATCCTGGCGGCCGTCATCGCCATGGGCTTCTACTTCAGCCCGTTCTTCCAGTGGTGGTTTCAGACGGTCATCTTCTGGCCGCTGGCGTGGGCCCTCGTCACCATGACGGCCATGATCTGGGCGGTGCGAGTCACGTCGTGGCGCCCCCGACTCGCCTGGGCGGCAATCGTCGCATTCCTCACGCCCGTCATGGCGATGGGAATCTACGCGCCTTTCATCGTGCCGGTGGTGCTGGTTGTGGTCTTCTTCGCCATCGGAACGGTGGTCGACCAGAAGAGGCAGGGGGTGCCCTGGCTCGTCCTGGTGCAAAAGGCTCTCCCCCTCGCGGTCGCGGGGGCGCTGGGAGCGACCGTCACACTCGGCTGGCTCGCGACCAAGAGTGCGACCCTCAACAGCTTCCTCGCGACCTCCTACCCCGGCACACGCCTCACAAAGACGGGTGAGGCGAATCTGTTGTCCGCCGTGAGAACCGTCAGTTCTTCGTTCACGGAATCGTTGACCAACGGCTCGGGCTTCCTTGGGCTCAACTCCTCCGAGGCGTCGACCTTCTTCCTCGTCGGGGCGTTCATGCTGCCCATCGTCGGCTGGATCGTCTACCGCTCGGTGAAAGAAAGAAAAACGCTTCCGTGGGTGTTGCTCGCGCTCAGCACAGTGGTGATCGTGTTTGTCGCGTTCTCCTACGTTCCGGGCTGGAACCCGATCGCCCACCTGCTCTTCCTCGATCGCAGTTCGGAAAACCGAATTCGTCTCGGCATGGGTCTCGCCTCGTTTGCGATCCTCGCCTACCTCATCAAATTCATCAGCGAGCGAACCACGCGACCGCCGCTCTGGCTTTCCGCGGGCACATCTGTCGCGTTCCTTTTGTCGCAAGTTGCTATCGCTGGCGCGGTCTGGTTCGTAGAGGGGCCGAATCGGCTCTGGCATGACGCACCATTCTGGTGGGCATTCGCGCTCGTCTCCGCCGCGGCGATCTTCTTCCTCGCTCGGGGACGCCTTGCCCTCGGCGGCGTTGCTTTCCTGCTCGTCGGGGTTTTCGGCACGGGCGCTGTCAATCCGGTCTACGTGGGAGTCTTCGACCTGCGCACCACTGCCGTCTCGAAGTCGGTGGTACGCATCGACGCTGCGCATCCGGGCACCTGGGTCGGCGTCGGCGATGTCGAGATTTCCGCGATATTGCTCGAGTCGGGCGTCACCGCATTCAACGGGGTGCAGGGCGCGCCCTCTGCTGCGATGTGGCACAAGATCGACCCGACAGCCAAGTATCGGTTCGCCTGGAATCGCCTCGGCGGCATCGGCTGGATCCCCGGTTCCGGCGATCCTCGAGTCGAGAACCCGGCTCCCGACCAGATTCTCGTCAGTTTCGATGCCTGCGCCGGCTTCGCGCAAACCAACGTCAAATACGTGCTCTCCTCGAACCGCGCGCTCGCCTCTCCCTGCCTCGAGACGATCGATTCGTTCGCTTTGCCCAAAGAAACCGCGACGATCTATCGGGTCACCAAGAAGCTGCCCTGAGCCGTCATGCCCCTGCCCTCAGTCGCTCGAGGTCGGCCTCAACCATGATGTGAACGAGCTGCTGGAAGTCGACGCTCGGATGCCAACCGAGACCGCGAAGCTTTCGCGGGTCGCCGACGAGGCTCTTAGGGTCGGCCGGGCGGTACAGCGCATGGTCGATCTCGACGTGCGATTGCCAGTCGTCGATCCCGACGTAGGCGAAAGCCGTCTCGACGAATTGGCGCACGGAGTGCGCGACTCCGGTCGCCACGATGTAGTCCGAGGCCTCTGGTGCGTCGATGATTCTGATCAGGGCGTCGACATAGTCCGGGGCGTAGCCCCAGTCGCGGTGCACGTCGATGTTTCCGAGGGTCATCGTCTTCGACAGGCCAAGCGAGATCCTGGCCGCCTCGCGAGAGATCTTCCTGGCGACGAATGACTCGGGTCTGCGCGGGGACTCATGGTTGTACAGGATGGCCGAACTCGCACGCATGCCCCGCGCTCGATAGACGCCGACCATCTCGTGGGCGAACGACTTCGCCGCTCCGTACGGGGTGACCGGAACCCTCGGGGTCGATTCGGTCTGCGGAACGACGCTGGTGTCTCCGAAGATCTCCGCGCTGGACGCCTGCAGAAACCGCACGTGGTGATCGGAGCTCTCCTGCAGGCTCCATGCCGCCTCAAGCAGACGAACGGGCCCAACGCCGAGCACGTCTGCGGTCTCGGTGGGGAACTTCCAAGACCGTTCCACCGAGGTGTTACCTGCAAGGTTGAAGACGTGAGTCGGGCGCACCCCGGTCATGATGTCGATCATGCCCACGGTGTCTGCGAGGTCGGAGACGTGGGCAACGGCACTCGGAAAGTCAGTGACAAGGGCAAGGGCGCCAGCCTGTGAATGGACGAGTCCGTGAACCTCGTGGCCCTCGGCGACCAGCCGCTCAACGAGGTAGACACCGTCCTGCCCGTTGGCGCCGGTGACGAGCACTCGCTTGGTGTCGGTCGGGGCGCGCATGGTGCTCAAGCTTACGGGAGTGCCTCGGCTGTCAATGTGTCGCGACCGCCTGGCGGTAGGCGGCGACATGGGCGTCGCGGCAACTCTCCCAGGTGAACCTCTGCGCCTGCACAACACCGTTGGCCGACAGCCGAGAAGAATCCGCGATCGCGGAGAGTATCCCCGCAGCAATTGACCCGACGTCGAGCGGGTCGAACAGCACGGCGGCATCGCCACAGACCTCGGGGATCGAACCGGCATCGGCCGCCGCCACGGGGCAGCCGGACGCCATGGCCTCGAGGGGAGGCAGCCCGAAACCCTCGTACAGGCTCGGGAAGGCCAGGACGGCTGCCGACCGGTACAACGCGTGCAATTCCTGCGTGGTCACGAGTCCCTTGCGGTCCACCCAGTCAGGAAGTTCGCCGAGTGTGTCGAGGCCGCCACCGGTGAGCACCAGCCGCAGGTCGGGAATCTGCGCGCGAACGAGTCCCATCGCCTCTATCAGCCGCCCGTGATTCTTGTGCGCCCATCCCCGAGCGGGATAGAGCACGAAGTTCTCTCGCGCACCGAAGTTCGGCGTGAACACCGAGGTGTCCACGCCGAGGTGCGCAACCTGGATCTTGTCGGCGGGGATGCCAAGAAGCTCTACCATGCGGAGTTTCGCAAACTCGCTGATCGTCACCACGACGTCCGCTCGACGCGCGCCACCCTCGTAGAAATGGCGGCGATACAGCAGCTCCGCCCGGCTGAAGAGGTGCGGCAGGTCGAGGTGCTGCACATCGAGCAGGCTTTGCACGAGCGCCTGGTGCGGAGCCGGTCGTGGCACGGCAACCGTGAACGGATAGTGCACCACGGATGCCGCGGACATAGCCGCTCGAATCGCGCGGCCGCGGATCGTCGCCGAGGCCACTGCCCGGAGGCGGCCTGCCGTCGACGGACCCGCCGAGACGTAGTCGATCACGACCTCCGGAACGCCTTCGCTGAATCCGGCGGCCGTCTTCGGAACGAAGGCCGTCGCGACCAGTCCCTGAGCCATCGCTAGCTGGCGCGTGAGCGCTCGCGCGTAGGTCTCGCTTCCGCCCATACCACCGGGCACGAGGCTGAGCATCGACAGCGCGACGTTGAGGTCGCCAGAGCTGACGAGACTCACTGGGGAACGTAGACCGTGTCGATCCAGGGACGTCCGCCGGCATTCAATGCCTCGATGTCGGCATCCACCATGAGTCGGGCGAGCTGGGGGGTGAACACCTTGGGCGTCCAGCCGAGAAGCTCCTTGGCGCGGGTCGCTTCCCCGACCAGCGCGTCGACCTCGGTGGGCCGCAGGTAGCGCTCGTCGAACTTGACGTACTTCTCCCAGTCCAGGCCGGCGTGCTCGAAGGATATCTGCAGGAAGTCCTTGACGGTGTAGTTCGTGCCCGTGGCGACGACGTAGTCGGTCGGGGTGTCGTGCTGCAGCATCCGCCACATGGCCTCGACGTATTCCGGGGCGTAGCCCCAGTCGCGCACCGAGTCGAGGTTGCCCATGAACAGTTCGCTCTGCTCGCCCGCCTTGATGCGTGCGACGGCACGGGTGATCTTGCGGGTCACGAAGGTCTCCCCGCGTCTCGGGGACTCATGGTTGAACAGGATGCCGTTGACGGCGAACATGCCGTAGCCCTCGCGGTAGTTGCGGGTGACCCAATAGGCGTAGAGCTTGGCAGCGCCGTACGGCGAGCGCGGGTAGAACGCCGTCTCTTCGTTCTGCGGCGGCGGGGTCGCCCCGAACATCTCGGAGCTGGAGGCCTGGTAGTAGCGGCACTCGAGTCCGATCATGCGGATCGCCTCAAGCAGCCGGATCGTGCCGAGGCCGGTCGAGTCGGCCGTGTACTCCGGCTCGTCGAAGCTCACGCGAACGTGGGACTGCGCTCCGAGGTTGTAGACCTCATCCGGCCGAATCGACTCAAGCAGCGTCACCAGGCGCGATCCGTCAGTGAGGTCACCGTAGTGCAGGAAGAGCTTGGTGCCGCTCTCGTGCGGGTCACGGTAGAGGTGGTCGATTCGCGCGGTGTTGAACGTCGAGGCCCGGCGAATCAGGCCGTGCACGTCATAGCCCTTGCTGAGGAGGAGTTCGGCGAGGTAGCTGCCGTCCTGGCCGGTGATCCCGGTGATGAAGGCCCGCTTGGCCGGTAGTTCGGTCATGGGGATTCGCTCCTGCGTCGTGTTGGCGCGACCGCGTCACAACGCGGTTGCCGAGATCGGTGACCAGCCTACCGCAACGGTCCTATCGAGCCCGCGAGCTTATGAGGCGGGCGGCGAATGCGGAAGCCCAGCGGATCGGAAAGTTCCAGGCAGGGCTGATCGGTCTGAACGCTGGCGCGAGATGCCTGGTCTTCACGGCCTCGGATTCGCGGCTCGAATTAAGCCGGTTAGCCACCGTAAGAGAGTCGGGGTGCCAACGGAAAGCGGAAACGGTTGTGCGGGTGCACACGAAGCTGCCGTGCGAGCGGAGCTTGAGGAACGCGTCGAGGTCCATCGCGTATTTGAGCGACACATCGAATCCCCCGATCGCCTCGAGGGCATCGAGCCTGATCATCGTGCCTGGATGCGGGATGAGGTCCGGTCCCCACGGAAGCAGGAACCGGGCTAGCGCGCCGGCTTTGCTGACGGCGAGGACCTTGCCCGCCGGATCGATGTACTCGCATCCGCCGTAGGCGAGCACCGAGCCCGGATTCCCTTCGAGCAATTGCAGGAGGGCAACCAGGCCACCCGGACGGAACAGATCATCGTCCCCGATCCACGCGTAGTACTCCTCGTCACTGCGCGCCGCCAGACCGCGGTTGATCGCCGCGGATATTCCCTCCTTTGGATCCTCCACCAGCACGGCTGCGTGTGCCGCCGCAAGGGCACGCGCCTCTGTCGCACCGACGGGCGCGATCACTACGAGGGTTACGTCGACATCCGCGCGCTGTGCATCGATCGACTCGAGAGTCTCCGCGAGGGTGCCCAACCGGTCGCCGAGTGTGGGAAGAATGACCAGGATCTTCGCGTTGGACATGTTCGCCTTTCGAATTGTTAGGCTTTCAAGCCTGCACATTCAAACTTCGCAAGCGCCTGACGACATCCTGTGCGTGATGGACAGAATATGGACCCCGTGAGTATACCCAGCCCCGCTTTCGCCATCGATCGATCCGCCCGTGTCTACGTCGCCGGACATCGAGGTCTCGCAGGGTCAGCGATTTGGCGGCACCTTGAAGCGTCGGGTTTCGTGAACCTCCTTGGCGCGACCTCCTCCGAGCTCGACCTTCGTGATCGGCCAGAGGTATTCGCATTCATGCGGGAAAGCCGGCCCGATGTTGTGATCGATGCCGCGGCACGGGTCGGCGGGATCCTTGCTAACAGCACCTATCCGGCCGATTTCCTCAGCGACAACCTGCAAATGCAGCTGAATATCATGGATGCCGCAAATTCCGTCGACGTCGATCGACTGCTCTTTCTCGGGTCCTCCTGCATCTACCCGAAGTACGCACCGCAGCCGATCAAAGAGACCGCACTTCTCACAGGCGCTCTCGAGCCGACCAACGACGCCTACGCGATCGCGAAGATAGCGGGCATCATGCAAGTGCAGTCCTACCGTCGCCAGCACGGTCGGCATTGGATTTCTGCGATGCCGACGAATCTCTACGGACCGGGAGACAACTTCCATCCGCAGAACTCCCATGTTTTGCCTTCACTCATCAGACGGTTCGACGAAGCGAAGCGAGAGGGCGCATCCGAAGTCGTGATCTGGGGCTCGGGGACGCCGCGCCGCGAGTTTCTGCACGTGGATGACCTGGCGTCAGCAGTCCTCTTCCTGCTCGAAAACTACGACTCCTCTGACACGATCAATATCGGTGTCGGCACAGACCTGCCGATTCGCGGACTCGCTGAGCTCATCGCTCGCACGGTGGGATTCTCCGGTGAACTGGTGCAAGACACTTCCAAACCAGATGGGACCCCGCAGAAGCTCCTCGATGTGAGCCGCCTCAGCGCGTTGGGCTGGCATTCCTCGATTGAGCTTGAGCAGGGAGTCGCTAGCACCTACAAGTGGTTCCTCGCGAATTCCGGGCACGTCCGCGCGAAGTGAGTGCCTCGATCAGTCGGCGGCGACTCGTTCGCGGCGCACGGCCATGGAGAGGTAGACAGCAAAGACCGCAGCTCCCGCAATCGGCCCGGCAAGAAGTGCTGTGACCGTGCGAGCCGTGAAGTCGAGCGGCAACACCAGCGAGACGACAGTGACGCTTGCGGCGACAGTCCACCCCGATGCATAAATGAAGTGTTGTGAGCGCGCCAGGACTGCGGGCCCGGCGACAAAGAGCCCCCCGACGAGGGCCGATGACATGACCAGAACGGCGATGAACCAGCCCTCAGGCCTGGGTTCGCCGGGGAAGAGCACTCCGAAGACGGCCGGCCCGATGACCCAGCCGACCGCGGCAAGTACAATTCCGGCGCCCATCACGAGTGCCTGCAACCGCAGGAAATTGCGCCAGAACGAAGCGGTGCGAGCGCGAAACGTCACCACAAGGTAGCTCTGCATCGACATCGCGATCACGATTAGCGGCGCTCTCGTCAACGTGATGGACAAAATGAAGAGGCCAACCGTTGCCCTCGGCTCGTTCGGCGCGGTTAGCCCGAGCAGCAATGGGAATCCGCTCACCATCGCGCTCGTGGATGCCGCCGCCAGAATCGTTCGCGCCACGTTCCAGCTGAGTGCCCCATAGCCGACGTCGAGCTCAGACCGTCCACGGATCGATTTGCGGATGAACAACCAGAGCAGGGCGATCGTCGCCGGGAAGGGAAGAACGACGGCCCAGGCAAGAACCACGACATCACTCGTGAAGGCCAACGCGATGCCCACGGCAAGGAGACGCAGCAGGGCGTCGACCGTCATCATCAGAGCGAGGGACAGCCACTGCGCGATTCCGTAGAAGGCGCCCCCCAGCACTGCGACAAACACGTACGACGCAGTGCCAGCGGCAAGGGGCCAGACGAGACTCCACCCGTCCGTCGGGAAGATCGCCTGGACCCAGACCGGGGCGGAAAGCACGACAATCGTGAACACGGAAAGCGCAGCGACCACAGCAAAAGAACCTGCGCGACCGACGCGACCGACGAGTCGACCGTCTCGAGCACGGGTTGCCCGCGCGACCTCCTGCTGGATTCCCGAAAGCGTGCCGACAACGAGATACAGGAATGCCCAGAACACGGCGAAAAGCGCGTAACTGGCGAGCCCGATTCGGTGTGGAACAAGCCACGTGACGACGTAGGCAGCGATGCCCGCGATCACTGTGGCCACGAGGATGAGCGACACCCCGGAGAGCCTGGCGATCCCGCGACCTTCTCGCGTGGGTTGTGTCACGTCCACGAGTCTAAGCGTGTGCCAACACCGCGCCCTCGATGGTCGTACCAGTCCCGTGCGCAGGTAAGCCGCGTTGATAAGATCTGAGGCATGCCAACCACCCTCGAGCAGACGTTGATCGTCATGCCCGCATTCAACGAAGAGGCGTCGGTCGGCGCGGTGGTCCGGGAGGTGCTGGAAAAGCTGCCTGGCGCGGCCATTCTTGTTGTCGATGACGGCTCGACGGACAACACTACGTCGGTAGCGCGAACGGCGGGCGCACTCGTCGTAACCCTGCCGTTCAATCTCGGCGTCGGCGGAGCCATGCGAACCGGATTCAAGTACGCGCTGGCCAACGGCTACCTCAATGTTGTCCAAATCGACGCGGATGGACAGCACGACCCCGCGAATGTGCCCAAGTTGCTCGCCGCCCTCGACACCGCCGATGTTGTGATCGGGGCCAGGTTCGCGGGCGAGGGTGACTATTCGGTTCGGGGTCCCCGACAGTGGGCGATGAAATTCCTCGCCGCAATGCTCAGTCGAACGGCTCGCACCAAGCTCACGGACACGACTTCCGGCTTCCGCGCGAGCGGTCCGCGCTGTGTGCGTCTCTTCGCCGCGCACTATCCCGCCGAGTACCTCGGCGACACGATCGAGGCGCTGGTGATCGCCGCACGCGTCAAATGCGTCATCCGTCAGGTTCCCGTCACAATGCGCGCCAGAAGCGGTGGCGTACCGTCCCACAATCCCTTCAAGGCCACGGCCTATCTCGGGCGCGTGAGCATCGCGCTCATCTTCGCGTTGATTCGACCGGCATCCACCCTCAACGGAGCGTGGGAGCTTTGAGCATCGTCACCTATGGCTTTGGCATCGCGTCTGCCGTACTCGCACTCGTCGTCGTAGTCGAACTCCTCCGCCGGCGCCGCTTGCGCGAGCGGCATGCCATCTGGTGGCTCGTGGCTGGCGTCCTCGCCTTCCTGGTGGGCGTGTTCCCCGCCACCCTGCAGTGGGCGGCGACGCTGGTCGGCATTGAAGTTCCCCTCAATCTCGTGTTCTTCGTGAGCATTGCCGTTCTCTTTCTTGTGTCGCTCCAACACAGTTCGGAACTCACGCGCATCGAGGCGAAAACGAGAACACTCGCGGAGCTGGTCGCCCTGCAGGATTTGAGGATCAGACAACTCGAAGAGAAGCTTGCCGATCGGAGCGCATGCTAAAGCCGCCGGACCAGTCCGCCGGAACTCGGTCGTGACCGCCATCAATCCGACGGGGCGTGCCCTGCTCAAACGTCGCGCAACGAGCCGCGAAATCCTGCGCACACAGCGTTGGGTAGTCTTGAAACGTTCACTCCACGTCTTCGCCGCGTTCCAACAGCGCCAAGTCTCAAAGGATTCCTGTGTCCAGAAGCTTTCCCAATGATGTCGTAGTGATCGGCGGAGGAGGGCACGTCGGCCTCCCCCTTGCGATCGCCCTGGCCGACCGCGGCTCGAGCGTCGTGGTCTACGACCTCAGCGCAAAGGCCGTCGACACCATCAACGCAGGTCGGGTTCCCTTCAGCGAACCCGGCGCGGAAGAGGTGCTCAAGCGAGTCATCGCCGCCGGACGGTTCACGGCGTCGACTGACCCATCGGTCGTTGGCACTGCGCGGAACGTTGTCGTCGTCATCGGCACGCCCGTCGACGAACACCTCAATCCCGACCCCAATGCCATTCCGGCTGCGCTCGACGGCTGCAGCCAATACTTCAGCGACGGACAACTGCTGGTGCTGCGCAGCACGGTCTACCCCGGGGTGACTGCCCTCGTCGAAAAGATGGTTGCTGCCCTTGGCGTTGACATGCCCGTCGCCTTCTGCCCGGAACGCATCGCCGAGCACAAGGCAATGGAAGAGCTGTTCACTCTGCCGCAGATCGTCTCCAGTCGATCGACCGTCGGCCGCGAACGCGCAGCTGAACTGTTCAGTACTTTGACCGAGAAGATCGTGCACCTCGAGCCAGAAGAGGCCGAACTCGCGAAGCTGTTCACCAACACCTGGCGCTACATCAAGTTCGCCGCGGCGAACCAGTTCTACATGATGGCCAATGATCGAGGTCTGGACTTTGAGAAGATCCGCGCGGGTCTCACCCAGGATTACCCCCGCGCGAAGGACCTGCCGGGCGCTGGCTTCGCCGCCGGACCCTGTCTCTTCAAAGACACCATGCAGCTCGCCGCGTTCAGTGACAACAAGTTCAGCCTCGGTCACTCCGCGATGTTGGTGAACGAGGGATTGCCGCTCTACCTGGTGAGCCAGCTCGAGAAGCGATTCGACCTTTCGGAACTCACTGTCGGCATTCTCGGTATGTCCTTCAAGGCCGGCTCGGACGACATCCGCTCCAGCTTGTCTTACAAGCTCCGTCGGGTGCTCAAGTTCAAGGCGAAAGCAGTGATCGGCACAGACCCCTACGTCTCCGACGAGGTCGATGACACGCTTCTTCCACTGGATGAGGTGCTGAAGAAGGCAGACCTGCTGATCGTCGCAACGCCACACGACGAATATCGTGGACTCGTTACCGACAAACCGATTGCCGACGTCTGGAACGTCCAGGGCGCTGGGGTAGTGGTGTGACCACCGCCCCGCGCGTATCGATCGTCATTCCCGCCTACAACGAGGGCGATGGCATTCTCGCGAGTCTCGATCGCATCTTTGAAGCGGTGACGCTTCCGGCCGAAGTGCTCGTCGTGGTCGACACCCCTGAAGACACAACCATCCCGGCAGTTGCCGCGTACGAGAAGGAGGAACCGCGTCTTCGTCACGTGATCAATACCTACGGACGGGGCCCGGCCCAGGCGATTCGATTCGGAATTGATAGTTCGACCGCTCCCACCGTCGTGGTGACCATGTCGGACGGTTGCGACGACCCCCGCCAGATCGACGACCTCGTTCGCCTAGTGGAGCGGGGCGTGGTCGTGGCAGCCGCGTCCCGGTACATGGCAGGCGGACAGCAGGTCGGCGGCCCGCGGTTCAAGCGGTTCCTGTCCCGGACCGCGGGGAAATCCCTGAGGGTTCTCACGAATGCCGGAACGCGCGACGCAACAAACTCTTTCAAGGCCTACAGTCGATCCTTCGTGCAGTCCGTTGGCATCGACAGCCGGGATGGTTTCGAGATCGGCCTCGAGCTGACGGCGAAGGCACGTCGCCTGCGTCTGCCTGTCGCGGAGATCCCCACCATCTGGCTCGATCGCGCGTTCGGTGAATCGAATTTTAAGCTGACCACCTGGATTCCGAAATACCTGCGCTGGTATAGATTCGCCTTTGGCCCGCAACTGACCCTCGAACAACTCACCGAAAAAGCTTCCGGCGCCCAGACCACTCGTCCCGCGCCGCGGCCGCACAAGGAATAAGGAGACCCACCAGTCATGAAGAAAGTAGTCGTCACCGGCTCAGCAGGATTCATCGGCGGATACATCGTTGAGGAACTCCTTGCCAAGGGCTACCAGGTCGTCGGAGTGGACAATTTCTCCAAGTACGGACCGGTAACGAAGTCGTATGACAACAACCCCGACTACGAACTCGTGGTGGGCGACGTGCAAGACGTCGAATTGATGACCCGCCTACTCTCCGACGCCGACCACTTCATCGCGAGCGCGGCTCTCATCGGCGGTATCTCGTACTTCCACACCTACGCTTACGACCTTCTGGCCCAGAACGAGCGCATCATCGCCTCGTCGGTCGATGCGGCCATCGCGGCAAAGAAGGCAGGCGGTCGCCTGGAAAAGGTCACCTACATGTCTTCCTCGATGGTCTTCGAGTCGACGGACCGCTGGCCGAGCAAGGAGGGCGACGAACGCATCGTTCCGCCGCCGCTGTCGTCATACGGCTTCCAGAAGCTCGCGGTCGAATACTTCGCCCACGCCGCCTGGGACCAGTACAAGCTCCCATACACGATCCTCCGCCCGTTCAACTGCGTCGGCATCGGCGAACGCCGCGCACTCGGCGATGTCGAGATCCACTCGGGCAACGTTGCGCTCGCCATGAGTCACGTGGTGCCCGACCTTGTCCAGAAGATCCTCAAGGGCCAGGACCCGCTCCACATCCTCGGTGGCGGCGACCAGGTTCGTCACTACACCTACGGCGGCGACCTCGCCCGGGGAATCGTGCTGAGCCTCGAGCACCCGGCCGCGCTCAACAACGACTTCAACATCTCGACGGCCGACGGTCACACTGTCACCGAGCTCGCGGGCATCATCTGGGAGAAGATCAAGGGCCCGGGCGTCCCGCTGCACCTCATCCACGACGAGGGATTCGAGCACGACGTGCAGAAGCGCATCCCGGATGTCTCGAAGGCCAAAGACCTCCTCGGCTTCGAGGCAACGACCAAGCTCGAGGACATGCTCGACGAGGTCATCCCGTGGATCGAGAACGCCATCTCCGAAGGCACTATCTAACCGCACACCTCCGCTGTGTCTGCCGCGCTTCCCTCGACGGGCCGCCAGGGACCCCTTGGTCTCGTGCGCGCTCGTCTGAGCCGACCCGGTTTCTGGCATGTCGCCAGTATCCTGGTCGCTCTAGTGCTGATCCTGTTTCTTCAGCGGAAGCAGTGGTTCTTCTTCGACGAGTGGGCGTTCATCACGTTCGACGGACTCGACATCTTCGCCCCGCACGTCGGTCACTGGAGCACGAGCCCCATCCTCGTCTACGAGGCGCTGATCAAACTCTTCGGGCTGAACAGCTATTTCGTCTTCGCGTTGCTCGTCACGCTGTTTCATATCGCGACTGCCCACTTGGTGTGGCGGATCACCATCCGGTCGGGCGCGAATCCGTGGCTCGCGACCGCGGCGACAACGGTGTTCCTTTTCCTCGGTGCCGGCGCGGAGAACATCCTCTGGGCATTCCAGATCGGATTCATCGGCGGACTCGGCTTCGGACTGTTGGCGTTCTATCTCGCCACCTCGTCGAGCATCTCCCGGTGGCGCTTCGTCGCCATCGTCGCCATCTCCGTCTTCAGCCTTACCTGGTCGGGCACCGCCCTTCCCGTGTTCGTGGTGACCTCACTGCTCCTGTGGCGTCGGAGCGGATGGCGACGGGCCGTCATCCACTTCGGGATCACCGCCGCGGCCTATCTGGCCTGGTACGTCACGAGCGCACTGGGAAAGCCGGGGAACCCGAGCCCTGGGGCCCTCACGGTGAGCAAGATTTTCCTGGATATTCCCGCTTTCCTTTCCAACCTGTTCGGATCCGGATTCCAGTCTGTGTTCCCGATCATCGGACTCGGCACTGAGATTCTCGTCGCCGTGGCCGTCTGGGCGGTGTACCTCCTGGTCGTGCGCCACCGCCTGCCGCTCGGATCGGCGCCGGCATTCCTCACCGCCCTCTCCGGGCTTCTGTTCGCCGGCCTCTCGGCCTACACCCGTTCCGCGTTTCCGGCCACCGGATCGTCCTCGCGCTACGTCTACACGATCACGCTCCTGTTCCTCCCGGTGCTCGTTCTCGCCCTCAGCCAGTGGGTCGGAGCGCGACGCTGGGCCGTGACGACAGCGGTCGTGCTCATCATGCTGGTCGCGGCATCCCAGGCGATCGTGCTCCATCGGGCCGCCGGGCAGCAGGCCGCAATCGAACAGGGGTCACAGCGGGTCATCTCCGCGGCGCTTCACCTCTACCTCGCGCATCCCGGTTCCATCTCCCTCGTTTCGGTTCCCGATCCGCAATGGGCCCCCGACCTCACCATGCGCGAACTCGTCGGGTTGTACAGAGAACACGCGATCAGCGTGCAGGTCTACGACCGCAACGATCTGCATCGTGCCGAGACGAACCTCGGCTACGGCGGCTGACGCGAACGTTCGACGTTTCGAAGGTCTCAGGCCGGCTGGACCAAGTCGCGCGCGATATCGAGCCAGCCCCGGCTATAGAGCCAGTAGCGGCCGGTAGCGGCCTCCCGCAGGACGGGAAGCACCCGGCGAAGGTGTGACGCTGGAAGAGCCGCCCGCGCTCGCTGGTGGACGACCTTTTCACGCACTCTGTCCACCACGCCGGGAGCGACCGCATCGCCAAGGTCGTCGAGCCGCGCGAGCAGCACAGTGGCACGATCGAGAAGATAGTCATTGCGGCCGAGTCGCGGTTCTCGGAGTCGGCCGAACTTGCCTGAGAGGCCGAGCTTCGATGCTCCAATCTGGTTGCCGTCGTGCTGTCGATAGTCGGTGAGTCGGTCAGTGATGACCCTAATGCTGCCCGTCGAGGCGGCGATTATCGCGAGCCATTCGTCATGAACCCACGGATCGGGGAAGGGCGCGGCGAGTTCGAAGAGACTGCGGCGGATCACGGTCGTCGCCCCGGTCACGAGATTGCGGCGAAGCAGTTCGTCGAGAGCGCGACCGCCGTTGATCGAGTCGATGTCGGCATCCCGGATCTCGAGCGCGCTGAACAGCGTCTCGCCCAGGGGAGCCCCGTTCGCATCGACGAGCCTGGCGTCTCCGCTGACGAGCAGCAGGTCAGGCGAGTCAGCGAACCGGTCGAGTACAGCTTCGAGTCGCCCCGGATGCCAGACGTCGTCCTGGTCGCTGAGTGCGATGAAATCGCCCGTTGTGGCTCGCATGGCCTGCTCGAAGTTGGGCACAACTCCGAGCGGTTCGGGATTCTCAAGCACGACGAAACGGATCGACGCATCCAGAGTTCCGGCGAATTCGTGAACGATCTCCAGCGTGCGGTCACTCGAGGCATCGTCCGAGACGACGATCTCAGCCGGGGGAACCGACTGGGCAACAATCGTACGCAGCTGCTCGGCGATGAAGGCGCTCCCGTTGTGAGTGCAGAGCGCCACCGAGACTGCGATTGTCACGACCGTGCACGCCTCAGTCGCGTCCTCACCTTGCGGAGTACGGTGCGCGGTCCGCTGGTTCTCAAGTGGAAGATCGCGAGCTTGATGTCATGACGCAATCCGGAGACTCGCTTGCGCTGACGCGTTCGCACGCGGGCGCGGCCGGAGCCGTGAGCGTATTCCCCGTTGTCGCCGGCATGGTGAGGATCAGCCACAAAAGCGAGAAGCGGCGCTAGCGCCTCCTCCCAGAAGTAGCGAACGCGCACGCGACGGATGTTTCGTTTCGACGCCGCGATGAACTTGTCATCGAAGAGGATGCGTTCGAGTGCCGCGGCCAGCTGATCGACATTTCCGGCCTCGACGACGATTCCGAGCTTCTCGGCCTCGATCAGTTCGGCGAAATGATCGCCCGCGGTTACGACCATCGGAAGCTCAGCCCAGAGATAGTCGAGAATCCGAGTGCGGAACGAGAATGTCGTCTCGATGTGCGAGTGATGCGTGCTGACGCCGGCATCCGCTTCGGTGAGGTAGTTCTGCCGATCGCTGTAGTCCACCCAGGAGGAGTTGAAGAAAACGGCCTTATCGAGCACGCCGAGTTCGGAGGCCAAAGCACGCGACTCCCCCACGATCTCCATCTCGGGCACGCCGGGGTGCGGGTGCTTCGTACCCTGGAAGAAGAGTCGAACATTGTCGTGGGCTTGCGATACCTTCGCCACAGCGCGGATGAGCGTCTGCGGATCGAACCAGTTGTATAGCCCGCCGCTCCACAGCAACACCTTGTCGTCGGTGCCGATGCCCGGCAGAACGCCCTTGAGCACATCGCGCTCGTGTCGGGGCGGCACTGACGAGAGACCGAAGGGAGCGACCCCGATCAGGCCGTTGAGATCCGGATCGCCGTCGTAGTTCGATGGGTTGATGCGACCGAGCGATGCGAGCTGACCGAGCCAGAACATCCGCTGACGATCTGACGCCGCGAGGAAGAAGTCGCCCCGGCGCATCTGCTCGTTGAGAACTCCCGTTGCGTCACTCACCTGACGGTTCCACTGCTCGGGCGGCAGCTCGCGACCCTGCTCGAGCTGTTCGAGGTGCATCGGGTCGTAGATGTCCACCACCAGGATCTTCCGGGATGTGCGGAGGGCCTCGAAGACTGCCATCGCATGACCCTGGAAGATGATCACATCGGCCCAGTCCTCGAGCTTGTCGAACGCGCGATTGTTGCCGGGCGCGACATGCACAAGATCGAATGGTGCATCCATGGCCTCCACTCCGGTCAGAGAGACGATCTTCACATCGTTGTCATGCGCAAGAAGCTCTGCCATATTCCAGGCGCGAATAGCCGGGCCGGCGAGCTTGCGCCCGATGGGGTCTCCTGTGATGATCAGCACCCGCTTCATCGCCGGCGGCTCTGAAACATCGAAGGTGGTGACGATGTGCTCGTAGCCCCGCAGATAGTCCTCCTGTTGGTAGACCGGGGCGTCGGCGTAACCAAAGAGGCGCCAGATGTGGCTCTCCGAGACGGTCCGCGTGGACTGGACCTTCGCTCGGGAGTCGCTCAGCTTCGGAAGGTGCTCCACGAACTGGTCGATGCTGAACAGCGCAGCGACGGCCTGCTTCGAGATGTCGATCGACTTCTCGCTGTCGCCTCCTGGCTTGCGCAGGTCGAAGGACGTCGAATCGATGCCGCCCCGGGAGATGTTGCGCCGCACAGAGAGCATCATGGCGGCGGGCAGAGCCTGATCGATCGTCTCATCGCCCATGTTCTTGTACAGCGTGTACAGGGCGTTTCGCTCGAGCAGGTAGGTTTCCTTGTGGGAACCGAACCCCTCCATCGATGCGTGATGCTTGTGATAGGCCAGCGAGGCGGGCTCGTAGACGAACCGCCAGCCGAGCAGGTTCAGGCGCCAACCGAGGTCGACATCCTCGAAGAACATGAAGTACCGCTCGTCGAAGCCGTCGAGCGCGTCGAAGACCGAACGACGCACGAACATCGCCGAACCCGTGCCGAACAGCACGTCATGAGCCACATCCGGTTTCGACGGCACCGGCTCGGCCGTGAGTGGCTTGTATCCCATGCCGTACCAGGTCATGGCAGAGCCGATGTAGTCGACGAGCTTGCCATCCCAGTCGAGCACCCGGCTGGCGACCGCACCGATTCGAGGGGACTCGGCGAACCTGTCGATTGCCGCGCGCACCCAGCCCGAGTGCGGCTTCGCATCGTTGTTGAGAAGCGCGACGAACTCGCCGCTCGACGCCTTCACTCCGATATTGCAACCGCCTGCGAAGCCCTCGTTTGTCGCGGAGACGACGAGATTGATGTGAGGAGCCGCGGCACGAAGGCGGTCAGCGCTGTCGTCACCAGAGCCGTTTTCGACCACCACGATCTCCAGCTTTTCCTGGGGCCAATCGAGCAGCCCCAGCTGCCTGATCGCTTCAATGGTGTCGGAGGCGCCTCGAAAATTTACGAGGACAACGGAGACGACGCCGGGTCGCAGCTTAGGCATGCAAATCTCTCTCACGGGGGCAAAGGACCTTGAGAGTCTAACAAGGCTCTCTTTTAAGCCCGTCCACCCGGCAAGAGAGGCTACCCGACGAGAAGGGTATCCGGGACCTCATGCAGTGCGGCGGCCACCTGCGCGACCTGCGCGTCATTCATCCACGGTCCCATAGGCAAGCTCGTGACCTGGCGTGACAGCGCCTCGGCGACGGGGAACGACTGTGCAAGCGAATCCTCCGACATCAACGCCCGCATCGGCGCGAGTTCGTGGACGGAATACGGGTAGTGCGCATCGGTCGTCACTCCGCGCTCGGACAGGAATGCCTGGAGCTCGGCTCTCGCCTGCGCCCGCAACACGAAGTGATGCCAGACGCTGCCAGACACATCCACGGGGCCGACGACTCCGGCGGACCGACCCGGTCCGAGTGCTTCGAGATAGGTCGACGCGATCGATCGTCGGCGCGCCGTCCACGTGTCGAGGTTCGCAAGGTGCAGGGATAGGAAGGTTGCCTGCAGCGGATCGAGCCGGGAGTTCCACCCGGTGTCGACATGGTCGTACTTGGATGAGCCCTGGCCATATGAGCGGCGGCTCGTCACGCGGCGGGCGATCTCCGGATCGGAGGTCGTGACCGCCCCGGCGTCACCGAGGGCCCCGAGGTTCTTGGTCGGATAGAACGAGAACGCCGCCGCATCCCCCGCCGATCCGGTCATGCCGGCCGTCGACATCGCGCCGTGGCTCTGGGCTGCGTCTTCGACGACGACGAGTCCATGGGCATCCGCCACCGCACGAACCGCGCGCAGGTCTGCAGCCTGGCCGTAAAGGTGAACGGCGATGATCGCCTTCGTTCGGGGGGTGATGGCCCGCTCGATGTCGCCCGGATCGATATTGGCTGAGTGCCCGAATACCTCGACCGGAACCGGGGTTGCGCCCGTCTGGGTGACCCCGAGCCAAGTGGCGTAGAAGGTGAAGGCCGGGACTATGACCTCGTCGCCGACCCCGATGTCGTACGCCTCGAGGATGAGGCGGATGGCGTCGAGCCCGTTTCCGGTTCCGATGCAATGCTCGGCGCCGACGAAATCCGCGAACTCCGACTCGAACCGGTTCGTGAGTGCTCCACCGATGAAGTAACCGCTGTCGATCACCTCGTCGAGAGCGCGATGCAACGCGGCGCGCTCCGGACGAATGGCCTGGCCGAGGTCAAAGAAGGGAACGATCTCCGTCATTTCTGGCTCCACGAGACGAACTCGTCGTAGTCACGGATGTAGTCCGTCGGGTCGTATTCCTCGGACGCGAAGACGAGGGCGGCGGCGCCGCCGGAGAAGTTGCTGAGGGTGCGCCAGTAGCCCGGAGGCACGCGAAGTCCCTTGTCCGGGCTGTGCAGGTCAAAGCTCAGCTTCTCGCTGCCGTTGTCGAGTTCGACGATGAAGCTGCCGGAAACGGCGATGATGAGTTGGTGAAGTTCCTTGTGCGCGTGGGAACCACGCACCGCGTCGGCCGGAACGTCATAGAGGAAATAGACGCGCTTGATCGGGAACGGGAACGGGAGATCCTTTTCGACAACCCCGAGCGCACCGAGGTGATCTCTCACCGCTGGGATATCGATAAGGCCCGGAGTATCCCAATTAGTCATGGCAAAACTGTAACAGTGCGGGCTCCCGGCCCCGGCAACCGGCCCGGCGTTGGGCGAGCGCTTAGTATGTTCGGTGCCGGATGAGGCCGGACGTCGCATGAAGGGTAAGGAAACCTGTGAAGTCTCGAGTTGTCGACATCCTCACGAACGGCCGAGTCCGGAAGCGTCTCCCCCTCGTGAGCGTCGAGGCCGAACTCGCGTGTCTCTCGGCGTTGAGGGTCGAACTCGGAAGCTCGTACCCCCACATCCGCACCGATCGTCTCCTCTCGATCGCCACCTCGCACGGCCTCGACCGCTTCCCTGCCGGATTCCTCGTCGCCGGGTCGATCCGCGGCGGAGGCGAGAACGGTGCCAGGAGCGCGCTCGACCGCGTGCGCGAGTCGTCGAACGGCACCCCCGTCGACGTGCACCCGCTGTTCTCGCAGGCGTTCTACGCGCTCTCGAATCCGGATGTCGCGGGCTCGGGCATCGTCCCGTGGCTGCACTACCAGGTCCACGGTCGCGCCGAGGGCCGCGCGCCGCATCCGCTTATCAGCACGGAGTTCCTCGCGGCCTGGATGCCCGGCGTGCCCCGCAAGAACGTCGTGGACCGCTACCTCACCGACTCGGATTTTTGGCTCGCCGATCCCGGTCCATACGTCGACTGTCGCAAGTTCATGGTCGACGGGCCCTGGGACGGAGTGACGAACCCGCTGCTCCAGATCGTCGCCGGACGACTCGCGTCGCCGTGGGTGCACGGCCGACTGCAGCTCATCGACACCGACTCGAAGTCGGAGCAGGTCGCGCGCCTCACCGGGGCTGCCTTCCTGCTCGGCACGACCGGCGCGCGGTCGCGACTGGCCACGATCGAGACCTGGGGGCTTCCCACTACCGCGCACGAACTGGCGCAACCGTCGACATTCACCGTGGTGCCGGGCTCCTTCCTCGGCGCCGATGCAACGGCGCTCTGGTCGAAGCCGAGCCTGGTGCTGAGCCCCGACTCGACGGTCGTTCGTCTGCCGACCGAACTCCTCAGCGTCCGCGCCGGGGAGACCACCCGGGCGGTGCGCCTGGTCAATCTCGAGGGTGATTTCGAGCACTCGCAGCTTTCCACGCTCGTGTTGGCGCTTCCGCCGCGTTCGGCCATCGCGCCGTTCTCGTTCGCGCAAGAGGAGTCGCTCGGCGGAATCGTCGCGCACTCCGGGATCGCCGGCCTGCACATCCTTCCGTTCGGTCGCCAGGTTCGCGTCGCAGGCGCCACCCTCCAACGCGAACAGCCCGCTGCTGCGCGCTCCTTCGACACCTGGCGGTCCGGACCAGACGATGATGGCGCACGCTACGCCTTCGTCCTCACGGACGACGAGCTCGCGGTCCGCCTCGCGGACGTCGGGGTCAAGCGGATGATCGCGGCCGGCGCCCTCGTCTGCGTGGTCGGCGCGTCCGGCCTCACACCGTGGCTCCCTGCTCTGGAGAGCAGGGAGCGGATCGTCTGCCGGCCGCCGCTCGGAGGGCTCGTCGCGACTTTCCTCTCCGCCGAGATCAGGGTATTCGGCACCGATCGTGTGGAGGTCCGCCGATGAGCGCACAACGCACAGCGGCGATCATCGCCACGTTCAACCAGGACGGCTTCATCGCCGAGGCCGTCGAAAGCATCGCCGACCAGGTCGACGAGGTCATCGTCATCGACGACTGTTCGAGCGACAGCACGCCGCAGGTGATCGCCAGGCTCGACATCCCGCACCTCGTGTCACTACGGAACGAGGTCCAGCAGGGCGTCTCGCGGTCGTACAACATCGCTGTAGCGCGCTCGACCGCGGATATCCTGGTGATCCAGGGCGGAGACGACCGGTCTCTTCCCGGTCGGGTCGGTGCCCAGCTCGCCGCATTCGAGGATTCGGCCGTCTCGCTCGTCTACAGCCTTCCCTTCGTGATCAGCGCGACCGGCCGCCGCTTTCCCGACGAACTCGCCGCCGAGTTCCTCATCGGGCGCGATGCACCCGACCCGCTCGCGTTCCTGTTCTTTGAGGCGAACTTCATCTGCGCCCCGGCGGCGGCGGTCCGCCGGGCCGACTACCTGCGATTCGGCGGATTTCGCGCCGGGCTCGACCTCCTCCAGGACTACGCACTCTGGCTCGACCTCGCGGCGAGCGGCAGCTTCGTCTCCCTCGCCGACCCGGTCGTCGAGTACCGGAAGCACGGCTCGAACCTGTCCAGGGAGTACGTCGGGCTCGACGGCCCGAAGCAGCGTCGGCTCGTGGCGGAACGGGAGTCGATCCGCACCCGGTTTGTCGAGTCGGCGTCGACTGAGACGCTCACCCGGCTGGCGGCGGCCCGCGATCTCGACCTCGATCGGTTCGGCGCCCTTGCGCACGACGAGCAGGTCGCCCTCGTCGAGCTCGCGCATCCCGACAAGCTCGTCCTCAGGCGCGGCTTGGCATACTTGTTCAGGGCGGCCGGCGAATCTGACGGCGTGGAGCGGCTCTCACGGCTCGGTCTCGACCTCTCCGCCCTCGGTCGGCTGTCTATAGCGGCCGACCACGAGAATCTCGACGAGGTCGGTCGGGCACTCGCCACCGCGGGTTCGATCGACCGCCTAGCCGCACGCAGACCGAGGGAATGACCGCAATGCCCATTGATCCGAACGCATCCATCGACCCCCGGGCGAGTCTCGGCGACGGCGTGACGATCTGGGCGGGAACCCACGTCCGGGAATTCGCCGTCATCGGCGCGCGCACGACCATCGGCCAATTCGCCTACGTCGGGCCAGGGACCACGATCGGCAGCGACTGCAAGATCCAGAATGCCGCGCTGCTCTATGAACCGGCCGTCATCGGCGACGGTGTCTTCATCGGGCCGCGGGTCGTCTTCACCAATGATCGCCATCCTCGCGCCATCACACCGGACGGCACGCAGAAGGGCGCAGAGGACTGGGATGCCGTCGGCGTCACGGTCGCGTACGGCGCGGCTATCGGCGCGGGGGCCATCTGTGTTGCCCCCATCCGCATCGGCGAGTGGGCGACGGTCGCCGCCGGCGCCGTGGTGACCGCGGATGTGCCCGACTATGCAGTGGTCGGCGGAGTGCCGGCACGGCGACTCGGCTGGGTGGGCCGGGCGGGCTGGCCGCTTCGGCAGGAGGGCACGGACTGGGTGTGTCCGGCGACCGCGGAGCGCTACCGCGAAACCGAGAACGGCACCCGCCTCGTGCGACTACAGCCATGAGCTCCTTCACCGCGCAGACCCGGGCCTATCGTGCGTTCGAGAAGAGCTTCGTCGATGCCGTCCGCGCCTATGCGCTCGACTACGACGAGCGCTACCTCGAGGCCGCCGCGCAGCTGCTCGTTTCGCTCAGCACCGAGACCCACGATCACCACGTGACCTCCCCGGTGCGCACGGTCGCCATCAAGGGATGGATGCTGTCCAACAGCGGTTTCCGGATTAGTGCTCGTCACCTCCGGTCGCTCAATCCCGGCTACACGATCCATGCCAAGCGGTACCTGCGACCCGAAATTGCACGAAGAGACCAGCGACCGACGCCGGCCGGATTTATCGTGAATGCGCGAAGTTCCATCGAATCGCCCCTCTTCGACTTTCGAGCGCGCGACGCGTCGGGAGGAACGCACCTCCTTCCGACTTCGAACTCAGATGCGGCTTTCCAAGCCAGCTTCTATCCGCACCTGATCAGCGATGGCGGCCCAGAGTCACCGGACCAGCCGCTCGGCTATCTCGACTCCATCCGCCAGGCGCCGTGGCCGATCGACGACGATCGCACCACCTGGCTCGGCGCGCTCGCCCACCGGATGCCCGCGGAATTATTCGACCTCATCGATGCTCCCGTAGGAGAAGCCTGGCGCGGAGTCGTCGCCGACCTTCTTGGAGTATTCTCGTCCGAAGCCCGGTGGTCTGACCGCTTCAATCTCGCCGGTCGTGGTCCTGGCAGCGCTTTCCACTCCGACCTTCGACTCGTGAACGTGGACCGGCCGTCAGGCGGCGCTGGCGGGGCGCTGGGCGATGGGGTTGCCCTGCCGGTCTTCGACGGGCCGAATCACATTCACCGAGCCAGCCCTGGGCCCGTGCACATCGACAGACCCTCCACCGAGTGGCTGCACCTCGAAGACGCCCTCATCCAGGATGGTGGAACCGTGCTGGTCGGCGACTCGCTCGTGCTTTACGAAGAGGCTGCCGACCCGCGCAATGACTTCGTCGCCGGCCAGTGGGACACCGTCTACGGTTCCCAGTCCCATCCGGAAGCCGCACTCGTCAGGCTCAAAGAACCATCCGAAGAGCGCATCGCCGAGGGCATCCTCCTCGCCGGCCGGAGTGACGGGAACTGGTACCACTGGCTGATCGAGTATCTGCCGCGAGTGCTGATGATCGAGCCGGACCTCCCACCGGATATCCCCCTGCTGGTCACGCGGCGGACACCCGAATCGGGCCTCGCGGCCCTTCGCGCAATCACGGATCGACCGCTGGTGTCGTTCGACCCCGAGACTCTCCAGTCGGTCGGCAGACTCCACGTTGTCGCTCCCCCGGTGCAAGTGCTCGACACCACCCGGGTGCCATGGAGCGAGGGTATTCGTCTCAACCCTCAGCCGCTTCGAGCGCTGCGCACCGCATGGGGACTAACGGACGATCCGGTCGTCGGCGGTCGGCGGGTCTTTCTCAGCCGCAGATCCGCTCACCGAGGCCTACTGAACGAGAAGGCACTCGTCGACAGCGCGATCGCACACGGCCTGGAGATCGTCGAACCCGGGACGATGACGTTCGAAGACCAGCTCGAACTCTTCTCGAGCGCCTCACTCGTTGTCGGCGCCAGCGGGGCGGTGATGGCCAACTACTTGATGATGAGCAGGGGTTCCCGCGTGATCGCACTGACGTCGGAGGCCCTCACCAGCTTCGTCCTACCCGCGGCGATTGCCGCCGTCGCCGGTGTGGGCTTCGCCTACGTCTCCGGCCCGACCAGCACGACGCTTGCGGAGAGTGGAACTCGAAACAACTGGATGCACTCGGACTTCTCGATCGATCCGACGGTGTTTTCTGAGGCGCTCTCCCTGAACTGAGAACGCTTACGCAATAGACCACCGTGTCGGTGCGCGGGCTGCGGGTCCGGCGCTGCACATCGTTCTGCGTTCAGTACGCAAATATTTCGTTGTGGTGACGAATTCTCAACGAACCCCGCGAGATCCTCGAAGACGGCCGAGCGGATGGCACCTCACCTGCGAATCAGCGGGCGGTGATGGTCGAGATGGGCAGTGCAACGATGGTCAGTCGTCCTGAGGCAGGCGCCAGTCGACGCCCGGTTACGAACATGTTCACCGTGTCACGGTGACTCATGGCATGCCGGGCAGCGCGAAATGCGCTGCCTTTGAAAAGTCAGTCGTTGCAGCGGTGCACGAGTACTGGCTCGACAACGACGACAAACACCTCCGGCGCAGCGCAGACCGCCTCCGACGGCTCGACAGACAAGTGGAATCTAGGCACACGGCCTCGCCCATTCACCTCGTCACGATCGAGGGCTGGCTCCTGGAGAAGCACGGATACCGCGTCCGAATGAATCACCTCAGAAAGACGAACCCGGGATACCGCGTAGCGATCAAGCGCTACGCGCGAATGGATCTCGGTCGTCGGGGCAATTATCCCCGCGCAGGGTTCCGAGTGAACGCGCGCGGACCGAAGTCGCTTCCTCCCTTCAATTTCGCCATTGCAGATATCTACGGCGATTCGCACCTTCTCCCGCTGTCGAATTCCGACGCCCTCTTCCAGGCAAGATTCTTCCCTCACCTGATTGATGATGCTCCTCTCGACCTCGTCGAGCACTCGCACGGATATATCGATTCGATCCTCCAGTCGTCGCTGGGAATCGACGACGATCCCGGCACCTGGCTCAGCACGCTCTCCCATCTCTATCCAGCCGAAATGCTCGAACTCATCGAGTCCCGATTCGGAGGATTTCTCGCCGCAACCGTCGCGGACCTTTTGACACTTTTCCCGTCCCAGGCTCGCTGGGCCGACCGGTTCGCCCTCGCTGCCTATGGTGCCGAGGGAACGTTCAGTTCGGACTACACCGTCCTGCGAGTCCATGCTGTCGACCTGGGCGCCACAACATCAGTCGATCGGCCGATTCCAGTTCCCGTCCTAAAGAAGACGGGAAACGTCGTCTTCGCGGTTCCGGGCGAGCGGATGCTGCCTGTACCTGATACCCGTTGGAGACGACTTCAGGACGCTCGAGTTCAGAACGGCGGTACCGTTCTCGTCGGGACGCCCTCATCCTCTACGAGGAGTCCGCCGACCCTCGTCGCGACTTCGTCGCGGGCCAGTGGGCCAGTGTTTTCGGTTCGGGGACGCATCCGGAAGCTGCGTTGGTGCTGCTCAAGCCGGCCGCTTCCGAGCCCATCGAAGAAGGCATCCTCCTCGGAGGTCGGAACGACTTCAACTGGTTCCGCTGGTTGATCGAATATCTGCCGCGAGTGATGCAGATCGATTCTTCGATCGGGGTGGACGTCCCCCTACTGGTCACCGCCCGCGCTCCGTCAAGTGGAATGGCAGCGTTACGACGCATCACTGAACGACCGGTGCTGACGATCGACCCCGAGACCACTCAATTCGTGAAGACGCTGCATGTTGTTTCACCCCCTGTCCAGGTGCTCGATACGACAAGGATTCCCTGGAGCGAGGGACTCAGCTTCAACCCGGAGCCGCTTCGCGCGATGCGCACTGCCTGGGGGCTAGACGCATTGCCTCCCAGCACGTCGGGCCGACGGCTCTTCCTCAGCCGCAAGTCCGACCACCGTGGCGTTGTCAATGAGGCCCGCCTGGCGGAAATCGCGGTTGAACTCGGCCTGGAAACCATCGAACCCGGCTCGATGAGTTTTGACGATCAACTCGTGGCATTTTCGACCGCAACCCTGCTGGTTGGGGCCAGCGGCGCGGTCATGGCCAACTACTTGATGATGCCGCCCGGAAGCCAGGTCCTCGCCCTCGTCTCTGATGCGCTGACCGATTTCATCCTGCCGGCAGCGATCGCGGCCGTGGCCGGCGTCCGGTTTTCCTACCTGTCGGGGCCGACGACCACCACACTGGCGAAGAGCAGCACTCGCAATCATTGGATGCACTCGAACTTCTCCGTCGACGAGGATCTCTTTCGCGCGGCGCTCATCGACGCGCTCGCCGAGCGGCGAGCGACGACGAGCATCCGGCGTCTGATCCGGAATCGAGCCTCGAGCCTCGCCTAGACGTTCGGACCTGTGGGGATGGAGGCAAGCACCGTGTCGTTTGAGGGAATCAACACGAGCGGGTTCGTTCCATTGAGGGCGTTCACCTTATCCATGGTGGTGACGAATCGCTTCGTCCCGCCACTGATGTAGTAGATGTAACCATTCGCCGGCACCCGCAGGAACACGGCGCCGGTGACGGTCGCACTCGACTTCGCCAGGGGCGCGCAGGCCGCGGTGTCGAGAACGGTCGTCGGCAGCCCGGCATCCGGCGCCGTGATCGCCGTCAGCGAGCCGCCACCGGCAATGTAGCGGGTTGCTCCGCAGGCGACGGAGATGGAGAGCGGGGCACCCGTCGTGGGGTAGGAGTCCAGGGGGGCATCCGGGGCGACGCTGTACCCGCTGATGCCGAATTCGTTCGAGACGGCGAAGGAGGAAAGCGGTACCTTTCCAGTCGTCCCGTTGACGAAGTACACCGTCGGACTCGACGCCGATTTGACCAGCGTTGCCGGCGTGAGTCCCGCGGCACGCGTGGGGATGCCCGCAAGGGTCGAGTCGGATTCGGTGATCCAGACCAGCGGGTTCGAACCGTTGAGCGTGTTCACTTGCGCCATCGTCGACATAAATTCCTTCTTGCCGCCGGCGACGTTGTACATCAAACCAGAGGTGCTACGCAGAAAAAGAGCACCGGAGATCGCCGTCGACGACTTCGGAAGTGCCGCACAGTTGGCCGCGTCGATCGCTGTCGTTGGCAGCCCAGACGCGTTCGGAATTGCCCACAGCGCACCGCTTCCGGCGATGTACTGCTGCGCTCCACACGTCACCGCAATCGAGAGCGGAGTTGAGGCGATGGCCGACGCGGCGATGCCGGCGTCGCTGCTCACCGTGTAGCCGCTGAGGCCGAATTCGGCGTATATCCCCATAGACGGGATGGGAACGAGTGTTGGCGTCGCCGAGTTGGTCAGGAGGTACAGCGTCGTGCTGGATGCGGACTTCACTACGGAACCGGCATCGATGACGTCGGGACCTGTGGCGAACATGTCGAGAGTGCCCTGCGCGAAGCCGGTGTAAGCGCTCGAGCCGCCGTTCGCGATCGCGTCGATCTGAGCGAACGAATGCACGGCCCGTTTGATGCCGCCGCTCATGCTGTAGATGACACCGGAAGAGTTGGAGAGTGGGAATTGGGTGACGTCCTGGCCGGTCACGAGCTTGAGGAGCTGCGACGGCATCAGGTCAATGTAGTTGCCGCATCCCGTGGTTCCGGCGAGACCCCATGTAGATACCATCCCGCAACTGGGGAACTTGTTCTTCGCACCGTTCGCAATGAGATAGATGAACCCGGTCGACGCATCGCGGAAGACGTTCCCGGCAGGGATGCCGGTCGGGAACTGGTCAAGATAGGCCTGGGAGGTGTACTGGAACGGACCAAGAGCGGAGAGAGAGAGGAAGGTCGCGATGGTCTGAACCGGGTACTTGTGGTCGGCAGTCACGAGGTAGATCGTGGGATCGCCCACCGTCCTCGCGAGGGTTCCGCCGCCCTGGGTGCTGCCGAACCAGTCGCTGAAGATCCGCCAGAAGTTTCGGTTCCCGTAGGACGAGCATCCGTCGCCGCTTCCGTAGAGATTTGCCAGGGCCGCGGCATTCGGCTGGTATGGGGTGTAGTCGTAGAGCCCGGCGGTCGCCTGGTTCTCGATGTAAACAGCTGGTGCTCCGCATCCGGCATTGGGGTTCAGCTGGATATTGTTCACCTTGCCGGCCCGATAGTTGAAGCTGTTGGGCAGGGCGCGATAGATCTTGTACTGGCGCGCACCCTTGAACACCTGGTTAGAGAAGCCGAGGGAGTCGACGGCGCAGGGAGCGGTGTCGGGGCAGGCGAAACCGGTGGCCCTGTCGTAGGCGGCCTGGCTCGGGTTCCTGCTCGTCACCAAAGCCTGTTCCTTCTGGAGCAGGACGAGGATGACCTGAGGATTTATCCCGCATGCCTTGGCGACCGCATAGATGATGTTGGCGGCACTCTGTCCGGCGACGCCAGTGTATGGCGACCTGCAGTAGCTGTCGGCCGCATGGCTCATCGTGTTCTGCGTAAAGTCCTTCAGGCAGGTGTAGCCGGCGGCGCACGACGTCACCTGGCGGTTGAGGAATTCCTGGATCTGGGACGGCTGCATCGCATCTTCGTTGTAGAACACCGCGTCGCTGATGATGTTCCCGGCGTTGAAGTCTGCACCTGTGACAGCCTGGGCAGACGCGGGAACAACGACGAGAGTCAGGCCGCTCAGAACTACGCCGAGCGCGACTGCGATTCCCGCGACGGTGAAGAACTTGTCGCGTCCTCGTTGCCGGAGAATTCCAGACATGCTAGTGACTTTGCGTGTCATGGCCATCCGAGGCACCCCTGCCGGTTATTGCTATACGCCTATTGCCCTACGTCGTGATCACACGACTACCCACGAAAAACTCTCTCACAGAAGGGCGGATTTAGGCGCCTATTGCAGCAAAGTCGCGACTCTGGTCCGTGGCCCCAGTTCGGGCCGGAGGGCGAAAGCGGTGCTCAGGCCAACTCGCCGAAGGCCCTGATCTGGTCTGCGGTCACTGCACGAGTATCGAGGCCATCCGCCACTGCGCGATACCAGTCGACCGTCCACTCCACGCTCTGGGGGAACACGAGCCGGTTCGACCAACCGAGATTCTCGATTGCCTTCGCCGAGTCGAGCGCAAGAAGGTTTGCTTCGTGCAAGTACTCACCGCCCGGCGCCGACCACGTCGCCCCATCACCCCAGAGCCTGGCCGTGATGTCGGCGACCTCGCCGACCGCCACGAAGCTCTCCTCGCCCGGTCCGAAGTTCCACTCGCCCGCACCGGTGCCCGCGAGGAGCGCGTCGCTGAGAACCAGGTAGCCGTTGAGACAGTCGAGCACGTGCTGCCAGGGTCGAACCGCAAGCGGGTAGCGCAGCGACGCCGGCTCCCCGTGCGAGTAGGAGTTCAGCAGGTCGGGCATGAGCCGATCCGGGCTGACGTCGCCACCACCGATGACGTTGCCGGCTCGCGCGACAGCCGTCGCAACACCGGGAAAGCTCTTCACCCAGGACTGGGTCAGGATGTCCGCCATCGCCTTCGACGCGCTGTACGGGTCATCACCGCCGAGAGGGTCAGACTCGCGGTAGCCCGCACGCTGGTCGACGTTCCGGTACACCTTGTCGGTTGTCACGATCACTTGGGCAACGACGGACGGCGTAGTGGAGACAGCCTCGAGCACGTTGAGCGTGCCCATGACGTTGGTCTCGAACGTCTCCCGCGGATCGGCGTAGGAGCGCCTGACGAGCGGTTGGGCCGCGAGGTGGAAGACCACATCGGGCGCCATCTCCCGGATGGCGGTGGCGGTGGCGGTGGCATCGCGGATGTCGACCCGTCGATCATCCTCGACAAGCTCAGCCAGCCTGGCCGTCTCGAAGAGCGACCCCTCAAGCGGATCGAGCGACAGCCCGGACACCGTGTGCCCGCGCGACCGGAGAAGAAGGGTGAGCCATGCCCCCTTGAATCCGGTGTGGCCGGTGACGAGGTAATGCATCGACTACCGCGAGGCGTTCTCGACGAATTCGATGACCGAATCGGCGATGTAGTCGAGCATCGGAATCGTGAGCCCCGGATAGACGCCGACCCAGAATGTGCGGTTCATCACGATATCGGTGTTCGTCAGGTCGCCGACGACGCGGAAGTCCACGTTCCGATAGGCCGGCTGCTTGGTGAGGTTGCCGGCGAAGAGGAGTCGGGTACCGATCTTCCTGCTGTCGAGGAACCTCATGAGCTCGTTGCGGTCGACGGGGTGCTCTGGCTCGAGGGTGATCGGGAATCCGAACCACGACGGATCCGACTTTGGAGTGGCGAACGGAAGGATGAGTCCCTCGACCCCGGTGAACCGCTCGTGCAGGTGCACGAAGTTTCTCTTGCGGGCCTCGACGAATCTGTCGATCTTGGTCAGCTGCGACGAGCCGAGGGCCGCCTGCATGTCGGTCGCCTTGAGGTTGTAGCCGATGTGGCTATAGATGTATTTGTGGTCATATCCGACGGGGAGGTCGCCCAACTGCCACTCGAATCGTTTGAAGCAGGTGTTGTCGTGACCGGTCTCGCAGTAGCAGTCGCGTCCCCAGTCTCGGAAGGATTCGACCTGCTTGCGCACGAGCGGGGACTTCACGAATACTGCACCCCCTTCGCCGGTGGTGATGTGGTGCGCCGGGTAGAAACTCAGAGTGGCCGTGTCACCGAAGCTGCCGGTGCGCTTTCCGTTGTAGGTCGATCCGAGCGCGTCACACGAGTCCTCGACGAGCCAGAGATCGTGTTCGCGGCACAGCTCCTGGACGGTGTCGAGATCGAAGGGGTTGCCGAGTGTGTGCGCCATCATGATGGCTCGCGTCTTCGGGCCGACCGCTTCACGCAGACGCTCGGAAATCGCGTCGTAGGTTCCGAGCTCCACGTCGACCACGACCGGACGGAGTCCGTTCTGGATGATCGGGTTCACCGTGGTGGGGAAGCCTGCCGCAACCGTGAGGACCTCGTCACCCGGCTTGAGGGCGCGTGCTCCGAGCTTCGGGCTCGTGAGCCCACTCAGCGCGACGAGGTTGGCGCTCGACCCACTGTTCACGAACATCGCACTGCGGCTACCTACATACCGCGCCAGTTCACGTTCGAACGTGGTGTGGAACCGACCGGCGGTCAACCAACCGTCGAGGGACGAGTCGACAAGTGCTTCGAAGTCGTCGGGTCCGAGCACCTTGCCCGAGACGGGAACGACCGATTCGCCGGGGACGAATTCGGCCTTTTCGAGGGCCTTCTCGGCGTAGGCCCTGACGAGGTCGAGGATCTGCTGGCGTTCTGGGTCTTCAGCCACGATGTATGTGCTCCGTAAGAATGTAGTCCGACCAACGATTCTAGGGCGAGTTGAGCCTGCCAAAGGCTAGGGTTGTCTGTCGGTGGGTCCGCCACGGAGCAGCCCACCCCCTATGTACGACAGGAAAAGCACATGAAGGCAGTACTACTTGCCGGCGGACTCGGGACGCGAATGCGCGAAGAAACCGAGTTCAGGCCGAAACCAATGGTCGAAATCGGCGGCAGGCCCGTCCTGTGGCACATCATGAAGGTGCTCAGCCAGCAGGGCATCAAGGACTTCGTGATCTGCACCGGCTACAAGAGCGAGATCATCAAGAACTACTTCACGAACTACGGAGCGGTGAACCAGGACTTCACCGTCACGCTCGGCGACCAAGCCGGCATCACCTACCACGGTGCCCATGACGAGTTCGACTGGACCGTCACGGTTGCCGACACGGGTCCGAACACCCTCACCGGCGGCCGGATCAAGCAGATCGAGAAGTACGTCAAGGGAGAGCGCTTTCTCTGCACCTACGGCGACGGCCTTGCCGACATCGATCTGAAATCCCTCACCGAATACCACGAGTCGCACGGCAAGATCGCGACGATGACATCGATCCAGCCGCTCAGCCGTTTCGGTGTCCTCGACCTCGAACCGGACGGCTCGGTCAAGCAGTTCAAGGAGAAGCCGCAGGTCGAGGGCTGGATCAACATCGGCTACTTCCTCTTCGAGCCGGGCGTCTTCGACTACCTCGACGATGACACGATGCTCGAGGATAAGCCGCTCAAGACCCTCGCCGCCGACGGCGAGATCGCGGCACATCCGCATGCCGGCTTCTGGCAACCGATGGACACCTACCGCGAGTCGAAGATGCTCAATGATCTCTGGGATTCCGGCGACGCACCGTGGAAGACCTGGTAGATGGCGCCGAGAGTCTCCGTGGTGATCCCGGTTCATAACGGGATGCCATTCCTTCCCGAAGCGCTCGAAAGCGTCCTGCGCGATAAGCCAGACGACGTCGAGGTCATTGTTAGGGAGAACGGCTCGACCGATGGAACGCTTGAGTGGTTGAGGGCACGATCGAGCGACGATTTCACCCTCGTCGTGTCTGACCGGCTCGTGTCGGCGGCGGAAAACTGGACGGCCGCCTGTGAAGCGGCCACCGCACCGTACGTGAAGCTGTTGTGCGCCGACGACTATGTCACCGAGGGCGGGCTCGGTCGCCAACTCGCGGCCGCGATCGAGAATCCGGATGCCGTACTCGTCGGTTCGCCCAGGCGGGTCGTCGACGAGTCTGGCCGGGTAATCATGGCGCGACGTGGGCTATCCAGGCTCGGTGGGCCGATATCGGGCAAGCGCGCCCAGAAGAAGGCAGCGTTTTCTGGGGCGAATCCGTTCGGCGAGCCGTCGTCGGTGCTCTTCCGTGCGGACGCCCTCAAAGCGTCGCTTCCGTTCGGAGACGACTTCCCTTACGTCACGGACCTCCAAATGTACGTGAGGGTGCTCGAACACGGCTCCTTCCTCGGGCTGAGGAGCGTGGATGCCGCGTTCAGACTGCACAACGCCTCCTGGTCGCAGTCGATCGGCAGCAACCAACTCCGCGACTTCCAGGGCTGGGCACGTTCACTCGAAACGAGCGGGGTCGTAGTCTCCAACGCGTTTCACCGCGCCACAACCGGGCTGCGCTTCCGCACGAGTTTCCTCGCGCGGACGGTCGTATCCTGGCTCGCTCGGACGCGCGGACGCGCGACACGGCCCTAGCGCCACCAGCCGATCCTTTTGAGCGACGAAGCGCTCGAACGCGCCCGAGCTTGGTTCAGGGCTTCGTCGCAGCTACCGGAGCCCCTCGAACGCTAGCCGTCGCTAGGTTGGGCCGCACGGTAGGTCTCGAGCAGTCCTTGGCCGAGAGAGACCCCGGGTCGCCATCCCTCGGGTGCTTTCCAGTTTCCGGAGTGGTCGACCAGGTCGTTGGCGGCACGCCCTTCATCGAACGTGACGTCCACGCTCCCGCCGATCGCCGATTCGAGTTCCTTCACAAGCGCACCGACTGTCACATTATGGTCGGCCCGCAGGGCGGTGCGCTCGAATGCGGCGCCGCCGGCCGCCGCGACCAGACCGTCGACGACATCGTCGACGAACAGGAGGTTGAGGCGCTGTGAGGAACTCCCGAGCGACAGGTTCGACCGTGTGACCGCGGCCTCGATGAGCGCGGGAATCAGCTTCTCCCGGGTGTCGGAGGGCCCGTAGGTGTCGAAGAGCACGACCTCTCGCACGTCGAGTGCCGCCAACTCCCGGTAGTAGCTCGCGATGACCGAGAATGCCTGCTTCGTCGCGGAATAGAGGGAGTACGAACTGGGCCGGGAATCGCGGTACTGGAAATAGCTCATCGCTGCCACAACGACACAGTCCATGCCCGCAAGGGCATCGAGCAGGATCGTCCCCATTTCGACGTTCGCCCTCATCATCCGCTGGATGTCCGCCGGTGTGTGGGAACGTCGGTAGAGGGTGGCGAGATGGAATACGACATCCGGGCGAGCGTTCTGCGCTGAATCCCGGAGTTCATCGGCCCCGGTGTACCGCGCGATTGTGGCGCCCTCGGAGTGCAGCCGTTCGAGTGTGACCTGCGAGTCCGACTCGACGGGGTGGACGACGGTCACCGTCCAGCCTCGGGCGATCAGGAGGCTGGTGAGTCGCCGGCCGAGAAATCCGGTGGCACCCGTGACAAGCGCGCGACTCACAACGCGGGCTTCCGAAATCGGGCGGTGAAGTCCGCTAGCGCGGGGTGGACCTTGTCGCGCTCGGAGATCTCGGTGACGGGAAGCGGCCAATCGATCCCCAGCGAGTCCCAGCGGACTCCGGCGTCGGATTGCGGTGAGAAGACTCCGTCCACCGCGTAGCTCACGATCGACATGTCTTCAAGTGCCTGGTACCCGTGTGCGAATCCGGCGGGGACATAGAGCGACTGTCCGCTGAGGGCGTCGAGAGGGTAGGTGGACACCGCTCCGTAAGAGTCACCGTCGCGCAGGTCGATCAGAACGTCGTAGATCGAACCGTGTGACACCCACACGATCTTGGCGATCTCATCAGGCTCGAGTTGAAAGTGCATTCCCCGTATGACACCCAGTGACGAGGTGCTCCAGAAGATCTCTTCGACCACGAAGTCGAAATCGTACTGGCTGGCGAGTGGAAAGGGTTTCGAGAATATCCCCCGAGAATCCTCGGAGAAGGATCCCTGAAGGATCAGAGGTTCGGTGCCTGACCTCATCGGTATTCGATGCCTTTCACACGCAATTGAAGCTCCATACCCGCTCGTGTCTCTGCAAGTCCGACGAGCAACGATCGGCGGGGCAAATCATTGAGGTCGGTCCACACCGTCGATTCGATTCTCAGGTCCATCACCTGTCCTGCCGCCAGCGCGGATGACGCGAGTATCACGTCGGGCTTCCGCTTGAACACGACCCTCGCCTCATGCAATATGTGGCCGAGAGTGGTCGGCACCTGACTTGCGATGTTCTTGACAAGAGTAGTGCCGGGATCAGCTTTGCCCAGCCTTTCGAGAGACGCGAGGATGATCTCTGCCGCGTCATCCGTGTAGACGTAGTCGCGCATCGTGTCCAGAGGCACGTACACGGAGAAAGGGGTCCGGTAGAGCATCGATTTGCAGAGCTGGGAGACGAATCCCTGAGGCTTGCTGATGCGCTGCCCCGGTCCGTACAGGTTCGAGATGCGCCCAATCAGCGCACGGATTCCGCTGTCCCGAACGAGCCGCCTGACGGTCTCCTCCATCTCGAGTTTCGCTTCGCCATAGGGACTCACAGGCGCAGGAATCGTCTGCTCGGTGAACGGCGCGGGCGACGCGCCGGCGTAGATGCCCCCGGCGGAGGACGCGAGAAAGAGCGAAGTGTCAGCGGCGAGCCCGCGCGCCCGCACTGACTCACCGACCAGGTGAAGGAAACGTTTGAATACGTTGGTCTCTTCCTCGAGCGAACCAACGCCCGTTGAAGTCACCGCGGCACCGGCCGCCCAGATGAGGTTGAAGGCCGTCGCCCCATCGACGGAGAGCCATTCCTCGAGCCCGGTGCGCAGGTCTTCGTCTCGTGCGGTGCTATTCGCCCAGTCGATGCGCCTCGAGATCACCGTTGTCGCGGCATCCTCGGTGAGTCGTCGGACCAGCGCCGAACCGAGCTGGCCGCTGCTGCCGACCACCCAGGTCGAGTTGGTCATTCGTTCGTCCGGCGTCCAAGCGGACCCTTGCTCGGGTCACTCATGATCGTATAGAGGGGCTTGCCCATAGCCATGTTGACCGCGACGCCGAGGTATTCCGCGATGATGCCCAGGGAGATCAGAATCGCCCCGGACGACAGTAGGGCGACGATGATCACCGTGGTCCAGCCCTGGGGGAAATCGCCGCCGGCGAGGCGTTGGATGACAAAGTAGATCGAGAAGAAGACGCCGACGAATGCCAAGATTGCGCCGAGGACGCTCACGATGCGCAGCCCTCGGGTTCCGCTCGAAAGCACCATTCGCCAGAAATGCGCGAGCAGCGACGGATACGAGTACCCCGAGACCGCGCGCTTCTCGGCTCTCAACTCGACGGGCATGGTGGTCACCCGGGTCGTAACCCAGCCAAGAGCGATGTCGAGATAGACGCCCGAACCCGAGTAGGCGGCAACGCTCCGGCCGACCTCGCCGAGGATAAGCCGGAAGCTCTGGTAGTCGGAGGGATGGGCGTGCTTGTCGGCGAAAAGGGAGGCGATGAGGTGCTTGGCGAGCCGCGATGACGACGATCGGACGAACCCGTGTGGCGGCTTGTTGGTCGGCGCCGCGTAGACCACGTGGGCACTTTCGCGGAGCGCCTTGTCGAGCATCCCGGGGATGTCGGCCGGATTGTGCTGCCCGTCCTCGTCCATGGTCACGATCCAGCCGTTGCCCGACGAGGCCATGCCGGCGATAGTGGCGGCGTGCTGTCCGAAGTTCCTGGTCAACCAAATACCGCGCACCTGCGCGACTCGTTCTTCAAGCTCGCGGATCACCCGCGAGGAATCGTCCGGCCCGTTGTCGTTGACGAGCAGGATCTCGTCGACTGAGGCCTGGTGCCCGTCAGGAGTCGTGAAACGCGTCGTGAAGAGTTCGAGCTCTTCCACGAGAGCCGCAAGGGTGGTCTCTCCGAGGTAGACCGGGACGACCACGGAAATTCGGTGAAGGTACGCATCTGGCTTGGTCATCGGTCTCCATGTTAACGCAACGTGTCGTCGCGACATCAACTCCAACCGGACTGGCCGATAGCTCCCGGGCCGGCGATGGGGGACGCACAAAATCACTTGGCTAAACTGGGCTGCGTCTGCGCCATACGGCGTGAGCATCTTCACCGAGGGACACCATCATTTCGAACCGGCCACTTTCGACTTCAACACGATTTTTGTGGGCGGAGTGGGCGCTCTCCGCGGCGCTGATAACGGTGGTACTCGCCACCATTGTCACGCTAATCGGGGTTCCCGCCTCACTCGCGAAAAGTCGGCTTCTCGGATTTGGGCCGGCGGTCGACACCAACAAGGCGTGGTTGTTGACCGTGTGGGCCTGCGGCGTCATCGCCGTACTGACCACGGTGCTGCTCGACCGTCTCAGTCGTCGGGGCCGGCTCTCCACCGTCTGGCAGCACAGCGTGTCCGTGATGGCGCTTGTCGGCGTCGGCGTCCTGGGAGTATTCACCGCCTGGCGGAACGGCGAGTACGCGAACACCGCCCAGTGGAACGGCTTCAGTTTCAGCTCACTTGGCCTGGGCGGGTTGGCCGCAATCGTCGCGCTGGCCCTGCTGATGAAGAGAATGGGCACCGGGCGACAGCTACTGACGATCTCCGTTGTGGTCGTTGCCTGCCTCGCGTCCTTTCCCCTACTCCAGCTACAGGTGGACTGGAACGGCGAATTCACGCTCGAGGAGCTCCTTGCCCCGGCGTCGGGCCGCCTGCCGGGCTTCGACTACGTCTCCCAGTACGAGTCGCTGCTCGGGCTGCCGCTTGCGGCGATCGCCTGGGCGACACCGGCGTTCTTCGCGCGGCACGCCTCGCTGTTCGCCTTCGTCTGGGTGATCTTCCTGCAGATCGCGACCATTGGCCTCGCCGTCGTCACGGCGATCTGGGTTGCCCCCCGTCGCCTTCGCTGGCTGATGCCCGTCCTGGTCGTGCCGGTGATCTTTCTGCAAGGGCGGGTCGGGCTTGGCTACTACGCGAGCCTGCCGTTGCGCTTTGTGCTTCCGACCGTGCTGCTGGCGGCCATCGCGTTCATCGGAATGCGTCGAATTGGTCGGCGCGAGCGGTGGTGGGTTCCGTTCGTGCTCGGCTCCATCGCCGGCATCACCGCGTTCAACAACCTGGACTTCGGCGTCCCCGCCCTGCTGAGCGGCCTAATCGTTGTCTTCGTGGCTCAGCGTGGTTTCCTCAGGGGACTGCGGGCGGCCGCCATCTATCTCGGCGGTGCCATTACTCCCGTTGCGGCGTACCTGATCATCACCAGCCTCGCGGGCCATCAGTTCCACCCGAGCTATTACCTCTTCTTCGTTCATGCATTCGCCGTCACAGGCATCTCGAATATGCCCTTGCCCGTGCTCGGACTGCATATCGCGTTTGTGATGCTCGCGATAATCGGACTGGTGATCGGTTTCCTTGGCACGCGGCGACTGACCCTGCGTAACTCCGTGCTGCACCAGGCGCTTCTCTACGAGTCGTCGTGGCTGCTTCTCTCGCTCATATACTTTTCCGGCCGTGCGGTCACGCCGAACCTGGTGATCGGTTCGTCGTTTCAGGCGGCGGTGATCCTCGCGCTACTGTTCTGCGCGGGATTCAGCAACCTCCGTCTGCTTCGACGCACAGGCGTCACGACCTGGCGCAACGGCGAGTGGATTGCCGCGGCGTTGACCGTTCTAGCGCTGGCGATCCCATTTGCCTCGTGGACGTACTTTCCGTCGATCAAGGAGTCTGGCGAGGCTGTCGTCTCCCAAATAAAACCATCAAAGACGATTCCGTCGTTCCTCTTGCCCGACCCCACCGGGGCGCTTGCCTCGGTACCGAACACCGCCAACCTGATGGGCATTCTCGGCATTTCAGGATCGACCTGGTCGCCACGACTCGGCATCACGAACGCCAATCTGTTTCTCAACCCGATATACCTGGACCTTCCGGGCGCGGCCGATATGCAGTGCGAATACCTTCAGAGCCTCCCGGGCAGCCAATTGATGCTCACTCGCACCAGCCTCACCATGCTCTCCGGCTCAGCGTTGTGTCGCGACGTGCTCGATGTCAATTCCGGGCGCGACCTGGCCAAGGCACACACCACCGACCTTTCGCCGGCAGTCGTCCAATGGGTACTGGTCGATCGGCGATAGCGCGACCGAAGACGGTCACTGCTCGAGCAGCCCCGAGAGATACACGCCATACCCGCTCTTTTCAAGCGGTACGGCGAGCTCGGCGAGCTGGTCGTCGGTGAGCCAACCGGCGCGCCAGGCAATCTCCTCAACGCAGCCGATCTTGTAACCCTGGCGATCCTCGACCACTCGCACGAATTCGGTCGCCTGGATCATCGATTCGAACGTTCCGGTGTCGAGCCAGGCGGTTCCGCGGTCGAGCACGCGAACCTGAAGGGACCCGGTGGCCAGGTAGTGGTCGTTTACTGCAGAGATCTCCACCTCACCGCGTGCGCTGGGCTTGATGGCCTTCGCCACCTCGACAACCGAATTGTCGTAGAAGTACAGGCCGGGCACCGCGTAGCGGCTCTTCGGGTGTTCGGGCTTTTCTTCGATTGAGATCGCCTTTCCTGCGGTGTTGAATTCCACAACACCGTACGCACGGGGGTTTGCGACCTGGTACGCGAAGATCAGGGCACCGTCGACGTCGGCGTGTGTCTGCAGGTTCGATCCGAGACCGGCGCCGTGGAAGATGTTGTCGCCGAGCACGAGTGCGACCTTTTCACCGCCGATGAACTCCTCGCCGATGACAAACGCCTGCGCGAGGCCGTCAGGCGACGGCTGGACGGCATACGAGAGTTCGATACCCCACGCACTGCCGTCGCCGAGCAGTCGCTGGAACTGTGCCTGGTCGGCCGGGGTGGTGATGATCAGGATCTCGCGGATGCCGGCGCTCATGAGCGTGGAGAGCGGGTAGTAGATCATCGGCTTGTCGTAGATCGGCATCAGCTGCTTGGATATGCCTTTGGTGATCGGCCACAGGCGCGAACCGGAGCCGCCCGCCAGAATTATTCCGCGCATTAGCTTCCTGCCGATAGGGACTTGTAGTACTTGACCGTTTCGTGCCAGTCCGGCAACGCGCCACTCGCCAGCGCTTCCGCAAGGGATGGTGCCTCGCGATCCTTCTCCGAGAACAGCAACTCGCCGGCTTCCTCGGGGAAGACGAGACCGATCTCGGGGTCGAGCGGGTTGATGCCGTGCTCGGCGCCGGGGTTGTACACGTCCGAGACGAGGTACGCCACCGTCGCGTCATCCGTCAGCGCAACGAACGCGTGGGCGAGGCCCTCGCTCAGGTAGACGGCCCGGTGGGTCTCGGTGTCGAGCCGCACCGCTTCCCACTTCCCGAAGTAAGGCGAACCGACGCGGATGTCGATGACGTAATCGAGAACGGCGCCGTGCGTGACGGTGACGTACTTCGCCTGGCTCGGGGGGATGTCAGCGTAGTGGATTCCGCGCACGACTCCGCGCTTCGACACCGAGAGGTTCGCCTGCCGAAGAGCGAACGGATGCCCGATCGCCGCCTCGAGATCATCAAAGCGATACCACTCGAGAAAGACACCCCGGTCATCTTCCCGCTTGATCGGAGTCAGTTCGTAAGCGTCAGGTATCGAGAGCTGGCGAAGTTGCACGGGTAAATCCTATCCGGGGACACAAGCGGGGGCCGAGGAGCTAGTTGGGGAGAGCGGGCGAGAATCGCCGACGAATCATCCGGCTAGCCCGCGGAGAGCGAATCCATATATGCCTTGATAGTCGGAACGGCCTCGCCGGCCGAAATCAGTTTCCCATGACTGAGCCACGCGGCATGGTCGCACATCTGCTTCACGGTATCCATCGAATGGCTGACCAGGATCACCGTCTTGCCATCTCGTTTGAAGTCCTCGAACTTATGGAAGCACTTCTCCTGGAATTCGGCATCACCCACGGCAAGAACCTCGTCCACGACGAGGATATCCGGCTCGACGTTGATGGCGATCGCGAATCCGAGCCGCACATACATTCCCGAGGAATAGTTCTTAACCGGCTGGTCGATGAACTGCTCGACACCGGAGAAATCGACAATCTCGTCGAATTTGCGCGTGACCTCTTTCTTGGACATTCCGAGAATCGACCCGTTGAGAAAGATGTTCTCTCGCCCGGAGAGCTCGTGATGAAAGCCAGAGCCGACCTCGAGCATCGCGGCGATTTTGCCGGAGTGCGTGATCGTGCCGCCATTGGGGTGGTAGATGTTCGCCAGGCATTTGAGCAGCGTCGACTTGCCCGAGCCATTGCTTCCGATCAGTCCGAAGGTAGACCCAGTCGGTACATCGAATGTCACGTCGTCGAGCGCGAGAAAGTCGTCGTGCACCGATCGGCGCCCGCGCATCACTGCCGACTTCAGGCTCTGGTTACGCTCGTGATAAAGACGGAACGACTTCGTCACATGGTCCACGCGCACAGCAACTTCGGTCACAGCGCCTCCGCCAGATTCGGTTCGTTCTTTCGGAAGACGATCATTCCGATGACAAGGGCGCCAAGCGCCCAACAAAGACAGATAAGCCACTCGACGCCATCCGGCCAGCGGTTGTCGTAGATCAACTCGCGGAACAGCGCCACAAAATGAACCATCGGGTTGAGGTCGTAGAGACCGAGGATGGTGACGGGAGTTCCGAGGAGACCGCCGTGGGTGTGCGATGCCGCCTCAACCAGTTGTATCGGATAGATGATTGGCGTGAGGTAGATCCACAGCTGGAGGACGATTCCGAGCAGGTACTGGGTGTCCCGGAAGTACACGTTGGCGATGGAAAAGATCAGTCCGACGCCGGCCGCGAAAATCGCCAGCAGGATCATCGCGACGATGAGGAGAGGTATCCACGGCAGAACGAAGCCACCGGCAATGGAAACGGCGACGAGGAGAACTACCATCTCGAATCCCCAGTTATAGGCGGACGATCCGACTGTAGAGAGGGGTAGGACGATTCGGCTGAAGGACACCTTCTGGATGAGGTTGGCGTTTCCCACCAGCGACGACGCTGCTGTGCTCACCACCGCCGAGAAGAAGGTCCAGGGCAGCAATCCACACAGGAGCCAGAGGGCGAAGACATCCAACCCGCTCGGGTCACCCGGAAGCGGATTGCTTTTGAACAGCACACCGAAGACGAGACTGTAGATGAGCATGAGTGCGAGCGGGTTTGCGAGCGACCAGAGCTGGCCGAAGATCGTGCGCTTGTACTTGCCGCGTACCTCTCGGGAGGTCAGGTTAAGGAGCAACTCTCGGGAGCCCCAGACTTCCTGCAGGTATTTCATAAATCCTCTTAGTTGAGCGCGCTGAAGACGTGGAGCCGCGCTAATCTCGAACAATCTAGCCTAGACCGTGGATAATCCCGGAATCACCGGATGCCATCCGAGCTGATCCCGAGGCTCCGTTCGGGTACGCCGATGTTTGATCGGGTACCGTGAGTCGGAACGCCGCTTCCGCAAGACCGAACCCAGGCTCTCCGCGAATTCCCTCGGAACTTCGCCAATTTCGAAGGAAAATACTTGTCGATCACCGGCTTTGGCAATGAGGTTACGATGTCCTGGCGGAAACGCGCGGTTCTCGGCGTCAGTGTTTTTGCCCTCTCGTTTGCCATCGAGGTCTGGATAGCGCTGCCGGAATGGACCCGAACCAGGTTCTTCGGCCTCGCTGCCACGGCGCCCATCTCGAAGCTGTCGCCTGTGCTCGGAGGAAGCGATGCCGGGAGCTACCTGAACGCCGCAGTCGACCTTCAGGACGGCGTGATGTCGCAGGCCCATATCTGGGTGCTCAACCTGTGGCCGCCCGGAATGCCCTACCTTCTGGCCGCGCTGGTCAAGCTAGGCCAAGGGGCATCACCGGTCATCCCGATGGTGCTCCTCCTGTGCGCGCTCTGGTCCCTTGTCCTCACGTTCGCCGCGCTCATTTTCATCCCGCGCCGGGCCTACGTCAGTTTCGCGATCTTTGCAGTCTTCTGGATCGGCAGCCCCATCTTCACGGGCTGGACCATCAACGCCGGTGTTCTCGGAAGCGATGGACTCGCCACCGCACTCGGCACTCTCGTGGCCCTCGGCCTGCTCTGGGCGAGCCACACTCCACCCAGTAAACCTCGAATTTGGTTGTTTATTGCCCTGGGCGCAGCTCTGGCGGCGCTCGCCTATCTCAGGATCATGTGGTTCAACGCAGTACCCGCGGCTCTCGTGGGCCTCGTGTTCGTCGTTGTTGTGCGGTACATCATCAATCGCATCCGGCTCAGGAAGAAGCCTCGTCCGGCAGCTGATCCGGCCACCCGCCGCGGTCTCATCGAATGGGGCGCCCTTGGCGTGACATTCCTCGCCCTGTGTGCCCCGTGGACCATCTACGGTGAGGCCGTCCTGCATCCCGGAAGCTACTCCTGGTCACAGAGCGACTACCAGTGGGCCCAGGAGTGGATGAGCGACAAGCGGCTCGATGATCTCGGCGGCGGATTCATCGTGGCCGGCGGAGGAAACTGGCCCTGTCACCTCGAGCCGCTTAAATGTGCTGCGCTCGAAGAGCAGGAATCGGTACGAGCGGCACCCTTTGGAGGCGCCGCACCCAACACGTTCCAGTTCTTCCAAAAAGAGTCATTCACGGCCGCGCTGACGAATCCACTCCCGTTCGTGGCGAATCGAGCCGTATTCACCGTTCAGACTTGGCTCACCATCCCGGGCGGCTCGGTGGGGAGGTTCGACAACATCGGCTTCGGCATACTGACGCTCTTCGCTTTTATCGGTGCCCTGTTCATACTGCTGAGAGATAGCATCAGGAGGCGAGCGGCGGGTCCGCTCATGATCTTCCTCATCCTGGGTGCGAACATCGCGGTGGTATGGCTCACTCACTTCGAGACCCGCTATGTAGTTCCCCTACAGGCGATGTCCATACTGGTGGTCGCCTACTATGCCATGCCGTTGGAGAAAAGGTTGTGGCGGCGCTTGGTCCAGCGAAGAAAGTCACCGGTGAAAAAGGGTGACGAACGCATTCCCGCGACCTAGGCAACGATTATGCGGGTAGGTGTCCTTGGTGCGGCCGGATTCCTCGGCTCGTGGACAGTCCGCGCCCTGCTGGGCGCGGGTCACGAGGCCGTCGCCATCGTCCGACCGACGACCGATGTTTGGCGGATAGGCGGACTACCCGGGCTTGATGTCGTCGCGCGGCCGAGCGCGGACTGGCCGCTCGTCATCCGCGAGAAGTCCTTTGACTCCCTCGTCTTCCTTGACTGGGAAGGGGTCGCCGCGGGGACCCGAGACGACGACGTCCAGTGGAGCAACCTCGACCGTCATCGGGCGATGATCGCTGCGGCGGCAGAAGCGGGCGTTCGTCGAATCGTCGGCCTCGGCAGCCAGGCCGAATACGGCCCGCGCTCGGATCGTGCCGAGGAAGAGTCGACTACGAACCCCGCCACGACCTACGGTCAGGCCAAGGTCGCGGCAATGGAACAGCTGCGCGACCTGTGCGAGTCGCGGGGTATCGACTGGGTGTGGGCGCGCGTATTCTCGGTCTATGGCCCGATGGACAACGCGGGAATGCTGCTCTCCAGCGTCGCCGGGAGGCTCGCGGCGGACGAGGACATCGACCTCTCGTCTGGGGAGCAGAGATGGAGCTACCTGTACGCCTTTGACGCCGGTGCGGCGCTGGCGACGCTGACCACCCATCGGGAGGCGCGAGGCATCGTCAATGTCGGGAATCCGCTCGCGCCGCGGCTCAGAGAAATCGTCGAGGAATTCGCGAGCAACTTCGACACTACTGGTCGATTGAACTTCGCCCCGAAGCTCGCGGATCCCGGCGGAATTGCTCACCTCGACCCGGTGACCGAAAGACTGGTGGCGCTGGGCTGGAGCCCGGAGGTCTCCACACCGGAGGGCCTCGCGCTCACCGCTCGCTGGTTGAAAGGTGAGCCGGTCGCCGATCCGTACTTCGCTGGCCGGCGAATTCCCGAGCCTCCCCGGGACTAACTGCTCCTACAGCGCGGAGCTGACCACGAGATCGCTCGGGCTCGAGGGGTAGTCGAACGGGAGTGGCTGCTGCCCCGACTGGGTCGTGTACGGGAACTGGTCGTGGATGAAACGGCCGCCCTCCACCTTCGGCGTGATCAGTGCCTGCTGGGGAATGACGAACTCAACGAGTTTGAGGCCCCGCTCGAACATGTCCGGCTCGATGTCCTCGACAGCGGTAACGCGGCTGAACGGAATGCCGTAGGCCGCCGCGATCTTTTGCAGGTCGGGGGTGGAATATCCCTCGCCGCTCGCGTGGTACCGGCTGTTCGTGTTCGAGTCCTGGAACTGCTTGATGATGCCGTAGCCCGAATTGTTGAAGACGACGATGGTTATCGGCAGCTCATAGTTGACCGCAGTCTGCAACTCCTGGATATTCATTTGCAGGCCGCCATCGCCGATCACGCAGACGACGGGCTTTTCCGGTCGCGCGATCTGGGCTCCGATCGCGGCGGGCAGGCTGTATCCCATTGGGGAGTTGCCGCCGGAGGTGAACAGGTAACTGTCATCGGCCGCATAGGCCTGGAAGAGCCAGCACAGGTTGGCGCCGGTGTCGGAGACAACTATCGAACCGTCCGGCAGGTACTTCTGGAACTCCTGCACGGCGTCGTATGGGTTGAATTCGCCGGGCTCGACGGATGCTTCCCACCCGGACGAGTTGGACCCTTTGTCGGCGAGTACGAGGTCCAGCCACGGCTCGGAGTCATACGAGAACGACACACTGGCCAGTACTGGGGCGAGATCGGAAAGGTCGAATGCGCGTCCGGTGTAGCGCGGGTTGGCGTGGAATTTGCGAATCTCTTCCGCGTCCACGTCGACGACGAAGATGTCGGCGAACGGCGCGTACGCCCGCGGGTTTCCCGTGCGCTGGCGGTTGTCGAGCCGGCTTCCGAGCGACAGGATCTTGTCGGCGCCCTGCACGCTCCAGTTGGCGTGACGGGATCCGTACACGCCCTGCGAACCCTGGTAACCCGGGAGTGACCTGTCGAGGTAGGTCAGGCCGGCCCAGCTCGCGATGTACGGGATCCCGTGGGCTTCGCACCAGTCCTGTGCGACCTTCGCCGTACCGGCGAGGCCGAGTCCGCCGCCCATGATCACGAGGGGGCGTTGGGCGTTCGCAAGGAAGCCCTGGATCTGCAGTCCGATTTCGCGCGCGTCGATCTCCCCAAGGGCAGGCTCGACATCGGCCTCGGAGAGAGCCGTGAGGTAGTCCTGCTCTGAAACAGGATCCTGCTGCACGTTCATGGGCACGTCGACGACCACTGGGCCCATTCGACCCGAGGTGGCAATCGCGACCGCGTCGCGAAGCGCGATCGCGAGCTCGGCGGTCGTCGAAACCTTCACGGCCATCTTGGTGATGGTCGAAACCATGGCAACGATGTCGGTCTCCTGAAAGCCGGCCTGGCGGACATCGGCACCGATGGTGGTCTTGCTCTCCCGGTCGTTCACCTGGCCCGTGATGTGGAGCGCAGGAATGGAGTCGAACCACGAGGAAGCGATTCCGGTGACGAGGTTTGTCGCTCCCGGGCCGCTCGTCACCATCGTCACGCCGATTTTGCCGGTGGTGCGCCAGATGGCGTCGGCGGACATCGCCGCCGCCTGTTCGTGCTGGACGCAGACATAGTCTGTGGTCTCATTGCGCCCGAGCGCGTCGATCATGAACACACACGCGCCACCGTTGACAACGAAGACATTCTCATGACAGCGAGCCGCGATGAAGTCGGCGATGAGGTCGGAGCCGGTCTTGTGCGAGGCCCACACGTGCGCGTTCATTTTCACCAGTTTTTCCAGGGAGCCCTGCCGGATTCCCGTAGTTTGTCGTGGATCAGTGTCTCTCGACAAGTATCCATCGGTTGCCGACTATTCAAAATTTATTCGTTCCCGCTCAAACATCGGTGGCTCGGGTCGCACGCTCGAGTGAATACTCAAGATGTACTCGCCGATGAGCCCGAGGAAGAAGAGGTTGACCCCGCCGAACAGGAACGTGGCGACGATGAGGGTTGGGATTCCGGGCGCAGCCGTCGAGCCGTTCACCAGGAAGATGACGAGATTCGCAATGCCGATGACCACACCGACAACAGCGAAAACCAGGCCGAGGAAGAGTGCCCATCTGATCGGCGTTCGCGCCGTCGTCACGATTCCATTGAGCGCCTGGTCGATGAGGTCGGGAATCGAGTTCTTCGACTTGCCGATGTCGCGGCGAGCCCACTCATAGCTATAGGTCTCGAAGCGCGGGTTCGTCTGCGCTACCAGGCCGCGGATATAGGGGTAGCTGCCGCCCACCTCGGAGATGGCGTCGATCACGTCGCGGCGAGCGAGCATGAACTCGCCCGCATGGGCTGGTGGCGTCACCCCTCCGCTCGAGCGCAGAGCCAGGTAGTAGGAATTCCGGGCGGCCCGCATCAGGATGCTCTCGCGTCGGTTTGCGCGGATTCCGTAGACGACCTCGACCGCCGGGGTCATGAGAGCGACCATCCCCGGAATCGCGGAGGGTGGATCCTGGAGGTCCGCGGGGATCATCGGGACGACGAGGTCGCCGGTGACACTTCGCAAGCCGTTGGCCATGCTCCGAAAGGGCCCGACATTGCGCGAGTTGACGATGACCTTGACGTGGGGGTCTGCCGCGGCCAATTGCCGAAGAGCGTCGAGCGTCCCGTCGGTGCTCGCGTTATCGCAGAAGATGTGTTCGTAGTCGAGGTCAGCGAGCTCGTCCGCCATGACTCGAGCGACCTCGGCCACACATGCTGCAACGTTGCCTTCTTCGTTGTAGCAGGGGGTAATGATCGATATCTTCTCTTTGGTCATCGCTGGCGCACATCCACCGCCCCAGACTACCGGTGACTCCTTTTACGGAGCGCGACCGCGAAGCACGGCGCTGACCGGCGCCCGGCCGATCCTTAGACTTGGGGTGCTACCGTCGCACGGGGATATAGACACTCGCTGACCACGGGGATATAGACACTCGCTGACCACGATGAGCGAACACGATGAGCAATCCGGAGCCTGGCCATGAGCGACAACACCACGGCCAATGAGGCAGCAGCGTCCAAGCCACGCGGGCTGGTCGGCCTTATCCGGCGTCTGCTGCAGGACGAGCGTGCGCGCTTTGTGATCGTCGGCGGCTTCAACACGGTTGTCGGCTACGGCATCTTCGTACTCGTGCAACTCACCATCGGCAAGCACACCAGTTATCTGCTGAGCCTCTACATCGCGACCATCGTCGGCACGATCGTTGCGTTTCTCAGCCACCGCCGGTTCACCTTCAGGATTTCGGGCCGGCACAACGTTTTCATCGATTTCTTCCGGTTCGCGGGCGTGAACGTGGTCGCGCTCGTCATCAATACCATTGCGCTGCCGTTGCTCGTCGAGTTCGGGGGGCTCAATCCGCTCGTGGCCCAGGCGCTGATTGTGATCGTGACTACCGTGGTCAGTTACGTCGGCCACAAATTCTTTTCGTTCCGGCGGCGGAAGAGCGGCCGCAAGCTGCGCGAGGTCGAGTAAATCGCTCAAACTAAGATTGGGCATGTTATGCCAGTCCCCGAACCGTCAGCCGCTGTGACTCGCGTCGCGGTCGTCACCGTTAGCTACGGCTCATCCGAGGTACTCCGAGATTTTCTCGCGAGCATCCCGGCGTCGAGCGCCGCTGAACTCACCGCGATCATCGCCGACAACAAGCCGACCGATGCCGATGCCGTCGAGCAGCTTGCCCGGGAGTACGGCGCGGAGTACCTGCCCCTCCCCGCAAATCCCGGCTACGGTGGCGCAATCAATGCGGCCGTGAAGAACCTGGTCGCCCCTATCGAGTGGATACTGGTAAGCAACCCCGACCTCGTGCTCGGTGCCGGCAGTGTGGACCTCCTTCTGGCTGTCGGCGATTCGAACCCGAAGATCGCCTCGGTCGGTCCGGCCATCTGGACCAATAACGAGGTCTACCCCTCCGCGCGATCGATCCCGTCCCTGCGAAACGGCATCGGACACGCCCTCTTCGCCAACATCTGGCTTGGCAATCCGTGGACGAAGGCGTACCGCAAGGATTCTGAGTACGGCACGATCCGCCGGGATGCCGGCTGGTTGTCCGGGGCCTGCGTTCTCGTTCGGCGCAGCGCATTCGAGGCTCTCGGCGGCTTCGACGAATCGTTCTTCATGTATTTCGAAGACGTGGACCTCGGCTACCGCCTCGGCAAGCTCGGGTTCCGGAACGTCTACGAGCCTGCAGCCGTGGTCGAGCACTCCGGCGCGCACTCCACGGAGACGCCCTCCGAGTCGGCGCGGATGATCGCCGTCCACCACGAAAGCGCCCGACGATTCCTGGGCAAGAAATACAGCGGGTGGTTGCTTTGGCCGGTGCGATTCGCTCTCGGCATCGGGCTCTCTGCGCGCTCCGCTCTCCTCGAGCGTAGAGCCGGCCACCACTAGAATCGTCAGGACTCTGCCAAGGAGGCAACACTCCCCATGAAAATTCTCGTCACCGGCGGCGCCGGTTTCATCGGCTCGAACTTCGTTCGCCGCACCATCGAAGACGCCTACCCGGGGCTCGAAGGCGCCGACGTCGTCGTGCTCGACGCTCTCACCTACTCGGGCAACCTCGAGAACCTCGCCTCGGTCGCCGATTCCCCCCGGTACACGTTCGTGAAGGGCGACATCCGGGACGCGGCTCTTCTCGACGAACTGTTCCCCACCGTCGATGCCGTCGTGCACTTCGCCGCGGAGTCCCACGTCGACCGCTCGGTGCGCGACGCGTCGATCTTCGTCGAGACGAACGTGCTCGGCACCCAGAAGCTCCTCGACGCTGCCCTGCGCAGCGGACTGAAGCGCTTCGTGCACGTCTCCACCGACGAGGTCTACGGCTCGATCGCGGAGGGCTCGTGGGACGAACAGCGCCCGCTCGAACCGAACTCGCCATACTCCGCGTCGAAGGCTGGAAGCGACCTGCTCGCGCGCAGCTACTTCCGCACCCACGGACTCAACGTGTCGATCACCCGCTGCTCCAACAACTACGGGCCGTACCACTTCCCCGAGAAGGTGATCCCGCTCTTCGTCACCAACCTTATCGACGACAAGCACGTTCCCCTCTACGGGGAGGGAAACAACATCCGGGACTGGCTCCACGTTGACGACCACACGCGCGGCATCGCGATGGTGCTCACCCGCGGCCGGGCCGGCGAGATCTACAACATCGGCGGAGGCACGGAGCTCACCAACAAGGAGCTCACCCAGCTGCTGCTCGACGCGACGGGCAAGGACTGGTCATACGTTGACCGGGTGACCGACCGCCTCGGCCACGACCTGCGCTACAGCGTCGACATCGGGAAGATCCAGGCGGAGCTCGGCTACGAGCCGCTCGTGCCGTTCGAGCAGGGGCTCGCGGATGTCGTGCAGTGGTACCGCGACAACCGTGCGTGGTGGGAGCCGCTCAAGGCGCGAGCCGCGCTCTAGGGTTTCGGAAACTCGCCCGAGCGATAGAGGGCGAGCAGGTCGGACCCGAGAAGGTCGGGCGACCACTTCGCATCGGCTGGCGTTGCACGGAGAGCGGGGTCGCCGGGGTTCTTCAGCAGCTGGTCGAGATCCGCGTGGATGCGCTTCTCGCTGCCCGCCTCCCGTACCGCCTGGGCGTGAGCCTCGATCACGAGGTCGACGGTGTTGAACCCGATGATCAGCACCAGACCAGCGACAACCGCCGCGAAAGGTTGCCTTCCGCGCGCCGCGAGCCAGGTGAGTTGAAGGCCTAGCGCAGGCAGCAGGAACACGATCACCAGGTAGGCGTATCGCTCGGATGCGGCGGCCGAGATCCCGAACGACATGCGCGAGTAGGTGGTGAGGGCCACGAACACGAGCGACCCCGCCACCAGGGCATAGGCCGCCGTCGCTCGGGACCCGAGGCCTCGACGCACGGTCGTGATCGCCCAGACGGCCGTCGTGAGCGCGGGAATCGCGCCCAGCCAGACCACCGGCAGGCCGCGCCCGAGCCCTCCCCCGTACATCGCCGCCGCGTAGAGGCCCGCCTGTGCCACCCCGCCGATCGTCGTGATCCCGGCGGCCGGCATCGCGTCGCCGTGGGCGACGAGGAGATACCAGAGCAGAAAGCTGATCGCCGTCGGGAGCAGCAGCAGACCCGTGCGCCACCAGCCGTGCCGAACCGCGCCGACGACCGCCGCGGCGGCGAGCACCGGAATGGCGGTGCCCGAGAAGGTGGGGGCGAGAAGCGAGAGCGCCAGGATGAGCGGAATGGTGAGGCGCGGGCGGTCGAACAGCACAAGCACCCACAGGCCGAGCGCGATCGCGCCCATGAAACCGAACTGGAACGCCCAGAAGATGTTCTCCGACGCCCCGCCGAGAAGCATGAGGGCGATGCCCAACACGCTCGCAAGCCACGGCTGCACTCCCGCCCGACTCAGAATTCGCCAGGCCAGGTGCACGACGGCGAGGTGGGCGAGCACGGCGAGCGCGAGGAACGGCAGGTAGCTGCCGAGCCCGAGCCAGTTGCGCAGGAGTTGGAAGACGATCGCCGGCGACATGTTCCAGTGCCCGACGTGCGGTACGAGGATGCTCGAATCCAGCCGCGGAACGAGGATCGCCCAGTCGTCGCCGAAAAACCACTGGTCGCGTCCGATCCAGAGGATCGCGGCGAATCCCAGCACCAGTGACCCGTAGTGCAGCGTCGCGGGATTCCACCGGGTTCGGCCGGCGTCGCGCGCGCCGACTCCCGCTCGCGGCCCAGGCGGGCTGGACGAGGCGGAGACATCGGCAATCGGGTCTTGTGGCATCCGGCGTCCAGCATATCCACGAGGCGTTCACTGTTCCGCGAGCGGGTGGGGCATAAGAGATGCCCCTCCCAAGTGCTCCCGTGGATCCAGGCCGCGGTGAAAGATGGCACGATCTAAGGCGTGACCAATTTGCGATACCTCATCACCGGAGCCGGCGGAATGCTCGGCACCGACCTGCGGCAGGCCCTCGCCGGGCGGGAGGTCACCGCGCTCACCCGGGCCGACCTCGACGTGACCGACCTCGACGCGGTTCGCGCGGCCGTGGCCGGGCACGACGTCGTGATCAATGCGTCCGCCTACACGAAGGTCGACGATGCGCAAAGCCACGAGGCCGAGGCGCACGCCGTGAATGCCACGGGGGCGCAGAACCTCGCGATCGCGGCAGCCGAGGCCGGGGCGCGCCTGGTGCAGGTCTCCACCGACTACGTCTTCGACGGCTCGGCCACGTCGCCCTACGACGAGAGCACTCCCCTGAACCCGATCTCGGCCTATGGACGGACGAAGGCGGACGGCGAGCGACTCGCCGTGGCCGCCCACCCCGAAGGCACGTACATCGTGCGCGCCGCCTGGCTGTACGGGGCGAACGGCAGCAACTTCGCGCGCACGATGCTTAAGCTCGCGGCGACGCACGACACCGTCAGCGTCGTGAACGACCAGCGCGGCCAACCCACCTGGACGGCCGACCTCGCGGCCCAGATTGTGGCGCTGCTCGACTCCGAGGCCGCCCCGGGCGTCTACCACGGCACCAACTCCGGCGAGGCGACCTGGTTCGACTTCGCCCGCGAGGTCTTCCGCCTCGCCGGCCTCGACCCGGAGCGCGTGCTGCCCACCACGAGCGACCAGTTTGTGCGCCCGGCCCCGCGCCCCGACTATTCCGTGCTCGGGCATGCCGCGTGGCAGCGGGCGGGCATCCCGGAGATGCGCGACTGGCGTGAAGCCCTCGCGGCCGCGAGCGATGCCGGAGTGCTCTCCGTCGGGTGATCGCTTCCGGGCGATCGCTCCCGTGCGATCGCATCCCGGCAATTGTCGCGCGTTCGGTCGTGACCCCCATTCGTGGGGCAGACCCGTCGACTGGTAAAGTCGAGCGGTGGCCCAGCAGGCCCGAAAACTTCATTGGAGCGACATGACGACCCTTCGCGTGATCGTGGACCAGATCGTGGCCCCGATCCCCGGCGGCATCGGCAGGTACACCGAGGAGCTCACTCGCGAGCTGATCCAGACCGCGCCGCTCGGCTGCGAGGTGACCGGAATCGTTTCGGCGTCGCCCGAGCAGGACTACGAGCGCATCACGACCCTGCTGCCCGGTCTCGCCGGCCTGTTCAAGAGCACCCTCGCCAGGCGCGAACTCGAACTCGCGTGGCAGCACGGCTTCACGCGGCTGCCCGGCTCGGGAATGCTGCACGCCACCGGCCTGTTCGCCCCGCTCTCGAGGCACGACCGGCTCAACAACGTGGGCGACCAGAGCGTGGTCACCATCCACGACGTGATCCCGTGGACCCACCCCGAGTCGCTGTCCTCCCGCCGGCTGGCCTGGTACAAGGCGATGACCAAGCGGGCATACAAGTACGCGGATGCCGTGGTGGTGCCGACGCACGCCGTGGCGGCGGAGCTGTCGGAGATCTACGATTTCGGCGACCGCATCCGGGTGATCGGCGGCGCGGTCAGCTCCAAGCTGACGACGCCGATCGACCCAGAGGTGCGCGCGGCTCGACTCGAGCTGCCCGACCGGTACATCCTGAGCATGGGCACCCTCGAGCCGCGCAATGGTCTCCTCCCGCTCATCCAGTCACTCTCCCGCCCGGAGCTCGAGGGGATCCCGCTGCTCGTCGCGGGCCCGGAAGGCTGGAAGGGCCTCGACCTGGCCAACGTCGCCGCCGAGGCCGGACTCGAGGAGGGCCGCGTCCGCTCGCTCGGCTACCTCGCGGATGCCGATCTCGCGGTCGCCATGGGCCGCGCGGCGGTCTTCGTGTTTCCGAGTCTCGCCGAGGGCTTCGGCCTTCCCGTGATCGAGGCATTCAACTTCGGAACGCCGGTCGTGCACTCGGATGACGCGGCAGTGGTCGAGGTCGCCGCCGGCGCCGGCCTCGTCGTCGCCCGCGACGATCCGGAGGGCTACGCCGACCGGTTGGCCGCCGCCGTCTCCTCGGTTCTCACCGACCAGGCGCTCGCGAGCAGGCTCGGGTTCCTCGGCCAGGACCGCGCGAGCGCGTTCAGCTGGAAGGACTCGGCCGAGAAGGTCTGGCAGCTGCACGCCGACCTCTGAGCCGCCGACCGGGCTGATTACGGCGCGGGCGTCGCTGTCTTCGGCGCGAGCGCCTGGGCGACGAGCTGGCGGATCGCGGCGAAGTCTGGGTTGCCCGGCTGCACGACCGGCGGAACGAGCTCGAGGTGCGCAACCGGGAGCTTGCGCGACTTCTCGGCGAGATCGACGAAGCCGCCGAGCGCCGAGTTCGGCACGTCGGTCTTCACGACCTGCGCGCCCGCCTGCGCGATAGCCTGGAACTTGCTGACGATGATGGCGGGCTGGAACTGCTTGATGATCGCCTCCTGCACGAGACGCTGGCGTGCCATCCGCTCGAAGTCATTGCTGTTGTAGCGCGAACGTCCATACCAGAGGGCGGTGTAGCCGTTCATCTTCTGCGTGCCTGCCTCGACCCAGCCGATCGGCTTCGCGCCGGTGACACCACCGATGGGGGTGCGGGTTGGCACGTCCACCGTGACCCCGCCCAACGCGTCGACGAGGTCGGAGAAACCCTGCATGTCGATGAGCCCGAAGTACTGGATCTTGATTCCGAGAACGCCCTCAACGGCATCCCGCATCGCCTCGATGCCCGGCAGGCTGCCGTTCGCGACCGCCTTCGGGTACAGCGCAGGGTGCTCTTCGCCATAGGTGTATAGGTAGTCGATGAGGCACTTATCGCCGCAGTTGTAGCCGCCCGGGAACGGGCCGTAGAGGGGCGAGCCCTTGACGAACGGAATCTGTTCGAGGTTGCGGGGGATGCCGATGATGGTGGTCGCGCCGGTTGTCGCGTCGATGCTCGCCACCGAGAGGCTGTCCGGACGCAGCCCCGTGCGGTCCGGACCGGCGTCCCCGCCGAGCAGCATGATGTTGTAGCGGCCGTTGACGGGCGGGGCCATCGTGGATCCGGCGAAGATCTGGCCCAGTGCGGAACGGGCGCTCCCCGCCGTCACGGCGGCATAGCTCGCGCCTCCGGCCGTCGCCACGAGCGCGAGCACCGCGAGGGCGGCGATGAACGGGCGGGTGATCGGGGCGGCGCGGATCAGCCGCACGAGCCGCAGCGTGTCGAGGGTGAGAACGATCCAGAGGATCGCGTAGCCGGCGAGCGCCACCTGCGCCACGGTGAGCACGATCGGGTTGGTCACGATCGTGTAGAACACCGGATGTGCCACGAGGTAGACGACGACGCTGAGGAGGGCGACCGCCCAGAGCAGGAAGGTCGTGCCGACGCCGAAACGACCAAGCCTGCGGTTGCCCGCGAGGATCTGCGCCGAACCGGGGATGAGGATGTTGAGCCCCACGAGCCACCAGGCCCGCTTGGTCATCACGGTCGCCGAGCGGAGGTCCGGGTCGTGCACCGGGTTGATGGCGGTCACAGCGTCGACTTCAGCGCGGCGTTCTTCTGCGCGACCAGCGCCTCGAGACCCTTCGCGTAGTCGGACAGTCTCGTCGACAGGGACGGGTCGGACACGGCGAGAATGCGGATGGCGAGGAGGGCCGCGTTGCGCGCACCACCGATCGAGACGGTGGCGACGGGCACGCCGGCCGGCATCTGCACTATCGAGAGAAGCGAGTCGAGGCCGTCGAGTTTGGAGAGCGCCACCGGCACCCCCACCACGGGAAGCGTCGTGACCGACGCGAGCATCCCGGGCAGGTGTGCCGCGCCGCCCGCACCGGCGATGATCACTCCGAGGCCGCGACCGGCCGCTTCCTTGCCGAACGCGATCATCTTTTCGGGGGTGCGGTGCGCCGAGACGACCTCGACCTCGTGCGCCACGCCGAACTCCGTGAGAGTCTCCGAGGCGTCGCGCATTACGGTCCAGTCGGAATCTGAACCCATGACGACGGCGACACGGGGCTCTGGCATAGGCATCAGCCTAGATTGTCGTCCTGAAAATACGCCGCAGCGGCACGCGCCTGATAGGCCACCTCGTCCAGATCGTCACCGCCGGTCGTCACGTGGCCCACCTTGCGGCCGGGCCGCGGCTCCTTGCCGTAGTTGTGCACCTTCACCGTCGGGTGGTCGGCGAGCGCGGCGGGGTACCGGTCGGCGAGGGCCCCGGACGACGGACCGCCGAGAATATTCACCATCACCGACCAGCGGTCCCGGGTTCCCGTGGCTCCGAGCGGCAGATCGAGCACGGCCCTGAGGTGCTGTTCGAACTGGCTCGTCGTCGACCCGTCGATGCTCCAGTGGCCCGTGTTGTGCGGACGCATCGCGAGTTCGTTGATCAGGAGCCGTTCGTCTGTCGTCTCGAACAGCTCGACCGCGAGCACCCCAGTCACACCGAGCGCCTCGGCGATGGTCGTGGCGATCTCGCACGCGACATCCGCGACCTTGCCCGCAGAACGCGGCGCCGGGGCGATGACCTCGGCGCACACTCCATCGCGCTGAATGCTTTCCACGACCGGCCAGGTCACCACGTCGCCGGACGGGCGACGGGCGACGAGCTGGGCGAGTTCGCGGCCGAAGTCCACGAGTTCTTCGGCGAGCAGCGGTTGACCAAGTGCGAGCCAGTCGGCGATCTCGGCCGACGAGGCAACGACGCGCACGCCCTTTCCGTCGTAGCCGCCCCGCGCCGTCTTCACGACGACGCGACCGCCGTTGGCCTCGAGGAAGGCGTCGAGCTGCTCGGCGGTCTCGATCCGCGCCCAGTCGGGCACGGGCAGACCGAGCTCGGACAGCCTCTCACGCATGAGGAGCTTGTCCTGGGCGTAGACCAGGGCATCCGGGCTCGGATGCACTCGCATGCCCCGTTCGACGAGCTCCCGCAGAATCTCGGTCGGCACGTGCTCGTGGTCGAACGTGACCACGTCCACGCCCTCCGCAAAACGCAGGACATCCTCGCGGTCGCGGTAGTCACCGATGGATGTGACGACCAATCCGGCCGAATCTCCTGCGTTTTCCGCGAGGACTCGAAGCTCGATGCCGAGATTCACGGCGGCCGGGATCATCATTCTGGCGAGCTGTCCGCCCCCGATTACGCCTACTCGCACGGGATTTCTCCATCCTTGCATTGTTCGGGTCTGCCCGTTCTCTCACTGGGCGGGGCTATTATGCTCAATGTCTTATTGTCTCCCATCCGCCAGTAAGGGTTTTCGTGGCTTCTCGACTGAAAGACGTGTTCGACTACGTCTATGAGCGCCTCATCCGCTACGCGCTGAAATTTGGCGTCGTAGGGCTGATCGGCTACTTCATCGATGTTGGCATCTTCAACGCGCTCCGGCTCGGTGCGTTCGGCGCTGACCACTTCTTCCAACAGCCGCTCGGCGCGAAGATTGTCTCGGTCACGATAGCCACGATTGTCACGTGGTTCGGCAACCGCTACTGGACCTTCCGCGAACACCGCCGGGAAAACTTCGTTCTCGAATTGCTCGAGTTCGGGGGGATCGCCGTCGTGGGCATGGGCATCAGCCTGCTGTGCCTCTACATCTCCCACTACGTGCTCGGCTTCGACAGCCTTCTCGCCGACAACATCTCGTCCAACGTCATCGGCCTCGTCATCGCGACGGCCTTCCGCTTCCTGATGTACCGATACTGGGTTTACGGACCGCATCGCAGCGACGGCCTCGCGGCTCGCAATCGTCGCGACGCAGAGGAAGCCGCCATGTCTAACAACCCCGTCTAGCGCTTACCCCACGCCGTTGTCTCGTCCGACGCTCTGGACGCCTCGGCCTGCCGGCGGGCGGCGATCGGGTTCAGGCTGCGTTCCATCAGGTCATGCAGGGCGCTCTGCACGAGGTCGGCGCCCGGCACGTCGCGCAGCAGCACCGGATGCTCGAGGCCGGCGTTGATGAACACGTCACCGCTGCCGAACATGCTCTGCAGGGAATTCTGCCGAACGGTCACGTCGTAGCCGCGGCTGTGCAGCAGTTCCTGCCGCACGCGCACGAAGAAGCCGGTGCGGATGATGATGCGGCGGGTGGTGATGATGTAGCGCTTGCCGAGCCAGGCGAGGAGCGGCAGGAGCCAGAGCAGCACGATCACGAGGGTGCCGCCGGCGAGCACCGCGACGTTCTGCCACTGTTCGGAGAATCCACCGTTGAAGTACGCCATCGCGCCGACCGTGGCGATGAAGACGAGGCTCGGCCAGAACAGCACGCGGCCGTGCGGCCTCACCCGGGCTACAACCCGTTCGGTGTCCTGCTCGTCGCTTGCCATGTGCTATTCATACCGCAGATGCGTCACGTCCCCGGCGGCGACAGCCATTACGCGGCCATCCGTCGACCGGGTGACGACGAGCCTGCCGGTGCGATCGATCTCGGTGGCCGTGCCGACGAGCACGTCTCCCCCCGGCAACTGAACCTTCACCTGCTGGCCGAGCGTGCTGCAGAGTTCGCTGACCGCCTCGGCCACACCGCTCCCCTCGGGGTCGGCCCCGAGCCGGAGGAACTCGGCGTAGAGGGGCACGAGCTCACCGAGGAAGCCGGCGAGCGCGACATCCGCGAGTTCCGGAAGGGCGGCAGATGCCCCGAGAAGGGACAGGGACGTCGAAGTGGGAGTGGGCAACTCGTGCTCCTCGAAGGCGAGGTTGAGCCCGGCGCCGATGACGACGGCGTCCTGGCTCGGGAGCAGTTCGGCGAGCAGCCCAGACACCTTGCGGCCGTCGACCTGCACGTCGTTCGGCCACTTGAGCGTCACGGAGTGGTCGGGCACGAGCGCGGCGACCGCCCTGGTCATCGCCACGCCGGCGATGAGCGGGAACCAGCCGTAGTTCTCCAGGCCGAGCGGCTCCCCGGCGGGCAGGCGGGGTCGCAGCAGCACCGAGATCGCGATCGCGCGGCCGGCCGGCGCGACCCAGACCCGACCGAGCCGTCCGCGGCCCTCGGTCTGGTTCAGCGTCGCGAGAACGGAGAGGTCCGGCCACTCGTCGCCGTGCGTCGAGGACGCCCGCCGCACGAGCTCGGTGTTGGTCGAGCCGCACTCGTCGAGAATCTCGAGTCGTGCCGCGAGCAGTCCACTGCGAGGAAAGTCCATGCTCCAAGGGTACGGCCGACCATGCTTTGCCCGGTGTTTTGTAGATCATCACCACGGGTTGCGCCCGATCGTGAACGCTAAAGTGAACGGGTGACTGCAGACAACGACATGTATACGACGGCGGGCAAGCTCGCCGACCTCAAGGTGCGCTACCACGAGGCCGTGACGGCGAGCGGCGAGGCGGCCATCGAGAAGCAGCATTCCAAGGGCAAGAAGACCGCGCGCGAGCGCATCGAGCAGCTGCTCGACCACGGGTCGTTCGTGGAGCTCGACGAATTCGTCCGCCACCGCACCCACGCCTTCGGCATGGAGAAGAAGCGTCCGTACGGTGACGCGGTCGTCACCGGCACCGGCACCATCCACGGCCGCCAGGTGGCCGTCTACAGCCAGGACTTCACCATCTTCGGCGGTTCGCTCGGCGAGGTCGCCGGCGAGAAGATCATCAAGGTCATGGATCTCGCCCTCAAGACGGGCGTGCCGATCATCGGAATGCTCGATTCGGGCGGCGCTCGCATCCAGGAGGGGGTCGTCGCCCTCGGCAAGTACGGCGAGATCTTCCGCCGCAACACGGCCGCGTCGGGTGTCATCCCGCAGATCTCGATCATCATGGGCCCAGCCGCCGGCGGCGCCGTCTACTCCCCCGCCCTCACCGACTTCGTGATCATGGTCGACAAGACCAGCCAGATGTTCGTCACCGGTCCCGACGTGATCAAGACCGTCACTGGCGAGGACGTGGGCATGGAGGAGCTCGGCGGGGCACTCACCCACAACAAGATCTCCGGCGTCGCCCACTGGCTCGCCGCCGACGAGGATGACGCCCTCGACTACGCGCGCACCCTCCTGAGCTTCCTGCCAGACAACAATCTGGCCGAACATCCGGTGTACGAGAGCAGCGTCGAGCTCGAGACGACCGACGAGGACCGCCGCCTCAACACCCTCATCCCGGACAGCCCGAACCAGCCGTACGACGTCGTCACGGTGATCGAGCACATCGTGGACAACGCCGATTTTCTCGAGGTGCAGCCGCTCTTCGCGCCCAACATCGTGATCGGATTCGGCCGCGTCGAGGGCCGGTCGGTCGGCATCATCGCCAATCAGCCGTCGACGATGGCCGGCACGCTGAACATCGATGCCGGCGAGAAGGCGGCGAGGTTCGTGCGGTTCTGCGACGCGTTCTCGATTCCCATCCTCACTCTCGTCGACACCCCTGGCTACCTGCCGGGCACCGACCAGGAGTGGACCGGCGTGATCCGCCGCGGCGCGAAACTGCTCTACGCCTACGCCGAGGCGACGGTGCCCCTCGTCACGGTCATCGTGCGCAAGGCCTACGGCGGCGCCTACATCGTGATGGGGTCGAAGCAGCTCGGCGCCGACCTCAACTACGCCTGGCCCACCGCCGAGATCGCGGTGATGGGCGGCCAGGGCGCCGTACAGATCCTCTATCGCAGCGAGATCAAGGCCGCAGAGACCGCCGGAGAGGATGTCGCCGCCGTGCGCACGAAGCTCGCCAACGAATACACCTACAACGTCGCGAGCCCTTTCCTGGCGGCCGAGCGCGGTGAGCTCGACGGCGTGATCGAGCCAGCCGCGACCCGTGTCGTGGTGACGAAAGCGCTCAGGGCCCTCAGGACGAAGCGCGCGAGCCTCCCGCCCAAGAAGCATGGGAACATCCCCCTGTGAGCGACAGCCAGCCGCAGGAGGCCGCGGAGGCGATCACCGTGCTCAGTGGGGATCCGACCCCGCTCGAACTGGCCGCGGTCACCGCGGTCATCACGGCGATGCTCGACGAGGCGCAGGACGATGACGACTCACGCTCCGCTCGCGGCGGCCAGAGCGCGTGGCAGCGGAGCCAGCGGCAGCCGCGCGGCACGCTCGTGCCCGGGTACGGCGCCTGGCGGAGCTTCTCCGGCTAGGTTTTCGGCGTAATCACCCCCGAACGAGTGCGATTTCTGCGGTATCCAAAGCGCAGGGGCCCCGATTCAACGGATTCCGTAGCCGCGTCTGCGGATACCGCCGGTAATGAGACACGTGACGGAGGATATGTGCCTTCTTTTGCCAAATGTACCCCGGTATCCGCAGCCAAGGCCGCGGAATTCCCGGTATTTTCGGCCCTCGAATGGGTGACAGGATACAAAATTGTCCCCCGGAAGTCCCCCTAAGTGACGACTTTCCGCTACGGTCTGTGCGTTGCAGTATTGACAGTGCTAGGTGTCTCTCATTCGAGTTACACCACCAATCATTAGCCAACTAGGGTAAGCGGGCTAATGATTTGGGGGCGGGTCAGGGCGATATTCGGGTTATCGCCCTGACCCGGGGCTTCGAAACGGGATCGGCCTTCGGGCCGGTCCCGTTTTCGCGTCCGCCCGCCCCACGTTCCCGTACGCGTCCTAGCCCCACACGAGCTTCTGTCCCACACGCGTTTCTGTCCCACACGAGTTGCTTGCCCCACACGCGTTTCTGTCCCACCCGAGTTGCTTGCGCCCACACGCGTTTCTTGCCCAACACGCGTTCTTGCCCAACACGCGTTTCTTGCCCCACACGCGTTTCTCCGGAGGTTTCGGCATGCCGGGGAACAGATCCGCCGGAGTTGCCCGCATCCACGGGCCATTCCGCCGAGACCGGCGCGCAACCTCCGGAGAAACGCGTGGGCAGAGTCGCTCCGCGGCAACGGGAGATGCGGGGGCCGCAGCCACCGGGAGGCCGGGACCCTAGATGGCGCTGGCGTGCTCCGGCGCGGCCACGCGGGGAATCTCCAGCCAGAGGTCGACCTCGTCTTCCTCGTCGTCGACGCCGTGGCTGCCGAGCGCGCTCGCGTGGCCGTCGTCGCTGGAGGAGAGCCCGACCACGGTCACCGCGATGTCCGAACCCTCCGGCACCGTTCGGGCGATGAGCTTGCCGGTCTGGGTGTCGCGGATGGCCTCGGCCAGGCGGTTGAGCACCCTTTCGAGCTCGTCGTCGTCGAGATCGTCGATGCCGCCCTCGTCGAGCAGGGTGACCGTGGTCCCCTTGCGCCTGGCGACCATCACCTGTTCCCGCACCCGGTCGTTGAGCAGCTTTCGGCCGCGGATCTCGTCGCGGATGGCGCCCTCCAGGTACAGGCACTCCCGGCGTTGCGCCTCGGTGAGCTCCCCGCCCACGGCGACGATCCTCTGCAGCATCGGCAGGGACATCCGGCTCGTTTGGCCGAGACGGAACTGGCGCTCGGACACGTGAGCCTCCTGCGCGGCCCGCCACTCGACCGCTTCGCGTTCGGCGAGCGCGTACTGGCGGGTGTCCCGGCTGGCCTTGGCGAGCGACAGCGAGAGCGCGTGTGAGACGGCCACCCAGGCCGTGCTGCCGATGACCCCGTAGGCGAGCAGGCCGCCGACGCCGGACCATGCGATGGTCTCCACGATGAGCGCGCCGGTACCGATCCACGCGAAGGTGTGCCGACGCCGCGTTGACGTTATCACCATGAGCGTGCCGATTGCCGCGGTGTGCCAGGCCGCGTAGCTGTCGCCGACGACCTTGTTGAGCTGGCTCGTGACGAGCAGGGGCACGACGATGGCGACCACGGCGTTGAACGCGGCAAGCCAGAGGGGCATGCGTGGCGTCCTGGACGGCAAGAGGCTCGCGATGGTGGCGATCGCGTACAGGACCATCGCCGCGATGTACGGCCCCTTCTCCCGGGGCGCATCGAGGGACACGCTCGCGAGCAGCAGGTGGTAGGCGGAGAAGATCGCGGCGAGGCCGATGATCAGGTACCGAGGGACGGTGATGTTCACGAGGCGACCTGCTCCCAGCCCGCGTCGGCGAGTGTCGACGCGGTCGACGGCCTCGGCCAAAGGATTCGGATCACGGTGCCCTCCCCGGCGCTCGACTCGATTTGCACCATGCCGCCGGCGTTCGCCACCCGCTCCATGATCGAGACCCTGAGACCGAGTCGCTCGCTGGGAACGGTGTCGACCGCGAAGCCGGAGCCCGTGTCGCCGACCTCGACCCGGATGCCGCCGGACTCGCCCTCCTCGATGGACAGCCAGCGCGTCACATCCGGTCCATGTCCGGCGTGCTGGAGGCTGTTGACCATCGCCTGCACCGAAGCCGAATACACCGCCTCTGCCGACTGCACCGAGATGATTCCGGTGCCGACCTGCTGGGCGCGAAGCTCGAACGGCGCGGAGAGGGTGGAGGTCGCCCCCATGATGCGGTGGGCGAGTTGGTCCATGCTCATGGTGGCATCGTCATCCGGCGACGTCTCCGCCGCGTCCTTGAGGTGCCCGATCGCGTTGCGCGCCATGCGCGTGGCGAGGTCCTTCGCCTCCGGGGTATATGCGCGCGCCGCGGAGAGCAGAGTGGTGAGCACGCTGTCGTGCACGATCGAGTCGACCTGCACGCGCTCGACCTCCGTCGCGTGCTGCCGCACGGCGTGCGCGTAACGCTCGAGGGCCGCCACCTGGGCGGCGTCCACCGAGGCCGCGGCCTGCCGGAGGAGGGTGATGAGGATGAGCACGCCGCCGCCGAGGATGATCGCGTATACCGTGTCGAGGGAGGCGGACTCCCAGCTCTTGCCGCCCCCGGACGGGGTGATCCGCACGATGCCGTAGAGGATCGGCGCGACCACGAGGTAGACGGTGGCCGTCCAAGAGCTCAGGGCGACGGCCGCGGTGGAGGTCGCAACGGTCACGAGCAGCCACAACCACGGGCGGTCCGGCTCGACCCTGGTCGGGTCCATCGCGACGAACGGCCAGCTCACGAGCGCGGCGAGGAAGGCGAGGGCGATGTAGGCGTTCACTGCGCGCACGAACTTGCGGGCGAACGACGCGACGACGGACGCGAGGATCCCGCCGAAGATCGCCACGATCATGAGCGACGCGAACGCCTGCTGCATGTGCGGCAACTGGTCGAGAACCACCGGCACCGATTGCGCGCCGAACACGAGCCCGATGATCGCGACGGAGCGCGAGACGACGGTTTCGATCTGTCGGCGACTGATCGGATTGTGAGGCTGTCTCCCGAGGGCCTCAGCCGGATCCGGCGCCGACCTAGCGGCCATCGGCATCCGGGTCCAGGCCCGGAAGGATGCCGTCTTCGACGGCCCTGCGCAGCAGATCGACCTTGGTGGGAGCCGGGCGACCGACCTCCACGTACTTCACGCGGATTCGATCGAGATACTCGCGGGCCGTCGAATAGCCGATGCCGAGCTGCTGCGCAGCGAGCTTGAGCGGCAGCCCGGAGGCGTAGAGGTGCAGGATCTCGCGCTCCCGCCTGCCGAGCTGTGCCTTCGCGAAGTCGCGGTCGGCGTCGATGGCCGTTGCCCACTCGAGGTTGTTGAGCACCTCGCCGCGCGCCACGGTCTCCACCGCGGACATGACGGTCTTGGTGGCCGACGACTTGGGAATCACTCCGGCGGCTCCGGCGGCGAGCGCCTCCCGAACGGAAGCGACGCGGTCGGCGATGCTGTGGATCAGAACGGCGGAGCCGGTTGCCTGCACGCGCTTCACGTTATCGGTGACCGTCGAACCGTCGCCGAGCGAGAGGTCGAGCACGACCACATCGTTCTCCCGGCCGTTGAGGTTGTCGACGAATTCCTGAACGGATGCCGCAGCGAGAATGAAGTCGAATCCGGCGTCGATGCAGGCCGCCTTCAAACCGAGCCGAACCGATTCGTGGTCGTCCACCACCGAGACCCGCACGCCGGTAGGGCGCGCGCTGGCTCGCGGCTCATCGATCGTCGTCTGCTCCATGGCCGATCCTGTCTCCGCAGTTGTTCTGAAACCCAGCTGTTCCTGACCCAATGGTAATGGTCGCGGACTCTCCACAGGCGCTAGGGACGCGCCTTGACGGTAGCCAGTCACGATTTCACCGGGTGCCGCGGGCTCCGCCCAGCGAGCCATCAGGCGCGGGTGAGGGTGGCGACGGCCTCGACGTGATGGGTGTTCGGAAACAGGTCGAATGCGCGCAGGCCGCCGAGTTCGTATCCACCCGCCGCAAAGAGGGCCACGTCGCGGGCGAGCGCGACCGGGTCGCAGGCGACGTAGACGATTTGGGCCGGGCCGAGAGCCACCAGTTCGGCGACGACCTCCTTGCCGGCGCCCGACCGCGGCGGGTCGAGGATCACCGTGCCCCGACGCAGGCTGTCTCGCTCGTGCGCCCCGGCCGTCGCCCCGAGGCCCCGGAGGAACTGCTCGACGCGCGCGGTCACCGCGGCGGCACCCGTCCACTCCACGAGATTCTCGGCGGCATGGTCGGTGGCCAGAGAGTCGCTCTCCACGGTCGTGATCCGCACGTGATTTCCGAAGCGGTCGCCGACGGCGGCCGCGAGCAGGCCGACCCCGCCGTAGAGGTCGAGGTTGGAAGCCCTCGGGTCGAAGAGCGACTCGTCGACGGCATCCTGCACGGCACGCGTGAGGGTCTCCGCAGCGTGCTGGTGCACCTGCCAGAAGCCGCGGGCATCGAGGCGGAACTCGCGCTCCCCCACTCGCTCCATGATGCGATGCGCGCGACCCCGGTCGGTGTGCCCGCGGTCGGCGTTGGCCGTGCCGCTGGCCAGCACGAACGGGTTGCCCACCGACGGCACGACGATGTCCACGTGGGCGGAGCCCGGGAACTTCTCGTCGAGCGGGGCGATCGCGGCGAGCGCCGGGGTGGCGAGGGGCAGGTCGGTCACGGGAATCACGCGGTGGGACCGCGCGGCGTACGGGCCGGGCGTGCCGTCTTCGGCCACCTGCAGTCGCACGCGAGTACGCCATCCAGTGCCGTTGTCCGCGCCCGGCAGGGCCTCCACGGTCGCCTCCGTGCGCACTCCGGCCATGCGCGAGAGCGAGTCGGCGAGCACCTGCCGCTTCAACTCGCGCTGGTGGCCGATGTCGATATGCCCGAACTCGGCGCCGCCCGCCCGGTCCTCTGGCGCGCGGTCGATCGACGCTGCCGCCCAGACGTGCGGGCGGCGATGCTCGGAGGCGGTGATCACCGACAGTGTCTCGGCCCGCCAGAACGACTTCTTCGAGTCCTCGGTGATGCGGGCGAGCACGCGTTCGCCCGGAATCGCGTCGCTCACGAAGATCACCCGGCCCTCGTGGCGGGCAACCGCCACACCGCCGTGGGCTACGTTGGTAACCTCGATCTCGACCGTCTTGCCCTGCATTTCACCCATCCCCCGAGCTTGCCACAGAGCGGCCCGGACATTCCCCGGGAGCGACCTTCGTGACGAAAGCACCAGTGCGTCTCTACCTCGCGTCGACCTCGCCCGCGCGGCTCGCCACCCTGCGGGCGGCCGGCGTCGAACCGGCCGTGCTCCCCTCCCTGGTGGACGAGGATGCCGTGGTCGCCGCCGCCGGACCGCTCACCCCGAGCGAGATGGTGCTGCTGCTGGCCCGCGCCAAGGCCGAGGCGGTGACCGGTCAGCTCGTGGACGCGGCACCGATCGACGGGTTCATCCTCGGCGGAGACTCGGCCTTCGAACTCGACGGCATCGTGTACGGCAAGCCGCACCGTCCAGAGGTGGCACGCGAACGGTGGCTGCTGCAGCGCGGCCGCACCGGTCACCTCCACTCCGGGCACTGGCTCATCGATCACCGTGGGGGCGAGGTTCGCGGCGCCGCGGGCGCGGTAGCAACGGCCGGCGTGACCTTCGCGAACGACATCTCCGACCACGAGATCGACGAGTACATCGGCACCGGCGAACCGCTGCAGGTCGCAGGCGCCTTCACGATCGACAGTCTGGGGGCACCGTTCATCACTTCGGTCGACGGCGACCCGCACGCGGTGGTCGGCCTGTCGCTCTCGACCCTGCGGTCACTGTTCCTCGAATTCGAGGTTCCCTGGCCGTCGCTGTGGAACCGGTAGCGGCTCACAATCGTGCGGGCGACCGGCCCAGTTGTAGAGGACCTCACCGCCTCATCCGCCTTTTTTGTAGCCCACCGCCAAAGGCGCACCCGTCCTGACCAATAGGCTAAAGAACTATGCCCCGCATCACGAAGCTCCTGATCGCTAACCGAGGCGAAATCGCCGTCCGAGTCATCCGGGCGGCAAAGGACGCGGGGATACCCGCCGTCGCCGTCTTTGCCGACCAGGATCGCGACGCGAGGCACGTGAAGCTCGCCGACGAGGCATACGCCCTCGACGGCGCCACGAGCGCCGACACCTACCTGCGCGCGGACAAGATCCTGTCGATCGCCCGGCGATCCGGCGCCAACGCCGTGCATCCTGGCTACGGATTCCTTGCCGAGAACGCGGAATTCGCGCGCTCCGTGATCGACGCCGGCCTCATCTGGATCGGGCCGTCGCCCGACGCGATCGAGAAGCTCGGCGACAAGGTATCTGCCCGTCACATCGCCGAGAAGGTGGGGGCGCCTCTCGCCCCCGGCACACTCAACCCGGTCTCGGGCGCGGCGGAGGTGCTCGAATTCGTCGACACCCACGGCCTTCCGGTCGCCATCAAGGCGGCATTCGGCGGTGGCGGGCGCGGCCTCAAGGTGGCCCGCACGCGCGAGGAGATCCCCGAGCTGTTCGACTCCGCAACCCGCGAGGCCATCGCGGCGTTCGGCCGGGGAGAGTGCTTCGTGGAGAAGTATCTGGACCAGCCCCGCCACGTCGAGACCCAGTGCCTCGCGGACGCCTACGGCAAGGTCGTGGTGGTCTCCACCCGCGACTGCTCGCTGCAGAGACGCCACCAGAAGCTCGTGGAGGAGGCGCCGGCACCCTTCCTCACCGACGAACAGAACGCCCTGCTCTACTCGGCATCGAAGGCGATCCTCAAGGAGGTCGGATACCTCGGGGCCGGCACCTGCGAATTCCTGGTGGCCAAGGACGGCACCATCTCGTTCCTCGAGGTGAACACTCGACTGCAGGTGGAACATCCGGTGTCCGAGGAGGTCACCGGCATCGACCTGGTCCGCGAACAGTTCCGGCTTGCCGAGGGCGGCGCCCTCGACTACGACGACCCCGTGCCAGAGGGGCATTCCTTCGAGTTCCGCATCAACGGCGAGGACGCCGGGCGCAACTTCTTCCCGGCACCTGGTCCCGTTCACGCCCTCCGCTTCCCCGGCGGGCCCGGAGTGCGCATCGACAGCGGGGTGACCACGGGAGACGTGATCAGCGGGGCGTTCGACTCGCTGCTCGCCAAGCTCATCGTGACCGGGTCGTCCCGCGAGGACGCGCTCGAGCGCTCCCGTCGCGCCCTCGACGAGTTCGAGATCGCCGGGCTGCCCACCGTGCTGCCCTTCCACCGCAAGATCGTGCGCGACTCTGCATTCACGTCGGAGCCGTTCAGCATCTACACCCGCTGGATCGAGACCGAGTTCGTGAACGACATCGAACCCTGGAGTGGGTCGCTCGCCGACACCCCGGCTGCCGCGCCTCGACGCAGCGTCGTCGTGGAGGTGGACGGCAAGCGCATCGAGGTGAGCCTGCCCGCGCGCCTGGTCGCCGCATCCGCCGGCGGCGCCGCCCTCGGCCCGGCCCCCAAGCGCCGCGGAGGGGCCGGAACGGTCGTCACCGCCACCGGGGACTCGGTGAAGGCCCCCATGCAGTCCACGATCGTGAAGCTCGCGGTCGCGGAGGGCGACATCGTCGTCAAGGGCGACCTGATCCTGGTGCTCGAGGCGATGAAGATGGAGCAGCCGATCACCGCGCACAAGGACGGGACGATCGCCAACGTCAACGCCGCGGTGGGCGCAACCGTGTCATCCGGTTACCTGCTGCTCGACATCTCGAGCTGACGCGGGGCCGCTCACCCCGCGGCCGGGTCCATCGCGTGCCGGATCGCGGCCAGGCCGGCGAGCAGCTCGGCGAACGTCGTGCTCAGCGGGGACAGCCCGATCCGGATGCCGTCCGGCGCGCGGAAGTCGGGGATGACGCCCCGAGCCCAGAGCACAGCGGTCACCGCGCGGAAGCTGTCGTGTCGAATCGTCAGGTGGCTGCCGCGGCGCTCCGGCTCGCGCGGGGTCGCGACGGTGACGCCGAGCGGCGCGAGCCACGCGTCAACGACGTCGAGCGCGAAGTCGGTGAGCAGCAGGGACTTCTCCCGGATGTCCCCGAGTCCCGCCCGCTCGATGAGGTCGAGCATGTCCTGCATGGCGAGCATCCCGACCACCGGTGGGGTGCCGCTGATGAATCGCCGCATGCCGGCGGCCGGCCGGTACTCCGACGCCATCGCGAAGACGTCACTGGCCCCCATCCAGCCCCAGATCGGTTGCTGCAGCTGGTCCTGAAGGTCTCGTCGCAGGTAGGCGAAGGCCGGCGATCCCGGCCCGCCGTTCAGGTACTTGTATGTGCAGCCGACGGCGATGTCCACGCCCCACTCGTCGAGTTCGGTGGGCACGACCCCCGCAGAGTGGCACAGGTCCCAGAGCACGAGCGCCCCGGCCGAATGCACCTCCTCCGTGATCGCCTGCGCGTCGGCGAGGTAGCCGGAGCGGTAGGCGACGTGGCTCAGCACCACGAGGGCGGTCGAGGCCGACACGGCGTCGCGCACCTGGTCGACGGTGACGCCCCGGGACTTGTCCACCGAGATCCAGCGCAGGGTCAGCCCGCATTCGGCAGCCACCCCCTCGAGCACGAACCGGTCGGTCGGAAAGTTGTCGTCGTCGACGACGATCTCGGTGCGTCCGGGGCGGGCGCCCACCGCCGCGCGAATGAGCTTGTAGAGCAGCACCGTGGTCGAGTCGGCGACCACGGTCTGGCCGGGCGCCGCGCCGAGGGTGAGCGCGCCGATCCGGTCGCCGAGGGCGAGCGGGAGGTCCATCCACTGTTCGTCCCACGACCGGATGAGGCGGCCGCCCCATTCACGCTCGAGGAAGGACGCGAACCGGGCGCCGGTGACCCGGAGCGGGCGGCCGAGCGAGTTGCCGTCGAGGTAGGCGACGACCTCGTCGCTCGGCACGAATTCCGCGGCGAACCGGCCGAGCGGGTCAGTCTGGTCGAGCTGCGCCGCACGGCCGACGAAGTCGGAAGCATCCAGTGGCGTATTCATGAGACAACCTCCTCGATCGTGGCTAGTGAGACGACCGAGGCGGTCGACAGCCAGGTCACGCCCTCCCGGCCGCCCGGCGCGACCTCTCCTGGGATCCAGGTGAAGCGCGCTCCGAAGCTACCGGATGACCGGGTGAGCGCGCCGACCAGATCGCCGGTCGACAGCCCGGCCTCGCCGAGCGCCGCGAGCTCGCGGGCGTTGATGCCGACCGGCGTCTGGCCGTTGCCGAGGTCGGTGCCGTAGAGCACCCGGCCGCCGAGCGCGGCGAACCGACCGAGGTTGTCGACGGCGGTCTCGTACGCGTGGCCGCGTTCTCCCCAGCCGTGGATGTCGAGGGTGCTCGTCCACGCGCAGCGCGCCGCGGAGGCGGCGGCCTCGTCGTCGGTGAGCCGCTCCGTCCACGGGGTGTGCGCGAGCGCGTCGACGCCCGCGTCGGCGGCTCTCATCGCCTGCCCTGGCCCCTCGGCGTGCGCGACCACAGGGAGGCCGGCCGCGTGCGCGGCCGACACGACGGTCTCGAGCAGGGCATCCGACCACACCGGCCCGGCCGTGCTGTTGAGCGCGATCTTGATCACGCTCGCGCCGAAGCCCACCATCTCCCGCACGGCGGCCGACGCCTCGGCGCCGGTCGACACCTCGCGCACGGCGGCCGGCGGGGCCCAGGATCGATC
>NZ_DATCQQ010000072.1:0-10877 GCF_036569425.1 Lacisediminihabitans sp.
GGGCAACAACGTGTGGAAACCGGCTCGAAAGGACAGCTGTTACCGAGTGACTGCCGGCGCGCGCAAGAACTGCCCGCTGGGGGCCGCCTCGGGGAGCGGACGGGAGGCAGAAGGGGAGTGGACACGAGGCAGAAGGGGAGCGGACGCGAGGCAGAAGGGGAGTGGACGTGAGGCAGAAGACGTGGGCAGAGAAAGCGCCGTCACGGGCGAGTTCCGCCTAGAACCCCAGCCGCCCCAGCTGCTTCGCGTCGCGCTGCCACTCCTTGGCCACCTTGACGCGCAACGACAGAAAGACCTGGCGACCCACGAGCTTCTCGATCTCGACCCGGGCACGGGCGCCGACATCCTGGAGGCGCTGGCCCTGATGGCCGATGATGATGCCCTTCTGGCTGTCCCGCTCCACGAACAGGTTCGCGTAGATCTCCACGAGATCCTTGTCGTCGCGCTCGACGATGTCATCGATGGTCACCGCGATCGAGTGCGGAAGCTCGTCCTCCACGCCCTCGAGAACGGCCTCACGGATGAGCTCGCTGATCCGGTCGTCGAGGCTCTCCTCGGTCACGGCATCCGCCGGGTAGAGCGCGGCCGACACGGGGAGCAGGCGGATCAACTCGGTGGCGAGCGTGTCCAGCTGGATGCGGCTGGTCGCCGACACGGGGATGATCGCCTCCCAGTCGCGCAGCTCAGAGACGGCGAGCAGCTGGGCGGCGACGGCCGGGCGCGACGCGGCATCGATCTTCGTCACGATCGCCACCTTCTTCGCGCGCGGGAACGAGTCGAGCTGCTCATTGATGTACCGGTCGCCTGGCCCGATCTTCTCGTTGGCCGGCATGCAGAAGCCGACCACATCCACGTCCGCCAGCGTCGACTGTACGATGCTGTTGAGCCGCTCGCCGAGAAGGGTGCGCGGGCGGTGCATGCCCGGCGTGTCGACGAGGATCAGCTGGCCGTTCTTCTGGTGCGCGATGCCCCGGATGGCGCGGCGGGTGGTCTGCGGCTTGGACGAGGTGATGGCGACCTTCTCGCCGACGAGCGCGTTGGTGAGCGTCGACTTGCCGACGTTCGGACGCCCGACGAACGACACGAAGCCGGCCCTGAACTCCACTGGTGCCTGGGGCTCATTCGCCACGGTCGTCTCCATTGCTTGGTTTGCCGAACGCCGCCTGAGCGTCGATGAGGGCCTGATCGCGCTCGACGAGCACGGTGCTGAGCCGCTTGCGACGGCCCTCCGTGCGCTCGGCGGTAAGGATGAGTCCAGAATACGTGGCCACGGAGCCGGCCAGCGGCAGTCGCCCGAGCGCCTTGGTGAGCAGCCCGCCGACCGAGTCGACGTCGTCGTCCTCCAGGTCGATCGCGAAAAGCTCGCCGAGCTCGTCCACCGGAAGCCGCGCACTCACCCGGAACACGCCGTCGTCGAGCTTCTCGATCTCCACGACCTCGTGGTCGTATTCGTCCGAGATGTCGCCGACGAGCTCCTCGATCAGGTCCTCGAGCGTCACGAGCCCGGCGATCCCGCCGTACTCGTCGACGACCATCGCGAGGTGGTTCGATTCGAGCTGCATCTGCCGCAGCGTGTCGTCGGCCTTCTTCGACTCCGGGATGAACACGGCGGGACGCACGAGTTCGCCCACGGTGATCGTGTCCATGCCGAGCGGCCGCTCGTAGCCGAGCCTCGCCACGTCCCTCAGGTAGAGGATGCCGCGCACCTCGTCCACATCCTCGCCCATCACGGGCATGCGGGAGACGCCTTTGCTCAGGAACAGCCCCATCGCGGCGCCGAGGTTCTCGGTGTCGTCGATCGTGACCATGTCGGTACGCGGGATCATCACCTCACGCACGACGGTGTCGCTGAATTCGAAGATCGAGTGGATGAGCTCGCGGTCGTCCTCCTCGAGCACCTTGTCTTCCGTGGCCTCGTCCACCATGCTCAGCAACTGCTCCTCGGACGAGAAGCTCGCCCGGCGGCCCGGCGTGACGCGGTTGCCCACGGCGACGAGCGCGGCGGCGATCGGGCCGAGGGACACCCGGATGGCGTGCACGACCCAGGCCGACCAGCGCGCGATCGCCCGGGCGTGAACCCGCCCGACGCTGCGCGGGCTCGAGCCGACGAGCACGAAGGAGACGGTGATCATGATCAGCGCCGAGGCCAGCAACGCCCACCACCAGTCGGCGAAGACGTAGGCGAACGACAGGGACACGAGCACCGCGGCAGTCGTCTCCGCGACGACGCGCATGAAGTTGACGGCGTTGACGTGCGCGCCGACATCGCCGGCGATCGCGAGGAGGGAGTTGCGGGCCCTCGAGTGTGCGGCGATCTCGAGCAGGTCGTTGCGCGAGAGCACACCGAGCGCCGCGTCGGCCGCGGCGAGCAGGCCACCGAAGATCACCAGCAGGACGGCGACGCTGACGAAGATCGGGATCATGCGTCTATCGTCGTCGCTCGGCGAGGGAGAAACCAGCGAGGATGTCGCGCTGCACGCCGAACATCTCCTTCTCCTCGTTCGGCTCCGCATGGTCGAAACCGAGCAGGTGCAGGATGCCGTGGGTGGTGAGCAGAAGCATCTCTTCGAGCGGGCTGTGGCCGGCGGTCTCCGCCTGGGCCACCGCCACCTGCGGGCAGATCACGATGTCGCCGAGGAGCCCGGCCGGGGTCATGGCGTCTTCGGTGCCCGGACGCAACTCGTCCATGGGAAAGCTCAGCACATCCGTGGGACCCGGCTCGTCCATCCACTGCAGGTGCAGCTGCTCCATGGCGCCCTCGTCGACGAGGATGATCGCCAGCTCGGCGTCCGGGTGCACATGCAGCTGGTCGAGCGCGAAGATCGCGAGCCGCTGGATGGCGGCTTCGTCGACCGGGATCGTGGTCTCGTTGTTGATCTCGATCGACACTGTCAGCGGCCCCATCTCTTGCCCAGGCGGTCCTGGGGCGGCCCGCCCGAGCGGCGCTCGGACCGGTTGACGCCTTCCGACGCCTGCTGGCGCTCGAACTTCTGCGCCTGCCTCTCTGCGTCGTACCTCGTGTACGCATCCACAATGCGGCCAACGAGGCTGTGCCGCACGACGTCGTCGCTCGTGAGCCGCGCGAAATGGATCTCGTCCAGTTCCTCGAGCACCCGGGTGACCAGCTGAAGCCCGCTCGCGCCGGCCGGAAGGTCCACCTGGGTCACGTCGCCGGTGACCACCATCTTCGAGCCGTGGCCGAGTCGCGTGAGGAACATCTTCATCTGCTCCGGCGTCGTGTTCTGCGCCTCGTCGAGCACGATGAACGCCTCGTTGAGGGTGCGACCGCGCATGTAGGCGAGCGGCGCGACCTCGATCGTTCCCGCGGCGAGCAGCTTGGGCACGATCTCCGGATCCATCATCTCGTTGAGCGCGTCGTAGAGCGGACGTAGGTACGGGTCGATCTTGTCGGTGAGCGTGCCCGGCAGATAGCCGAGCCGCTCGCCGGCCTCCACCGCCGGCCGGGTGAGGATGATGCGGCTCACCTCCTTGCGCTGCAGCGCCTGCACGGCCTTCGCCATCGCCAGGTAGGTCTTGCCGGTTCCGGCCGGGCCGATTCCGAACGTGATGGTGTTCTCGTCGATGGCATCCACATACTGCTTCTGTCCGAGGGTCTTGGGCCGGATGCTCTTGCCCCGGCTGGTGAGGATCGCCTGGCTGAGCAATTCCGCCGGACTCACCCGCGGGTCGGCACTGAGAATCTTCGCCGACTCCTCGACATCGCGCTGGCCGAGCTCTTGGTCGCCACGCACCATCGTCACCAACTCCTCTACGAGCCTCACGGCCGATCGCACCTGGTCGGCATCGCCATCCAGGGTGATTTCGTTTCCGCGCACGAGAACCTCGACGCGCGGGTACTGCCTCTCGATGGTCTTGAGCAGCCGGTCCTGCGGCCCGAGAAGCCGCACCATGGCCACGCCGTCAACGCGCAACTCGACGTGCTCGCGGTCGCCAGGGGTCGACGCGTCCGAACCGAATCGATTGCTACTGGCCAAGGGTTCCTTCCGGCAGCGAGCCGCCAAGAACGTGGGCGTGGACGTGGAAGACGGTCTGGCCGACGGACGGCCCGGTGTTGAAGACGAGGCGGAATTCGCCGCCGGAACGCTCGGTCGCGAGCTGCTGGGAGACCGCGACGACCTCGGCGAGCAGCGCGGGGTCCCCCGCGGCGAGTTCGCCGACGTTGCGGTAACGCTCCGTCTTGGGGATCACCAGCAGGTGCACTGGCGCCTTCGGCGCGACGTCGGTGATCGCGATGATGCGCTCGTTCTCGAACACCACGTCGGCCGGGATCTCCCGAGCGATGATCTTCGTGAAGATCGAACTCTCCTGCGTTTCTGACATGCCTCTAGCTTAGAAGACCGGGCCGCGCGCGGCGGCGGCGTTCGCTACCAGCGGCCGAGTTGGGCATTGCTACCAGCGGCCGAGTTGGGCATTGAGCACCGCGATGGCCGCCGGCCCCGCACTCGAGGTGCGGAGGATCGTGTCGCCCAGCCGCACCAGCATCGCGCCCGCTCCCTCGAGCCTGCTCAACTCGGACGGCGCGATTCCCCCCTCCGGGCCGACGACGAGCACCACGTCCCGCCCGTCCGGCTCGAGAGCGGTGATCGCGGTCTGCGCGGTCGGCTCGAGCACGAGCATCCGGGTGTCGGCGGCGAGCGCCGCGAGCACGACGGTCGAGGCGAGGTCGCCCACCTCCGGGATCCAGGTGCGCATGGACTGCTTGCTCGCCTCGCGCACAATCGCGGTCCAGCGATCGTGGCCCTTGCGGATCCTGGCGCCCTCCCACTTGACGATCGAGCGCTGGGCCGCCCACGGGATCACTCCGTCGACGCCGAGCTCTGTGGCCTGTTGCACCGCGTACTCGTCGCGGTCGCCCTTGGCGAGGGCCTGGGCGAGCCAGACGGCCGGGCTGTTCGGCTCGCTTCGCTCGACCGAGGCGACCTCCACCACGAACTCGGACGGCTCGGCCGACACGACAGCTCCCGTGACGACGAGCCCCGCCCCGTTGCCGACCGAGATCGACTCACCAACGGCGATGCGGCTCACCGTTACCGCGTGCCGTGCCTCCTGCCCGGTCACCGACACGCGGCCGCCGACGGCCGCCTCGGTGAGCTCCTCGTTCAGGTAGAAGTGAGCCACGGGACTCAGATGTTGAGGAAGCGGTCGCGGAGCTTCTGGAAGAGCCCCTGCTGGAAGTGGGTGAGCGTGGGCGGCGCCGACCGGTGCGACCCGGCGAACTGCTTGATCAGGTCCTGCTCCTTGTGGCTGAGCTTGCTCGGCGTGGTCACCTGCACGCCGATCTTGAGGTCGCCGCGCCCGTTGCCGCGCAGCCTCGTGACACCGCGGTCCTTGAGCGTGATCACCTCGGCGCTCTGGGTTCCCGGCTTGATGTCCACCGCGACCTCCCCGTCGAGCGTCTTGAGGACGGTGCGGGTGCCGAGGATCGCATCCGTCATCTGCACCTCGAGGGTCGCCAGCAGGTCGTCCCCGTTGCGGCTGAAGACGTCGTGGTGGCGCACCTTGATCTCGAGGTAGAGGTCGCCGTTCGGGCCGCCGGCCGGACCCACCTCGCCCTGGCTGGGCAGCTGAAGGCGGAGGCCGGTGTCGACGCCGGCCGGAATGTCCACCGGGATCGTGCGGCGGGCGCGAACGCGGCCCTGGCCCTGGCAGGTGGGGCAGGGGTTCGGGATGACCGTGCCGTAGCCGCGGCAGGTGCCACACGGGCTCGACGTCATGACGTTGCCGAGCAGGCTGCGCACGGCGCGCTGGATCTGGCCGCTGCCGCGGCAGATGTCGCAGGTCACCGGCTGCGTGCCGGGGGCGCAGCAGGAGCCGTTGCAGGTCTCGCAGAGCACGGCCGTGTCCACCTCGACGTCGCGCGTCGTGCCGAAGATGATCTCGTCCAGGTCCACCTCCACCCGCACCAGGGCATCCTGTCCCCGCTCGCGCCGGGAGCGCGGGCCGCGGCTCGTGCCGCCGCCGAAGAAGGTCTCGAAGATGTCGCCAAAGCCGCCGAAGTTCGCCCCACCACCGCCGCCGAAGCCGGTCTGCGGGCCGAGGTCGTACTGCTGGCGCTGCTGCGGGTCGGACAGGACGTCGTACGCGTGTGTCACGAGCTTGAACCGCTCGGAGGCGTCCGCCCCCGGGTTCACATCGGGATGCAGTTCCCGCGCGAGCCGACGATACGCCTTCTTGATCTCGTCAGTCGTCGCTTCGCGCCCGACACCGAGTACTTCGTAGTGGTCAGCCAATCCAATTCCTTTGCATTCTCGGCGCGATCGTGGCGAGCCCGGGGGCCGGCCACCGCGCCGATGTCATTCATTCCTCGCCGAGCAGGCGGGAAAGATAGCGGGCCACGGCTCTCACCGCGGCGATGTTGTTGGAGTAGTCCATTCGGGTCGGACCGATCACGCCGAGCCGGGACAGCTCGCCTCCGGATGCCGTGTACCCCGTCGTGAGCACCGAGGTCTCTCCGAGCCCGAATTGCGCATTCTCGCTGCCGATGCTCACCGAGAACCCGTTCTGGTCGGGTTCCATCTCGCCGAAGAGCCGCAGCAGCGTCACCTGCTCCTCGATCGCCTCGAGCACCGGGTAGATGCTTCCCGTGAAGTCTTCCTCCGTGCGCACGAGGTTGGCCGCACCGGCCATCACGAGCTTGTCCTGCCGGTTGGCGAGCACCTGCTCGATGAGCGAGGTGGCGATGTGTTTCACGGCCGGCGCCTGCTCCGCCGGGAACTGGTCGGCGAGCGTCGCGAGCCTTTCGGCGGCCTCCGCGAGCGCGAGCCCACCGAGCGATGAATTGAGCCTGGTGCGCAACCGGTCGAGAAATTCTTCGTCGAGCCCCGGCGATACGTCGATGAGCCGCTGTTCGACCCGGCCGGTGTCCGTGATCAGCACCGTCATCATCCGTGTCGCGGTGAGGCGCACGAGTTCGACGTGGCGGATGCGGGACCGGGTGAGCGACGGATACTGCACGAGCGCCACTTGGCGCGTGATCTGGGAGAGCAGGCGGACCGTGCGGCCCAGAACCTCGTCGAGGTCGGCGGATGCCCCGAGGAACTTCTCGATGGCGGTGCGCTGGGCGGCACTCAGCGGGCGCAGGTCGGCGAGCTGGTTGACGAAGACGCGGTAGCCCTTGTCGGTGGGGATGCGGCCGGACGACGTGTGCGGCGCGGCGATGAGCTCCTCCTCCTCGAGGAGCGCCATGTCGTTGCGGATGGTCGCCGCCGACACCCCGAAGGAGTGACGGTCCACGATCGACTTCGAGCCGACCGGTTCCCGGGAGGCAACATAGTCCTGCACGATGACGCGGAGCACGTCGAGACCACGCTCAGACACCATCCAGCACCACCTCCGGTCTTAGCACTCGCAACTGCAGACTGCCAATTGTATCGCGACACGCTGCGACGCAGGCATTGCACCCGGAGCGAAACGAGCAGTACCGTATGCATGTACTCACACACGAACTCTTCTCACCGAGAATGGCGGCGGCGCGAGTGCACCACGGCCCTGTTGACAGGGTCGGGCCGCTCACTCGAAAGGCAACGCACATGACCGAACCGACACCGCAGCCGATGGCTCCTCAGCCGGCTGCGCCTCTCACGGCTGCCGAAGACAAGCAGTGGGCCTCGTTCGCGCACTTCGGCGGAATCCTGTGGTTCCTCCCCGCGCTCATCATCTTCCTAGTCTTCAAAGATCGCGGAACGCTGACCCGGCAGGAGTCCAAGGAAGCACTCAACTGGCAGATCACCTGGATCGGTGCCTGGATCATCCTCGAGGTCCTCTGGGTCATTACGGCTGCGGTGTTCTTCCCCATCGCCCTGCTGATCGGATTCCTGCAGTTCGCCCTCTATGTGGTGAACCTCATCTTCTCGATCCTCGGCGGCGTCAAGGTTAACGGTGGCGGCAGCTACCGCTACCCGGTCGCGCTTCGCCTCATCAAGTAGCACCGAAGGGGCGTCCGGGAGCAGCGCTCCCGGACACCTTGCTTTAATGGGGTCATGTCCGAAACCACAACTCCCCCCGGCAGCCCCCACCAGACCGTGCAGCCGCTCAGCCCGGCAGACGAGAAACTCTGGGCGACGCTCATCCATGTGGGCGGCATCTTTTTCCACTTCCTGCCCGCGCTCATCGGCTACATCGTGCTCAAGGATCGCGGGCCGTTCGTGCGCCAGCACACGACGTCCGCGCTCAACTTTCAGCTCACAGTGCTGCTCGGCTACATGGTCGGGCTCTTCACAATCTGGATCTTCTTCATCGGCGCGCTGATCCTCGTCGCGGTCGCCGTACTCAACATCGTCTTCTGCATCGTCGCCGCGGTCGCGGCTGACCGAGGGGAGCCGTACGTGTACCCGATGGCGATCAAGTTCATCGGCGACTGAAGCCGTCGGCTACTCGTCGAGCAGCCGTCGCACGACGGCATCGGCGAGTAGCCGCCCCCGCAGCGTCAGCCGGATCGTGCCGCGCAGGGCTGCGGTTCCGTCCACCAGGCCGTCGCCGATGAGCCCGGCGACAGCGGTGCGCGCCGGTGCCGGAAGCTCCGACACGGCGAGGCCGTCGCGGATGCGGGTGTTCAGGAGCACCCGCTCCACCCGCCGGGTCTCGTCGTCGAGAGTCTCGCGCCCCGCCGCCGGCGAGTGTCCGGCGAGGATCCGCTCGGCGTAGGCGGCCGGATGCTTCACGTTCCACCAGCGCACTCCCCCCACGTGGCTGTGGGCGCCAGGTCCCACGCCCCACCAGTCGTGGCCCTGCCAGTAGGCGAGATTGTGGCGGGAGCGCTGGTCGGCGGCGCTCGCTCCGACCGTCGGCAGCGCGCCATCCGCTACGCCGGCCGGCCTCGACCAGTTGCTCACCTCGTACCAGCCGTAGCCGCTCGCCTCGAGCAACTCGTCGGCGAGCTCGTACATGTCGGCCTGCAGGTCTTCGTCGGGCTGGGCGACCTCGCCGCGCCGAATCTGCCTGGCCAGCTTCGTGCCGTCCTCGACGATGAGCGCGTACGCGGAGAGGTGGTCGGGATGCTGCGCGAGCGCGTGCTCGAGGGACGTTCGCCAGTCCCCGAGCGACTCGCCCGGTGTGCCGTAGATGAGGTCGAGGCTCACCGCGAGCCCGGCGGCGTGGGCCCACTCGACGACGAGAGGCACCCGCTCGGGGTCGTGGGTGCGTTCGAGGGTCGCGAGCACGTGCGGCACGGCGGACTGCATGCCGAACGACACGCGGGTAAAGCCGGCGGCTGCGAGGGCGAGGAGGTAGTCCGCATCCACCGAGTCGGGGTTCGCCTCGGTCGTGACCTCGGCTCCGTCGGCGAGCCCCCAGGTGTCGCGCACCGCGGCGAGCATAGCGGCGAGGTCGGTCACGGGAAGCATCGTCGGCGTACCCCCGCCGAAGAACACGGTCGAGGCTACCCGCGGCGGCAGCCCGGCACGGTCGAGGATCTGCCTCCCCATGGCGATTTCGGCGATTGCCTGGCCGGCGTAGTCCGTGCGTTTCGCGCCCCGAAGTTCGTCGGAGGTGTAGGTGTTGAAGTCGCAGTATCCGCAGCGCACCCGGCAGAACGGCACGTGCACGTAGACGCCGAAGTTTCGCTCGCCGGCGCCGGCCGCGACGCTCGCGGGCAGCGAGCCGTCGAGGGGAGCCGGATCGGCGATGGGGAGGGCGCTTGGCATGGGTTCTCAGCCGGCCGGGCCCGGCGACTCGACCGGTCCGGACAGCGACTCGAAGTACCGGCGGGTGTAGAACGCCTGCGACGCCCGAAGCACCGGGTAGACGAGCCACCACAATCCATTGGCGGGCCGGGAGAACGCGCTGATTTCGAGCCACACCGATCCGTCGTCTGTCTGCTCCACGATGAAGGACTCCTCGCCCTCCTCCGGATGTCCGGGCAGGGTCCCATAGGCGAACCCGCGGCGCTGCGGCTCGTCGACCACGTAGACGACCCTGGCGGGTGCGGACACCCTGAACGGACCGAAGGGGATGGAGAGCAGCGCGGTCGACCCTGGCGCGACGAACGGCATCCCGTACGGGCCGAAGACCACCTCGTCGGCGGCCGCCCCGACCTGGCTCGCGATCGGAGCCCCCGCCGGGTCGAACGAGACGGGCACGTACGTCTGGTCGGTGACGGCGGCCGGAGCGTCGACCAGGTCGACGTGGAACCCGCTCCTGGTCTGGATGCCCCAGGACAGCACCGTGGTCCAGGCGTGGCGCCAGCGGTCCTCGCCGTGCCCGATGCGCACCCGCTCGCGGTACGGCCGATAGCCGGCCGGCGCGTTATCGAGCAGGTCCGCGGCCTGGGTCGCGCCGACTGCGGCGTACGTGACGGGGCGTTCCCACAGCGGGAGCCTCGACATCTACTTCTTTTCCTTCTTCTCCGTGTCCCCGGAGAGCGCGGCGATGAACGCCTCCTGGGGCACCTCGACCCGGCCCACCATCTTCATGCGCTTCTTGCCCTCCTTCTGCTTCTCGAGGAGCTTGCGCTTGCGGGTGATGTCACCGCCGTAGCACTTGGCCAGCACGTCCTTGCGCATGGCGCTGATCGACTCCCGCGCGATGATCCTCGCGCCGATGGCGGCCTGGATCGGCACCTCGAACTGCTGGCGCGGGATGAGCTTCTTGAGGCGCTCGGTCATCAGCACGCCGTACGCGTAGGCCTTGTCGCGGTGCACGATCGCGCTGAACGCGTCGACCGCCTCGCCCTGCAGCAGGATGTCGACCTTCACGAGATCGGCCTCCTGCTCGCCCACCGGCTCGTAGTCGAGGCTCGCGTAGCCCTGGGTGCGGCTCTTGAGGTGGTCGAAGAAGTCGAAGACGATCTCGCCGAGCGGCATCGTGTAGTGCAGCTCCACCCGGTCCTCGCCCACATATTCCATGCCCTGCATGGTGCC
>NZ_DATCQQ010000073.1:0-80429 GCF_036569425.1 Lacisediminihabitans sp.
GGATGGGGCGGCGCGGGTGCGCGGTGCCTAGCGCTTGAGCTTGAGCCAGAGGCCGGCCAGCGGGGGGAGGGTGAGCTCCACCGAGGCCGGACGCCCGGCCCACGACTCCTCGACCGCGGTCACCGAGCCGTAGTTGCCCACTCCCGATCCGCCGTACTCCGAGGCATCCGTGTTGAGGATCTCCGCCCACTCGCCGGCGAACGGCAGACCGACCCGGTACGGGCCAACCGGGTTTCCGGAGAAGTTCATGAGCACGGCGATCGGATTGCCGTGGTTGTCCCAGCGCAGGAACGACACCACGTTGTGGGCCGCGTCGCTCGCGTCGAGCCACTCGAACCCGCCCGGGTCGTTGTCGCGTGACCAGAGGGCGGGCTGGTCGCGGTACACCCGGTTGAGCTGACCCACCATGGTGAGCAGCCCGCGGTGCACCGGCTGGTCGAGAATCCACCAGTCGAGCCCGCGCTGCTCAGACCACTCGCTCGGCTGCCCGAACTCCTGGCCCATGAACAGCAGCTGCTTGCCGGGGTGCGCCCACATGAAGGCGAGGTAGGCGCGCAGGTTCGCGAGCTTCTGCCACTGGTCACCCGGCATCTTGTGCAACAGCGAGCCCTTGCCGTGCACGACCTCGTCGTGGCTGATCGGCAGCAGGAAGTTCTCGGTGTGCGCGTAGACCATGCTGAAGGTGATCTCGTTGTGGTGGTACGAGCGGTACATGGGGTCTTCCTCCATGTACGCGAGGCTGTCGTGCATCCAACCCATGTTCCACTTGAGGCCGAACCCGAGACCCGGTGCGTCGGTAGGTTTCGTGACACCCGGCCACGCCGTCGACTCCTCCGCGATCATCAGGATGCCCGGGTTGCGCTTGTAGGCCGTGGCGTTCACCTCCTGCAGGAAGCCGATCGCCTCGAGGTTCTCCCGGCCGCCGAACTTGTTCGGCTCCCACTCGCCCTCTTCGCGCGAGTAGTCGAGGTAGAGCATGGAGGCCACGGCGTCGACGCGGAGGCCGTCGATGTGGAAGTCCTCGAGCCAGTAGAGAGCGTTCGCGACGAGGAAGTTGCGCACGTGCGAATCGCCGAAGTTGAAGACGAGCGTGCCCCAGTCCGGCTGCTCGCCGCGGCGGGGGTCCGAGTGCTCGTAGAGCGGCTGGCCGTCGAAGTTGGCGAGCGCCCACTCGTCCTTCGGGAAGTGGGCGGGCACCCAGTCCATGATCACGCCGATGTTTGCGTTGTGCAGCCGGTCGATCAGGTAGCGGAGGTCGTCCGGATGTCCGAAGCGGCTCGTCGGGGCGAAGTACCCGGTCACCTGGTAGCCCCACGACCCGCCGAACGGGTGCTCGGCGAGCGGCATGAACTCCACGTGGGTGAAGCCGGTCTCGTGGATGTAGTCGATGAGCTCGTCGGCCAGTTCGCGGTAGCCGAGCCCCGGCCGCCAGGACCCGAGATGGATCTCGTAGACGCTCAGCGGCGAGTTGTGCGGGTCGCGGGCGGCGCGGGCCGACAGCCAGTCGCCGTCGCTCCACTCGAAGAGCGTCTGCCCCACCTTGGAGGCCGTCGCCGGCGGCACCTCGGTGTACCGGGCCATCGGGTCGGCCCGGGTCACCCAGTTGCCCTGGGCGGTGCGCAGCTCGAACTTGTAGGCCGTGCCCGGGGTGAGCCCGGGAACGAACAACTCCCACACGCCGTTGTCGTCGAGTCGGCGCATGGCGTGGCCGACGCCGTTCCAGCCGTTGAAGTCGCCGAGCACCCGCGCGGCCGAGGCGTGCGGAGCCCAGACCGAGAAGCTCGTTCCCTCGATGTCCTCGTGCGGGCGGAAGTGCGCCCCGAAGACCTGCCAGAGCTGCTCGTGGCGACCCTGGCCCCACAGGTACAGGTCGATGTCGCCCACCGACGGAACGAACCGGTACGGGTCGTCGGTGACCCAGTCCGGGCCGTTCGCGTATTTCGTCTCCAGCGTGTACGCCTGCCCCTCGCCGGGCGCCAGGCCCTGCCAGAGACCGTCGGCGAGATGCTCGAGGGGCACGCGGGAACCGTCGGCGCGGATCGCGGTGACCGCCTCGGCGAGCGGCCGAACCGTGCGGATCACGAACCCGCCATCGACCGGATGCTGGCCGAGGGTCGCGTGGGGCTGCGGGTGCACCGCATCCACCAGAGACCGCACGAGGCCTGGGTGCAGCTCGGGCAGCGTCGATGCCGCCGGCTTCGCCTTCGCCTTCGCGGGCGCGCTGATCTTGGGCGACTTCTTGTCGACGTCCTTGGCCATTTACTTGCCTCTCGGGAGTTCGACACGCAGGATGTGCACCGGTTCGGTGAAGGCATCGAGCCTGACGTAGTTGTCTGTGCCCCAACTGAACTTCTGTTTCGTGATGAGATCCGTCACCTCGAAGACCTCCCCGGGTTCGAGGCCGAAGCGGGTCGGATCGAGGTGCACCGTCGTCTCGCGCACCGAGTGCGGGTCGACGTTCGCGATGATGATGAGCGCGTCTCCCCGGCCGGAGCGTGTGAAGCGGCCGTCGAGGTACTTGCTGTAGACGAGGATCGAGTCGTCGTCGCTCCAGTGCACGTCGAGGTTGCGCAGCTGGCGAAGGGCCGGATGCTCGGCCCTGATCGTATTGAGCCGGGTGATGTACGGCGCGAGCGATCGACCTTCCGCCTCGGCCTTCGCGAAGTCGCGGGCCTTGTACTCGTACTTCTCGTTGTCGATGTTCTCTTCCGAGCCCGGCCGCGCGACGTTCTCGTATAGCTCGTAGCCCGCGTACACGCCCCACGACGGGGAGGCCGTCGCGGCGATCGCCGCGCGGATCTTGTACGCGGCCGGCCCGCCGAACTGCAGGTACTCGGTGAGGATGTCCGGGGTGTTCACGAACAGGTTCGGCCGGAAGAAATCCGAGAGCTCGTGCGAGAGGCCGGTGAGGAACTCCTCGAGCTCGAGTTTGGTGTTCCGCCAGGTGAAGTAGGTATACGACTGCTGGAAGCCGACCTGCCCGAGCGAGTACATCATCGCCGGCCGGGTGAACGCCTCGGCGAGGAAGACGACATCCGGAAACTCGGTGTTGATCTCGTGCAGGAGCCACTCCCAGAACTGCAGCGGCTTCGTGTGCGGATTGTCCACCCGGAAGATGTTGACGCCGAGCCCGATCCAGTACTTGACGACCCGCAGCACCTCTTCGCGGATGCCGATCGGGTCGTTGTCGAAGTTGAGCGGGTAGATGTCCTGGTACTTCTTCGGCGGGTTCTCCGCATACGCGATCGTGCCGTCCGGCAGGGTCGTGAACCACTCGGGATGCTCGGTGACCCACGGGTGGTCCGGCGAGCACTGCAGGGCGAGGTCGATCGCCACCTCGAGGCCGCTCTTCCTGGCCGTGTCGACGAAGGCGGTGAAGTCGACGACGGTGCCGAGGTCGGGGTGGATGGCGTCGTGCCCGCCCTCCTTCGACCCGATCGCCCACGGCGATCCCGGATCGGCCGGGCCGGGGTTGAGGGTGTTGTTCGGCCCCTTGCGGAAGCTCACGCCGATGGGGTGGATGGGGGGCAGGTAGATGACGTCGAAGCCCATGCCGGCCACGGCCGGGAGCCGCCGGGCGGCCGTGCGGAAGGTGCCGCTGGTCCAGGTGCCGTCCTTCGCCTTTCTGGCGCCCTCCGAGCGGGGGAAGAACTCGTACCAGCTGCCGGCGCCGGCCCGCGTCCGTTCGACGCGCACCTCGAGCGGCGAGCTCTGGGTGACGAGGGTGGCGAGCGGCCGCTTCTCGATCTCCGCGGTCACGCGGGGGTCGGTCGCGGCGGCGAGACGCACGAGCGGGGCGATGCTCTTGCTGGCGATCACCTTCGCGGCATCTTTGAGAATCTTGTTCTCCGGGTCGGCCTTCGCCGCGCGGGCGAGAAGCTGACTGCCCATGAGGAGCATGAGCGGCACGTCGACGCCGGCCGGCACCTTGATCTCGGCATTGTGCAGCCAGGTCGCCCACTCGTCGTTCCAGGCCCGCACGCGGTAGACCCAGGTGCCCTGCGCATCGAGAAGCGCGTGGGCCTGCCAGTGGTCGAGCCCCTTGCCGACCTCCACCATGCGGTGCTTCGACTGCACGCCGTCCGGGGCGGTGAGCAGGAGTTCGACGCCGAGAACGTCGTGACCCTCCTTGAACACGGTGGCCTCGAAGGGAACCACTTCGCCGACGAAGGCCTTCGCCGGCCAATTGTTCTCGGGTTGTTGGGGGGAGAGATCCCTGATCGGGATTCGGCCCATCTTTGGTTCGTATGCCACTGTCACACTCTGACCGTAGCGTCTCGGCAGCGAAATCGCTCCCCCTTGACGAATGGCTCTCGAGTTGTCAGAGTTCGGGTCGCGAGCGGGTCGATTGAAACAACGGGATCCATCGGTTGGCTCGCTCCCCTAGGGTGTAACGGTGAAGGCTATCCGTCGATTTACCGTCCGCACCGTTCTGCCCGATTCGCTCTGCGCCCTCGAGGAGCTCGCGACCAACCTTCGTTGGTCCTGGCACCTTCCCACCCGGGAACTGTTCGAATTTATCTCACCAGGGATGTGGGAGTCGAGCGAACACGACCCCATAGCCCTGCTGGGCGAGATCGAACCGGATCGCCTGGCCGAGCTCGCGGCGAATGGCGAATTCGTGGCGCGGGCGAACGCCCTGCGCGACGACCTCCACCGCTACCTCCGCGAGCCGCGCTGGTACCAGGAGTCCTGTTCGAGCGACGCGCCGAAGGCGATCGGCTACTTCTCCCCGGAATTCGGCATCGCGGCGGCACTGCCGCAATACTCCGGGGGTCTCGGCATCCTCGCCGGCGACCACCTCAAGAGCGCGTCCGACCTCGGAGTGCCCATCATCGGCGTCGGGCTGTTCTACCGGTCGGGCTACTTCGCCCAGTCGATCTCCCCTGACGGCTGGCAGGAGGAGGCCTACCCCGTTCTCGACCCGGACGGCCTGCCGCTCTCGGTGCTCCGCCACCCGGATGGCACCGCAGCCCAGGTGGCGCTCGCCCTTCCCGGCGGCGGCGCGCTGTACGCGCGAATCTGGCAGGTCGCGGTCGGCCGTATCCCCCTCCTGCTGCTCGACACGGACATCCCGGAGAACGACGACGCGTTGCGCTCGGTCACCGACCGCCTGTATGGCGGCGGCGGCGAGCATCGCCTACTGCAGGAACTCCTGCTCGGGATCGGGGGAGTGCGCGCCATCAAGCTGCTCTCCGAGCTCACCGACGCCGAGGTTCCCGAACTGTTCCACACCAACGAGGGCCACGCCGGCTTCCTCGGGCTCGAGCGCATCAGCGACCTCATCGGCGAGGGGCTGTCGTTCAACGAGGCGCTCCAGGTGGTTCGGGCCGGCACGGTCTTCACCACCCACACGCCGGTGCCGGCCGGAATCGACCGCTTCGACTCCGCCCTCATCGAGCAGTATTTCTCCACCGACCTGCTGCCAGGGGTCGACGTGGGCGATGTCCTCGCGCTCGGCGCGGAGAACTACGACGGCGGAACTCCCAACACGTTCAACATGGCAGTGATGGGACTGCGCCTCGGCCAGCGTGCCAACGGGGTGTCCCGGCTGCACGGCGAGGTGAGCCGCGGCATGTTCGGTGCGCTCTGGCCCGGTTTCGACAACGTCGACGTGCCCATCACGTCGGTGACGAACGGCGTGCACGCCCCCACCTGGACCGACCCGTCGCTCGTGGCGCTCGCCGAGGTGAAGCTCGGCACGTCGGACACGACGCTCGCCGACTGGTCGTCGCCCGCAGTCGCCGACGGCGACCTGTGGAGGGTGCGCAACGGGATGCGGGCCCAGCTGGTGAAGGACGCGAGGCACCGGGTGGCCAAGGCGTGGGGCGTGCAGAACCCCGGCGTCGGGGACCCGGCATGGGTCGCGGACATGCTCGACCCGGAGGTGCTCACAATCGGGTTCGCGCGGCGCGTGCCCACCTACAAGCGGCTGACCCTCATGCTTCACGACCCGGAGCGCCTCCGCTCGATCCTGCTCGACCCGAAGCGCCCGGTGCAGATCGTGATCGCGGGCAAGTCGCACCCCGCGGACGACGAGGGCAAGCGGCTGATCCAGCGGCTCGTGGAGTTCGCCCAGGAGCCGGATGTGCGCAAGCGCATGGTGTTCCTGCCCAACTACGACATCCGGATGGCGCAGTTGCTCTATCCGGGAACGGACGTGTGGCTCAACAACCCGCTGCGCCCGCTCGAGGCGTGCGGCACGTCCGGCATGAAGGCGGCCCTCAACGGCTCCCTCAACCTGTCGATTCTCGACGGATGGTGGGCCGAGTTCTACGACCAGGAGAACGGCTGGGCCATCCCGAGTGCCGATTCGGCCGGGGACGCCGCGGAGCGGGACAAGCTCGAGGCGGACTCGCTCTACGACCTCATCGAACACCAGATCGCGCCGCGGTTCTACGACCGCAACGCCGACGGCGTGCCCGTGCGCTGGGTGGAGGCGATCCGCCACACGCTGAGGACCCTGTCGCCGGAACTCTCCGCCGACCGCATGGTGCGCGAATACGTGGAGCGCCTGTACCTGCCGGCGGCGGCGGCGGCCCGCACGATCTCGGCCGACGCCTTCGCCCCGGCGCGCGCGCTCGCCGAGTGGAAGACGAAGGTGACGGCCGCCTGGCCGCGCATCTCCGTGTTACACGTGGAGTCCGGCGGCGTGGATGCCGTGCCCCAGGTGGGCGACGAGCTGCACGTGCGGGCGCACGTCAACATCGACGGGCTCAGTCCAGACGATGTCGCCGTGGAGGTCGTCTACGGTCGTGCCCGCGAGGGCGACCAGCTCGAGAACCCGGAGCGCGTCGAGCTCGTCGCGACGGAGGGCACCGGGAATCCCGTCCAGTTCGCCGGCACGGTGGTGCTCTCGAGGGCGGGAAGCTTCGGCTACAACGTGCGCGTCGTGCCGCGGCATCCGTTGCTGGCGAGCCCGGCGGAGCTCGGACTCATCACGGTCGCCAACTAGCCTTCACTGAATCCGGCCCGTCTCGCGCTCAGGCGCGGGGCGGGCCTTTTTCGCGTTCTGCGCCCAGGCGGACCTCGCGTGTCCCCCTCGTTGTACCCCGGATCTGCATGTACCCCGACCGGTCGATGTACCCCGGCGCGCGTGTACCCCACTTGGGTACGGGATGCCTCAAAGTGTGCGCCACGGCCACCCTCGGGGTAGGCCGCGCGCTTGCCGCCGGGACGAGCGAGGTCCTGTGCGTGCGGACCACGATGAGAGCGACCGCTCCGGTCGTCATCGGCGGACAGTCGGTGGCCACTGTGCTCACCTTCACGGGATCGAGCGTCTGATGCGGTTCTCTCGACAGGTGCTCGTGACGGCCGCGGCATCCGTGATCGTCGCCTCCGTCGTCGGCTTTGCCGCCCCGGTCGCCTACTCGGCCTGGACCGCCTCGGCGACCGCGAGCTTCTCGCAGTCCTCGCAGATCGTGCCGTCCGCCGCCTTCAGCTCGTGCAAGACCGATGCCACGAACAACCTCGCGCTCCTGTCCTGGCCGGCGACGCCGGCCACGCTCAACGGCAGCGTGTTCAAGGACTACTCCATCGAGTGGTACTACCCGAACGGCACCTCGATTCTCACGACGACGCGCACGCTGCCTTACGCCCAGCCGCAGAGCACGAGCCTCACCGGTGATTCGATCGTGCGAGTGACCGTGCGCTATGCGAACGGCTGGAACTCGCCGACGCCGACGACCTACAAGTTCACCGTCGCGAACGACAAAGACAGGTCGCCCAAGTGCAACCCGGACTTCTGATGCGCTCGGCGAGGGTGACCGGTCGGTCACGGGTGCGCGTCGCGCTCGCCGCGATCCTCATCGCGATTCTCGCCGGCACGGCCGCGGCCACAGTCTCGGCCGCCCCGGCACAGGCCGCCGATCAGAGCCCGATTCTGCTCAGTCGGGACGGCGTGGTCTGGTCCACGACGCTGCCCGGCGGCATCTTCGACGAGTTCCAGGGTGCCGTGCCCGGCGACACCGTCTCGAAGGCGGTGTGGGTGCACAACCCGCTCTCCGAACCGGTGACTCTCACCGTGCGCGCCATCAACGTGTGGGGATTGTCCTCCGATCTCGGCAGGTCCGTCATGGTGGATGGGGCAGCGGGCTCGGCCTCCCTTCCTGCTGCAGTGACGCTCGCCTCGCTCACGAACTGTGCAACGCTCGCCCCGCAGTCGATCGTGCCGCCCGACGGAAGTGCGCGGATCGCGCTCACCCTCACGATGCTCGACGTCGGCTCGAAGGTCGCTCAGGGCACGACCGGCGGATTCAACGTACTCCTCACCGTGACCCAGGGCACCCGCCATGAGGCTCCGGCGGCGTGCGATCCTGGCACCCCGGTGTCTTCGCCCGGCCCAGCCGCGGCAGGCGCGGCGAATCCGGCGAGCGCGGCCGGGTCGATCGCCAGCGTGATCAGCGGTGCGTTAGCCTTCACGGGGGCCAACCCCGCCGTGCCGCTCCTGGTCGGCGGCGGGCTCCTCGGCATCGGGTTTCTGCTGCTGGTGGTGCGACGCCGCACGAGGGAGCCGGGCGAGTGAAAGAAGGCCCGACCGCCGCGACTCTCGACGCAGCGCCGACCGCGGTACCGGCGCCCGAACGAAGCCTGTGGTTCTACCTGCGCACTGCGCTGAGCCTTGCCGTGCTGCTGCTGGTCGTGGGCGCCGGCACGGTGCTCATCGTGCTGCCGAAGGTCGCCGGGGCGATCCCGCGCACTGTGCTGACCCAGTCGATGGAACCCACCCTTCCGCCCGGCACCCTCATCGTGGTGCGGCCGGTCACGCCGGACCAGGTCGCCGTGGGGGATGTCGTCACCTACCAGATCGAGTCGGGCAAACCCGACGTCATCACCCATCGGGTGATCGGGATCGACTTCACGCCGAGCGGCACGCGCACGTTCACCTTCAAGGGCGACAACAACGCGGTCGCGGATGCCGACCCGGTCAAAGAGATGCAGATCGTGGGCCGGCTCTGGTACAGCGTGCCGCTCATCGGCTACCTGAGCCTCTGGCTCAACGGCGACGCCAGGGCTGTCATCGTGCCGGTGCTCGCGGGACTCCTGTTTCTCTTTGCCGCATACATGTTCATCAATGGGATCGTCGGCGCAGTGCGAGGCCGTCGCCGCGGCCCCGATGCCGATGTTTAGGGTGCCGATGTTTCGGTCGCCGATGTTCGGGGCGCCGATGTTTCGGGCGCCGATTCTCCGGTCACCGCGATTCCCGTCGCGACCCCTCCCGCCACCCGCCGGCCGGCAGCGACGGTTCGGTTCGTGGTGCCCGTCGTAGTCGGCCTTTTCCTCGGCGTCGCCGCCTACCTGCTCATCGCCGGAGGCTCCGGCCGGGCGAACCGGCTCAGTCGCGACTGATCGCAGCGACGAGGGCGCCGGTCGCCGCGACGAGGTCGGCGGGAGAGAGCTCCAGCTCGAACCCCCGGCGACCACCCGAGACGAATACCGTGTCGAAGAGCTCCGCGGTCTCATCGAGCACCGTCGTGAGGCGGGTCTTCTGCCCGATCGGGCTGATGCCGCCCACAACGTAGCCGGTCTTGCGTTCCGCGACCGCGGCATCCGCCATCGCCGCCCTCTTCGCGCCGACCGCCGAGCTCAGCGCCTTGAGGTCGAGCTTGCCCACGACCGGCACGATGCCGACCACGAGCGTGCCGTCGGCCTCGGCCAGAAGGGTCTTGAACACGCGGTCCGGCTGCACGCCGAGAGCCTCGGCCGCCTCGAGCCCGAACGACGACGCCGTCGGGTCGTGGGAATACTCATGGGTCGTGAAAGGGATGCCGAGGGCCGCCAGCGCGACGGTGGCCGGGGTGCCGGCCACGGCTAGCGCTCCCGCCGCGTTTGTTCCTCGTCGGCGCGACTGTGACCGGCCGCGCCGGCACACACCAGACACAGGGGAACACTGGCGGGCATCAGTGTGCCCGGAAGAGCTGCATCGAGGCCGGTGCGAGGGTGAGCGACGTTCTCGGCGCATGCACCTCGCTGGCCGCGGAGTCATCTGCGCTGTTCCAGAGCAACTCGTAGGACGTGACACCCTCGTGCTGGGGCAGGCAGACCGTCTCCTCCGCCTCGAGGCCGTGCACGATCAGCAGGATTCGGTTGAACTCCTCGAACTCGGGCGTCGACGCCGCGAGGTACTGCAGGGTGCGCTCCTGGGGGGAGTTCCAGTCCTCGATCGACATCGAGGCGCCCTCCTTGTTGAACCAGTCCATCTGGGTGGCGGAGGGCACGGTCTCGCCGAAGATTCCGAACCGTACCGGTCGAAGCGCCGGGTTCTCGCGGCGCAACCGCAGGAGTTTCTGCGACACCTGAAGCAGCTCGTCCTGCCAGTCCTCGTGCTCCCACGGCAGCCAGGTGAGTTCGCTGTCGTGGCAGTAGGCGTTGTTGTTTCCCCGCTGGCTCCTGCCGAACTCGTCGCCGGCCGTGATCATCGGCAGGCCGGCGGAGAGCAGGAGCGTGCCGAGCAGGTTGCGGATCGCCTTCTCCCGGGCAGCGAGGATGACCGCGTCGTGGGACGGCCCCTCCACCCCGTAATTGAACGAGTGGCTGTTGTCCGTGCCGTCGCGGTTGTTCTCGCCATTGCCGAGGTTGTGCTTCTGGTTGTATGCCGTGAGGTCGGCGAGGGTGAACCCGTCGTGCGCGGTGACGAAGTTGACCGACGCGAGCGGCCCGCGTTCCTGCGTGAAGACCCCGGCGGATCCGGAGAGCTTCGACGCGAGCTGGCCGATGCCGATCGGCGCGCTGCCGTTGGCCCGGGCGGCGGCGATGTCGGAGAGCCAAAAGTTGCGCACGCGGTCGCGGTAGTCGTCATTCCACTCGGACCAGCCGTCCCGGAAGTTGCCGACCTGCCAGCCGCCCATCCCCACGTCCCATGGCTCGGCGATCATCTTCACGCCGGCGAGCTGCGGGTCGGTGACGATCGCCTCGAGGAGCGGATGATTCCGGTCGAAGTTGATGTTGGCATCGCGTCCAAGGGTGGCGGCGAGGTCGAAGCGGAAGCCGTCGATCTGCACCTCGTTCGCCCAGTACCGCAGGCTGTCCAGCACGAGGCGCTGCGCCGCCGGCAGGGCGAAGTTCACGGTGTTTCCACACCCGGTGACATCGATGTATCTGCCCTTGGCGTCCTGGCGGTAGTACGAGGCGTTGTCGAGGCCGCGCAGCGAGGTGGTCGGGCCGCCGAGCCCCTCCTCGGAGGTGTGATTGTAGACGACGTCGAGAATGACCTCGAGGCCGGCCTCGTGCAGCAGCTTCACCATGCCCTTGAACTCGCGGAGCACGGCCCCTGTGCCGCCGAACTGCGCCTCGCGGCTCGCATACGCCGCGTGCGGGGTGAAGAAGTTGAGCGTGTTGTAGCCCCAGTAGTTGGTGAGGCCCTGCTTGATCAGCCGTTGCTCACTCACGAACTGCTGCACCGGAAGCAGCTGCACCGTCGTGACCCCGAGATCCTTCAGGTAGCTGATCGCCGTCTCGTGGGCGAGACCCGCGTATGTACCGCGCAGCTCCTCCGGCACGGCCGGGTTGAGCTTGGAGAGGCCCCTCGCGTGCGCCTCGTAGAGCACCGTGTGGTCGAGCGGAATCGCCGGCTTGGTGCTTCCAGCCCAATCGAAGGCGTCGTCCTGCACGTAGCAGCGCCAGTCGCCGTTCGGGGTCCTGGCGAGTCCCCTCGCGTATGGATCGATGAGGCGGAGCGACGGATCGAACGCGTGCCCCGGCCCCTTCGGCCCAGTCGCCCGCAGCGCGTACCGCGTGCCGGCCACGAGGTTGGGGGAGACCCCGGACCAGACGCCGTGCTCGTCCCTGGTCAGCGGGATGGTCTCCGATGCCCAGTTCGGGTCCTTGTCGCTGATCAGCGCGAGCTCGATCGAGGTCGCGTTCGCCGACCAGACGCGAATCTCGCCGCCGCCCCTGGTCGAGCGCACTCCCAAGTCGCGCAGCGGATCGGCGAGGGGCGTCGGGTCGAGCGTGGCCGCTGGGACGTTCACGGGCATCGGATAAATCACAGGCACGAGTCCTAGAGTAATGAACGCGTGAGTCACACTTGTTACGGACTTGTGAGGAGCGATTGTGACGGTCTATCTCGATCACGCGGCGACGACCCCCATGCTTCCCGAGGCGATCGCGGCGTATACCGCGGCCCTCGGCGTCGTCGGCAACCCGTCATCCATCCACAGCCAGGGGCAGAATGCCAGGCGGATGCTGGAGGAGGCGCGCGAGCAGGTCGCCGAATCCCTGGGCTGCGACCCGATCGAGATCGTCTTCACCTCGGGCGGCACCGAATCCGTGAACCTCGCGGTGAAGGGACTGTGGTGGGCCAGGCGCGAGTCCTCGCCCGGGCTGCGACGCATCCTGGTTCCGCGCGGCGAGCACCACGCCACCATCGACACGGTCGAGTGGCTCGAGCGGTACGAGGGCGCGGTGGTCGAGTGGCTGCCGCTCGACGCGAACGGGCGCCTCTCCCTCGATGCTCTCGCCGCCGCGCTGGAGGACCGCGACGACATCGCCCTGCTCACCCTGCTCTGGGCGAACAACGAGGTCGGCACGATCCAGCCCGTGGCGGAGGCGGCGGCGCTCGCCGCCGCGCATGGCGTGCCCGTGCACGCCGACGCGATCTCCGCCTATCGCCACGTGCCGATCGACTTCGCCTCCACCGGCCTCGCCGCGCTCTCCGTCTCCGCCCACAAGATCGGCGGCCCGCTCGGCATCGGCGCCCTCGTGCTGGCGCGGGGCGCGACCCTCGTGCCGCTCATCCACGGCGGCGGCCAGCAGCGCGACGTGCGATCGGGCACCCAGGATGCGCCGGCGGCCATCGCGTTCGGGGTCGCGGCGCGGCATCCGGTGTCGTCCGTCGCCCCGCTTCGGGACCGCGTCATCGCCGGCGTGCGGGCGGCCGTGCCCTCGGCGGTACTGCGCGGCGACCCGGTCGACCGCCTCGACAACAACGCCCACTTCACCTTCCCGGGCTGCGAGGGAGACTCCCTGCTCTTTCTCCTGGATGCCGCCGGCGTCGCAGTCTCCACCGGCTCGGCGTGCCGCGCGGGAATCCCCGAGCCGTCGCACGTGCTCCTCGCGCTGGGCCTCACCGAGACGGAGGCCCGCGGCGCCCTCCGCATCACGGTGGGCCACACCACGACCACGGACGACGTCGACGCCTTCCTCGCCGCACTTCCCGAGGCCGTCGGCCGGGCCGGCCGGGCGGGGTTCGCCGACCGGCAGGTGCGAGTCGGTGCCTGAACGCAGACCCCTCACGCTGCTCGCGGCGGTAGGCGTGGCGATCGCGCTCGCCGGGTGTACACCGACGGCGACCGCGCCAACCGGCTCCCCGTCGCCGTCCAGCACATCCGTGGCCCCCTCGCCGCTGCGGCCGGTGTTCCCCGATCCGTTCGACGCGACGAGCGCCGGCATGGAGTCCACACGGCTCGGCGACGCGATCGAGGCCGCCGTGCCCACGGCATCCATCGTCTACGCGGACAAGCACGACCAGCTGGTCGCTGCCACCGCCAAGGCGCAGAGCTACTTCGGCGTGCTGCGTGCCATCACCCTCTCGCCGTCGATCGACCCGGTCGCCACCGCCGGCTCGATCGTCACGAAGCTCAAGGCCGCCGGGTGGATGCAGCTGTCGAGCAAGGACACCGGCGGGGTGCACCTCGTCACACTCTCGAGCGGTTCGCTCGCGAGCGAGTCGTGGTTCGCGGTGGTGAGCGGGGACCCGTCGACTCCTGGACAGTCCGTGGTTGTCGTGCAGCTCGCGAGTCCTGACCTGCCGTAGCGGGCGATCGAGGCGGCGGCGATCGGAGCGGGCGGTCCGGCTGACCGGCGAACGGTCTAGCGGCGACTCGTTCGGCGGCGGGCGCGCGTGCGACGTCGCGGCGGGGCTTGCGCTCGCAGTCGGTTCGGGTCGCCATAGCCCCCGCCGAACGCGCCGACCACCGACTGGGCGAGCCAGGCGGCAAACGATGCGACGGCGTAGACGGCCAGCATCAATCTCGACATTGCCTCACTCTAGTGTCGACCAGCGTCTGGGCGGCGGCACTCGACGCGAACACCGCGGCCAGCGCGGCCATGCTCGCGAGACGCGAGAACATCGAGACGCGCATCGGCACTGTCGAGAAGACGCTCACCGACATCCCCGTATAGTGCGGCGCCTAGACTCGAAACCATGAAGGTTTTGGCGGCAATGAGCGGCGGGGTCGATTCGGCAGTGGCCGCTGCGCGCGCGGTCGAGGCCGGCCACGAGGTCGTCGGCGTGCATCTGGCGCTCAGCAGGATGCCCGGCACCCTGCGCACCGGAAGCCGCGGATGCTGCACCGTCGAAGACTCGATGGACGCGCAGCGGGCCGCCAACATCATCGGAATCCCGTACTACGTGTGGGACTTCTCCGAGCGGTTCAAGCTCGACGTCGTCGATGACTTCATCGCCGAATACTCGGCCGGTCGCACGCCGAACCCGTGCATGCGCTGCAACGAGCGGATCAAGTTCGCCGCCCTGCTCGAGAAGGCCATCGACCTGGGCTTCGACGCCGTGGCCACCGGCCACTACGCCACGATCCTCACCGACGAGAACGGCAACCGCGAGCTGCACCGCGCGGCCGCCTGGGCCAAGGACCAGTCCTATGTGCTCGGGGTGCTCACCGCCGAGCAGCTCGCCCACAGCATGTTCCCGCTCGGCGCAACGCCGAGCAAGGCGGAGGTGCGCGCCGAGGCGGCCGAACGCGGCTTCAGCGTGGCCACCAAGCCCGACTCGCACGACATCTGCTTCATCCCGGATGGCGACACCCGCGGCTGGCTCGCCGATCGGGTCGGCGCCGAGGAGGGTGTGATCCGCGAGCGCGACGGCTCCATCGTGGGCAGCCACGACGGGGCGCTGGCCTTCACGATCGGGCAGCGCAAGGGGCTGCATCTGGGTGTCCCATCCCCGGATGGCCGCCCCCGCTTCGTGCTCGAGGTCAAGCCGGCGACCAACGAGGTCGTCGTCGGGCCCAAGGAGGCCCTCGACCTCGCCGAGATCTCGGGGGACCGGTTCAGCTGGGCCGGGCTCCCGCCCGCCGACCCGCACATCCCGTTCGACTGCCACGTGCAGATTCGCGCGCACGCCGACCCGGTCGCCGCGGTCGCCGCGGTGCGGGATGGCGCCCTCGTGATCACGCCGCGCGTGCCCCTCAACGGCGTGTCGGCGGGCCAGACCGCCGTCGTCTACCTCGGCACGCGCGTACTCGGCCAGTGCACCATCGACCGCACGGTCTCCGCCGTTCCGCTCCCCGTCGCCTGACGCCGTTCCTCCCATCCCGCGCAGGAAACCGGGCGGGGGCCGGCCACGTCGGCGGTTCTGCCTAAGCTAAAGCCGTGCCGAACGACGACGAACTCCACCAGGCGGGTGCCGAGGCTGTCGCGCTCACCACACGCATCCTCGAACTGCGCGACGCGTACTACGAGCGCGACGAGGTGCTCGTCAGCGACGACGAGTACGACCACATGCTGCGCCGCCTGCAGGAACTCGAGCGCCTCTTCCCCGAGCTGCAGAGTCAGGATTCGCCCACCCAGACGGTGGGCGGCCGCGCCGAGACCACGCTGTTCACCCCCGTGCGGCACGCCGAACGGATGCTGAGCCTCGACAACGTCTTCTCCATCGAGGAGTTCGAGTCCTGGGCCGCGAAGGTCGAACGCGACTCCGCCCGCCGGGTCGACTACCTGTGCGAGCTCAAGATCGACGGCCTCGCCATCAACCTCCGCTACGAGAACGGCACCCTGGTGAGCGCGGCGACTCGCGGCGACGGCGTCGTCGGCGAGGACGTGACGGAGAACATCGCCTACGTCCCCAGCATCCCGACCCGTCTCGCCGGCGAGGGGCATCCGCCGCTCGTCGAGGTGCGCGGCGAGGTCTTCTTCGAGGTGGTGACCTTCCGCACGCTCAACGCCGAACAGGCAGAGGCGGGCGAGCGCATCTTCGCGAACCCGCGGAACGCGGCATCCGGATCCCTCCGCCAGGTGGCCGAGAACAAGTCTCCCGCGCGGCTCGAACTCATGTACAAGCGGCTTAGCCGGCTGAGCATGCTCGTGCACGGCATCGGGGCGTGGGCAAACCCACCGGTGGCTTCCCAGTCCGAGACCTACGAGCTGCTGAAGACGTGGGGGCTGCCGACGAGCACTCACTACCGAGTGACCAGGACGGCGAAGGATGCCGCGGAGTTCATCGCGTACTTCGGGCTGCACCGCGACAGCGTGGAGCACGAGATCGACGGCATCGTCATCAAGGTCGACGAGCTCGCCCTGCACGAGGAGCTCGGCGCCACGAGCCGCGCACCGCGCTGGGCGATCGCCTACAAGTACCCGCCGGAGCAGGTGAACACGAAGCTGCTCGACATCGTCGTGAGCGTCGGCCGCACCGGTCGGGTGACCCCGTTCGCCGTCATGCAGCCCGTGCGCGTGGCCGGGTCGGTCGTGCGCCAGGCCACCCTGCACAACCAGGATGTGGTGAAGGCCAAGGGCGTGCTGATCGGTGACACGGTCGTGCTGCGCAAGGCGGGCGACGTGATTCCCGAGGTGCTCGGCCCGGTGGTCGAACTGCGCGACGGCACCGAACGCGAGTTCGTCATGCCCAGCCACTGCCCGGAGTGCGGAACCGAGCTCGCGCCGGCCAAGGAGGGCGACATCGACCTGCGCTGCCCGAACGCCAGGAGTTGCCCGGCGCAGGTGCGTGGGCGCGTCGAACACGTCGGCAGCCGCGGGGCGCTCGACATCGAGGGCCTCGGCGAGGTCGGCGCGGCCGCCCTCACCCAGCCCGACTTCCCCGCCGAGCCGCCGCTCGTCACCGAGGCTGGACTCTTCGCCCTCACCCTCGAGGACCTCTTCCCGATCCGGGTGCGGGTGCGCGACAGCGAGACCGGACTCGTCAAGCTCAACGACGACGGCAGTGCCCGCGTCGAGACCCCGTATCGACGCAAGCGGAAGAAGAGCGGCAAGAACCCCGATCCGCCCTTCGACCCGGCCGGGCCGTTCGCGGGGGACGAGGACTTCGTGCCGTCCACCGCGGCCACGAAGCTCCTCGAGCAGATCGAACTCGCCAAGACCAAGGACCTGTGGCGCATGCTCGTCGCCCTCAGCATCCGGCACGTCGGCCCCGTCGCCGCCCGCGCGCTCGCCGCGTACTTCGGTTCGATCGAGGAGATCCGCGAGGCGGGCCGCGACGAGCTCGCCTCCGTCGATGGCGTCGGCGGCATCATCGCGGACGCGCTCATCGACTGGTTCCAGGTGGACTGGCATCTCGAGATCATCCACCGTTGGGCGGATGCCGGGGTGCAGTTCGCGATTCCCGGCCACCCGGGACCGGGGGCCGCGGTCGCCGCCGGCGGCCCGCTCCAGGGACTGACAGTCGTGGCGACCGGTTCGCTCGAGGGATTCAGCCGCGAGGGCGCGCTCGAGGCGATCATCGCCGCCGGCGGCAAGGCGGCGTCGAGCGTGTCGAAGAAGACCGACTTCGTCGCCGCCGGCCCCGGCGCCGGGTCGAAGCTCACCAGGGCGGAGGAACTGGGCGTGCGCATCATCGATGCCGGCCAATTCGCGCGACTTCTCGAGTTCGGCCCGGCGGGTCTGGAGCCCTGACGAGGGTCTCCCAACCAATCAAGAGAGTTTCAGAACTTCTGGTGTTTGCACCCGCGGGCCCGACTCACTGGGGTTGACGACTGGTCGACCCTAGGTTATGCGGCATATCGACCCCTAATATGGGGTATATCGGGTATTTTGCGTTGCAATCGGTGAGCAGTCGGCGCCGGAACAACGATTGGATTCACCACCTTTGCTGTTTGACGTCGCAGCTATTCACAACTCGGGCACCCTGAACGGTGTCGCAGAGGCGTTCGTAGCGCACGAAATGCATCACCGGGTTTCCCAGATTTCCACCGCCGATCCCTCCATCCAAGACCCGACCGGAATCTCGACGGCGATCGGTCCGTACCTCAGCCCGGCGCAGCAGGGCGGTGTCACGGTGCTGCCCAGCGCGGTGGATCCGTCCCTTCTCCCCAAGCTCGGCGGCACGGCACTGCTCGACCAGCTCGCCCTCCTTCCCGGTTCGGACATTTCCCGGTTCATCGGCCAGAACCCGTCCAAGGTGAGCCGGCTGCTCGCCAACCCGCCGTCGGCCCGATCGACCTCTGCCCTGTGGGCCGGCTTGTCGAAGTCGGGCCAGAAGGCACTCGCCCGGTCGGCCCCTCAACTGGTGGGCAACCTCGACGGGGTGCCATTCGACGTGCGGGATGCCGCGAACCGGCGCTATCTTCACCAGTCGATCTCGAGGCTCGAGGCCTCGATCGCCGCCGGCGCGGGCCGCGCGACGCTCGTCGCCGACCGGCACCACCTCGACATCCTCAAACAGGTGCAGCGGACCCTGAAGCGTTCGGCGGGCGACCCGCCGCGCCAGCTGATCACGTTCGATCCCCGAGGCGAGGCTCGGGCCGCCGTCGTGGTCGGCAATCTCGAGACCGCGGACTATGTGAGCTACCTCGTGCCCGGGATGTTCTTCACCGTGCAGGGGCAGATGTACGACTGGACCGCGATCGCCCAGGACCTCAACACCGAGCAGAACTCGTGGATCGCGCGCCTGGCGAAGACCGACAAGTCCATGGTCGGCAAGACCACGGCCACGGTGTCGTGGATCGGCTACACCACGCCCGGCGCCCTGGACATCGGGTCCCTCGATCGCGCCAACGAGGGCGCGAGGCTGCTCGGGAACGCACTGCTCGGCATTCAGACCGTGCGCGAGGATTCGGAACCCTTCGTCACCCTCGTCACCCACTCGTACGGCTCGACCGCGGCGATGATCGAGCTCGCCAAGGGCGGCGTCACCGTGGACGCGCTCGCCATCGTGGGTTCGCCGGGAGGCGCTACCCAATCCGCGGCGAAACTCTCCGTGCGCAACGACAACGTGTTCGTGGGCGAGGCGGCGTGGGACCCGGTGGTGAACACCGCGTTCTACGGGAGCGACCCCGGCTCGCCGTCATTCGGGGCCAAGAAGATGAGCGTGGCGGGCGGTGTTGATGTGATCACCCGCAAGCCTCTCGCGGCGGCCGTCGGCCACCTCGGCTATTTCGACGCCGGCACCGAGGCGATGCGCAACCTCGCCCTGATCGGCATCGATGAGAGTTCCCTCGTCACGGACGGCACCCTGGCGGATGCGAGTCGCACGATCGCGAGCGCCCGGTAGCGGTAGTGGTCGGCGAGCACGATGACCCCGCCACGGTCGAACCCGAGAACTCGCGGCCTTCCCGTCGCCATGGCAGCCCGCCCTCTGGCCACAGACGGTGCCCGCCTACGTGCCGGCGAATCCGGAGGCGGCCGTCGCGCCGCACGTGGAGCACCGCCTGCGGCCGCTGAGTCCACCCGCCACCGGGCTGCTCGGACTCCTGTTGGCCAGGTACGAGCCCGGTGCCCCGGTGCCCGCCACCTGCGGTGACGCCTTCGACGTGCTGGTGAAGCACGGCAAGGGTCTCTTCGGCATCTCGGACTGAGGTGTCGATGCTGAGTCGACACTGAGGCGTCGCCGCTGACGTGTCGCCACAGAGGCGTCGCCGCTGACGTGTCGCCGCTGAGGCGTCGCCGCTGACGTGTCGCCGCTGGGGCGTCGCCGCCGAGGTGTCGGCACCGGCGCGTCCGGCCGCGCGATCACCTCCCCCCGCCCGGAATAGACTGGACTGTCATCCCCGCCGCGCTGGAACGCGCTCACACGTGCACGGAGCCGAATGTCTGAAGCTGTCTTGAGGTCCACGAAATGATCACGAACGACGTCGTCGCGCACCTCGCCAACCTGTCCAGGATCGCCTTGACTCCCGAAGAGATCGAGAAGCTCACGGGCGAGCTCGGGGTGATCCTCGACGCGATCAACAAGGTTCAGGAGGTCGCCACGGCCGACGTGCCCGCGACGAGCCATCCGATTCCGCTCGTGAACGTGTTCCGCCCGGACGTCATCGGCGACACCCTCTCCGCCGAGGAGGCGCTGAGCGGCGCACCCGAGCACGACGGAAGCCGATTCAAGGTTTCCGCGATCCTGGGCGAGGAGCAGTAATGACCGACCTGACCAGACTCTCCGCCTCCGAGCTCAGCGAGAAGCTGCAGTCCCGCGAGGTCTCGAGCGTCGAAGTGACGCGGGCCCACCTCGACCGCATCGCCGCGGTCGACGGTGACATCCACGCCTTCCTGCACATCTCCGCGGACGCCATCGACACCGCGGAGGGCGTCGACGTGTTGCGCCGCATCGGCGAGGACCTCGGCCCGCTCGCCGGCGTCCCGATCGCGATCAAAGACGTGTTGTGCACGCTCGACATGCCGTCGACCGCCGGTTCGAAGATCCTCCAGGGCTGGGTTCCGCCCTACGACGCGACGGTCGTGCGCAAGCTGCGCGAGGCCAACCTCGTGCCGCTCGGCAAGACGAACATGGACGAGTTCGCCATGGGTTCCTCAACCGAGCATTCCGCTTATGGCCCGACCCACAACCCGTGGGACCTCGATCGGATCCCCGGCGGTTCCGGCGGGGGCTCCGCGGCGGCGGTCGCCGCATTCGAGGCGCCGCTCGCCCTCGGCTCGGACACCGGAGGCTCCATCCGCCAGCCCGCGGCCGTCACCGGAAGCGTCGGCGTCAAGCCCACATACGGCGGCGTCAGCCGCTATGGTGCGATCGCCCTCGCGAGCTCGCTCGACCAGGTGGGGCCGGTAACCCGAACGGTTCTCGACGCCGCGCTCCTGCACGACGTGATCGGTGGGCATGATCCACGCGATTCGACCTCCCTTCGAGACGAATGGCCCAGCTTCGCCGACGCGGCCCGCGCCGGTGCCAGGGGGCGGTCCCTCGACGGCGTGCGCGTCGGAGTCGTCAAGGAACTCGACGCCCCCGGCTTCCAGGCCGGAGTGAGCCAGCGGTTCCACGAGACCCTCGAGCTGCTCGCCGCGAACGGCGCCGAGATCGTGGAGGTGTCTGCACCCAACTTCGAGTACGCCGTCGCCGCCTACTACCTGATTCTTCCGGCCGAGGCCTCCAGCAACCTCGCCAAGTTCGACTCGGTGCGTTTCGGACTCCGGGTGAACCCCGTGGGGGGCGGGACGGTCGAGGATGTGATGGCCGCCACCCGCGAGGCCGGTTTCGGCCCAGAGGTGAAACGCCGCATCATCCTCGGCACCTACGCCCTCAGCGCCGGCTACTACGACGCTTACTACGGCAGCGCGCAGAAGGTGCGCACGCTCATCCAGCGCGACTTCGCGAGCGCGTTCGACAAGGCAGACGTACTCGTGAGCCCGGCCGCCCCGACCACCGCGTTCAAGCTCGGCGAGAAGATCGAGGATCCCCTCGCCATGTACCTCAACGACGTGACCACGATCCCGGCGAACCTCGCGGGCATCCCGGGCATGGGGCTTCCCATGGGGCTGGCCCCCGAGGACGGTCTTCCGACCGGGCTGCAGATCATGGCCCCCGCCCGGCAAGACGTTCGCCTGTACTCGGTGGGCGCCGCGATCGAGGCGCTCCTGGAAGACAAGTGGGGTCGCACCCTCATCAGCCAGGTGCCGGAGCTCGTACGGTAGCGACAACTCGGTAGCGACTACTCCTGTGACGCGCGTTCCCTGAACGCGATCATGTTCATCCGGTTGCCGCAGCGCACGCTGCAGAACCGCTTCGACCCGTTTCGGGACAGGTCGACGAGCACGCCGCCGCAGCCGTCGGCGGCGCACCGCCTCAGCCGGCCCGTCACGCCCGAGCGGATCACGTCGACGAAGGCGAGCGCGACCTCGACGCGGATCCGCTGGGCAAGCGGGGCGTTCGGGCTCGTGGCGTGCAGGTGCCACGGGGATCCGTCGTGCCGCGCGAGGTGCGGGAGAGCCCCGGCCTCGGCCAGCATCCCGTTGACCGCGTGCACGGCATCGTCCACGTCGAGGTCCCACAACCGCCGAAGCAGGTCCCTGGTCTGAAGCACGTCTCGCAGCTCCGCCGGATCGTGGTCGATCCGCCCGGAGTATGACCAGTCGGAGAGAAATCCGGCGAGTTGCCCGACCGTGCCGATCTCGTCCGAGCCGCCCCTGGACGCCGCGGGGTCGGTGTTGGCGAGTGCGACGGCGAACTCCAGCGTCTCCTCGGTGTCAGGGGCTAGATGCAAATTGACCCGTCACCTTTCGTGGTCGTAATGTCAGGGGCATACGACAATGTAGACCATGACGAAGGAGGATTTCGTGAAGCAGTCGTCGACGAGCCTTGGCCTGGTCATCGCGGTCATCGCGGCGGCGGCGTTCGGCGTATCCGGTGCCTTCGTCAAGCCGCTCCTCGAGGCGGGCTGGAGCCCGGCGTCGGCGGTGACGATTCGCGCGCTCCTCGGCGGCGTCGTGCTTCTGCCGTTCGCTCTCTTCGCCCTCCGCGGTCGCTGGTCAGCGCTCTGGCGCGCGCGGTGGCGCGTTCTCGCGATGGCGCTGGTGGGCGTCGCCGGCACCCAACTCGTGTACTTCGCGGCCCTCCAGCGCATCCCGGTGGGCACGGCGATCCTCATCGAATACCTGGCGCCCCTGCTGCTTGTCGCCTTCATCTGGGCGACCAGTCGCAGGATGCCGAAGGCCGTCGTGCTCGTGGGCTCCGTTGTGGCGCTGGTGGGGCTCGTGCTCGTGGTGTCGCCGGGCGTTGGGGGAGCGCTCGAGATCGTCGGGCTTCTCTTCGCCGCCCTCGCCGCGGTCGGCTGCGCTGTCTACTACGTGGTCGCTGCACGCCCGAACGACGGCCTGCCGCCCGTCGCGCTCGCGGCATCCGGGCTCGTCTTCGGGGGGCTCGTGCTCGGGCTCGCCGGACTCGCCGGCATCGTGCCGTTCACCGTGACGTTCGGCACGGTGCGCATGTTCGGCACTGCCACGCCCTGGTGGGTGCCGCTCGTGATCGTCGGCATCATCGGTACCGCGCTCGCCTATGCCGCGAGCATCACCGCGAGCGGGATGCTGGGCTCCCGGCTCGCCTCGTTCGCCGGACTGCTCGAAGTGGTCGCGGCCGCCCTCTACGCCTGGCTGCTGCTCGGCGAGAACCTGTCCCTGCTGCAACTGGTCGGTGGCGTGCTCATCCTCGCGGGCATCGCCTTCGTGCGGTCGGAGAAATCGGCGCAGCCGCTCGAGGCCGCCGTGCCAAACAGGCTGGGGGCGCTCCCCGTAGAATCATCAGGTGGCTAAAGCTGAACTGATGGACTATGACAGGGCTCTCGAGCTGTTCGAGCCGGTGCTCGGCTTCGAGGTGCACGTGGAGCTCAACACCCGCACGAAGATGTTCTCGGATGCTCCCAACTTCTTCGGCGGCGAGCCCAACACGAACGTGACTCCGGTGGATCTCGGGCTTCCGGGCACCCTGCCGGTAGTGAACGAGAAGGCCATTCACCACAGCATCAGTCTCGGCCTCGCGCTCGGCTGCAGCATCCGTGCGTCCAGCCGTTTCGCGCGCAAGAACTACTTCTACCCCGACCTGGCCAAGAACTACCAGATCAGCCAGTACGACGAGCCGATCGCCTACGACGGCAACGTCGAGGTGGAACTCTCCGACGGCCGGCTGTTCCAGATCTCGATCGAACGCGCCCACATGGAGGAGGACGCCGGCAAGCTCACGCACGTCGGCGGCTCGACCGGCCGAATCCAGGGCGCCGAGTACTCGCTCGTGGACTACAACCGCGCCGGTGTGCCTCTCGTGGAGATCGTCACCAACATCATCTATGGAGCGGATCGCGACGCGCCCGAGCTGGCGAAGGCCTACGTCTCGACGATCCGTGACATCGTGCGGTCGCTCGGAATCAGCGACGCGAAGATGGAGCGCGGAAACCTGCGCTGCGACGCGAACATTTCGCTGCGCTCCCGCAAGTCGGTGGCCGAGGCCCTGGCCGCGGGGGATCCGCCGCCGCTCGGCACGCGCACCGAGACGAAGAACGTCAACAGCCTTCGCAGCGTCGAGCGCTCCATCCGCTACGAGATCCAGCGGCAGGCCGCCATTCTCGACGCCGGGGGCACAATCATCCAGGAGACGCGGCATTGGCACGAGGACACCGGCGTCACGTCGGCGGGCCGCCCCAAGAGCGACGCGGACGACTACCGCTACTTTCCCGAGCCCGACCTGCTCCCGGTGGAGCCCTCCCTGGAACTCATCGAGAGCTTGCGGGCCGCCCTGCCGGAGGCGCCGGCGATCCGCCGCCGCCGGCTCAGGGAGGCGTGGGGCTTCACCGAGCTTGAGTTCCAGGACGTCGTGAACTCCGGCCTCCTGGTGGAGATCGAGGAGACCACGGCCGCCGGCGCTTCCCCGGCACAGGCGAGGAAGTGGTGGACGGGCGAGATCGCTCGACTGGCGAACGCCGCCTCGGTGGATGCATCGTCCCTCGTTTCCTCGATCCATGTGAGCGAACTGATCGGGCTGATCGAGGTGGGAGAGCTCACCGACCGCCTGGCGCGCCAGGTGCTCGAAGGCGTCGTCGCGGGCGAGGGTTCGCCCAGCGCGGTCGTCGCCTCCCGAGGGCTCGCCGTGGTCTCGGATGACGGTGCGCTCATCGCCGCCATCGACGAGGCGCTCGCGGCGCAGCCCGACGTGCTCGAGAAGATCCGGGACGGCAAGGTTCAGGCCGCCGGCGCCGTGATCGGTGCCGTCATGAAGGCGATGAAGGGCACGGCGGATGCCGCCCGGGTGCGCGAGCTGGTACTCGAGCGGGCCCAGCAGTAGGGCCCAGTGCAAGAAGGCGAAGCCGCCGGTCGCCAGCGTGGGGACTCTCCTGAAGGCGTCGAGGATCGGTGCGGCGTTTCCTGGTGCGATCGGCGGGTCAACCGGCATGGCGCCGCCCCCGCAGGTCGCGCAGCGCCGCACTCTTCGAGTGCATGAGACGAGGGCCCTGGCGCGGATCCACCGTTGGCGGAGGAATCAGCCAGTACGTTGAGCCCTCACGCCGTATCTGCCAGAGGTTGTTGTGCAGCAGCAGGTGATGGTAGCGGCAGAGGAGAACTCCGTCCGCATTGTTGCGCTAATCTGTCCCTATGGTTTCTTTCTCTCGTGTCGCTGTTTATGCCCGCATTTCCCGTGATGTTACCGGCGAGGGGTTGGGGGTTGAGCGTCAGCTTGAGGATTGCCGTCGGATCGCAAATGAACGGGGCTGGGTGGTGGCGGAGGAGTATGTCGATAACGATATTTCGGCGTTCGGTGGGAAACATCGTCCCGCGTATCAGCGGATGTTGGAAGACATTACGGCGGGGATCCGGGATGCGGTGATTGTGTATAACGCGGACCGGTTGACTAGGCGTCCGATCGAGTTGGAGCAGTTCACCCAGGTTTGTGAGGCCGCGAAGGTGACCCAGTTGGTTGCGGTGACCGGGGATATCAATTTCGGCAACGATGATGGCATGTTCATGGCGCGCGTGCTGGCGGCGGTCGCGGCGAAGGAATCGGGTCGGAAGTCGGAGCGGTTGAAGCGGAAAGCGATCGAGAACGCGGAAGCAGGCAAACCGAACGGGGGTCGCCGCCCGTTCGGATACGAGAAAGACCAACTCGCCGTCCGCGAAGCGGAAGCCACAATCATTAGGGAGGTTGCTGCCCGGTATCTTGCCGGTGAATCGTTGGCATCCCTGACTCTCTGGTTGCAGGACCAGCAGGTGGCCACGGTGACGGGGGCGAAGTGGTCCACGAGTGCGATCCGGCAGGTTCTGACCAACCCACGGATTGCGGGGCTCCGCGCCCACAATGGCACCATCGTCGGGGCAGCACAATGGCCGGGGATCATCAGCCCGGCCGAGCATCAACAGTTGATCGCAATGTTTGCCAGGAAGACTGCGACCGGGAGGCGTGTTCCGCGCCGCTACCTGCTGTCGGGGTTGCTGCGGTGCGGCAAATGTGGCGGCAAACTGTTCAGTTCGGTGCGGGTCGATACCCGCCGGTATGTGTGCATGTCCGGGCCCGACCACGGCGGCTGCGGGTCGATGACGATCGTTGCTGGCCCGGTCGAGGAATGGGTGACCCAGGCGGTCCTGTACCGGCTGAACAGCACCGCGATGGTTGATGTGCTGGCGGGCAGGGCCGCGACCGATGACCGGTACGCGGTCCTCAGTGCCGAACTTCAGGGCGACCAGGCGCAGCTGGTCGAACTCTCCGAACTGTGGGCTGCCAAAGGGATCAGCACCGCAGAGTGGAAAGCCGCTAGGGAGACCATCGAAGCCCGAATCGACCGTGTCGACCGGCAACTCGCCCATTTGACCGGAGACGACACTCTCACCGGCCTCATCGGCACCGGGAACGAACTGGAAACCCGGTGGGGCACCTTGAATCTCTCCCGACAAGCGGCCATCATCGGCGCAGTCCTCGACTACGCAACAGTCAACTCGGCTACCCGACGGGGCCGCGAATTCGACCCCACCCGGATCGTGCCCCAGTGGCGGGTTTAGGCCCTCACTCGGGCACGGGCAACGCGCCAATGGCTTCCAGCACTGCCGTGCATTGTCAGCTCGGATGGGTGACTATGGAACCGGTCACGGATAGCAGGCGTCCGACGCTGGCGATGAGGACCGGGTCGGTGATGTGGACGGGGATTCCCTGTTCGGCGCAGGATTGTTCCACCCATGCCCGCAGCGCGTCGCGGTCGAGCGGGTTGTTGCCGTTCACGGGCTTTCGGCCTCGACCGTGTCGATGAGTTGCCGGGCAGCCCACCGTGATTCCCGGATGCGCAGTGCTGCGGAGACGACCAAAAACCGTTCCCCCAGGTTTCGATGCCCGTGCGCCGCATACTCCCATTCGGGCAGCTCTGGACGTTCAGCGGACTGCCCGCCCCCGGCGCGCTGCTCTTGCGACGGGACGCGTGTGTGCAGTTTCTGGAATTGGGCGCGGATCGCCCGGAGCGCACCCATGGTGGTGGAGTAGCGGCGGGACTTGGTGGTGATGTGCCCGCGGTAACCGAGGGTATGCAACCAGCGTTGCGGACCGTTCCCTCCCGTGTCCGTGTCGCCGCCGGGGCGGGATAGCGCGGCGAGGGCGTGCAGCAGTAACGCGACATGGGGGCTGACACTCAGGCTGTCGATCGCTTCGGGCGGGAACCGGCGCGGTGCGATCCCGAAGTCGGTCACCGATTTGGTCACATATTTGGCCAGATACCCCGCCACCCGCCGAGCCATACCCACAGCGGCGGCCCGACCACCCGATCCGCTCGCGGTGCCCCGCGGTTCTTCCGGGATGGTCAGAGGTTGGGTGTCGATTTGGGTGCCGAATCGGATCCGTGTCAGCTCCCCGTCCGTGCCCGGGACCTCAAGATGGGCCAGACGGGCGGCACGCTGCGCCAGCGCGGCGAGATTGTCGGCGCTCAGCCCTGTTGGCGGATTGTGGGGCTCGTTGTTCTCGCCGGGGAGGGGTGCGGCGTCGAGGCGGATGACGGCGTGGAAATGGGGGATACCGCGGCGTTGCATTTCCACAATTTTCACGAACGACACCCGGACACTTCCCGGCTCCTCCCCGAGCACTGCCAGTTGCCGTCGGACGAGGCGACGCAGCGTGATAGTGAATCGTGCCCACAGGGTTGGCGCGTTCCAGGTGAAGAGGGCGTGGCCGGTGTAGTCGTAACACTGCGGGCAGATCGGCTGACCCAATCGCGAGTCGGTTTCGGAATGAACGACCATGCAGAACCGGACGACCCCGTGCGGACAGGTGCCCGAACCCGACGCCGGGCGGCACGGCCCACTCTCACCTTCGCTGCCGCTGCCGCTGCCGCTGCCGCTGCCTTTGCCGGAGCTGGTGTGGGTGGTGTGCACGGGACCGTAGCTGGGGGCGGTGAGGGTGAGGAACACGGCCGGGTGCGCGGCGACGGTGGCGGGGATGTGGTGGCCTCCGCCGAGTCCGGCATGAACAAGGTGCCAGGTGTCCCCGGCGTACAGGTCCGAGCAAGACGGACACACCACCGCCCGCCGATTCTTACAGCGCACCAAAACCGAGCTCTCACCTGCGCGGTCGCTGCGCAACAGTTTGATCGGTGCCGCGCAGTACCCGGCCGCCGTCATCCGGGACCACCACTGTTCATACCCGAAAGACCCAGCGCGTGCGATCACCTCTGCGATCACTCGAGCGTCAGGCAAATCAGTCTGGGGTGTCTCTGCGGCGATCATGACGAGTGCTCCTTAGCCTCTACCTGTGCGCTCAGTGGGCGGGGTCGATGACGGCCGCGGGAGTGCCCGGTTCTGGTGGGGCGAATGTTTTGGCGAGCCGGTCGATGTCGGCATCGGTGACCTGGAATGCGCGGGCGCGGGTCAGGGTCGCGGTGCCGTCTTCGGCCATGTATCCGACCCCGGGTTGGCTGTCGGGGATCAGATCGCACAGCGCCCCGCGTTCCCTGGCGGAGAGCCCCAACACCATTGCGACTTGGGTGGCTTCGGTCAGCCGCAGGCCGATGCGGGTGGGGAACAGTTGCCGCAGGGCAAGGACTTCTTTCGAGGGGTCTTGCACACAGGCGATCACACAGACCCCGACGGCCCGGCCTTGGGACAGGACCAGGCCCAGGAGTTGCTCGACCTCGGTGCGGATTTTCCGGTCGGTCATGTAGGCGGTCAACGCGGCCAGCTCATCGATGGCCAGCAGGATCAACGGTTCTGCAACGGTGGGGGTGTGCTGGCGGGCGGTTCCCCGCAGTCGACCAGCACGGTCGGTCAAGACTGCGGCAGCATCCCGCAACAGGGTCACGGTGTTCTCGCCGGTGTCGTAACTGAACCGGCTGAACAGGGCTGCGCCTGCGCCGAATTCCATTCCGCCTTTCGGGTCGATCATCCACACACTGACCAGCCCGGCTCGGATTGCCGGGGCGACCCCGGTGAGGATCGACCACAGCACACTGCCTTTACCCGCCCCCGTTGCACCCGCGACCAGCAGGTGTCGGCCGAGCACGGGGATCGTCCATGGCTCGCCTGCCTCGGCGACCCCGATCGTGACCGCGTCAAGGCGCACCACCGTAGCCGCAGAGGGAACGGGCACAAGGATTGGATTAGCGAGCAGGTCGCGTCGGTGCAAGGTGATGGTGACCATTCCGCGGGAAGCGGACGTAGCGGTCACGGAGCGCACCCCGAAGGTGTGGGCGAACGCGTCGGCTTGTTCGGACCAGTCGGTGAGGGTTTGACCGACCAGCATCCGAACCGTCAGAACATCCTGCACGGCCCCGATTCTGACTTTGGATAGCCGGGGAACCAGGGTGTTCCCGTCGAGGGTCGCGGTGAGGCCATGCAGTGCACACCGTGCTGCCCACCACCGCGTGTATACGGCCCAGCGCCGCCACCGGGCCTGAATGCGTGTCGTGATCGCTGCCCGGAATGAGGCAGCCCCGACCAACCGCCACAACACCAACGCTGCGATGGCAGCCACCGCGGTGAGGGCACCTGCCCGGAGCCCGTCGGCGACGGTGAGGTAGATGCTGAGGGCTGCCGGGAGGCTGAGCATGGGGAACAGGATCGCCCACCACACCAGTCTGGCGGCTGCCATCAGCAGCCATCCGATCAGCCGAAAGAGGGCTTCGGCCAGCTCATCACCGGGCGTCTTGTTGGCGGCAGGGGGTCGCGGGGTGGTGCTGGTAACCATGAGCGGTGAACCTTTCAGAACAGGGATTCGACAACAGAAGGGAAGTCGGCCCGCCCTGCCTGCGATCCGTGCGACGGAACACAGGCGGGCGGGCCGAAACCAGGAGTGCTACTTCGAGGCGGACGATCGCTCGGACGAGGTGCCGCTGGCCGGTTCACCAGCAGGAGCCGTCGGGCTGTTGCCAGTGCGGATGCTCGCTGCCCGGTATGCGACACCGGAACGGTCGCCCTGGGACCACGGGATCGCCACCAGCGACTCCACTGACACCGGGGAGCCGACAGCGACCGTCGGTTGGCCCGCCACGGTGACGGCGAGAACTTCACCCCCGGTGGTGTCGAGGGCTGCGACCTGCACCCGCCACAACGGCAGCCCGGTCTCTTTATCGATCCGCACTGCCCCGCTGTCACGGTCGGTGCGCTGCTCCGCCGCCCTCGTGCACAAAAAGGTGACCCCGGTGGTGTTGATATTCAGTCTCATGCTGCTTCTCCGTTTCGGTTTATCTGCCACCCGGTTGGGGTGGGAACTTCAGTCCATCGGCGCAAAACCGGCGTTCCAAGGACATCTGCGGACAGAGCCGGACAGAGCATGTGACAAAATCGGCACGGGGAATGTCCGCCGACACCGGCCGGGCCAGCAAGAAGGGGGCGCATGGACGACGACGAACCGCGCACCGATTCGATTCCCAACACTGCGTTGCGGTACCGAATGGCAGCCCTGGGCTTTTCGAAAGCGAAACTCGCCGCTGTCACCAAGTTCGACGAACGGACAATTCAACGGTGGATGGACGGCCAAGCCACACCGCAGGCCGACAATGCACGCCAGGTCGCAGACGCGTTGGAGTGCACCACCGCCGACCTGTGGCCCGACCGGTTTCCCGCACTTCCGGCACCCGGCGGCGGTACCATCACAGCGACGGTGTATGCCAGCCGCTCCCACATACCCGTCGCCGTCTGGCGTGACCTTTTCACCGCCGCCACCAGCTACATCGATATTTGCGTGTACGGGGGCACGTTCCTTTTCGACACCATCCCCGGCTTCAACCGGCTCATGACCAACGCTGCCGAGCGAGGAGTCGCCGTCCGGTTCCTGGCCGGAGACCCGGCCGCGGCGAACGTGTACAAACGCGGCGAGGAGGAAGCGATCGGCAACAGTCTCCCCGGCCGGTGCACCATGACCATCGACCGGTTAGCCCCGATCGCCCACACCGACGGCATTCAGATTCGCGTTCACGGCACCCCGCTGTACGCCTCCATTTTCCGGATCGACGACACCCTCGTCGCAAACCACCACATCTACGGCTCTCCCGCCAGCGACAACCCCGCCCTGATCCTCACTCGCCCCACCGACCCCGACCTGTGGGATACCTACACCGAATCGTTCGACCGAATCTGGGCTGCCGCCCACCCCGCCCACTCCCGACAAGGAACCTGATGAGCCGCATCGATCACTTCAACAACCCCGACGCACCCAAAGCCAACAGTGTTGTTCCCTCCACCACCGCGATCGTCACCGACCCCGACGGGCGCATTGTGCTCATCCGCCGCAAAGACAACGACCTGTGGGCGTTGCCCGGCGGTGGGATGGAACTCGGCGAATCGATCGAAGACTGCGCGATCCGGGAAGTGAAAGAAGAAACCGGGCTCGAGGTGCAACTCACCGGACTCATCGGCGTGTACACCAACCCGCACCACGTCATCGAATACTCCGACGGGGAAGTGCGCCAACAATTCTCCCTCTGCTACACCACCACCCTGACCGGCGGGGAACTGAAATTCGATGACGAAAGCACCGACATCATCTGGGCCACCGCCGAGCAGATCGAGACCCTGACCATGCACCCCTCCATGCGGCTACGGATCACCCACTACCAAGAGCACCGCCCCACCCCATACCTGGGATAGCCGCTACGCTCCCGCAATCCGATCGCTCACCCGCTGAACCGCCGCCAACAGATCCGATGTCGAGCGGCTGATCGCCCGGTATACGACATCCTCGGGACCGTATCGGGCCTGAATCTCTGCCAAGCGCCTCCCCACGTCCACCGGGTCCCCATCACGACTTGTCGTCATGTCAGCAAACGTCAACACATCCAGCAAGTCAGCCGGGGGCTCCGGGAAGACCCGCAACTCGTCGGCCAGGCCACGCTCCTCAGCCTCCACCACCGCACCCGAATGGTAGGCAACCAGCGAAACCACCAAATCCGGGAACCCCGCCCCACGCAAGAACACCGCCCCATCCAACGGGTGAAACCCGGAACGAACCACCGGCTGGGCGTAACCGATGTCGTGCACCCACGCCGCAGCAATCAACTCATCCGCATGATCCGAGCCAGCCAGCGCGACCACCCTCGCCGTGGAAGCCGCGACTCCGGTCACGTGCGCCAACCGATGCGGGACACCCGCTAACTGTTCCACGGCAACGCCGCGAGCCTGAACTACCACCGGCGCCTCCACGGCAACAACACTACGACGTGCCGACACCACCGGCACCGAGATATCCGGCACTTGCCCCGGCTGTGAGCTCAGGACGGACGATTGCCGACGTACTGCCGCGCCCCGCACGCGGGCCTTGCCATCAAATGGATGTTGAACGCGATGCCAAGAGGATTCTCGTCCACGGAAAAGACAAGGGGAAAAGGGAAAAATAAGACCCTGAACGATAAATCGGGGCGGCGCGGTCCGCTCCGCTCCCCGCACCACCCCAAACGAAGCGAAGACGCACGACGGCAATCATCAGCCATGAAGCAACCACCTGGCCAACAACCGCAGTCAGCGAACCATCGTGTTCAAACTTTCTTTACTCCATCAAGGTGACACGTTGATCAGCGATCTCGTCGCTTGAGAGAGATGAGGAGAAAGTCGGCGGCCTCGTGACTCTGGCGTCCTCCGAACGAGCAGTCACCGCTGGAGCACCCCCGTCGTTTTGCAGTAGACAATCCAGTCTGTATGCTCGCACTTGTCAATGACGAATCACGTATACGGGGAGGTGAACATGAACGAGCAGAACAACGATCTGGTGATCGAAGAGATCGAGGCAGCGAGCCCCGCCCTCATCCAGCAGGGCAACATTCACCTTTAGTCGCACGGTTGTTTTCGCGCGGTCCGACGTTCAAGACTGCGTCGGACCGTGCCACATCAAGGAACTCGAATTGGCATTTCTGACTACCAATCCCGGCGTACGCGTCTTTTCTGACGACAAAAATGGATGGTCGGTTCATGACTTGGCTAGGCACAAGTCGTGGCGGGTGGACCGTCTAACGGCCGCGATCGCCATCGCATTCTTGAGCGCGCGTGCAGACGAAGACGTGATTGCGGCGCTAGCAGATAGCGATGTTTCGAGCATTGATTCAACGTCGGTATCGCTGCGGATCAAAAAATTGCAAGATTTGCAAGTCTTGCAACCCGCCCAGAAAGTGGCGCCTCGCATTGAGACGCTCCAGCGATGGGCTCAAATCGGATGGGGAGAGCCTTTCGACTACTTGGCCTCTACTTGGGATTATCCGTTCGAAGACTACTCACGTGGTGGCCAGGAGGTCGACAAGAAACGTATGACGGCGTACGCGGAGGTCGAGCCCGATAACCAACGAATGCTCCCGCTCAAGGGAGCGCCCGACCTTGCACTTCCCGATATTGACGACGCGCTAGGTTACTTCAGCAGCGATCTCGATCCGATTAATGAAACGAACCTTCTCGACCATATTCTGAACATGGCGTCTGTGGCTGCTCTTCCCATCGTGTGGAAACAGTCACGGACTCCTGGCGCGGACTACATGAAGCGGACCAGCCCGTCAGGTGGGTGTCGCCACCCTTCCGAGCTGTACATACTGGCGCTAGATGTCCCTGGTCTGTCGCGGGGTGCCTATCATGTCGGCGTAGGAGAAGCTCGACTTGGTCGCCTACGCGACCTTCCCTCGACTGAGAGATTGCGAGTTGATCTTCCTGGCGCCTTCAGGCTGGGTGCCCCACCTCGTCTAGTCTTCATAGTCTCAACAGAGTTTGGGCGCAATATGTATCGGTACCGGGAAGCTCGAACGCTTCGCACTGTCTACTACGACGCTGGGCACCTTGGGGGATTGCTAGAGACACTCGGTGATCGGGCTGGCTCGATCGCGCACGGCCATCACGGGTTTAGGGACTCCGCAGTGAAGGACCTAATTCAAAGTCCTTCACTTGCGATAGAGAGTCCGTCGTATCTAGTTTCTGTCGGGCTCGAAAGTGAGCTTCCGCCCGAGCTCATTCGAGTTGGAAGCTGATGTCGCGAATGAGATTCCGCGCTTGGCCGGGCGCGATCGCGGGAAGTGTGGAAATTCGCAATATCGGTGCCTCGCGCTCATTCAAGGCCGACTCGCTCTCGGTCGCTCGGCACGTGAGCACGGGCGGGACCCTGAATGGCGCGCGAACCGATTCAGAAGTCGACCTCGGCGAGTTTGAGAAATGGGACGAATACGGATGGAGCGACGCGATCCCGTTCTACATTTCAACTCTCGATCTCGAATACTCGGATGTCGGGAACGACTTCCGCAACCAGCATGCAGAAGTCCTGTCCACGTACGCGAACTCGTCGCCACTTCCTTCAGAGCGCTACCCAATGTCGATCGACAAGGTTCAACTGCCAAAGTCGCCAAACAAGCTCGTTGCTCCAGACGGCGAAGTGCTTCGCCGTAGGCGTACGACGCTGGTTCCTGACAGGACCCCGCTTCACCTCAATGACCTAGCAGAGATCCTGTCTGAAGCAACAAAGAGGCTTGTAGCATTCCGCACGCCAAGCTTGGCGAGCGACCCGCTAAACGCGATGGTCAACTTTGGGCCTTCCCTCGACGTTTACTGCGCGGTGTACGAGGTGACTGGCTTGGAAGCAGGAATCTACCGATACGACCTGCGCGACTCAAGTCTCATCCTCCTATCGCGAGGCAACTTTCGAGAAGAGATGCGCATAGCTCTTGTAGGTCAACCCGCACCGATCACAGCCGCAGTCACTGTTCTTTATGTGTCAGAGATTCACCGTCACCAGTGGCGATATCGTCACGCACGAGCACTGCGTGGTCTCTGGATCGATGGTGCGAAAGTGGTGAACCACCTGCTCTGGTCGCTATCTCGACGAGACATCACGCCACATATGTCCCCAGCTGTGAACGACTCACTGACTTGCGAGATCATGGGACTGGATCCTGATCTGGACAACGAAGTTGTTTACACCGTTTCGTTCGGCGGTCCCAAGCGGTCTGGAGCAGCATAGGTGTTTACAAGCCGAGAACTCCTTCGGTACGCCGGCCCGATCGCCCTGAGCTCGATCGGAGGGGTGGTAGTCGGACTCACTGACACGCTAATCATTGGGCACTTCTCGAGTTCTGCGTTGGCGGGAGTCGCGCTCGGGTCGAGTATCTACGAACTTCCAGCGAACGCCTTATTCGGGGGTTTGATGGCGTATCGAATATTGCAGCCCCGCCTTGCGGGGAATGTTGACTCCTCCCGAACCGTCTCAGGCTTGACGATTACACTCCGGGCACTGCTCCCTTTGGCCGTTATCGCGTTTGCCATGCTGCTGCTGTGCGGACTAGCGCTCTTGTGGTTTGGTCGCTCAATTCTTGAGGGCAGCACAACTCAAGCCGGACTTTATCTCCTTGGTCGCTCACCGAGCGTATTGATCGAAGCTGCGACAAGTGCCTTCACCATAACGTTGGTCTCGTGGGGTCGACTGAAAATTCCACTAGTCGTTTTCGTCATCAGCTCGGGCATGAATTTGCTGCTAGACCTTCCATTCGTCTACGGGTTTGGACCGATTCCTCGGTGGGGCGCATTCGGCGACGGGCTGGCCAGCTCTATCGGGATACTGGTCGTGGTGCCTTGGCTCGTCTACCAGGTTCGAAGCATGTCCCTATCATCCGAGTCGGGCTCCGCACTCGCCAGATCTCATTTTGCAGGCTGGCGGAAGTTGTCGTTGCCAGCAGTCGGCTCCGCGTCGCTTGACTATGCCGGTAACATCGCCTTCACCGCGCTACTAGCTTTCGGAGGCGTGACCGGACTTGCGGGCGCGCGAATCGCTACGAGCACGCATCTTCTTGCATTCGTCCTTGTCTCATCGTTGTCAGCGGCATCGCTGTATCTGATCGGTCATGCTCACAATGTCGACCCTGACTTCGCCATCAGGGAACGCCAGGCAATCCGCCTGCGATTTGTGAGTGTCTCCATCGGGCTGGGCTTGGTGCTCGCAGGACTAGCCTGGCCGATCGCCCTCATCGCTACGCCAGATCCTGATGTCCGCCAGATTGCTTTTGCCCTGATGCTTCTGGTAGCCGCGATATGTCCGGTCATCGGGTGGACATATGCAAACGTGAGCATTTTGAGGGCGGCAGGCCGGACAGGCTCTGACTTTGTGAGCAACGTGACCGCGGTTTGGGCCGCGCAGGTCCCAGTTGCGTTAGTAGGACTCTGGCTTTTTGGCGCAGTGGGCGCGTTTGGAGGCCTGCTGGCCTATTGGATTTGCCGTGGAGTATTCACCCAAAGGCAGATCTCGAAAATGGTATTAGTCGAAGCCATCAACGCGTGAGCCTATGAGCCTCAGCAAGATCATCGATCAAATTACATTTGGCGCGTGGTGGGAGACGCAAAAGTTCGAAGAAGCGCTTGCCGGTAGCACGCCTGAAGAGTCCGAGTACATCTGCCGATGCCTCGTCGGGTATCGCGAAGTCGCAAGTCTGCTGGGGTGGGCCAGTAACTACGCTGTCTTCGATGGATTCGAGGATGCGTTCATAGGCTATGTCGTCCAGCGCTCCAGTAACGGTTCGACTCCGTGGCCCTCCTCCTTTCTATCTGCTGTGCGCAGTGGTGAGTCGGTCGACTGGTCGTCGTTTAGCCAGGAAACGCACTCAAGTCGTCGTGCGGGCACCAACGTCAGCGGTTCTGGCGCTTTTACACCCGAATGGGAGGAACTTTCTCGAGGTGAGATCGAGCGAGAAATGGATAGCTTCCTTGCGGCCGCCACGCCACTTGAAGGTGATCTGCAAAGACTCTCAGGGCGGCTGGAGGAACGATGGAACATACAGGGCAGATCGCACAACGAAGCCGTGGCGGAGATATCCATCGCCATCGCTCGTGCACTCGCAGACACGTCAGGCGTCCAAGGAGCGGACAGCTTCACGTCGGCGATTATCGAGGCACCGAAAGCTCTCGAACCGCTTATCGACATGGCTATGTTTATGCCGACACCGCTCGGAACACCTCGTGTCATTCTCATTTCCAAGCGGTTCTCCAATCTCGCGAACAATGACAGCTTTGCCGCGTCACGCCTTCTTCTTGCTGTTTCGCACGAACTTTGGGGCCACGCGGAACAATTTCATCAAATTCAGCTTTCGCCAACTCAGGTTTCTGATGCCGTATTGGACAGGGAGCTGCTCGAAGGCTGGGCAATACACCGGGAGGCGTTGCTTGCGCTTCTAGGAAATGACGAGAGGACTTTGTCCGACCTCTACCGCGCCAAGCGTGTTCTGCCCTTGATTCGCCGCGCGGTAAGTCCCTCAGACTGGGACACCATCCAACGCCAAGTCGAAGCGGTCTGGCCGCACTTCTTCTCGTCTCGGGACACAGCTGTTCTGCGTCGGACTATTGGGGCTCACGCGCGTGGACTAATTAGAGTAGAGCGGCTCCTCAGGCCTGGGAGTCGGATCGATGGTGTTCGACTGGGCACTGAAGAAGTACTCTCACCTTGGATTGTGCCGACGTCGCCGCTTTAGCTTCACTTAGTGGCGCCCAATATTCGAACTCGCCCGCTTCGCTAGAGCCGGAGGCCAAGTCGAATTGTTTAGCTTCACTACTGTAGGGGCGTATTTACAACTTGTTCCGTCGGCGATGTCTGTTCGGCCGCGGTCGCGTTTCCAATGGACGATGTGATGGGCTTCCGTCCAGCTCGGTGGTCGATCGCAGTCTCCCCAGAGGCATCCGCCGTCGCGGGCGGCAAGCGCGATCCGTTGCCGTTTGTCGAAGAGCCGCTGTTCGCGGCCGAGATTGAGGGCCTGGCCCTCCTCATCGAAGCGGATCTCCACGGTGCCGGAGTCGCAGATGGCACGCTGTACGGTCTCGATCGCCACGGGGATGTCGCATCCCTCAATGCGGCCATGACCGGACTCTTTGGTCAGTGCCGATTCGGTGACGAGTACTCGCACGGATGGCGTGCGGGATCCGATGAGGCGGCGGCTGTCTGCAGTATCTGCGGCAACACCGATTCGAATCAGCTGGGTGATCGCGTCGTGGGCGTGCTGGGCCGTTGTGCGCTCGTCGGACGCGATAGTGTCGGCCCACGCCTTATCCGCGGCGCTGACGAATCGAGGACCGCCGCGTCGCGGTGACAGTAGGGTGTCGTAGAGGGAGTCCCAGAAGGCGGCGGATTCGATGTCGGGGTCGAGAATGTAGCGGGAGAGTCCATTGGCTCGCCTGGTTCGACGCCAGCCGCGTTGCTGGTAGATGTCCCGTTCGCGGGTCGCGACTCCAGCCTCGTCGAGTTCGTCCCGGAGTTCGCGCGCTCGCCGAAGGAACTGGTCGGCATCGAGGCCAGCCGAGTTCACGAGGAGTCGGCTTGCGGCATCGGCCAGCCCGGCCGCCGAGATGCCGTCGACCTCGTTCGACGGGGTTCCGAGTCCGGAGCGGATCGCCTGGGCGGCATCCATCGAAAGCGTGCCTGCGGCGACGGCGGCTCCCACCACGGTGAGCCACGGCTCGCGGGGGACGGTGAGCATCTCCGGGCACGCCGAGGCAAATGAATCGAGAACCATTTCGCCGACCTGGACGAGAGTGTTTGCCTGGCGAGCGGTGGACCCCGTCTCGCGCTGGACGAGCAGCTGCGCGGTGCGCAGCCCTTCGCGTTGCGCGAGACCCGAGTATCCGAGTTCTCGGCGGGACCGGAAGCTGATCTCGCCCGCCACGAGGGAAGCGCAGGCATCGAGGTCGCGGCGTGCCGCGGCCAGCAGGCGCTGCACCTCGAGGACGCCAGCGTCATCCAGCGCCCGGATCGATTCGATGCCAGAGGGGAGCTTGCGCGTCGCCGAGCGCACGGCATCGAGGGATGCGGTGAACGTGTCTACGAGGCTGAGCATGGACACAGCCTTCCAGAGTCGAATACCTATCTGAATGCCCCTCGCCAATCTGTACATATGTTGTATCGGGCGGTGCTTTGTGGGGGAGGGGATGTGAGACTCGGACGAGTGAGCGATCGGGTTCGGTTGCTCAGGCCGGCGCGCTGGCACGCGGCGGGGAGCGGCGCGCTGGCACGCGGCGGGAGCGCGGGAGCGGCGGGCGACGCGAGCGTGTCGGCACGCGCGGGCAAGCGCCTCCGCAATGCGTCATTGCGCCTCCGCACCCAATAGGGTCGAGGCATGACTGAGATGCCACGCGCCGTTTGCGTTATCGGGGAGGCGCTCATCGACATCGTGCGCACCGCCGACGCGACCACCGAGCTGCCGGGCGGCAGCCCAGCCAATGTCGCATACGGGCTCGGGTTGCTCGGCGTCGACACGACCTTCCTCACCCATCTCGGGGACGACGAGCGCGGCCGCCTCATCACCGAACACCTCGCGGGTGTGCGGCTCGCGCCTGGTTCCCAGTCCGCGGCACGCACGTCGACCGCCGCCGCCACCATCGGGGCGACCGGCGCCGCCAGCTACGTGTTCGATCTCGACTGGAGCCTCCCCGCCGACGCCTCGACGCCGCCATCGCGCGTGCTCCACACCGGGTCGATCGCCAGTTTCCTCGCGCCGGGGGCGGACACCGTGCGATCGCTGCTCAAGGCCGCCGCGACGGGCACGATCGTCACCTACGACCCCAACATCCGCCCGAGCATCATTGGCAGCCGCGACGACAACATCGGCCGATTCGAGGCGATGGCCTCCCTCGCGAGTGTCGTGAAGCTGAGCGATGAGGATGCCGCCTGGCTCTACCCGCACCTGACGGTCGACGAGGTGCTGCCCCAGGTGCTCGCCCTGGGACCTCGCCTCGCGATTGTGACGCTCGGCGGCGCCGGATCCATCCTGACGACCAGGGAATTGCGAGTCGAGGTGCCGTCCGCGACGGTGACGGTGGTCGACACCATCGGTGCGGGGGACACCTACATGGCGTCGCTCGTCTACTCTCTTCTCGACATCGACCCAGCCGCCGTGTCGGAGGCCGAACTACTCGAGATGGGGCGGCGGGCGGCGGCCGCTGCCGGCATCACCGTGTCCCGAGCGGGCGCGGACCTGCCGACCCTCGCCGAGGTGGAGGCAGCGCTCGAGGCGCTCGCCGAACTGGAGACCGAGACGGAACCGGGACGGGAACCGGAGATCGAGACCGAGCCGGAATGGGGACCTGAACCGGCGCCCCAGCCCGAACCCGAGACCGAACCGGAGCGGGAGCCCGACCAGCCGTAAGACGTCGGCGTCGTACGCGCGGGGACACTGGCTCTCGCGCTCGGGGCGCGGCAGGTGTAGCGTTCGCTCAAGTCCTTGAAGCGCGTTACCCGAACCGCACCCGGAGGCCCCCATGATCGTCGAACACGCCCTGATACCCGTTGGACCGGGAGAGGAGGCCGACTTCGAGCGGGCCTTCGCCGCGGCCCGAAAGCTCATCGAGTCGAGCCCCGGATTCCTCGGGCTCACCCTGTCGCGCGGCGTCGAGACGCCGACGACGCACCTGCTCATCGTGCAGTGGGAGAACTCCCGGATGCGGGGGGCCGGCTTCACGATTTCGCCGGCGTTCCGGGTGTGGAGCACCCTGCTGCACGACTCGTACCACCAGTTTCCGGTCGTGGAGCACTTCAGCTTCATCGCCTAGCGGGAGCCCTCGAGGGAGCCTCGGGCGAATCCTTTGCGCGATTTGAGGCATCCGCTTGTACTTTTCGTCTTAACGATATATCGTAAACACATCGCAGAAGTTCTGCGATGGCTCAGTGAATAGACCTGAGCAGACAGAAAGGGTGTCTGCGATCATGAAACGCAACCACTACACACACGAAACACATCACGACCCATCGGGTCGCTTCCACCACGACCCCTCCCAGCGCGGCGGACGAGGCCACGGCTTCCCCGGCGGTCCGGGCTTCGGCGGCTTCGGCCCCGGTGGCTTCGGCGGCCCTGGCTTCGGTCCGGGGTTCGGTGGCGGGTTCGGCCCGCGCGGCCCGCGTCGCGCCAGCAAGGGCGACATCCGCTCGGTGATCCTCTCGCTGCTGGCGGAGGGTCCGTCGAACGGCTACGGCCTCATCAAGGCGATCGCCGAGAAGACCGGCGGAGCCTGGCGACCGAGCCCGGGCTCGGTCTACCCCACCCTGCAGCAGCTCGTCGACGAGGACCTCATCGTCTCCAACGGTGACGGTCGCAAGACCGAGTTCGAGCTGACGGATGCCGGAAAGGCCCACGTGGCCGAGCATGAGGACGACTTCGCCAAGGCCTGGGATGCCACCCCCGGCCAGAGCGAGTCGGGCGGACAGTTCTTCGAGAGCGTCGGCAAGCTCATGGGAGTGGTTCAGCAGTTTCGCCACTCGGCGACCGACGCACAGCGCGCGGCCGCCATCGAGAAGCTCGACGAGACCCGTCGCGCCCTCTATCTCATCCTCGCCGACTGAGCGAATGGTCCGACTGAGCGAGCCGACTGAGCGAATGGGCCGACTGAGCGAGCGATGCGAACGGCGCAACGGCCGACTGGGCAACCAGCCGGCCGTTGCGCATCCGCGGGTGTCGCGTAGTTCACATCGCGATGGGCTGGCCCACCTCGACGCTGCCGCCGTACTTGAGGCCGGGGCAACCCTTCGCGATTTCGACCGCTCCCGAGAAGTCGGACGCGTCGATCACCGAGTAGCCGGAGATCTGGTTCGCGCCCGCTCCCTCGCCGAGCAGCTTCACCTCGCCGATGCGATTGCCCATGTCGACCACGCTGCCGCCCAGCTGCTGGAACCACGCGTTCCAGTCGCTGATCTCCTCCTCGGTCGCCATCACATCGGGCTTGCTGCGAAACGCCAGAACGAAATTGGACATCTGTTCCTCCTTGAATCGGCGGGTCGGCCGTGTTGCCGACTCGTCACTACGACGGTCGGGGGAGCCCGGAATCGACATGACGGAGCGCGATTTTCCCCGAACTGGGGCGTGCCGCATGGCCGAAGACTTGGGACCATCGGAGGATGCCAGCCGAAACGATAGGCCCTCAAATTAGTGGGTCGAACATCGACTTCGCGCCGTTGACCTCGCGGATGTCGCGAAGCGACCTCTCGAACTTCACGCGGTGGGCTCGCGCGTTGCCGACTCCTTATCCGAACACCGTCGTCGGAACCGTGAGGTCGGTGATCGTCGTCCTGGTCGCGCTCGGGGCAGGCTCCATCGTGCTCGCGCTCGCGCTCATGCTGTTCATCGCGCTCGCACCGGCGGCCGTCGCCGCACCGCCCGCCGCCCGGTGGGTCCTCCTGTTCTTGGTCGGCGGCATGACACTCGCCGGGGCCGTAGTGGCGACGCGGCTGCTCTTCGACATCGTCCGACGCGACGTGAACTTCTCCAACCGCTGGAGGGCGTGGTACCGGCTGGCTTTCTTCGCTCAAGCCAATGGTTGGGGTTTCGTTCCCGAGCGCACGAATCCGCCCCTGGCCGGGGCGATCTTCAACGTGGGGGATTCGCGCCTGGCCTATGACTGCCTCTCTGCGAGGTCGGGGCGCTACTTCGAGATCGGAAACCACCAGTACTCGGGCAATGGTGTTGGACAGAGGGCACTGAGACACTGGGGATACTTCGCGATCCGGCTCGACCGAAGACTGCCGCACATGGTGCTCGAAGCCAAGGCGAATCGGCATCGCTTCGCGGGAAGTAATCTGCCTGCCAGCTTCCGGAGCAAACAGCTTCTGGCTCTCGAGGGCGATTTCAATATCTCCTTCACCCTGTTTGCTCCGAGGGGCTACGAGCGCGACGCTCTCTACCTCTTCACGCCCGACCTGATGGCACTCCTCGTGGACGAAGCCTCCTCCTACGACGTGGAAGTGATCGACGACTGGATGTACGTTTACTCTCCGAAGCCGTTCGATCTGCTGGCTCGTTCGACGTACGGTCGAGTGCTTCGAATCGTTGACACCGTCGGGGCGAAGACGCTGTCGCGGTCGGTGCGGTATCGGGACGAACGCACTGAGAACTTCGACGCGAACACTGTGGCGCCGGGGGGTCGACGGCTGCGCCGCAGTCTGCCGATCGGCGCAACAATAGGCCTCGGGGTCATCCTGGTGTTGGTCATGTTATCCGGCCTGGCGAGTAGGGCTTGGTGGTAGCGGAATACTCTCGTCGGGGTACGCCGCGAGAGCACGACATGGGCTAGCGTGAAAGCTCACCTCCAAGGGACACTCATGCGCGCGCTGTACGAACGAATGGTCGTGGTCTCGACCCTTCTGCTCGTGGCCTTCGCTGCGGCGCCCGGGGCGCCATCGACGGTTCTCGTCGCGGGCGTCGCCGCCCTCGCCATCGCGGGGCTCATCGCCGTTCGGTACGCGTCGCTCGCCCTCGCCTCCCGGGAGATGACCGTGGGCGATCGGGCGCACGCCCATCGCGAGGCTCTGAGCGGGATGCCGGCGCCGCAGCATCCCGGCACCGCCGGCCGTCCGCGTCCCCGCGCGCCCTCGCGGTTGGTCCCGGCCGCGTAGCAGTCCCCGCTTTCAGGCGGATGCCGCGCGACCGTTCCGGTCACCCATCCGTTTCGACTGCAAGGACTCTCATGGACCTCTTTTCGTTTGCCCCCATTGCCGCCATCTTCGACGTCGCCTACGCGGCGGTCGAGGGTCTGGCCGCATTGTTCACCCCCGTCGCCGGCGCCGCGAGCGCGGCGCTGGCCATCGTCGCGCTCACGATCCTCGTGCGTCTCGCCCTCATTCCCGTCGGCGTTTCCCAGGTGAAGGCCGAGGGCACGCGCCGCCGGCTGACCCCCCAGCTGCAGGCCCTGCAGCGCAGGCACAAGAAGAACCCGGCGCTGCTCCAGCAAAAGACGGCCGAGCTCTTCAAGGCCGAGAGGTCGTCCCAGTTCGCGGGGATCCTGCCGGCCCTCGCCCAGGCGCCGGTGCTCTCGCTCGTGTACGCGCTGTTCCTCCGCACGACCGTCGACGGGCATCCGAACGGCCTGCTCGCCGAGCACCTGTTCGGGGTGCCGCTCGGCACGTCTTTCGTGCACCTGCTGTCCGGCGGCACCCCGTGGCCGGGCGCGGCCGTCTACCTCGGGCTGTTCGCCGTCATGGCCGCCGTGGCGTGGTTGTCGCGACGGATCGCTCTCGAGCTCATGCTGCCGAACCCGGATGCCGCCCCCGGCACGGAGTCGGTCGGTCGCGCGCTGAGCTGGTTGGGCTTCATCACCGTGGTCTTCGCGGCGTTCGTGCCGCTCGCGGCCACGCTCTACCTCGCGGCGACCACCGTCTGGACCCTCGGGGAACGCCAGCTGTTGCGGCGGCTGCTGTGGCGTGGTTCCGGTCTGCCTGGGTCCACGGGCGCCACGGCGGCCATCGCCGGTTGACCGGGCGATGTCCGCAGGCTGGCGGTCGCACCGTGACGAGGTCGACCTCGGGGGCTTCTGACCTGGTCGACGTGCGCGTCGCCGCCACGGCCATCACCATGACGGCCGCGGCGGTGATCGCCGCTCCCGCCCAGAGCCAGAACTGGCCGGAGCTGAACGCGCGCAGTTCGCCGCGGAGGTTGCTCACGCTCTTCGAGACCGCGCGCCCCACCGCCGACGAAACCCTCGAGCGGGCGCTCACCGAGGCCGAGCGCACTCCGGAACTGGCGCCGCTCGTGGAGGCGCTGCACCGCGTGCCGGAGCCCGCCGGCAGCTAGAGCGTAGTCACGCTGTCTGGCGAACCGCGCCGTCACGTCGCTGCGGTGCGACGAACACGAGCGATGAATAGGTGATCACGGCGAGCGCGAGATGCATGGCGACGAGAACAAGCACGGCCTGGGCGGACTGCCCGCGGTAGAGAAGCCAGGCGTCCGGGGCGAGCGCCACGATCGACACCAGAGTGGCGAGGACGAGGTATGGCTTGCGCGCGCGGGAGGAGACGAAGGTGGTCACCGGCCAGCCGAATGCCGCGATCACGACCCCGATGATGGTCAGTTTGGCGTAGTCGCCGAATTGGAAGTGCTCGTAGCCGATCGTCGAGGGGAAAACGGCCGTGCCGACGGCCACGAGCGCGGCGCACGCCGCGAGGGACCCGAGCACGGCCACCGCCGTCGCGAGCAGGAACCGAAAGAGACCGGGTTGCGCCGACCCGGAGGGCAAATCGATGCCCAATCCGGCAATGATCCTCTCGGCCCGGGTGGTGGTTGACTGCGTTGGCTCGCTCATGAACTGGGTCCTTCTGTCGGGTGGGCGGCATCCGTCCGCGATCCGACGGTAGAGCGGGATTCTGGGGACGAGACCGGATTCGGTGCTCCGGCGGGTGAGAAATCTCACACGAACCGGCGGGTGGGGTGACCCGCGCCGGCGGCCCGCATAGCGCGGTGTTACGCCGCGAGTCCCCCTGTGACGCGGCGCTCGACGCGAGCCGCGGCATCCGCAGTACTGTCGGCCCATGACTCTCCTCGACGCATCTCCCGTAACCTCCGTCACCGCCGACGAGCGCGCCACGCGGCTCACCGAAGCCGGCACCGCCTGGGGCGAGCGAATCGCCGCCGATGTCGCGAACGGTCAGCTGACCTACCGAGTACGCGGCACGGGCGAGGGCTCGGTTGCATCGATTATCACCGCCGGCAAGCACAGCTTCCGGGTGGATGAGCCTGCCGCGCTCGCCGGGGACGACATCGCCGCCAGCCCCGTGGAGTTCGCGCTCGGAGCGCTCATCTCCTGCCAGGTCGTTGTCTACCGCCTCTACGCGCAGGCCCTCGGAATCCGGGTGGACGAGATCGACGTGAAGGCCGAGGGCGACCTCGACGCCCGCCGCCTGTTCGGCATCGAGGAGTCCGTTCGCGCCGGTTTCACCGCGGTGCGCCTCGAGATCACCATCACGGGACCCGAGACGGACGCGCGCTACCAGGAGCTGCGGGCGGCGGTCGACGCCCACTGCCCCGTGCTCGACCTCTTCGCGAACGCGACGCCGGTGACCGTGAGCGTCGCCAAGGCCTAGACCCGCGCCGGCCGTGCACAACTCAGGCTGTTGTGCACGGCGGGGTTCCCTCCGCCCGCGTTTCCGCACGGGCGAGTGGCGGCGCGGCGAAACGGCCGGAGTTATGCGCGCTGGTCGGTGAGGAAGGCAACCGCCGCATCGCGGAACGCCCGCGACGTTGGCGCGTTGAAGTGGTGCCTTCCGGGAATCTCGAAGAACGACCCGTTGGGCGCCGCGGCCGCGAGCGAGCGGGAACCGTCGATGATGCGATCCTCTACTCCGGTCGCGAAGAGGATGGGCTGCCTCGGCGGGTTGGCCGGGTCCGGCTGCTGGCCGCCGCGCATCCCCTCGACGAGGGCGATCAGGGCCCCCAGGTCGTTGCCCGGGATGCTCTGCGCCATCGTCAGGTAGCTGCGGGTGAGGCGATCGGCGATCTCCGTGCCGTCGGCGACGAAGGCCCGCGCCTCATCGAGCCGAAAGTTGGTCAGGGGGTCGCCGGAGGGGATGCCGCCCAGCACGGCCCGGTCGATCCGGTCGGGCAGTTGGAGCGCCGCGTGCCAGCCGACCCGGGCGCCGAGCGAATAGCCGACGTAGTGCACCCGCTCGACTCGGTAGGCGTCCAGTACCGCGACCACGTCCGCGACCAGCGCCTGCATCGTGTAGCGGTGCGGGTCGTGCGGCTTGTCGGTTGCGCCGTGCCCGCGCTGGTCAAGGAGGATCACGTGGAAGCCGGCGCGAAGCAGGTAGCGCACCCAGCCGGACGAGAACCAGTTGAGCAGGGCGCCGGAGGCGAAACCGTGAACCGCGATGACTGTCGGGTGTTCGACCGCGCCGAATTCGTAGGTGGCGATTGTGAGACCATCTGGCGAGGCGACGAAGCGGATCGGCGGGGGTTCTGGGGTGAGCATCGGCTCTATTCGACCACGTTTGCCTGCCCGCGCGTGCGATGACGGTGCTCGGGAGTATCGTGCCGGCATGAACGCCATTCGCGTCGAACAGGCCACGGATGTGCCGTGGTCCGACGTCGAGGCCGCGCTCACCCACGGCGGCAACGGCTCGACCTGCTGGTGCCAGTGGGCCGTCAATCCGGCGTATCCCACGATGAGTCGGGACGAGAAGCGCGACGCGTTGCGCGCCGAGCTCGCCGCCGCGCGGGCGGCCTCGCCCCTCGTCGCCTACGTCGACGGGGCGGTGGCCGGATGGTGCAGGAGCGCACCGCGCACCGACCAGCCCCGCCTCGCGCACAACTCCGTGGTGATGCGCGGCACCGCCGAGCCGATGGACGACGACACGGTGTGGGCGGTGACCTGCTTCGTCGTGCGCCGCGAATACCGCGGTCGCGGTCTCGCGCACACGCTGCTCGAGCACGCCGTGCGGCTCGCGCGCGACAACGGCGCACGGATGATCGAGGGCTACCCGATCGACCTCGCCGAGAGGCCGGGGCGGCCGCCCAACACCCTCTACATCGGCACGGTCACCCTCTTTGCGTCGGCCGGCTTCGAGGTGACGGCGAGACTGACGCACGGTCGAGCCGTCATGACGCTGCGGTTGGCCGAGTAGCCGCTAGGCTCCCGCGGGCGGCCAGACCCCGATGATGAGGGCCATCACGAGGATCGTCACGCACTCGTGGGCGACGTTGAGCACCGTGAGACCCCGCGGGCGCCGGTCGAACGCGTCGTGCGTGATGAAGCGGGCGGCGGTGAAACCGGCCCAGAGCAGGATCCCGGTGACGAGCGTGCTGGAGAGGAATCCGCCGCCGTAGAACTTCCAGGCGATGAAGCTTGCTCCGGCGAGCACCCAGGACGTGATGAAGCTCACGATCACGGTAGCGACGATCGGACCCACGGCATCCCTGGCGTCGCCGCTCGGGGTGACGCCCGTGGCCTTCATCCAGTAGCTGCCGAACACCCGGGGGGTGTACCAGATCGAGCCGACGATCATGGTGGAGAGGGTGGCCAGAATCACTGCCCAGTAGTTGATGTCGGGAACCATCGCATCCTCGCAAGCGTCGCCATTGTTGGTGGCTGGAGTCTATTGGGCCATCGCCGACTCGACCGCGGAAATCGCGTCCGACACGTCGGTGGCGTCCGTGGACCAGTTGCTGACGGAGATGCGCAGGATGTCGCGGTCCCGCCAGTGGGAGCCGGACATCCACACGAGCCCGCTGTCGATGAGGTTCTTCGTCACCCGGCGGGTGTTCTCGTCGTCGCCGAACGCGAGGCTCACCTGCGTGAAGACGACGTCGTTGAGCACCTCCACGCCGGGAAGCCGGACGAGACCCTCGGCGAGGGCGCGGGCGTTGGCGGCGAGACCCTCCACGAGCCGCACGACGCCGGAGCGGCCGAGCGAGCGCAGCGCGGCCCAGACCGGCACACCGCGGGCGCGGCGCGACAGCTCGGGCACCTTGTCGAAGGGGTCGCCCGGGCCGTGGTCCGCATTGATGAGGTAGCTCGTCTGCACCCCGAGCGCCGCGCGCACCGGAGTGGGGTTGGCCACGATGGCGATGCCGCAGTCGTACGGCACGTTGAGAGTCTTGTGGGCATCCGTCGCCCAGGAGTCGGCGGTGTCGAGCCCGTCCAGGTGGTCGCGGTACAGCGGGCTCGCCGCGGCCCACAGGCCGAATGCGCCGTCCACATGCACCCAGGCGCCGTGCTCGTGGGCGATCGCCACGCACTCCCGCATCGGATCGAACGCCCCGGAGTGCAGATTGCCCGCCTGGAGGCACAGGATCGCCGGCCCAGTCACGTCGCGCATGGCCTCGGCGAGGGCGGCCGGGATGATTCGGCCCTCCGCGTCGGCGTCCACCAGCACGGGAAGTCCGAGTCCCAGATAGCGCAGGGCCAGATCGACGGAGGCGTGCCGCTCGCGCCCCGCGAATATCGTGATCCGCGGCCCGCCCGCGAGCCCGAGGGTGTTGAGATCCCACCCCGCGCCGTCGAGCACGCTCTGCCGTCCGGCCGCGATACCGACGAAGTTCGCCATCGTGCCGCCGGTGGTGAAACCCACGTCGGAGCCGCTCGGCAGGCCCAGGAGGTCGAGAATCCAGTCGCCGGCCGCCTGCTCGATGGCGGCCGTCGCGGGCGTGGCGTAGCGCATGGCGGCGTTCTGGTCCCACGCCGTCACGAGCCAGTCGGCGGCCAGGGCCGCGGGCAGGGTGCCGCCGATCACCCAGCCGAAGAACTTTCCGGATGGCATCGCCATGAGGCCCGGCTCGGCCACGGTGGCGAGTTCGTCGACCACGGCCGCCGGGTCCGAAGGCCCCTCCGGAAGCGGCCCGTCGAGCGTCTTCGCGAGCTCGTCAGCCGTGGCGCGGGGGGCGACTGGTCGCGTCGGCACGGACGCGAGCCAGTCCACGGCGTGCGCATGGGCGCGATTGAGGGGCTCGCTGAAGGCGTGCGGGTCGGCTGTCACGGTTCGAGGGTAGACCCGCCGTATCGACCAGGGGAAGAGCGCGGCTCGAAGCCGTGCACCGGGTGTTCGCTCTTGAGGTGCCCGCTTGTGTCGCCTCATCCGTGGTCGGAGCGGCGAATCTGGGCACCTCACAGATTAGGGAGCAAGACCGGGGAGGTTCGAGCGCGGCTGCAGGTGAGCGACCTGGCCGCTCAGGTCGTCTGCCGCAGCCGCATCCGGCGGGACGGATGCTTCTCGTCGAGCTCGATGCGGTCCTCGAGCGACCGCACGAAGTCAGTGAACGACTTGTAGCCGAGGGACCGCTCTTGGAAGGTGGGGTCCATCCGCAGCATCTGGCTCTTGGCGGCGGCGCTCGACAGCCATTCGTCGTCGTTCTTGGCCTGGCTGAGTTGCAGGGCGCGCACGAGGAGTTCGGTTGCGGCATCCTTCTCGCTCAGCGGCTTCGAGCGGCGACCGCGGCGCGTCGGGGCGTCGGTGGGCGGTGTGGCGCTCGGCGCGGGCCCGGACTGCTCGTCGGCGGACTTGACTCCGGGCAGCGCGTCGTAGTCGGCGAATTCGTTGCAGGCGGCGGCAAGGGCCTTGCTCGTGGCGCCGGCCACGCCGATGCCGACCACGTATCGGCCCAACTGCTTGCAGCGCTGGGCGAGCGCGATGTAGTCGGAGTCGCCGGCCACGATCACCACGTGGGTGAGGTCGGAGAGTCGGAACAGGTCTTCGACCACGTCGACGGCGAGCCGGATGTCGGCCCCGTTCTTCATCGAGGCGACGGTAGGAAAGAGCTGCACGAGATCGACAGCCCGTTCGATGAGTTGCTTCTGGTAGCTCGCGTTCACGGCGACCGACCAGTCGGCGTATGCGCGGCTCACGGCAATGGTTCCGAAGGACGACGCGAAGTCGAGCACGGCGCTCAGGTCGACGGTGGCATCCTCGAGCCGTTTCGCGATCTCGCTTCCCGCGTTCGCCCTGGCGTCGAAACTGCGAGCCTCGTCCTTGTGGAACTGCCCGCGTTTGCTCCGCTGGTCGTAGCGGGAAATGATGATGTTGTCGAAGTCGATGTAAACGGCAACGCGAGTGTCTGTCTGTTCTGCCATTGCGGCGCCTCTCGGTACGGTGCCCCCAGTCTGCCGGTTCGTCAACCAAACGGGTAGCCGACGACGACGGCGCGCGGATGGCGACAGTCATAAGTCCCTGGTGCCGATCCCGCGCACGGGACTACTCTCTCGACAAACATTCACAGTGTCGTGAGGAGGGTCCCATGATGCGCGGGGCGAGCCCCGCGTGGGCCGCGCGAGCCGCCGAGGGCCTCGTCGGGGCGATTCCGAGTGCGACCCGGCTCACGCTCGCCGGCCAGGATCACGGCGTCGATCACGGGGTTCTTGCGCCGGTGCTTGTCGAGTTCTTCGAGGAGGGCGGTGGCTCCCGCCCCGCGGCGTCGTGTGCTGCGCGGCCCCGCGTTGTGCCGTTGGCGATGGATGAGCCGCGCCCCGGTGCAGGGGGAGGGCGCCCCGCGTTTCGAGGTGTCAATTGCACATGATGTCAAGTCGAATTGGCTCAACGAAAACGGGAGTGCGGTACCCCGGAGGGGCGAACGCCGCTGTGTCAGTCGGGCAGTGTCACCGTCGGCTGGAGCGCGTCGAGATCCGGGCCGAGCCCGATGTCGATCACTCGCACGCGACCCGCGAGGCCGGCGGCGGGCGGCAGCAGCAGCCCCGCCTTGTGGCCGCCAAAGGTCACCGTCACGTCGGCGGCCAGCACGAGAGGGTCCGGCACGCTGCCGTCGTCGGGGTTGATGCCGCTCGGGATGTCGACGGCCACCACGAACGGTCGGGGCGTCACGCCGCGGACCGCCTCCACGACGGTGCGCGCGTCGCCGCGGAGGGCCGGATTCGCGCTTGTACCCGTGCCGAGGATTCCATCGACGACGACATCGGCGCCCGCCGCGAGACTCGCCGTCTCGCCGAGTGGAGCGACGTGGGCGCCGGCCGCGAGCGCCGAGGCCAAGCCGTCCTCGTGCACGCGCGGTCCGGTCGTGACGATCGCGACATCCGCGCCGCCGGCGGCGAGCTCGGCTCCCGCGTACAGCGTGTCCGCGCCGTTGTTGCCCGTGCCCACCGGCAGCAGCATCCGGCCCCCGCCGACGGGCAGCGCGTGTCGCACCTCATCGGCGAGTCCGGCCGCGGCGCGCTGCATGAGCGGCTCGCCCGCGGCCAGGTGCGGTGCTTCCGCGTCGCGCATCTGCTGTGCCGAGTAGCCGCGGATCATTTCGCGGCTCTCGTGTGCAGTGAGTCAACTACGCACGCCGTGGGCCCGATCGCCGTCTTCTCCGTCACGATGTCTCCCATGTCGGTCGTGCACTATTCGTGCAGAAACGCCTCAAGTCTCCCGCTCCGGCGCACGTCGCGGCAAAGGCTTCTCACAAGGGGGGCACGCGCACTGGGGTGACCGCAGCCCCCGGCATCTGGGCTAGTCTGCAGAGCAGAGTGAGTCTCACGATTCGGGGGTAACGGTGTGGGCAATTCTGTGCGGCGAAAATGGGCGATCGCGCTCGGTGCGGCGGGTGTGGTCGTCGTGCTCACCGGATGTTCGACGATTCTCACGGCTCTCAGCATCAACGGGGCGTCCTCCGGGTCATCGGTGACCCCGTCGGCGGGCGAGTGCTGGCAGGAGACCCACGCGCAATTGCGCTTGTGGGCCACCTGGAGCGGGGCCAAGCCGGTCGCGTGCACGCAGCCGCACCAGGCCTTCACGTTCGCGGTGATGACCCTCACCGAGAAGTTCACGGGCAGCTGGCTGACGAACGGTGGCAGTCCGCACCTGCGCGACGACATCGCGGCGGCGGCGTACTCACTGTGCGAGTCGACCAGGTCGACATTCCTGCCGGCGGAGCGCGAAACCCAGTACCTGCTCGCGCCGGCCTTTTACGTTCCGTCGGTCAAGGCCTGGGCCGGGGGAGCGCGCTGGGTGAGGTGCGACATCTCGGCTCTCGAGATCGGAAGCTCGTACGACAGGCCGAGGCTCGCGTCGCTCCCGACCGACATCCGAAAGTTCACGCGCGCCGTCACGTCCGCCCCTGACACGTTCCTGTTGTGCCTCGACACGGTCGATTCGACGGGCGACTCCGGTCCGTTCGCCGCATCGCCCACCTACTCGGATTGCGCGGCGGCTCCGCAGTGGCGGCTCAGCCTCACGTCGCTCCTGCCCGGCGACGCGGGAGTCGAATACCCGGACAAGGTGACTCTGGACGCCCTGACGCACGCGGACTGCGGTGCCCGGTTCGACTCCCCGTCGCGACGATCCTGGGTTTCGTATCCGTCTCGACAGACATGGTCCACTGGAGATCGCTCTGTGGTTTGCTGGACCACAGACGGCGCGCGCGCCGGCGCCTGACGCCCGACAGGGTGAGGCCGCCCTTCTTCGGGCGCGAGGCCTGTGACAGACTCTCGGCATGAACAGCGCCGAGTGGGAGAAGCGGTTGGCAGAACAGTGGGCGTCGATCGATGAGCTCCCCGAGGAGGAGTTCTTGACCGGCATGGACCGGCTGGTCGCCGAACTGCCGCAGGGCAGTGCCGTCGGCAAGTTCGAGCGGGCAGGGGCCCTCGACGCGACCGACCACCCCGATCTCGCGGTGCCCCTGTACCGGGAGGCCCTCGATCTCGGACTGCACGGCACACGCAGACGGCAGGCGGTGATCCAGCTCGCCAGTTCGCTGCGCAACATCGGCCGGGCCGCCGAGAGCGTCGAGTTGCTCACGGCCGAACTCGCCGTCGGCTCGGAGGAGCTCGAAGACGCGGTGATCGGGTTTCTCGCCCTCGCGCTCGCCGACCTGGGCCGTGACCGGGAGGGGTTGTCCCTCGCGCTCACCGCCCTCGCCCCGCACTTGACGCGGTACCAGCGCTCCCTCGGCAACTACGCCCAGGCGCTTCTCGGCGACGACTCCGCGTAGCGGCTGGCCAGGGCCACTGTTACCCGACGTGTCATCCGCACCCGGGCCGGGCACGCGACTCGGCTAGCGTCGAAGGCGATGTCAGACACGATTCGCAACCTGCTTACCGAGAACCGCCGCTACCCGGCACCCGTCGGATTCGCCGCGGCGGCGAATGTCACGGCGGAGTGGCTCGAGGCCTCGTCCGGCGACCCCGTCGAGTTCTGGGCCGAGCAGGCGCGGCGGCTGGACTGGGCGGAGCCGTGGCACACCGACCACACCTGGGCGCCGACCCGGCCGAGTGACGGCGGCGAGGCATCCGTTCCCCGCGCCGAGTGGTTCGCCGGCGGGCGGCTCAACGTCGCGGTCAACTGCGTCGATCGCCACGTCGCCGCCGGCGACGGCGCGAGGGTCGCGTTCCACTTCGAGGGGGAGCCAGGGGACCGCCGCAGCATCGACTACGCCGAGCTGCAGCGCGAGGTGTCCCGCGCGGCGAACGCCCTCACCGCGCTCGGGATCGTGGAGGGCGACCGGGTGGTCGTCTACCTGCCGGTGATCCCGGAGACCGTGATCATCACCCTCGCGATCGCCAGGATCGGCGCCATCCACTCCCTCGTCTTCGGCGGCTTCTCGGCCGAGGCGCTGCGTTTCCGGATCGAAGACACCGGGGCGAAACTCGTCGTGACCACCGACGGGCAGTACCGGCGCGGGGCCGCGGTGCCCGTGAAGGCGGCGGTGGATGTCGCGGTGGAGGGCGTCGAGTCCGTGGAGCACGTGCTGGTGGTGCGCCGCACAGGCGGCGACGTGCCGTGGACACCGGGCAGGGACGTGTGGTGGCATGACGTCGTCGACACGGCCCCGGAGGTGCACGAGCCGGAGTTCTTCGACGCGGAGACGCCGCTGTTCATCATCTACACCTCGGGCACGACGGGCAAGCCGAAGGGGCTGGTCCACACCTCCGGCGGCTACCTCACGCACGCGTCCTGGAGCCACTGGGCCGTCTTCGACGCGAAGGACACCGACGTGTACTGGTGCACTGCGGATCTTGCCTGGGTAACGGCCCACAGCTACGTTCTCTACGGGCCGCTCTCCAACGGCATCACCTCGGTGATCTACGAGGGCACTCCGAACACGCCGAACCGGGCCCGCCACTTCGAGATCATCGAGCGCTACGGCGTCACGACCTACTACACCGCCCCGACGCTCATCCGCACGTTCATGACCTGGTTCCCGGAGGGGGTCCCGGATGCCCACGACCTGTCGAGCATCCGCCTCCTTGGCTCGGTGGGCGAGGCCATCAATCCCGAGGCATGGGTCTGGTTCCACGAGAAGATCGGCGGGGGGGCGCGCCCCGATCGTGGACACCTGGTGGCAGTCGGAGACGGGGGCCGCGGTGATGGCGCCGCTGCCCGGCATCTCCACGCTCAAGCCGGGGTCGGCTCTCGGCGCCCTGCCCGGCCTGCGCGCACTCGTCGTGGACGGCGACGGCCGCGAGGTGCCGCACGGCTCCGGCGGGCTGCTCGTGATCGACGGCACCTGGCCCGGCATGGCGCGCACGGTGTGGGGAAACCCCGGGCGCTACCGCGACTCCTACTGGACCCGGTTCGCCCGCCAGGGTTACTTCTTCTCCGGGGACGGTGCCAAGTACGACGGCGACGGCGACATCTGGCTGCTCGGGAGGGTCGACGACGTGATCAACGTGTCCGGCCACCGGCTCTCGACCATCGAGATCGAGTCGGCGCTCGTGTCGCATCCGCTCGTCGGCGAGGCCGGGGTCGTCGGCGTGTCCGACCCGACGACGGGGGAGGCCATCGCGGCCTTTGTCATCGCCTCGGCCGACCTCCCGGAGGATATATCCGCACGGCTGCGTGCCCACATCACGACCGAAATCGGGGCCATCGCCAGGCCCCGCGATGTCTTCGTGGTGCCCGACCTGCCGAAGACCCGCAGCGGCAAGATCATGCGAAGGCTGCTCGCCGACATCGTGGACGGCCGTGCGCTCGGCGACACCACCTCGCTGCAGGACGAGTCGGTGCCGGCTCAAATCGCCGCGATAGTCGCGGCCACGCAGCGGTCCTAGAACGGAGGACCGGGAGGCACGAGCGCGGAGTTTCCCACGTGCGACTTCTCCAGGAGCTCCTGCTGGGCGGAGACGATCTGCAGGAGCGGGAAGCTCTTCGCCAGGAGGGGCCGTATCTCTCCGCGTTCGATACTGGAGACCAGGTCCGGGAACACCGGCTCCTCCCGGGCCGTGCAGCCGACCAGGGTGAGGTCCTCCAGGTAGAACGTTCGCATGTCGAGGTCGACGATGGGGCCACCGATCGCCCAGGAGGAGACGAAGGTTCCGCCTCGCCTCAGAAGGTCGAGCATCGCCGGGAAACCGCGGCCGGCAACGTTGTCGATCACGATGTCGACGCTGTTCGCGCCAAGCACGGCGACCGGGTCGACGTCGCGCCCGATCACCTCGTCGGCGCCGAGGGCACGCACCTGGTCGTGCTTGGCCGTGCTTGGCCGTGCCGGTCACGTGGGCTCCTCGCCGCCGGGCGAGCTGCACCACGGCGGAACCGACTCCGCCGGAAAGGGAGGAGGCGACCATGCCCTCATTCTCCCGCAGGTATGCTGGTGCCGCCCGCGAGGGGCGCCGCGTTCGCCGCGACGCCCCGCTCGGTGGTTTGTTGGTGGTTAGGTGTACCAGCTCGGTTCCGGCACCTCATTGAGCAGCACGTACTGGCCCACCTCGCGCTTCTTGTACGGCAGCGGGTCGTGCAGGCTGTGCGTGCGCAGGTTGCGCCAGAAGATGTCGAGCCCGACGGCGTTGGCGGATGCCCGAGCCCCGGTCAGCTCGAAGACCTTCGTCGTCGTCTCGAGGCCGTCCTCGACGATCCGGAGTTTGGCGGCGGCGACCTGCACCGCGATCTCGCCCCGGCGGCGCTCGGTGAGGTTCTCCCGCGCGTCGTGCAGCACGGCGCTGATCTCCGCGCCGGCCCGGTCGATGAGCGCCTCATCCGCCCACAGCTTCGACTGCAGCTGGCCATAGCCCTCGAGGATGTACCACTCGTCGCTCGCGCGCTGCTTGTCGTCGCCGCCGTACGGCCAGGCCCGCGACTTGGAGCGCGTGTAGGCGGTCGCCGTCTCGAGCGCGCCCTGCGCGATGCCGAGGTAGAAGTTGGCGAACACCAGCTGGATTGCCGGCACGTTGAGCGTGTTGTAGGTGAGCGGCTGGAAGACCTTGCCCACGAAACCGGCGGCGGAGGCCCAGTCGACCCGCACGCCCGTGATCTCGACCGATCCCGACTCGGTGAGGCGCTGGCCGAGGTTGTCCCAGTCGCCGGCGAAGACGATGCCGGGCTGCGCCGTCGGCACGATCGCGAAGATGTGGGTGTCCGTGCCGTCGAGCACTCCCTCGAGAACGGTGAGGTCGGAGACCTGGCCGCCGGTGGAGAACGACTTGCGGCCGGTGAAGACGAGCTGGTCGCCATCCTCGGTCACGGTCAGGTCGCTGTCTCGGGGGTTCACCGCGCCGCCGAACAGCAGGTTGCCCACGGTGTAGAGCTCCTCGACCGCGGCGATCTGCTCGTCGGTGGCGACGAGTCTGGCGGCCCACGCCCACAGGTAGTGGTAGCCGAGAAGCTGCCCGATGGATCCGTCGCCCCTCGCCACCTCGCGGATCACCCTGTACGCGGTGTCCCAGCTCTGGCCGCCGCCGCCGTGCGCGGTCGGGCCGAGCAGGGTCACGAGCCCCGCCTGCTTGAGCAGGCGCACCTCCGCGTACGGGGTCCCGTTGGCGTTGTCGCGGTCGACGGCATCGGTCGCGAGGATGTCGGCGACCTCGCGGGCGCGGGCCAGCCAGCCCCCAGCGTCGGTCGGTCGCTCGGTGCCGATCCAGCGGTCGTCGAGCGAAGCGGCGACGGTGGCGGTGTCTGTCATGGGCGTTCTCCTTGCGTGCGATGGACGGTGGGCTGGCCGGGGGCCGTGGCCGCAAACCTAACCGGGATGCCCGACGCACCGGCCACAGTGACCGGGTGTGACGGGTCGTGACGTTTCGTGACGACGGCCGTTGACGGGGCGCGAGGGCGGGCGCTCTGAGCGAACAATGCAGCGCGTGGTCAGCAACGGCTGGGATGCTGGTGGCACCAGTCAGCCGAGTGATGAGGAGCATGACCGTGGGATTCCTTGACAGACTCCTGGGCCGCGAAGACCCGGAACCGCAGCGCCGATCGGCCGCACCGGGCGCGACCCCGCGCAGCGACGACGAGATCGCCGTCGAGCGCTACCAGTACCTCCTGCGTACGGCACCGCCCGAGACGATCGAGCAGGTGCACACCGAGGCGTTCGCCAGGCTCACGCCCAAGCAGCGCGACATCCTGTTCGACAAGCTCACCGAGAACGCGAGCGCGGCCGAACGGCCAGCCGACGCCGAGCCGGCGACGCTCGCCAAGGCGGCGACCCGGGCCGAACTCCGGCAACCGGGAACGCTCACCAGCACCCTGGGCGCCTCGGCCTTCGGCGGCTCTGCCCAGGGCGGACCGAGCTTCGGGAGCATGGTCGGCAGTTCGCTGCTCGGAAGCGTCGCCGGCTACGTGATCGGTTCGGCCCTTGTGAGCGCGTTCATGCCGAATGACTTCGGCGCGAACGCGCAGGGGCCGGACGGCGGTGCCGACTCCACCGGCACCGATTCGAGCGGAACGGATGCCGGCGCCGACGCGACGTCGGCAGACGGCGGGTATGACAGCGGCGGCGACTTCGGCGGCGGTGGTGACTTCGGAGGTGGTGACTTCGGAGGCGGCGACTTCGGGTTCTAACCCGCCCGGCCGGTGACGCTGGCGAGCTCCGTCGATCCGAACGAGACGCTCTGCGTGACGTGGACCGCCGCGTCGCCGTCCCCGAAGCGCAGGGTGAACTCGAGGGCGAACGGGGTGCGGCTGTACTGGATCCGGGCGCGCCAGGTGGTCTCGCCGATCCAGGCGGCGGACGCGGCGACCGGAACCGTCGGGGTGCTGTCGGCGCGCATGATGCCGCTGCCGAAGAACGGAGCGGCGCCCTCCACCCACTGGCCGGCCCCGCAGCGGATCACGGTCTCCCGGTCGGCCGTGGAGATCCTCAGTTCGGCCGGGTCCGCGGAGGGGTCCACGGCGATCGACTCGAACCCGGCGTCGTTCGCAGGGAGCACGAATCGCGCTCCGGCCACCCGATCGGCGACGGCCGACACTGATGCAATGCCGCCGCCGGGATGCGGTAGCTCGAGGCGCTCGAGGGTCGCGAGAAGCGCGCCGTGAGCGTCGTCGTCCTCGGGGAGCGGACCGGGACCAAAGGCCGGAAGAAGGTGCTCCCAGAGCGCGGTCAACGCCGGTTGCGCCTCGGTCAGCCCGCTCGTGAGCATGAGCACCGCATCCTGCTCCGGCAGCACGAAACAGAGCTGGCCGAAGGCACCGTCCGCGCGGTAGGCACCGTGCAGGCTGCGCCAGAATTGGAAGCCGTAGCCCTGGGTCCAGTCGTCCGGCACGGTGGGATCGCCGTTGGACACCTGGGCGGAGGTTGCGGCATCCACCCAGTCGGCCGGCACGAGCTGCGCTCCGTTCCACTCCCCGCGCTGCAGGTAGAGCTGGCCGAAGGTGGCCACGTCCTCGGTCGTGAGCGCGAGTCCCCAGCCTCCCACATCGATGCCGCGCGGGCAGGTCTCCCAGGTCGCGCCGGCGATGCCGAGCGGCTCGAAAAGGCGCGGGGTGAGGTAGTCGAGCAGGCGCTCTCCGGTGAGCCGTTGCACGATGGCGGAGAGCAGGTAGGTCGCGCCACTGTTGTAGACGAAGGCGGTTCCCGGCGAGTTCTCCACCGGTTCAGCGAGGATCGCGCGTGCCCAGTTGTCGTCGTCGCCGCGGTCGATCGCCTCCAGGGTGTCTGCGGCGTGGCCGGTCGACATCGTCAGGAGGTGTCGCACGGTCATGGCCGCGAGGTGGTCGCTTACCAGGGCCGGGGCGTCGTCCGGCAGCAGGGACACGACGGAATCGTCGATGGCGAGGAGTCCCTCCGCCGCCGCGAGGCCGACCGCCGTGGAGGTGAAGCTCTTGCTGATCGAGAACAGGGAGTGCGGGTGATCCGCGCCGTACGGCCGCCACCATCCCTCCGCGACCACGCTTCCGTGTCGCACCAGCATGAGGCTGTGGATGTCGTGGGCGGTCGACTGGAGGGCCGCGACGAACTCGGCGACGGCGGTCGACGCGATGCCCTGCGCCTCGGGGGTGCTGCGGGGGAGTGCGGGCATGCTGGTGGCTCCAGAGGTAGTTGACACGCAGGTGAACGGGAGATCAGGAGAGCGCGGGGATGACCTCGCGCTCGAACAGCTCGAGGCCGGAACGGTCATATGCCGCCTCCGGAAAGTAGAAGATGCCGTAGTCGAGGCCGCGCTTCTTCATATCGGCCAGGCGCTCGGTGACCTGCTCCGGGGTTCCGACCGCGAGGGCGCCGTTCGTGTACTCGCCCACGAACGCCTCGGCCTTCTCCTCGCCCAGATAGGGCAGCACCCGTGCCCGCACGGCGGCAATGCGTTCGGCGACCTCGGCCCCGTCGCGGCCGACGATCACGTTGTAGTTGGCCGACCGGGTGATCGCGCCGAAGTCGGTTCCCGCGTCTGCGCAGTGCCCGCGGAGGATCGCGCTCTTGTGTTCGAAGCCCTCCGGACTGCCATCGAAGTTCGTGTACTGCGCGTACTCGGCCGCGATGCGCAGGGTCACCTTCTCGCCGCCGCCGGCGACCCAGATCGGGATGCCGCCGCGTTGCAGCGGGAGGGGGCGAACGATGGCGCCGTCCACCTGGTAGTGCTTGCCGTCGAGGGTCGCGGAGCCGGTGGTCCAGGCCTGGCGCATAATGTCGACTCCCTCGCGGAGACGCCCGAGCCGCGTGCCTGCGCTGGGGAAGTCATAGCCGTAGGCGCGCCACTCGTGCTCGTACCAGCCGCCGCCGATCCCCATCTCGGTGCGTCCGCCCGAGATGATGTCCACGGTGGCGGCGACCTTGGCGAGGTAGGCCGGATTGCGATAGCTCATGCAGGTGCACATCTGGCCGAGACGCACCCGTGTGGTGGTGGCCGCGAATGCCGACATGAGCGTCCACGCCTCGTGGGTCGCCTGCTCCGAGGGCACCGGCACGGTGTGGAAGTGGTCGTAGACCCAGATCGACTCCCACTCCCCGGCATCCGCGTGCTGGGCGAGGGCGTGCATCGCGCCCCACTGCTCGGCAGGATCGATGCCGACGAGGTCATGACGCCAGCCCTGGGGAATGAAGAGTCCGAATCGCATGCTGTCCAGCTTACGAAACGAGACGGCGCAATCAGCCTGCCGCGGTGACGAATCCGTTTTTCACCATGAAGTCGTACGCGACATCGGCAGGTTCTTCCCCGCCGTCGTCCACTCGCAGGTTGAGCTTGCGCAGCGTCGTCTCGGTGATCTTGGGGGAGATCTTGTCGAAGATCCCGGCGAGGCCAGGGTACTCCTTGAGCGTCGAACTCTTGAACACGGCGGCGACGTTGTAGGCCGGGAAGAACGCCTTGTCGTCCTTGAGCACGGTGAGGCCCAGCTTGTTGATGCGGCCATCGGTCGTGTAGACCTCGCCGAAGTTGCAGGTGCCGCGGTCGGCGGCGGTGTAGACGGCGCCCGTGTCGAACACCTTCACGTTGCCGTCCGGCACGCTTGCGGCATCCCCGCGCGTGAGCCCGTAGGCCTTGAGCATGGGGTTCAGGCCGTCGGAGCGGGAGTTGAACTCCGACTCGACGCAGAACGTGCGGTCGGCAACCGGCAGTTTCGCGATTTGCGAGAGGGAGGTGATGTTTCCGAGCTTGCTCCTGGCCTCGTCGCGCACGGCCAGGGCGTAGGTGTTGTTGAGCGGGGCCGGCTTCAGCCAGGCAAGGCCGTTCCTGGCGTCGGCGTCGCGCACGGCGAGGTACTGGCCCTGCCTGTCTGGAATGCCCTTCGCGGCGCCAAGGAAGGTGAGCCAGGCCGTTCCCGTGTACTCCCAGGTCATGTCGGCGACACCCGAGGTCATTAGCTTGCGGGCAGGCACTGTGCCCGGCACGTTCGTCATGTCGGTGACCGCGAACCCGGCGGCCTTGGCGGCGATCACGGCGATCTTGCCGAGGATGAGCTGCTCGGTGAAGTTCTTGGAGGTGATCGTGAGGGCAGCCCCGGTCGGAAGGTCGAGCGGCTTGATCGATCCAGCGCCGACCTTGGGCACGTAGGCGGTGGCCGGCTGCAGGCCGCAACCCGTGAGGGCGAACAGGCCGGCGCCGACGACGGCGGTCGCGGTGATGATGCGAGTGCGGAGGGTGGTCATGGGGTCAGAGTCCCTTCGGTCGAGCGAGCTGCTCCACGACGCGGCCGAGCCAGTCGACGAGCAGCGCGAGCAGGGCGATCAGCAGGGCGCCGGAGACGAGCACGCTGTAGAGGTAGAGATTGACTCCCGTGATGATGAGCAGTCCGAGCCCGCCGCCGTCCACGAACGCCGCGAGGGCGGCCGTGCCGACCAGCAGCACGAGGGCGGTGCGGATGCCCGCGAGCATGACCGGCACGGCGAGGGGCAGTTCCACCTTCACGAGCACGGCCAGGGAGCTCATGCCCATTCCGCGGCCCGCTTCGACGAGTCGCGCATCCACGCCGCGGATGCCGATCATGGTGTTGCGCAGCACCGGCAGTGCCGCGTAGAGCACGAGGGCGGCGATCGCGGCCCAATAGCCAGACGTGATGAACATCGCCAGCAGAACGACGAGTCCGATCGCCGGAGCCGCCTGGCCGAAGTTCGCTACCGCGAGGATCGGGGCGCCGAGAGCGCGGAAGCCCTTGCGGGTGAGCAGCACGCCGAGCGGGATGGCGATCGCGAGCACGATCACGGCCGACACGAAGGTGAGGGACAGGTGCTCGAGGACCGACTTCCACAGGATGCCCGGCGCGAGCGTCGTCCGTTCCGTGGGCGTCAGGGGGGCGAGCGAGAGCCAGAGCAGGAAGCCGGCGAGCACGACGAGGATCGCGAGCGGCTGGGCGACGAGGCCCTCCCGCGACGACGCGCCGCCGGCCGACAGGACGCGTGTCTCGACCGTCGCGGTGGCGCTACTCATCGGACGGCCCGGTTGCCGCGACGCTCACGGCACCCGCGTCGACGAGGGAAATGCTGCCCGAATTGGTGCCGGTGGGGGAGGCCGAGTTCTCCGCGGCGGACGCCCGGGCCGAGGTGATCGCGTCCATCACGGTCTCGACGTCGATGACGCCGAGGAAGCGGTCGCGGCGGCCGGTGACGAGCGCGGCGCCGGCGCTCGAGACGAGCATGGTGTCGAGGGCGTCGTTGAGGGTCGCCCGGCTGCCCACGACGGGCAACCCGGTCTCGGGAACCGAACCGATCGTCTCGAGCCTGGACAACTGGCGGCGGGAGAGCCACTGGAGCGGCCGTTCGCGGTCGTCCACGATCACGGCATGGTTGTGCCCGGCCTCCACGGTGCGCGCGAGCACCGTGGCTCCCGCTTCTCCCGGGTGGCCGATGACCGCCGAGGCGAGCGTGGCATCGCTCACCCGACGGAGGGTCAGTTGCTTGAGGCCGGCACCGGATCCGATGAAGTTCTCCACGAACTCGTTGGCCGGCTCGGCGAGGATCCGCTCGGGGGTGTCGTACTGCACGATGTGCGCGCCGTCGGAGAACACGACGATCCAGTCGCCGAGCTTCACGGCCTCGTCGAAGTCGTGGGTGACGATCACGATCGTTTTCTGCACCTCCTCCTGGATGCGCAGGAGTTCATCCTGGAGACGCTGGCGCGTGATCGGGTCGACGGCGCCGAACGGCTCGTCCATGAGGAGCACCGGCGGGTCGCCGGCGAGGGCGCGGGCGACGCCGACGCGCTGCTGCTGTCCGCCGGAGAGCTCCCTGGGAAACCGATTGCGGTACACGGTGGGATCGAGGGAGACGAGCTCGAGCAGTTCGTCAACGCGGGCCGCGATGCGCGCCGTGTCCCAGCCGAGCATCTTCGGGACGATCGCGATGTTGGCGGCGACGGTCAGGTGCGGGAAGAGGCCGCCGGCCTGGATGACGTAGCCGATGCGGCGGCGAAGCTCGTCGCCGTCGATGCCGGTCACGTCCTCGTCCCCGAGCACGATGCGTCCCTCGGTCGGCTCGATCAGCCGGTTGATCATCTTGAGCGTGGTCGTCTTGCCGCAGCCGGACGGACCGACGAGCATGACGATCTTGCCGGCCGGGATCTCGAGCGTGATGCCGTCGACCGCAGGCTTCGCCTGCCCCGGATATCGCGTGGTGACACTCTCGAGCAGGATCGACTTGCCGCTGACGGTGACGTCGACGGGCGGAATCTCAGTGGTGAGTGTTTCAGACACGGATGCCCCTAGGTGTGGTCAGTCGGCCGAGGCCGATGAGGAGGAGGTCGAGCACGAGGGCGAGCACGACGACGCCGATGACGCCGGTGAGAACAGACTCGAGCGAGTTGGCTCCGCCGAGCCGGGAGAGCCCGGAGAAGATGAATCCGCCGAGGCCGGGTCCGAGCACGTAGGCGGCGACCGCCGCGATGCCCATCACCATCTGGGCGGAGACCCGGATGCCGCCGAGGATCACCGGCCAGGCGAGCGGAAGTTCCACGCGAAGGAAGGTGCTCGCGCGGCTCATGCCGACGCCGCGGGCGGACTCGACGATGGACGGGTCGATGCCCGTGAGCCCGACGACCGCGTTGCGCAGGATCGGCAGCACGGCGAAGAAGGTGACGACCGCGACGGCCGGGGGCACGCCGAAACCGAGGGGCGCGATCAGCAGGCCGACGAGCGCGAAAGCGGGGATGGTGAGCCCGATCGCCGTGACGCTGTTGGCGATCGAACTGAGGAGGCGGCTGCGGTGCACGAGCGCGGCGAGCGCGACGGCGACGATGGTGGCCAGCACAAGGCACTGCACCACGAGGCTCACGTGTTGCCAGGACGCAAAGGCGATCTGGTCACGATGACTCTTCAGAAAATCCCACACAACGTACCGCCCATTCGGTTTCAGATCGTGAAACCGCTACCCCTCATTTGGGGGGTGGGCCGTCGTCAACTGTAACGAGCGTTGCTGTGAACTCGAATTTGACTTATGTGCTTAAGTACGCAGCACGTATCGAAGATTTCTCTAAGATTCGCGCCGCACGGGTCAGTGACTGGACGGAATCGCCTCTGCGCCTTCGGGAAGCGCGGTCTTGCGGATGAAGAACGCCGCGGGGATCGCGAACACCGAGATCGCCGCCCCGTAGAGCAGTGCGGTGTGCACTCCTGAGGCCGTCGCCTGCGCCTGGGTCGAGCCCTCGGCGAGGCGCCGCACGGCCTGGGATGACATCACCGACACGAACAGGGCGGTGCCGGCCGCGCCGGCGAGCTGCTGCACCGTGCCGACGATCGCACTGCCGTGGGAGTAGAGCTGCGGGCGCACCGCCGCGAGGCTCGCGGTGAACAGCGGGGTGAAGAGCAGCGCGAGACCGATGCTCAGGGTGACGTGCGCGGCGAGCACCATCCAGATCGAGGAGTTGGCGCCGAGCAGCGTCATCGACCAGAGCACGGCGCTCACGATGACCGAGCCGGTGACGAGCAGCGCGGTCGGGCCGATGCGGTCGTAGATGCGACCGACCCACGGAGCGAGAAGACCCATGATGAGGCCGCCGGGCAGAAGGAGGAGGCCGGCGGTGAGCGTGTCGATTCCGAGCACCGTCTGCATATAGATGGGCAGCAGGATCAGGGTGCCGAAGAGCGCCATCATGCTGATCGAGAACATCACGATCGAGAAGGTGAAGGTGCTCGAGGTGAAGGTGCGCAGGTCGAGCAGTGCCCGGTCGTCGCGTTGGAGCCGAAGCTGGCGCAGCACGAACACGGTGAGAGAGACGAGACCGATGCCGAGCGGCAGCCAGGATTGCAGCGGGCTGGTCGCAGTGCTGACCGTGCTGAGTCCGTAGACGAGACCGCCGAAGCCGACGGCGGAGAGGATCACCGAGAGCGAGTCGACGCGCGTCTTGCGCGGCACGGTCACGTTCTTCATGAGGGTGCCGCCGACGATGAGGGAGGCGATCGCGATCGGCAGCACGATGATGAACATCCAGCGCCAGTCGAGCACGGTGAGGATGAGCCCGGAGATGGTGGGGCCGATGGCCGGCGCGACCGAGATGACGATGGAGATGTTGCCCATCATGCGCCCGCGGGTGGCCGGCGGCACCAGGGTGATGACGGTCGTGATGAGGAGCGGGAACATGATCGCCGTGCCCGTCGCCTGCACGATCCGGGCAAGCAGGAGCACCTCGAAGCCGGGGGAGGCGGCGGCGATGAGGGTCCCGGCGCTGAACAGGCTCATCGCCGTGATGAACAGGGGCCGCGTGTTGAACCGCTGCAGCAGGAAGCCGGTGATCGGGATCACGACGGCCATGGTGAGCATGAAGGCCGCGGTGAGCCACTGAGCCGAGCTCGCCGGGATGCCGAGGTCCCTCATGAGGCTCGGCAACGCCACGCCCATGATGGTCTCGTTCAGGATCACCACGAAGGTGGAGATCAGCAGCAGGGTGATCACGAGTCGGTTGCGCGCGTCAAGCGACTGGGCCTCGCGCGGCGTTTCTGAAGCGGTGAGGGAAACGGAAGTTTCGGTCATCAGGAGGTCCCGTCGGAAGAAGTGAGGGTGTCGAGAGGTGGCTGGGGTGAGAGGTGGCTGTGGTGACTAAGGGCGTTGCTAAGTCGAGCGCTCTGACAGCCTGCTTTATTCCACCGACATCCGATCTATTCCACCGATATCCGACTCGTGAAATCGGCGCGGTCCCGTGGTAGATTGTCGTAATCAATCAAGTGGTTGATAAACAGATAGGTTGATTAGTTTGGACGAAAGCGAGACCCGACTCGACCGGGCATTCCTGGCCCTCGCCGACCCGGTGCGGCGCAGCCTGATCGCGCGCCTCTCGAGGGGCGAGGCGACCGTGAATGAGCTCGCCGAGCCGTTTGCCATCAGCAAGCAGGCCGTGTCGAGGCACATCCAGGTGCTCGAGGCCGCCGGCCTCATCACACGCACCCGGGATGGCCAGCGTCGGCCGTGCCACCTCGCCCCAGCGGCCCTCGAGTCGCTCACCGCCTGGCTCGACACCTATCGGCTCATCGCCGAGCGGCAGTACCGCCGTCTCGACACCGTTCTCGACAGCCTGAAGGAGAAGGAATCATGACCAACCCCACGACCATCAGCGCCCAGCCGGGCATGCCGTTCGTCGACATCGTGCGCGAGTTCGACGCCCCCCGCGAGCAGGTCTATCGGGCATACACCGATCCGGCACTCGTCACCCAGTGGATGGGCCCGCGGCGGCTCAGCATGGAGCTGACCGCGTGGGACCTTCGCCCCGGGGGATCCTGGGCCTTTCTCAACCGCGACGCCGACGGTACCGAGTTCGGATTCCACGGCGTGTTCCACGACGTCACACCGGGCGAGCACATCCTGTGGACCTTCGAGTTCGACGGTGCTCCGGGGCACGTGAGCCTCGAGTCAGTGGACTTCGACGACCTCGGCGGGCGTACCAGGGTGAGGACCCACGCCGTCTACCAGTCGGTCGAGGACCGGGACGCCATGGTGGCCGGCGGCATGGAGGGCGGAGTCACCGAGGGATTCGAGCGCATGGACGAACTGTTGCAGTCCGTCTCCGCTCGCTGACCGGAGCTGTTCAGGCCGGGTCGTCCGCGACCGACGTAAGCACGAACACCGGGATGCGGCGTGACGTGCCCTCCTGGTACGACGCGTAGTCCGGGTAGGCCGCGACCGCGCGGTCCCACCAGGTCGACCGCTCGTCGCCCGAGAGCTCGCGGGCGACGAAGTCGCGGGTGACCGGCCCGTCCTGCAGCTCCACCAGAGGGTTGGCCAGCAGGTTGAAGTACCAGACCGGATGCTTGGGAGCGCCACCGAGGGAGGCGACGACCGCGTACTCCCCGTCGTGTTCCACCCGCATGAGCGGCGTCTTGCGCAGTTTGCCGCTCTTCGCGCCGACGGTCGTGAGCACGACGACGGGCATTCCGCGAAGCGTCGTGCCCTCCGTGCCGCCCGAGCTCTCGTACAGGTCGACCTGGCGCGACGCCCAGTCCGCGGTTCCCCGTTGGTATTCTCCGGCCAGAGGCATGTCGATCCCTTCCCGCGGCGTTTCGCGCGCCGCTACTGTTACCCCATATTGCACCCCCCGCTGCACTTTCGGCCGCGCGCCCGTAACGATGGTTCCATGCCCACCCAGAACCCGCAGCGCCAGATTCGTTTCAATGCCTTCGACATGAACTGCGTCGCGCACCAGTCCTCCGGAATGTGGCGCCACCCCGACGACCAGTCCTGGCGCTACAAGGACCTCACGTACTGGACGGAGCTCGCCAAGCTTCTCGAGCAGGGTACATTCGACGGAATCTTCATCGCCGACGTGCTCGGCACCTATGACGTCTACGGCGGATCCAACGAGGCCGCGATCCGTCACGGTGCCCAGGTGCCCGTCAACGATCCGGTGCTCCTCGTCTCGGCGATGGCGCTCGTCACCGACCACCTCGGCTTCGGCATCACGGCGGGAACCGCCTACGAGCATCCGTACCCGTTCGCCCGGCGCATGTCCACGCTCGACCACCTCACCAACGGGCGTGTCGGCTGGAACGTCGTCACCGGCTACCTTCCGTCGGCGGCGCGCAACATGGGCCACGAGGACCAGCTCGAGCACGACGACCGCTACGACGTCGCCGACGAGTACCTCGAGGTGCTCTACAAGCTGTGGGAGGGATCCTGGGAGGACGACGCCGTCATCCGCAACCGCGAGACCGGGGTGTTCACCGACCCGAGCAAGGTGCACGAGATCGGCCACAAGGGCAAGAACTTCACGGTTCCGGGCATCCACCTCTCCGAGCCGTCGACCCAGCGCACGCCCGTGATCTACCAGGCCGGCGCGAGCCCCAGGGGCATCGCGTTCGCGGCAGGCAACGCGGAGGCGATCTTCGTCGCCGCTTCGACGAAGGCGGGGCTCAAGGAGACGGTGAAGAAGATCCGGGATGCCCTCGAGGCCGCCGGGCGCGACCGCTACTCCGCGAAGATCTACACGCTCCTCACGATCATCACCGACGAGACCACCGAGAAGGCGAAGGCCAAGCACGCCGACTACCTCACCTACGCCAGCGAGGAGGGCGCCCTGGTGTTCATGTCGGGCTGGATGGGCATCGACCTCTCCCAGTACGACCTCGACGAGCCGATCGGCAACGTCAAGAGCAACGCCATCCAGTCGACGGTGGCCAACTTCCAGAAGGCCAACGAGGACGGCAGCGAGTGGAAGGTGCGCGACATCGCGCGACTCGGGGCCATCGGCGGGCTTGGCCCGTTCATCGTCGGCTCGGGTGAGGAGATCGCCGACCAGCTCGAGGAGTGGGTGAACGAGACCGATGTTGACGGCTTCAATCTGGCCTACGCGATCACGCCGGGCACCTTCGAGGATGTCGTCGAGTTCGTGATCCCCGTGCTGCGGGCGAGGGGCGTCTACCCCGACGCTTACGCGGAGGGGACCCTGCGCAACAAGCTGCACGGCCGGGGCGACCACCTGCCGACCGAGCACAAGGGCGCGAGTTTCCGCGTCGGCGGCCCGGCGTCCACCTCGCCGAGGTAGCCCGCCGCGGTCGGCGAGGTCATACCCGGGTGCCGCTCGCGGCGTAGGGTTCGGGCCTTTTGGCCTTAACCCGCCGCCGGTATCGGACTAGGGTCGGCTGCATGGCGTATCTGGTGGAATCAATCGGAAAACTGGTCACCTCCCTGGGAATCAGGGCGAGTTATGGCGAGAAGGTGACGATCGACGGAGCGGAGGTCGTGCCGGTCGCGCTCGTCTGGTTCGGGTTCGGTGGTGGTAGCGACGAGGGTGGCGAGGCCCGCGAGGCCGGCGGCGGTGGCGGCGGCGGGGCCACGATCCCGATCGGGGTCTACACGGGCGGCATCAACGGCCCGAGATTCCAGCCCAACCTCGTGGCGTTGATGGCGGTGTCGATCCCCCTCGCCCTCGTCGCGGGCAAGGCGCTGTCGCACATCATCAGGGCGCTCAAGAAGTAGCGCGGCGCCCGAGCCTCAGTCCGTGGGGTAGGCCACGGACGAGAGTTCCTCCGACAGGCGCCAGAGACGCGCGGCGTCGGCCGCGCTGCGCGCGCGCCGCGGAACCCTCGCGGGCGCCGGTGCGCCGGTGAGCTCGGCGAATCCGCCCGGGCCGTAGTAGCCGCCGCCCGCCGCGTCGGGGCTCGTCGACGCGTAGAGCGCCGGCAGGATGCCCTGGGGCACCTCTTGCCAGAGCCAGCGGATGCGGTGACTCGCCTCGTTGAGGGATTGCAGCGCCTTCGACCCTGATCCGCCGAGCGTCGGGCCGGTCACCTGCAGATTGGTGATCGTGGCGCCGGGGTGAGCCGCGGTGCTCCGGACGCCCCAGCCGCCTTCGATGCTCCGGCGTTGGAGTTCCCGGGCGAACATGAGCGTCGCGAGTTTGGAGAGGCCGTACGACCGCTGGGGGCGGTAGTGCCGCTCGCTCTGGAGGTCGTTCCAGTCGAGTCGTCCGGACCGCGCGAGAATGCTGCTCAGGCTGAGCACGCGCGGCGCCGGCGCCGCGCGAAGGAGTGGCAGCAGGTGGGCCGTGAGAGCGAAGTGCCCGAGGTGATTGCTCTCGAACTGCAGCTCGAGTCCATCCGCGGTCTCCTGGCGGGTCGGCGGCATCATGAGTCCGGCGTTGTTGAGCAGGAAGTCGATCGGCCGGCCGAAGGTGGTGAGCCGCCTTCCAGCCGCCGCGATGCTTGCGAGCGAGGAGAGGTCGACGTCGAGGATGCTGAGCTGTGCCCCAGGCACCGCGGCGCGCAGGCGGGCGATGGCATCGACTCCGCGCTGCCGGTTGCGCACCGCGAGTACGACCTCGGCGCCGGCCTGGGCGAAGCGGCCGGCGAGGCCGAATCCGAGCCCGCTGTTGGCCCCGGTGATCACCGCGAAGGTGCCGGTGAGGTCGGGAACGGCGATATCCGCCACCGTGCGTGCCATCTTCTTCCCCCGTGAATCGATTGCCCCTTGGATGCTACCGACTGTCGCGCGGTCGGGCACGCGACGCACGAGCGACCGCGCGATCGGATTTATGCAACATGACGTATATAACGAGGCAAGATGTACAAAACTGGCCCTGTGATTGTCGCAATCCGGAGGCACACCACGGCACCCTCCCTGCCGCGCGCCTCGGCCCGGCCGCCTGGCACACCATGAACGAACTCTTGCCACTGGTGCTCTGGCTCGGCCTCACGCTCGCCATCGGCGCGGCATCCACCGGTGCCGTCGCCTTCGTGCTCACCCGCAATCGCCGCAGTCTCCCGTGCGGCGCCGCTGACCGCGAGATCACCAGCCGAGCGTGCCCGGTTCGCCCGTGAACTCGCAGAAACTCGCGCCGCGCGCCGGCACGAGCGACCCGGGGGCGAGGGCAGAGCGAGGCAGGTAGTACACCGGCGGATGGCTCGTCTCGAGCACGCGCACGGCGTCGGTGGTGTCCACGATGGTCTCGCCGCCGAATCGGATCACAACCCGTTCGGTGGTCGGCTCCACCCGGGGCGGGCGGGGATAGTCCGATACCGATTCCTGGCCGGGTCCCGGCTCGATTCTGCTGATGGCTGCTCTCGTCACTCGGAGATTCTTACGCGCCCCGGCCGGAATTGTGCTGGGTGCGGGCGGGAAGCGCCCCGAGGGCGACGAGAGCGAGAGCCACCTGGACGGTTCCCGTCGCGAAGAAGGTGGGCTGCAGCCAGTGGAAGAACGGCCGGATGGTGACCTCGACGTAGATCCAGATGATCATCCCGAAGCCCGCGACGGCGGCCGCCGCGTAGGCGAACCTGCTCCTGCGCAGTTGCAGCAGCACCGCCAGGGCCTGTGCGCCGCCCACCACCGCGAGCAGGATCACGCCCGGCCACAGGTACGAGTCGAAAGGCGTGCCATCGAGCCAGGACATCGGCATTCCGAGGCCGTTCGTGACGAGCACGCCGGCGCCCCCGGCGACGGACGAGACGAGGTTGACGAATCCCACCAGGAGGAGGCCGGCCGAGGCGAATCGCTGCATTTCCATGCGCCACAGGCTAGTCGCGACTGTGCGACGGGCGAGGTCGAAGGTCCTGTGGCCCGACGGCTCGCCGCGACGGCCGGGCGTCGTCTACTCTCGACTCTGTTGCGACTGAAGGGCTTTCATGGATTCCGTGGTCACCATTATCTGGATTGTCTCCTTCGTCCTGGTGACCGTCACCGTCACCGGACTGTCCCGCCGGGTCGGCTGGTCGGCGCCGATCAGCCTCGTCGCGGTCGGCGCGATCGTCTCCTTCATACCCGGGGTGCCCCAGGTCCACCTCGAGCCCGACCTGGTGCTCTACGGCCTGCTGCCTCCGCTCCTGTTCGCCGCAGCCATCCGCACCTCGATCATCGACGTGCGGGCTCGCGGCGACAGCATCCTCGCCCTCTCGGTGGGCCTCGTGATCTTCACGGTCGTCACGGTGGGCTTCTTCACCTGGCTCATCGTTCCGGCCATCACCCTCGCGACCGGATTCGCCTTCGCCGCCGTCGTCGCCCCCACGGATGCCGTGGCCGTCACTGCGATCGCCGGGCGCCTCAAGCTTCCGCGCCGGCTCGTGACGATCATCGAGGGCGAGAGCCTCTTCAACGACGCGACGGCTCTCGTGGCGCTCTCGGCCTCGATCACCGCCATCGTCGGAGTGCTCAACCCGTGGGCGGTCGCCGGAGACTTTGCGCTTGCCGTGATCGTGGGGATCGCCTTCGGCGTCGCCGTCGGGTTGGCGCTCTCGGGTATTCGCACGCGGCTCAAGGCGCCGGTGCTCGACACCTGCCTCTCCCTTGTGACGCCGTTCGTCGCCTTCATCCCGGCGCAGTTGCTGCACGGCTCCGGGGTGCTCGCCGTCGTGACCGCGGGACTCATCGTCGGGCAGAAGGCTCCCGTGGTGCAGTCGGCCGAGGCGCGCATCGCGGAGTCGCTCAACTGGCGCACCATCCGCTTCATGCTCGAGAATTCGGTGTTCCTCTTCATCGGTCTGAACCTGTACTCGATCACGACCGCTACCGCGAGTTCCGGCATCGGTGTCTGGCAGACGGTGGGGATCAGCCTCGCGATGCTCGGCTTCCTCCTGCTCGCCCGGTTCGTCTGGGTGCTGCTCTCGACCCTGCGCTTCACCATCGGACCGAAGCGGTTTCGCGATCGCGGCTGGAGCTGGAAGAACACCTTCGCCGTCGGATTCTCCGGCATCCGCGGTGTCGTCACGCTCGCCGCCGTGTTCCTTCTGCCCGAAGAGACTCCCCAGCGGCCGTTCCTGCAGTTCCTCGCCTTTGCGGTGGTCGTCGGCACGCTCCTCCAGGGCCTCGCGCTGCCGTGGATGATCCGACGGCTGAAGCTCCCTCCGCCCAACAGCGCCCAGGAGCGCACGGAGGCCCAGATGCTCATGGCCGAGGCACGCAGCGCCGGGATCTTCCGGCTCGACGCCGAGGCCTCCGACTCCGACAGCGAGGCGGTGCTCCGGCGCCTGCGGGCGGATGCCGCGCTCTACAACGACGAGCTGGAGAACCCGACGCCGGTCGGCGACGAGTCGTCTCCGGCGGCATTCGGCCGGCTTCGGCTGTCGATGATCGTCGCCGAGCGCGAGGCGGTGCTCTCGGCGCGGGCCGACGGACGCTACCAGGAGAACGCCGTGCGGGCCGTGCTGGCGGCGATCGACGCCGAGGAGATCGCGCTTCGCGTGATCGGCCGGAAGATCGAGATCGACGAGATCTAGACGGCCGGATTTCGCCAGGCCAGGAGGGCGGCTGAGCGGTCGCCGGCCATCACGATGTTCGCCCAAGTGACGACGCCCACGATCGCGAGCACGAGAACGGCCACGACTGCCACCGCCACACGCAGCAGCCGTCGGCGCCATGGTCGCGCTCGGCTCACAACTGGCGCCGCTTCGAGTCGATCGACACCGGTGGCGTCAGCTCGCGCTCGTCCTCCTCCGCCGGTGTTGCCGGTACCGTTGCCGCGAGGCGCCGCAGTCCGGCGGCGGACTCCGACCCGGGTTCAGCATGGAAGATCACCAGAGTCTGCCCCTCGGTGCCCGAGATCGCGAGCTTCTCGTACTGCAGGTCGAGAGGCCCGACAATCGGATGCTGCAGCAGCGTGACGCCGCTGGCCTTGGGCCGCACATCCTGCCTCGCCCAGAGCCGGCGAAAGTCCGCGCTGCGCACCGAGAGCTCGCCGACGAGCTGGGTGAGGTCTGGGTCGTCGACGTCCGGGCCGACGAGCGCGCGAAGTCCAGCCACGGTGCGGGCGACCATGTCGTCCCAGTCCCGGTTGAATTCGCGCATCGTCGGATCGAGGAAGGCGGCGCGCAGCCCGTTGACGCCGGGTGTGTAGATCGGCGAGAGGGCCATCGCGAGGGGGTTGGCGGCGAGCACGTCCATGAGGCGGCCCTGCACGTATGCGGCCTGGTCCGTCCACGACGCGATGAGGTTCTGCATGCTCGTTGACGCGCGTTCCGCCTCCGGCGCGGCCCGTCGGCGACCACTGCCAGGGTGGGCGAGGCTGTGCAGGTGCGCGGTGGCGTGCTCGTCGAGTTGGAGCGCCCTGGCCAGGCCGCGGAGCACCTGCTCCGACGGGTGCAGGTCGTCGCCCTGCTCGAGCTGCAGGTAGTACTCGGTGCTGATGCCGGCGAGCGCTGCGGCCTCATCGCGCCGCAGACCCTGCACCCGGCGACGATTCGTCTGCGGGAGTCCGGCATCCTCTGGAGTCAGGATTTCGCGCCTCGCGCGCAAGTATTCGCCGAGGCGGTTGCCAGATTCCATGGGTCCAGACTACGCAGGTGGCGGAGGGCCCGCGCGGCGTGTCGGAGCCCGGACGGCCAAATCTCCACCCGTTCTCCACCCCAGGGCGGTGCCGTCGGGCAGACCGGTTCGCGAGGCTGGGAGTGTCCAGCGCACCCACCGAAGGAACCCGGGCAGACGGCCGTGGGCGCCGTCACCGGCGAGGAGCTGCATGAGGTGCCGGATGACGCGACGCCCGGCCCCGAGGAGCCCGGATCGGGGCCCGGCCCCAGTCGGTAGGGCTATCGGGGCGGGACTGCCCCCGGCACCCGGCACCCGGCTCTGGGCTCTGGGCTTTGGGCACCCGGCATAGGCTTGGTGCATGATCCGCACGAGACCCGGCCTGCCCTCCCTCACCCTGTACGGGGCGATCGACGTTGCGCTCGTGATCGTCTTCGTCCTGATCGGCCGCGCGAGTCATAGCGAGAACCTGCTGGGCACGCTCAGCACCCTGTGGCCGTTCGTCGCGGGTCTCGCGGTCGGCTGGATCGCGACCCGCGCGTGGCGAGATCCCGTGTCGATTGCCTGGATCGGGGTGGGAGTGTGGGTCTCCACGGTGGTCGTGGGCATGCTCCTGCGCGTGCTGAGCGGGCAGGGCGTGCAGACCAGTTTCGTCGTCGTGGCCACGATCGTGCTCGGGGTGTTCCTGCTCGGCTGGCGCTGGATCGCGATGATCGTGCTGCGTCGCCGTGCGCGAGAGAACACGCCGGCAGCCTGACGGGCACGGGTCAGAGGCGCACCAGGTCCACCTCGCGGAGCTCTCCGGCAGCCAGGACGGCCGTCATGAAGGTGTGCGCGGGCCGGCGCCGTCGATCCGTGGGCGAGCCCGGGTTGAGCAGGCGCAGCCCGCCCGGAGTCGTCGTGTCCCACGGGATGTGGCTGTGCCCGAACACGAGGAGGTCGGTGCGCGGGAACTCCCTGTCCAGCCGACCCTCGCGACCCGCCGCGGCGCCGCTCTCGTGCACCACAGCGATCCGGACGTCGTCGAGAGTGACGCGGGCGATCTCCGGCAGGCGGGCGCGAATTGCCGGCCCGTCGTTGTTGCCCCACACGCCAACCAGCCGTTTCGCCCGTTCCTCGAGTTCGTCGAGCAGGCGCACGTCCACCCAGTCTCCCGCGTGAAAGACGACATCCGCCGCGTCAACGGCCCGCCAGAGAACGTCGGGAAGCACGCGCGACCGCGTCGGCACATGCGTGTCGGAGATCAGGAGCAGGCGCGTGGCCATCGGTCTGCTGGTCAGGCCGACATGATGCTGAACGCCGCGCCGGTGCAGTCGGCGACCCTGGCCATCCGGCCGAACGGGGTGTCCACCGCGTCCAGGGCGACGGTGCCGCCCAGCTCGCACACGAGCCGCACGGCGGCATCGGTGTCGGCCGCGCCGAAGTAGTTGACCCAGCGCGAGGCACCGGCCGGCCAGGTGGTCGCGTCGTAGATCCCGGCGAGGGCGTCCGGTCCGGAGCCGAGGGTCGACATCCGGAACTCCGGGCTGTCGCCCAATACCTCGGTGCGCCGGCCGAACACGTTCTCGTAGAACGTCACGGCAGCGTCGAAGTCGTCGGTGTGCAGCTCGTGCCACACGGGCGCGCCCGGCTCGCCGACGCGCGCGAAACCCTCGTGCCGGCCAGGCTGCCACGCGCCGTGAAGCGCGCCGGCCGCGTCCCGCATCCCTGCCATGGTGCCGAGGTCGGCCATCGGACGGATGAAGAGCACCACACCGCCGTTGGCGATGACGGCCAGCGCGGTAGCCTCGGCGTCAGGGGTGCGCAGGTGGCGAGCAGCATCGGCTTCGTCCCTCACCGTCGTCGAGCGGAATCGGGTCCACTCCATGGTCTCGGAATCGGCGGCGTTGTACAACGTCCAGAAGCGGCACGGCGTGCGTGCCCCGGGCAAAGCGCGTATTCTCAGGCAGACAGGGAGCCGCACGGGCCCCTGCCGCGAGGGAGCTCACCATGGCCGATAAGTCACCGAAGAAGTCCACCGCGAAGACGGCGGCGTCGAAGTCCCTCAAGGAGAAGCGCGCCGACAAGAAGACGAAGGCGGCGAACAAGCCGAACGGCTAGGACGCGGCGGTCGGCCCGAACGCGGAAGCGGCGGGCTAGGCCGGCTTCATCACGTCGGCGGTGAACGAGCGCACCCGGTTGAGCAGCCCTTCCGCTCGCTTGGCCACTACCTCGGCCGGGTCTGGCTGCCCCGGCGACGCCGGGGGCATGATGCGAATGATGAGCGAGCAGGCGAGGTCCGCGCAGATATAGGTGCCGATCGTGTTGCCGTCACGCCCGGCCTGGCCGGCCCGCGCGGCCGAGAACAGCGTCACCTGGCCGGACGGCTGCGGGGTGCGGCAGAGCGAGCACATCGCCGAGATTCCCGGGCGCATGCTCCCGCTCGCGGCCCGAAGCATGATCCCCACCGGCCGGTCGTCGATCCAGTGCACGAGATAGCCGCGCAGTGGGGCCTGGTGGTCGCGCCAGCCGAGGTATTCGCGCTCGCCCCAGAGCACCTCGTGCAGGCCCGGCAGCGGCATCCGCTCGATCTCGCCCCGAGAGGCGTTGACGATGCTGGAACGGATGTCGGATTCGTTGAGCGGTTTCACGATCTCCTCGACGGGCCGGTTGTGGTTCCAGCGTAGTCGCGCACCGATCGCCGCACCCTCGGCCGACGACCCATTTCGTGCCTACGATTGGTGCCATCGATCCCGAGGAGAAGATGATGAGCCCATCCGCCCCGCAGAGTGACCGGCGGGCCCGGGAACGTCCGGTGCTTCGTGACGATGGCGATCGTCACCGCCCGGTCGGCTGGGTCGAACTCTTCTTCGACCTCGTGTTCGTGGTGATCGGCGGTAGCCCGGCCGCCCCTCGTCCCGTCCCGTTCCGTGCCATCCCGCGACTGGCGGCGAGGGTGAGTGGGGGAGGGACGCCGCGCGGTGCAGTTGAATTGCAGGGTGACTGCCGAGCCGATTACCCTCCTCCGTGCCGACCTCGAGGCCGCCCGATTCACCGTCGACGCGATGGATGCGCTGTGGGGTGATGCCGCGGCGGCGGCCCTGCACCGCGGCCAGCGGGTGCCGGCGATGCGCGCGCTGCTCGACCCGGCGCCCGGCGATGAGGCGCTCGCGACCCTCGCCGCGCTCTTCGTGCTCGGGCTGCCTGTCGACGCCGAGCGCGCCGGTGCTGCCCTGCCCACGCTCGGAGTGGAGGGGGCGGTCGGCCTCGACCTGGTGCGACGCGACGGCGACTCCGTCGTCGCGCTGCTCGACCTGCGGCCGTACAGTTTCGTCGACTCGCTCGGCGTGGTGAGCTGGTGGATCGCCAGCGATCTCGGTGAGCTGTCGATCGTCGGCCCCCTGCGCGAGGATCACGTGCTCGGCGTCGGGGGAGCGTCCACGACGCTCAGCGGCATCATGATCGGCACTCGGGTGGAGAATGCGCTCGACCTCGGCACCGGATGCGGCATCCAGGCGATGCACGCCGCGCGCCACGCCCTGCGAGTGGTAGCGACCGACATTTCGGGCCGGGCGATCCAGATCGCGGGGTTCAACGCCGCGCTCAACGGCATCCCGAACATCGAGTTTCGGCTCGGCAGCCTCTTCGACCCCGTCGCAGCCGAGCAGTTCGGCCACATCGTCTCCAACCCGCCGTTCGTGATCACCCCTCGGGTGGCCGGGGTGCCCGCATACGAATACCGGGACGGCGGCCTCGTCGGCGACGCTCTCGTGGCGTCGGTGATCGCCGGTGCCGCCGACCGTCTGGAGCCCGGAGGCGTCGCGCAGCTGCTCGGCAACTGGGAATACCGCGGCGAGGACGACGGCCTCGAGCGGGTGGGTGAGTGGATCGACGCAACGGGGCTCGACGCCTGGGTCGTCGAGCGGGAGGTGCAGGATGCCGCGCTCTACGCCGAGACCTGGATCCGCGACGGCGGTACGCGCCCGGGACCCGAGTTCGACCGGCTGTACGGTGCCTGGCTCGACGACTTCGAGGCCCGGGGAGTGACGCGCGTGGGATTCGGCTACCTCACCCTGCGCAAGCCGGCCGGCAAGCGCACGCTGCGGCGCCTCGAGCGGCTCGGCGGACCCATCGGCTCCGGGCTCGGACCGCACCTCGCGGCGAGCCTGGCCGCCCACGACTGGCAGGTTGCGCTCACCGACGACGAGCTGGGGCGCGCCCATCTCACGGTGGCGAGCGACGTGACGGAGGAACGCCACTACTGGCCGGGCAGCCAGGACCCCACCGTCATGACGCTGCGCCAGGGCGGCGGTTTCGGGCGGTCCGTTCCCCTCGACACCGCGCTCGCGGCACTCGTGGGAGCTTGCGACGGCGAGCTCAGCGTGCGGGCGATCGCGGCGGCGATCGCGCAACTCCTCGAGGTGGACGAGACGGCACTGCTGCGGGAGCTGCTCCCGGCGGTGCGGGAACTCGTCGTGACGGGCTTTCTCGGCGTCTGAGCGGCTTTACCTTCCCCGAACATCCGGCTCACTGCGCCCGAACATTCGCGCGGCAGAGTAACGGAGTCGAGTCGTTCGACGGGAATCAACCGCACGAATTGGAGTACGCATCATGAGACCGATCTTCCGAGTCGCCCTCGTCAGCACCCTCACCGTCGCCGCGCTCGCCGCCGGCGCTGTCCCGGCAATGGCGTCGCCGGCCGCGTCGGCGGCCCCGACTGACTCGGTGGCGAGCGATTCGTCCGCCGGCGGGTCGGCGAAGCTCTCCGCCATCCAGGCCTCGGCCGCGGCCAAGACGAGCGCGAGGATCACCTCGTTGAATGCCGCAATCCCCAAGGTCACGGCCAACAAGGCGCTCACCGATGCCGATCGTTCGGCGATTCTCGGCACTCTCAACGCGGATCTCGCCGCGATGAAGTCGCTCGCGGCCAAGATCGCGGCAGACACGGATGCCGCGACCGCCCGCACCGACTACGAGTCGATCTTCACCGGCTACCGGGTCTACGCGGTCGCGTTGCCGCAGGCGCACCTCGCGGCGGCGGCGGACGCGCTCACCGACACGGTGATCCCCCGCCTGACCACCGCAGAATCGAAGCTCGCCGCGGCCCTCGCAGGCAAGGACGCGTCGAAGTCCACTCCGGAGCTCCAGGCGAAGCTCGTCGACATGACAACGCAGATCGCGGCGGCGAAGGCGGCCGCCGACGGTACGGCCGCAAAGGCCCTCGCGGTGACCCCCTCGGACTACAACGCGAACCACGCCGTGATGGCGTCGATCCGGGCGTCGATCGTCTCCGCCCACGCGGCGGCGAAGCTTGCTCGGGCGGACGCCAAGAGCATCCTGGCGGCGCTCAAGTGATGCCGGCGGCCCGTGTGCGATCGGCGATCGCGGCTGTCGGCCTCGTGGTCGCGCTCTCCGGGTGCGCGGGCCGCCTGGCGGCCGACGGCCCGGCATCCGTCCCGTCCGCGGAATCGACCCGGCCCGTGGCGAGCGGTTCCCCGTCGACCGCGCCGGCGGTCCCCGCGACCGACGACCTCGCCGGCATTCAAACCGACCTCGACCAGGCTGCCAGCGCGCAGGGGCAGTCCCAGAACGACCTCACCGATGCGGACGCCGCCTCGCGCCAGGGTGATGACAACTAGAGAAAAACTGGGTCTTGCGCCATAAGGCTAATACTATTAGCTTTATGGCTATGGATACTTTCACCGCACAGAATGTTCGCTACCTGGCCCGCCCCGAGGGTCGGGTCTCGTACACCGTCGAGGGGTCCGGGCCGCTCGTGGTCGCGATTCCCGGCATGGGCGACCTCCGTTCGTCCTACCGGGAGCTCGTCGCACCGCTGCTCGCCGCCGGCTACCGCGTGGCCGTGATGGACCTCCGGGGCCACGGCTCGAGCGACACCACGTTCCGCACCCACGGCGACATCGCCACGGGGCAAGACCTGCTCGCCCTCGTCGGCGAGCTCGGTGCACCGGCCGTCGTGCTCGGCAATTCGATGGGGGCGGCCTCCGCCGCCTGGGCCGCCGCCGAGGACCCGCGAGCGATCGCCGGGCTCGTCTTCTACGGACCGCTGCTCCGCGGGGCGCCCTCCTCGTCCTTCGCGCGAGCCGCCACCCGTGGTCTCTACCGCCTTGCCCTGGCCCGGCCGTGGGGAGGCGCGTTCTGGGCGAGCTTCTACCGGTCGCTCAACAAGGGCACCCGCGCACCGTGGCTCGAGGAGCACGTCTCGGCGATCCGCTCGATGCTGGCCGAGCCCGGGCGCCTTCGCTCGCTCCGCGAACTCGCCCTCCAGCTCGACCACTCGGTGGTCGAGGAGCGGCTCGGCGACGTGACCGCGCCGATGCTGGCCTTCGTGGGTGCGCTCGACCCTGACTACCCGAACCCGGCGGCCGAGAGCGAGTGGATCGCGAGCCTCGGCGCACAGCCCAGGCTCGTCGAGGATGCCGGCCACTATCCGCACGCCCAGCGCCCGGAGGTCACGGTGCCGGGCACGCTCGAGTTCCTGGACACCCTTCGGGATGCAACGACGGGCGAGTGGGCCGCTCGTGCCTAGGGCCAGGCTCAATCGGGCCGCGATCGTCGGCGCGGCCGTCGACCTCGTCGACGCGGGCGGCCCGGCCGGATTCGGTGACCTGACGCTCGCGGCTGTCGCCGGCCAGGTCGGGATCGCCGTGCCGAGCC
>NZ_DATCQQ010000074.1:0-26867 GCF_036569425.1 Lacisediminihabitans sp.
ATCGCCATCCCGGTGTTCCTCAACCAGCGCCAGAGCGCCTGGAAGGCCTCCGTGGCTTCCGACATCAAGAACGCTGCTGTGGTCGTCGAGACCTTCGGCACCAGCAACAGCGGATCGTTCACCGGATTCCCGGGAGACACAGTCGCCGTCGTAAACACCAATGGAACCACTGCTGGTGGTGTGGCCGGAGGCAGCATTAATTTCAAGGTCAGCAGCGGCAACACGATTACGGTCACCGTGGGCGGAACCCCTGCTGGGTCGTCCTACACAATCGTTGGGTCCAATACGAACATCAACCCCGGATCACAGGCCTACGACAGCGCTAACGGCGGTCTCGGAAAATTCACTCCGTAACTCTCTCCCCGCTCACAGAACGATGCGGAACATGGCCCAGTCCATGTTCCGCATCGTTCTCGCACCAGCTTGTATCGCATCGTTGCTGATCATCCCGAAGGAGGTGCCATGAACAAGATCCGACGTCGACTCGCCCGCCTCACCGCGGACTCGAGTGGCATGACCCTTGTTGAGGTCATTGTCGCCATCGCGATCATGGGCATCGTCGCAACTGCCGCGATCGGACTGGCGATCACTTCCACGATCGGCTCCGTCTCGCAACAACGTCGAGCGATCGCCGTGACCGTCGCGAACGCGGCGATGGAGAAGGCTAACGGACTCCCTGCAATCCCTGCAACCAGTCTGTTCAGCGGCAGATCCCTGGCGTTGGTCGCCGACAGTTTCAGCGTCAATGCCGGCACGAGCGGCGTAAGCAAGACCTACCAGGAATACGACCACACGCCTACGTTGCCCGGCACCCAGGCCGTACCGATCACCCTTGACCCTCCGGTGACCCAGAACGGCACGCTATACACGGTCACGACAATCATCGGTACCTGCTTCGAGAAGCTCGGTACCAACGGCGGCCAGACGGCCGGCGGAGACTGCGCCAAGGTCGATTCGGCTACCTACGCGCCCGTAACCCCGGCCGGCTACACGCCATTGACCCGAGTGATCGTGATCGTGGGATGGACCGCCGGACAGGGATGCGCCGTCGCCGGCTCCTGCGTGTACACGATCTCCACCCTGATCGACTCTCACTCCGACCTGGAATGGAAGACCAATGGTTGAGCGATCGCCACGGGCTGCCTCGATTCGCGACGCCGATGCCGGCTTCAGCCTGGTGGAGCTCATGGTGGCGATGGCGATCTTCACCATCTTCGTCGCCGTCATTCTCACCTCTATCGTGGCCATTTCGCGAAGCGCCGTGCGCACCCAACTGGTGGGCCAGTCGACAAACAGCACCCTGGTCGTCTTCGGAAGCCTTGACCGCCAGGTGCGGTACTCGGACTCGATCAACTACCCCGGAGTCGGCACGTCGGGCAATCGCTACGTCGAATTCAGGGTGCCCGCAGCGAGCACGGCCGGCGGGCTGCAGGCCATCTGCTACCAGTGGCGTTTCTCCGTAGCGGACTCGCGGCTCGAGTCACGCCAGTGGAATGAGAGCGACCCGACAACCGCCACGGCATGGTCTCCGAAACTCACCGACGTCGCCAATGATGGCGACGCGACCCACCCATTCCAGTTGATCCAGGCGAACGGCACAGACACGCCTAGCCAGCAACTCCTGATTACTCTCAATCCGGGCACGGATGCCCAGAAAGCGGGAGCCTCGATGTCGACGACCTTTGTCGCCCGCAACACGTCAGACAAGTCTCGAAGCCACGATCCCCTCACACCCGTGTGCACGTTCGGAGCCTACCGACCATGATCACTCTCCTCTCCGCCCTCAAGACCTGGCGCACGACAGCTGTTCGCCGCAGCGTGCGTGCGGACGGGGAGGAAGGCGTCGCACTCCTGACCGCGATTCTCTTCATGCTTCTGGCGGCGGGCCTGTCGGTGGTGTTGCTCAGCGTGATCCTGTCCCAGGCGACGCCGGTGTTCATTGCGCAGAAGAACACTCGCACCATCTACGCCGCCCAAGCGGGAGCCCAGGCCGCGCTCGGCGTCGTGCGGTCCCTGGCACAGACGGATGTCGCCACAGGTACGACCACGGGCATCCGGGCGAAACTGCCGTGCTCGGTTGCCGGCAAGGTCGATGGCAACGACGCTGCTTCCACGTACTCCGTCACCATGAAATATTTCATGGTGGATCCCACCGGCAAAAACACCGTGTGGCAGGACGCGAACGATATGGACTGCAGTGGCACCGTGCTCGCGGGCACAACCCAGCCGCTCTACGCCCTCGCCCTTGCCGACGGCGTCGGAGCGGGCGTGCCCGGCAAGGCCGATGTCAACTACGGCAATCGCTACATCTCGGCGGTGTACAAGTTCAAGGTGTCCAACGTCAACGTGCCGGGCGGCCGCATCTGGGATTACGTCCTCGGCTTCTGCCTCGAGGCCAGCTCGGCCACAGTCGGTTCCACGGTCGTATTCAAATCGGCGGCCAACTGCACCTCTGCACAGGACGTGAAGCAGCTGTGGGTCTACGCCGACGACTACGAGATCAAGCTCGCCAGCACCATGGTTTCACCGGCCACGCCCCTGTGCATCACCAGCCCGATCAACGCCACGTCGACGTCCGCGGTCGCCGGAAACGCTGTACTCGCGGTCTGCCGCTCGGACGCGACCCGATGGAGCCAGCTGTGGAGCTGGGTCGGCTCGAACACCTGGCAGGGCCAGAACGCCGGCAACACCGACTACTCAAACTTCTTCCTCAACGCGGGCACTCCGGCGGCAGGATCACTGCTAAACGTCACCGCCGGATCGGGCGGCGGATTCGCCCCCACGACCGCGGTGGGAGCAGGAGCCGCGAGTTACGCCACACATCAGATCGTCAACTACAAGGAGTTCGGTAGGTGTGCAGACGTCACCGACACGGTCATCACTTCGTCGTTCATGATCTCCTACCCCTGCAAACAGGATCCGACCTTAACGGGAAAGTTGGACTGGAACCACAAGTGGTACTACACCGAACCGACCGCTCCGAGCACTTCTGTCGCAAACCAACCCATCTACGTGAACCAATACAACGACACCACAAAGAAGTACTGCCTCACGGCTCCCAACGCCCACGGTAAGTACGTCACGTTCACTTCGTGCAACGCAAGCATAGCCACCGCTCAGATATGGACGCGGTTTCAGAACACGGGTGACTATTCGGCCAGCTACCTATTCACAGACAACCGGGGCCGGTGCCTCGCTGTCGATTCGACTGATACTTACACCAGCGGTAATTGGTCGAAGATGATTGTCGCGACCTGCAACGGCGGTCTCGAGCAGAAGTGGAACGCACCCGCCTCCGACAGCGGCTCCGACGTGAGCGGCTACAAGGAGTACAGCAAGTGATCGCCGTCACCGTTGTGCTCGCGGCCGTGCTCGGGCTGCTTCTCGGATCCTTCCTCAACGTCGTCGTCTACAGAGTGCCGATCGGCAAGTCAATCGTTTCTCCGCCGAGCGCCTGCCCGCACTGCGACACCGAGATCAAGCCCTGGGACAACATCCCGGTGCTGTCGTGGATCCTTCTCCGTGGCAAGTGCCGCAACTGCGCGGCGCCGATCTCGGCGCGCTATCCGCTGGTGGAACTGGCTACCTCCGTCTCGTTTGCACTGGTGGCGCTCGGCTTCGCCCCCGCCTGTTTCGCGGCCACGACATCCGCTGGCGCCGTCGCGGCAGTGCTGGTCATGGTCTCGTTCCTCTACCTGGCCGCGATCACCATCGCGCTGGCGCTGATCGACCTCGACGTGCACAAGCTTCCGAACGTGATCGTCGTGCCCGCCTATGGGGTCAGCGGTGCGCTGTTCACCGCGGCGAGCATCCTGTCCGGCAACTATGGGCCGCTGCTGGCAAGCGCCATTGCGATGGCAGGACTCTTTGCCATCTACCTGGCGATGGCTCTCGTCTACCCGGGAGGCATGGGCCTCGGAGACGTGAAGCTGGCGGGGGTCTTGGGGATCTACCTCGGTTGGGCCGGATGGGGGGCCGTCGCCGTGGGATCATTCGGCGCGTTCCTGCTCGCCGGAATCTTCTCGATCGTGCTTCTGGCAACAAAGCGGGCGGGCCGAAAGAGCGGGATCCCGTTCGGACCATGGATGCTCGCGGGGGCGTGGGTCGGAATCGTCGTCGGCAACGCCGTCTTTGCAAGCTATCTTTCATTCTTCGACCTCACGGTCGCGTAGCAAACGCAGTAACCAGGGGGAAACATGGCCAAATCAATTGTTGGACTAGACATCAGCGCAAACGGAATGCGCGCAGCGGAGATGGGTGGGCCGTCGAAGGCGCGCCCCGAGCTCATCCGCTATCACTCGATGGCACTGCCGCACGGTGCCGTGATTCGCGGCGAGGTGGTGGAGCCGGCGACGGTGGCCACCGTGCTCAAGCAGCTGTGGTCGGCGGGCGGGTTCACGTCGAAGAACGTCGTGCTCGGAATCGGTAACTCGCGGGTTCTGGCTCGCGACCTGACCGTGCCCAAGGCGCCGCTCAACCGGATACGGGAGTCCCTGCCGTTTCACGTGCAGGACATGCTCCCCTTTCCGACCGAAGACGCGCTTCTCGACTTCTACCCGATCAGCGAGGGGGTCGACGCCAGCGGACCTGTCGTCAACGGACTTCTGGTCGCTGCGCTCAAGGATGCCGTGCTCGGCAACGTGAAAGCCGTGCAGCTTGCCGGGCTCAATCCCGTCGCCGTCGACCTGGTTCCCTTCGCGCTCAGCCGCATCCTGTTGCGAGGAGAGCAATCCGCCGGAACTGCCGCGATGATCGACGTGGGCGCGACGACGACCACGGTGGTGGTCTCGTCCGATGGGGTACCGAGGTTCGTGCGGATCATTCCGGCGGGCGGCGACGACCTCACTCAGGCACTTGCCACCCGCATGGGCGTGTCGCTGGAGATCGCCGAGAACACCAAACGCTCCCTCGGGCTCTCCAACGCACCGACGACGCCGGAAGAGCAGGCCGCGGTCGGCATCATTTTCGAACTGACCGGGGAGCTCATCACGAGCCTTCGAAACACCCTGACCTTCTTTTCGGTCACCGGAACGAGCAATTCGATCGGACGGGTCGTGCTTTCGGGCGGCGGTGCCTCCCTCGGCGGCTTCGGAGCGGCAGTTTCGGAGTACACCCGCCTGCCCGTGACGGCCGGCGACCCATACAGGAACATCGCGATCGGTCGCCAGGCCAACAAGGCGATCAAGGAAAAGGGTGTCGACTCCTCAATGTCAGTAGCCATCGGTCTCGCCCTCGGGACAGCAGCATGAGCGCCATCAGCCTCGGGCGGGCATCCGTCGACAGTTCGCTGGTCCTGGGCGGAATTCCTCGAGTGCGGCTTCTCCCACGAGAGGTGCAGGAGGGCCACAAGGCGCGAGCCCTTCGCCGGCGGTTGCTGGTGGGGCTCGCGGTCGCGGTCGCGCTGGCAATCCTCGCGACGGTGGGAGTGACGTTCACGCTGGCCACGGCAAACGCCCAACTCGCGAGCGAGCAGTCGCGCAGTGCGCTACTCGCCGCCTCCCGGGCAAAATTTGCCGACGTGACCAAGCTCCAGAGTCAGGTCGACCAAATTGTCGCCGCTCAGCCTCTCGCCGCGGGCAACGAGATTCTCTGGGCTCCCTACCTCGAGTCAATCAAGGCGACGCTCCCGTCGGGGACATCGATCACCGCGTTCACGGCGCAACTCGTCGATCCCAAAGCCGGTGCGACTGCCGCGACCGACCCACTCGCGCCGAAACACATCGCCGATGTCAAGATCACGGCGGACAGCCCGCAGCAGCCGATCTCTGATTGGCTCGACAATCTCGCGAAGGTGAAGGGATTCGTCGCAGCTATGCCGGGGAGCGTCACCCTCGTGACGGAGTCGAATCACTACACGGTCGAGGTCGACCTGCTCGTCAATACCGACGTACTCGCGAAGCGCTTCACCGCCGACAAGGGAACCACGAAATGAACCGCGATCGACTTCTCACACTAGGCATCATCGGGGCAATCGCCGTCGTGGTCGTACTCGGCTGGGTCGTCGGCGTCTCGCCGATCCTCGGCCAGGTGGCAACGGCGGACGACGAGCGAGCCAGTGTCGCATCGATAAACGACACGAATGCGACGAAACTGGTCGCGCTCAAGAAGCAATTCGACAACATCGGAGAGACGCAGTCGAAGCTCGACGCTCTGCGAGCATCGATGCCGGCGGGCGCAGACATGCCGGTTTTCCTCCGCACGATCAAGGCTTACGGCGATGCGCAGGGGATCACGCTGACGAGCGTGGAGGTGAGCGGGGTGACGGCATATGTCGCCCCGGTCGCTGCAACGCCGGCCGCGCCCGCGGCGGGAGCCGCGACGCCCACCCCGAGCCCGAGTGCTTCCGTCGCCTCTTCCGGTGCGGCAGCAGCCCCGGTCGTGCCTGCGGCTCCCACGAGCAGCCTTGCCGTTATCCCGATCCGGGTCTCTGTCACGGGAACCTACGACCACGTGATGGCATTCGCCGGCGCGATGCAGGCCGGTCCTCGCCTGTTCCTGGTTTCGACGCTCGAAGTCTCAAGCGCCGGCGGTGTGTTCACGGGGGACATCAGCGGATACGTCTACGCTCTGCCGACAGCACCGGCGGCCGTGGTGGCGGTCAAGTAGAGCACCACGGCGCCGCAATACGCGGCGCCGGGTGCGCCATCCTATGCCGACCGCGCGAGCATTGCTAGGCTGACGTGACCGTTAGGGATGGCCTAGCGGCCCGTTAGGAGCGACACCATGAGCAACGAGACACCGGCGCCCGAGGGCGTTGAGAACCGGCACATCGCTGCACCGGACGAAGAAATCGTCGTTCCGGAAGAGGACGTCGTGGAGCAGGAAGACACGATCGACCCGCAGCCCGAGCCGCTCGTGGAGCCCGTGCGCGCCACGAGCCACGTGAGCGAGATGCCTGCGGAGGTGCTGGCCGAGCCCGTCGCCGAGGAGCCCGTGGCCGCCGAGCCCGTCACCGCCGTGGCGCCCGAGCCGACCGCGGTCGTGTCAACGCCCCCGGCGCAGACCATCTACGTGACCGCCCCGGTCGCGCCGCGCAAAAAGGGCAACCGTGGCTTCGGCGTGCTCATCGGGCTGCTGTCCACCGTCGTCTTCGCCGCGCTGTACGCGCTCATCGTCGCGCTCATCGAGACCGCCCGCACCGGGGCGTCGTCGTTCAACTTCGTCGGCGCGTTCGAGTTCTACGTGCCTGCGCTGTTCTTCCTGCTCGGGTTCATCATCCTGGCCATCCTCGCCAACCGCGCCAACTGGTGGGCTTACATCCTGGGCAGCCTCTTCGTCGGGCTCCTCGTCTACTTCGGCACGGTCGCGACCGGACTGCTGGTGGGCGGAATCGTGCTGGAGACGCCGTCTGGCGCCACCCGCCTCTTCGGCCAGGCGCTCACCAACCCGCTCGTGATCGCCGCAGCGCTCCTCGCCCGCGAGGTCACGCTCTGGGTCGGCGCGGGCATCAGCGCCCGCGGACGCCGCGTCAAGGTGCGCAACGTCGAGTCGCGCGCGGCATTCGACCGCGAGTCGGCCGAGCGTCGTGCAGAGTACGACGCAGCGAACGGCACGCGCGACGCGTACGTCTAGACAAGCGTCATGGCAGCAGACCGCCGGTACGCGAGCACCGTCGCGATCTTCGCGAGCGTGCTGTTCGCCGCCCTGGCGATCGCCGCGAGCGGTCTGATCAGTCTCTTCGCCGACCGCGAGGTGCTCACCGAGACGGATGCCGGCCCGCTCGTCGCGCCCATCATGTTCGTGGTCGCGACGGCGGCGTTCTTCGCGCAGCTGATCGCGGCCGCCACGAGTCCCAGGCGACGAGGGATCGGCGTCGCCCGGGCACTGGTGATCGGCGCGGTGGTCTACCTCGCGTTTCTCGTGTCGGGGGCCACCATCTACTCGCTCGGGTCCGGCCGGCCGCTGCGCGGCATCCTGTTTCTCGCCGCGAACGCGCTCGGCCCGTTCGCGGTCGCCGTCGGCCTGCTGGCGGCGCTCGTCGCGCTGCTCTACCTCATCCTCATGTCCTACCGGCAGAGCGGCGGGGCCAGTCGAACGCCGCGCTGGCCGTGGGAGGACCGCGACGATCGCGACCGCGAGGAGCGGGACTAGCGCTCTCCTATACTGGGTGCGCGACGGTGGGCAGAACTTTTCTCACGTCGCTCCGGGGGAGGAATCACGTGCGTCTCAAGCTGACACTGCTCAGGCCGTCGGGGGCGGCGGACGACATCGTGGTCACCGCCGATGCCGCGGCGAGCATCTCCGATGTCGCGGCCACGATCGCGCGCCTCGACCCCAAGTCGACCGGCGCCGTGGACCCCCGGCGCATCCTCACCCTGCGCGCGACCCTGCCCGGCCAGACGGAGCCTCTGTTGCTGCCGCCGGATGCCCCGCTCGGCGAGGCCTGGATCGGCAGCGGCGCCACGGTGAGCATCGCCGACGCCGGCACCTACTTCGTGTCCGCCGGGGCGGGCAAGGCGCCGACGGTGGCGACCCTCACGGTGCTGAGCGGTCCTGATGCCGGCAAGGAGTTCGCCCTCACGCCCGGTTCGAGCGTGCTCGGCCGCGAGGCGGGCTGCGACATCGTGCTCGCCGACCCGCTCGTGTCGAAACGCCACGTTCGCTTCGAGGTCTCGTCGATCGTCGAGGTCGTGGATCTCGGTTCGGCGAACGGAGTGGTCGTCGACGGCGGCATCGTCACGCGGCTCAGGGTGGAGAAGTCCGAGAACCTGCTGATCGGCGACTCCGAGGTTCGCATTGCCGTCGCGGACGCCGCCGCCCTCGCCGGGGTGGCACCCAAGGCCGGCCCGATCTTCTTCAACCGCTCGCCCAAGGTGGAGAAGCGCTACGCCGGCCAGGAGTTCGCGGCCCCCGAGGTGCCGGCCGAGAAGGACGCGCAGCCGTTTCCGCTGCTCGCCATGATCGCCCCGATCCTCATGGGCGGGGCGATGTTCTACATCACCAAGCTGCCGTCCTCACTGCTCTTCGTGGCCATGTCGCCGATCATGATGATCGGCAACTTCGTCACCGGCAAGACCCGCGAGAAACGGCGGCTGAAGAAGGCGATCGGCAAGTTCGACGTGCATCTCGCCTCGCTCACCGACCAGCTCGACGAGGAGCGGGTGCGCGAACTGGAGCTGCGCATCAACGAGTCGCCCTCCACGAGCGACTCCTACGAGCACGCGGTGCGCCGTGGTCCGCTGCTCTGGACCCGCCGGCCCGAGCACTGGTCGTTCCTCAATGTGCGCCTCGGCATCGGAACGATGGCGTCGCGCAACGTCGTCGCCACGTCACGGCGGGGCGAGATCCTGCCCGAGTTCCAGCAGAGACTGGATGTGGTGGTCGAGCAGAATCGCACGATCGCCGGCGTGCCGATCATCGACAACCTGTTCGATTCCGGGGCCCTCGGCATCGCCGGATCCCCCGGCGCGAGCACCGGCTCGCTCAACTCGATCCTCGTGCAGGCGACCGCCCTGCACTCCCCGTCCGAGCTCGTGGTTGCCGCCCTCGTGAGCCCGCGCTGGTCGCGCGAGCTCGAGTGGCTCAAGTGGATGCCGCACACGTCGTCCCCGCACAGTCCGATCGAGACGAGCCACCTGGCCGACAGCGCGGCGAGCGGCTCCCAGCTCCTGTCCGCGCTCGAGGGACTCGTCGCCTCTCGGCTGGGCGGCAAGGAGGCGCAGCGGCGCGGAGCGATGCAGCAGGACGGCGCGGCGCTCGAGCGCGGCGCGGAGGTCGGAGCATCCTCGTCCACCGCCGGAACCGCGTCGCCGGTGCCGGCGGTCCTGCTCGTGATCAGCGACGACGTGGCCCTCGACCGGGCACGGCTCGTGCAACTCGCCGAGCAGGCAGCGGATGCCGGCGTGTATCCGATCTGGGTCTCGCCCGACGTTCCGGCCCTCCCGGCGGTGTGCCGCACCTATCTCGAACTCCACGACGACGCAGCCACCGGCACGGTCGGACTCGTGCGGCTCGGCGAGACCATCACCGAGGTGCAGACCGAGCAGGTGGACTCCGTGCGCGCGCTCGAGTTCGCCCGACGGCTCGCGCCCGTGATCGACGCGGGCGCACTCGTGGCCGACTCGAGCGACCTGCCCCGATCCGTCTCCATGGTGGCGCTCCTCGGTCACGATCTCGTCGAGTCGAGCGACGCCGTGATCGACCGCTGGCGGCAGAACGCCTCCGTGCACGACAGAACGCCGGGGGCGCCGCACAAGCCGCGCCGGGCGGGAAAGCTGAGGGCGCTCGTCGGCTCGGCCGGAATCGACCCGATCCACCTCGACCTGCGTGGGCAGGGCCCGCACGCCCTGGTCGGCGGCACGACCGGCGCCGGCAAGAGCGAGTTCCTGCAGGCCTGGGTGCTCGGCATGGCCGCCGAGTACAGCCCGGACCGCGTCACCTTCCTCTTCGTCGACTACAAGGGCGGCTCGGCCTTCGCCGACTGCGTCACCCTGCCGCACTGCGTCGGACTCGTCACCGACCTCAGCCCCCACCTCGTGCGCCGGGCCCTCACGAGCCTGCGCGCCGAGCTGCACCACCGGGAGCACCTGCTCAACCGCAAGAAGGCCAAGGACCTGCTCGAGCTCGAGAAGCGCGGCGACCCGGACAGCCCGCCCGCCCTCGTTCTCGTCATCGACGAGTTCGCGGCGCTGGTGGGCGAGGTGCCGGAATTCGTGGACGGGGTCGTCGACATCGCCCAGCGCGGTCGCTCGCTCGGCATCCACCTGATCATGGCCACCCAGCGGCCGGCCGGCGTGATCAAGGACAACCTGCGGGCCAACACCAACCTGCGCATCGCCCTGCGCATGGCGGATGAGTCGGACAGCCAGGATGTCGTGGGCATCAAGGACGCCGCCCACTTCGACCCGGCGATCCCGGGCCGCGGCGTCGCCAAGACCGGACCCGGCAGACTCGCCCAGTTCCAGTCCGGCTACGCGGGAGGCTGGACGAGCCTCGAACCGGAGGTCGCCGACATCGAGGTGGCCGAACTGCGTTTCGGCGGTGAGAACCGCTGGGAGGACCTGGCGTCTGCCCGGGTCGAGGAGGCGACCGACCTCGGTCCGACCGACCAGCAGAGGCTGGTCGGGTCGATCATCGAGGCGGCCGGCAGGGCCGCGATCCCGGCGCCGCGTCGGCCATGGCTCGACGAGCTCGCGAGCGTCTATGACCTCAGCCGGTTGCCCCAGCGCACCGACACCGAACTGCTTCTCGGCGTCTCGGACATCGCGGAGCGCCAGCAACAGCTGCCCGTCTACTTCCGCCCGGACGTCGACGGCCACCTCTCCATCTTCGGCACCGGCGGATCGGGCAAGAGCGCGGTGCTCCGCAGCCTGACGGCGGCCGCGGCGATCACCCCGCGGGGCGGCCCGGTGCGGGTGTACGGCCTCGACTTCGGCTCCGGTAGCCTGCGGATGCTCGAGGCGCTCCCGCACGTCGGCTCGATCATCGCCGGCGACGACTCCGAGCGCATCATCCGCCTGTTCCGCCTGCTGAAGGACGAGCTCGAGAGCCGCGGGCCGCGGTTCGCGGAGGCCAACGCCTCCAACATCGTCGAGTACCGGCAGCTTGCGGCGCGGCCGCAGGAGCCGCGCATCCTGCTGCTCGTCGACGGTTTCCCCAACTTCCGCAACGACTTCGAGATCCCGGCCGGCCGCTCGGTCTGGTATGACGTGTTCAAGGACATCCTGAGCGACGGGCGGCAGCTCGGCATCCACGTCGCCCTCACCGGGGACCGTGCGGGCGCCGTTCCCGCCTCGATCTCCTCGAGCATCCAACGCAAGGTCGTGCTCCGTCTCGCCGACGACGGCTACGGCATGCTCGATGTGCCGAGCGACATCCTCAGTGCCAAGTCGCCCCCCGGTCGGGCGATCGTGGACGGCTTCGAGACGCAGATCGCCATCCTCGGCGGGTCCCCGTCGGTGTCCGAGCAGGCCGCGGCGACGCGTGCCCTCGCCAACGCGATGACCAGGGCCGGCGTGCCGACGGTGCCGCCGATCGGCGCGCTGCCCAAGGAGTACGCCATCACGACCCTGCCCGTCGTGGTCGGCGCACAGCCGGTGCTCGGCATCGGCGACGTCGACCTCGGGCCGCTCGGCTTCGATCCGGCCGGCACCCTCCTGCTCGCCGGTCCGCCCGCGAGCGGTCGGAGCATGGCGCTGCACTCGCTCGCCCTGTCGATGCGCCGCTTCGATTCGGATGCCCGGCTCTACTACCTCGGCAACGCCCGCTCGCCGCTCTCCCAGGCGATCGACTGGGTCGGCTCGGCCACGACGGTGGAGGCTGTCGCCGCGCTCGCCAAGGACCTCACCGCAGCCATCGCCGACCAGGACACCGAGGGGCGCATCGTGGTCGTGGTCGAATCGATCGGCGACTTCCTGCAGACCCCCGCGGACTCGGCGATCGTGGAACTCGCGCGTGCCGCCAAGCGCAGCGACCATCTCGTGATCGCCGAGGCGGAGATGTCGGCCTGGGGATCATCCTGGCCGCTGATGGGCGAATTCAAGAACGCGCGCCGCGGCTTCCTGCTTCAGCCGGAGACCGTGGAGGGCGACATCCTGTTGAAGACCGCCCTGCCCAGGCTCAACCGCTCCGAGTTTCCGCCGGGGCGCGGCATGTACATCGCGAAGGGCAAGGCGGCTCGCGTGCAGCTGCCCCTGGTGGAGGGCTGACCGGCATGGGCAGCGCTCCCCATGTCGGTCGCTCGCAACAGCCGATAGTTTGTGAGTACACATCACGACCTTGGGGAGGGAACGAGGATGGCTGATCTTCTACTGGATCTCGGGTTGCTTCAGCAACTCGCTGACGACCTCGCCGCGATCTCGCGAGAATTCACGAACGCCGACAAATTCAGCAAAGACGTGGCCGATGCCACCGGCCATGACGATCTCAGGCACCACGTCGAAGACTTCGCCGACAAATGGAACGACAAGCGCGAAAAGATGGTCGAAGAAGTGGATGCGCTGCAGTCGATGGTCAAAGCCGTCTCCGATGGATTCACCAAGGTAGACGACGGGTTCGCGAAGGCTCTCGAAGAGGGCGCAGCCGAAACCCGCAAGTCCAACCCCGGCGCGGTACCCAAGTAGGAGATGGCGATGTCAGACACCGAGTATCAGCCGCTCTCCGGCAACGAATCACTTCTCCGTTCGAAAGCAAGCCAGTACGGAGAAATCGCGAATGCGATCATCCGCTCGGTCAACACCCTCAACAAGCTCTCCGAGGTTGGCGAGATGAAGAGCGAGGCGATCGATGCGCTGCGCGACAAGATCGGCAGCGTGGCGAAAGACATCAACAAGGCGCGCGATCGGTACGCCGGAACCTCCAGCGCCCTCGTCACCTACTCCTACGCGCTGAAATCAGCGCAGGATGACGCGAATACGGCCATCAGTGCGATCAACCAGCGCGAAGGCGAGTTGAGTGCCGCCGCCCGTGCCTCCCGCGCGGCGGACGACGGCGTACAGACCGCAACGGATTCGGATGCCGACGAGGCGAAGAAGGCTGCGGACCAAGCGGATCACGCGAGTCAGACTGCCCGGGGCAATCTCGAGGCGGCACAGCGGGCCTGGCACAGTGCTCTTGAATCGAAGAACGATGCCGCCACGGTCGCGATCGCCGGCATCCAGGAGGTCGTCGACGGCTCGAAGAGTCACGACCTCAACGACGGATGGTGGGACGACTGGGGCTCGAAGGTGCTCGACGTGGTCAAGGTGATCTGCGAGATCGCCGGCTTCCTCGCCATCTTCCTCGCCTGGGTTCCGATTCTCGGAGCGATTCTCGTCGGCCTCGCCATCCTCGGCGCGCTCATCACTCTCGTCGAGTCCATCGTGAAGCTCGTCAACGGCGAGGGGAGTTTCAGCGACGTTCTCTTCGCGGCCGTCGGCGTGGTTCTCGCGGCATTCGGTGGCAAATTCGCCGCCTACCTTGCGAAACTGGTGCGGGTGCAGGCGGCGACCAAGGTGATGACGAAAGGATCCAACTTCCTCAAATCCGGAGCGTTCAAGACCATCTTCGGCGAGACCAAGACCGCAATGAAGGCGGGCAAGCTCAAGGGATTCTTCACCTCGCCGCAGCTCGGAAACATGGTGAAGGAGGTGCGCAACCCCTTCAGCCTGAAGCTCGGAACCGGCACGAAATTCACCGAGCGCTACGCAAGCGGATTTATGAAGGAGGGCGGTGATTTCCTGCGCAACCCGCTCGGAATCAAGCTGCTGAGTAAGGAATTGAGTGGGGGCGTTCTCGGCATCGCGGACAACACCGCGGCGAAGGTCGGCCTGATGGTGCTCGACGGTCGGTCGGTTCTCGGAAAGGTCGACAAGCTCTACAACACGGCCGACGACTATCTCGGTAACGGCGAACATCAGCTCACGATCAAACCCGATACGGTGCTCAAAGACGCGAGCAACTCTGTCGAGAGTGTGATCCGAAATGCTGTTGGCGCGGGGCTGCCTCGATGAGTCCGATCGCAACGCGAGAGCTGCTCTCCTACGATTTCGACGTGCCTGGCGACTACTTCGCCATACCACTCGGTGCATCCTCCGAACAGAGCTCGAGCGAGTGGGCGGCTCCGTTAATCAAAGACGTGACATCGATGAGCGAAGCTCCGCTCGAGGTGGGGGATCTCGCCGATCAGCTTGTGGAACTGAGACGACAGTTGACGGCGCAGGATGATCCGTTCCTCACCGCCGCGGTCTCGCTGCGCCCGGAGCTCTACCTGACCATCGGATGCCTCCTCACGACCAGCCGCGTCGAACTCGGGCCGGACGATACGCCCGACTCCTTCGAAACGATGCTTACGGACAGCGTGCGGCGGCTCGCGCCGGGGTCCCGAACGCGCGCGGCGGAAACCTGGCAGGTCGATTCGCCCGCAGGCAGAACTGTCGGGCTCCTGCACAGAATCGAATACCGCCTTCTGGAAGCCGATGAGGGGTGGATTGAGCTTCGCGCGATGTTCGGTGTGTTCCCCACCGGCTGCAGCGAGATGGTCACCTTCACGTTCACCGTCTCCGATCTCGGAACCTTCGGCGACATGAGGGCCGAGACCCAGCAGATCGTCGACACCCTCCGCGTCACGACGGAGGAGATCTCCCGATGACTGGCCTTCTCGATGAAGCGGCGGTCGGTCCGGCCGTTCGCCCGACGATGGTCTTCCCGGGTACCTGGGCCAACATCCCTCTCGACAGCGAAGCTCAAACCGAGCAGGCGATCACCGCGCTGATCAAGCGTCAGGTCGGCCGGGACGATCGACTCGCGCGACTTCGCCGTGACGCGAAAGACCGCCTTCGGGGACTCGCTGCCGATGCGAAAGCGGCGAATGCGATACAGCTCGCGCTTTCGCTCGAGATCCTCCCTGGGCTTCCCTTTCCCGCCTCGTTGGTGTCTGACTACCGAGACTGGCCAGAGGCGGCTGAAGGGCTCACCGTCGCAGAACGACTTGGCTCGCTCCTGCCAGGGGGAGAGTTGCTCGAGCTGCAGTCCGGAGTCGCGATTCGCACCTTCCGCGCAACGACGATGCAGCCGGGGGCCGAAGAGATCCCGGACATCAAGCTCGAGTATTTTCTCTGCGTCCCGAGCGGTGAATTTCTCCTGCATGTGGTCGCGGACGTTCCCGTTCTCATCGATCCTGAACTCGTCGCGATGCTCTTCGATGCGATGATCGACTCCGTGCGTTGGTCTCCGGGAGAAGCGTCAGCCAAGGGGGAGCAGTGAACAGCAGTCGGCGGCGAGCCTCGGCCGGGGGAAAGTCGCCTGCGCGGAAGGCGGCGAAACGCGGGCGGACTGAGACGGCCGTCCGGGCTCGCGAGACGACGCCGCGCCGGATGCCGAATCCGCTCCCGTTCCTCCTCGTTGGTGGTGTTCTCGCCGCCGCGGCGATCGCTGTTCTCGCGGTGATGATCGACGTCGCCCTTCGCGGTGAGTCGATCGACGCGATGTTCCCGACGGTGGCCGAGCGAGTCCCGCGGGCGTCGATCCCCGCCTCGATCCTGCTGTTCGCCGGCTGTGCCCTGTTCCTCGGTGAGATGTTTCGCCGGGCCCGCTGGGAGTTCCGGGAGATCACGCTGCGGACAGCCGGCATGACGACGATGCGAATCCGAACCCTTCCCCTGTGGGCGGTGATGCTCTGGTCCCTTCTTCCGCTTACCGTGTGGATGCTGCTCGTGCCGCTTCCCGTTGCGTTCGTTCGCGCGGGGAGTGACCCATCCGACGACCTCTGGCTGATCAGCCTGCTCTACGGGTTCGTCGCGGCAGGGTTCTGGGGCATCTTCGTCGTGAGCATGGTCAAACGACTCGCGTATGCCCGCGGGCGTGTGTCAACCGCCGGCGCGCGGGAGCTTCGATTCTGGCGCATCGCGTCGGTGCAGTGGCGCATCGAGTCCTGGTTCGGCTTTCTCGCCGGCGGGCTTGCCGGGCTGCTTCCGCTCTCCCTCGCGGATGTCAGGACGACATCGTCCCCGGTCGAGCCGGGTGCGGTCGGACTGCTCGCCCTCATCGCCGGCGCACTCGCGATCGTCGCTCTTGCTCTCGCTTGCGCCTCGCCCCGGTCGGGGTACGTCGAGGGCGTCGCCGAGTCGGTGATCTGAGCTATCGAGGAGCGCGCGGGCCCGGTGCTTCTCTCGCTCGACATCGTGGTCGCAGCCATCGCGCTGGCTGGCGAGCGTGCACGTGCTGTTCTGGTGCTTCAGCGTGCCGATCGACCACGGATCACTCCCCCAGACTCGACGGTCCGCGGCGGGCGGTTTCTCGCCGAGGACACCGTGAGTCAGGGCGGTGTCGTGCTCGCTGTGCCGGCGGGGCTGCTGCTCGTCGCGAGCCGCCTGCTCTTCCCCGGGTACTTCCTCACCCGCGGGCGGATGGGACTCCGTTGGCGGATGGGATTCCGTCGGCGGCTGGCCGACATCCGTCGAGGAGGATGCTCGCCAATACATCTACATTCTCAGCGGAATGGACGGGGCTTTCGCGGCTGGGCTCGCCGCGCTGCTCGGTGTCTCCCTCGTCAAGAAGCGGCACTTCCTGGCGATTGTGGCCGCGGCCGACACGCGACTTCAGAACCCCGATCCCGCACGGGACTTCCGGCGCTGGTACGGCTACCGGTGGCGAGTCGACGGGCGGCTGGCTACGGTGGGCGGCATCCTGATCGGGGCCAGCGTCATGGCGCTCGTCGTGGGCATCCCTCCCTTCGTCGTCGTGACCCTGGGCATCCGGGTCGTGCTCGTGGCGATTGCCGTCGTCACCTGCCGGCAGTTCTGGCGCTCGGGCGAGTCGATCGGTTCGGCCGAAGGATTCTCGTGATCGTCGTTGGCTTGGCTCCGAGACGCCGTGTCGGCGGCCCTGGAGAGCACTGGCTCCCCACGGCATGGGTACCCCTGCCCATTTACGAGTTTCCGTCAGCGACGGTAGGTTTACCGGTAGTTGGTTGGCCAGGGGGTCGGCCTGTTCTAACCCAAAGGAGTTGTACCTCATGGCAAACATGAACGTCACCTACAGCGAGATGACCGACTCGGCGAACCGTCTCATCACGGGCAAGGACGACATCACGTCGAAGCTGCACGAACTGCAGACCCTCGTCAACGGTCTCGTTCAGGGCGGGTTCGTCACGGACGCGGCTTCTGGCGCCTTCCACTCCTCCTACGAGCAGTTCACCAAGGGCACGACGGATGCCGTGAGCGGCCTCGACGGAATGTCGCAGTTCCTCACGAAGGCGGCAAGCGCCCTCGAGAACGTGGACTCCGAGCTCGCCAAGGGCATCGGCGGCTAATCTCGCCACCTCGTCGAAAGGCGCGAATCAGGCCGAGGCTTGATTCGCGCCTTTTTCGCGCACCCTGCCGTCGGCTCACCAGATCGACCTCGAATCGAAGTTCGGAGCCCGCGGCTGAGAGTGGCGATCATTTGACCGGGGCGGTGCGCCGGGCTAGTATTTACGAGGTGTGCGCTCTGTCGTGCGCTTGAGCCGTGCCCGCCGAAATTCTGGCGTGTCACCTCGGGCGTTTCGCCTCCGGCACACAGCTGGGTTTGTTCCCGAGGGAACAGCCCCCACGGCATACCACTCAGGATCTCTCAACCGTGAGGTTCGCGTGTGGTGCACAACGATCCGAAACGCACATCATCTCGGATCGAATGCTAAAGAACTAACTGTCACCGTGCAGTAAATACAAGGAGTACGTAGTGCCCACCATTCAGCAGTTGGTCCGCAAGGGTCGCAGCCCCAAGGTCGTCAAGACCAAGGCGCCCGCCCTCAAGGGCAACCCCCAGCAGCGCGGCGTTTGCACCCGCGTCTACACGACCACCCCCAAGAAGCCGAACTCGGCTCTTCGCAAGGTCGCTCGTGTCAAGCTGTCAAACGGTACCGAGGTCACCGCGTACATCCCCGGTGAGGGCCACAACCTGCAGGAGCACTCGATGGTGCTCGTTCGCGGCGGTCGTGTGAAGGACCTGCCCGGCGTGCGCTACAAGATCGTGCGCGGCGCGCTCGACACCCAGGCCGTGAAGAATCGTAAGCAGGCTCGCAGCCTCTACGGAGCGAAAAAGGACAAGAAGTAAATGCCTCGTAAAGGACCAGCACCGAAGCGTCCCGTAGTTGCGGACCCGGTCTATGGAGCACCCATCGTCAGCCAGCTCGTCAACAAGATCCTTCTTGACGGCAAGAAGGGCCTCGCCGAGAAGATCGTCTATGACGCCCTCTCCGGGGTCTCCACCAAGAATGGTGCGGATGCCGTAGTCACGCTCAAGAAGGCGCTCGACAACGTGCGCCCGACGATCGAGGTCAAGAGCCGCCGCGTCGGTGGCTCCACGTACCAGGTGCCGGTCGAGGTCAAGCCTCACCGCGCCAACACCCTCGCCCTGCGTTGGCTCACCACCTATGCCAAGGCTCGTCGCGAGAAGACCATGACCGAGCGTCTCACCAACGAGATCCTCGACGCGTCCAACGGCCTCGGTGCCGCGGTAAAGCGTCGCGAGGACACTCACAAGATGGCCGACGCTAACAAGGCCTTCGCGCACTACCGCTGGTAGATCACTTCCGCCGGGCTGGCCCGGTCGGGTTCTGATCCCGACCGGTCCGGCCGGCGACCACTGCCTCTTCTCACCACTTTCGTAAGGACATTCCGTGGCACAAGACGTGCTCACCGACCTGAACAAGGTCCGCAACATCGGCATCATGGCTCACATCGATGCCGGCAAGACCACCACCACCGAGCGCATCCTGTACTACACCGGAATCACCCACAAGATCGGTGAGGTGCACGATGGTGCAGCCACGATGGACTGGATGGCTCAGGAGCAGGAACGTGGCATCACGATCACCTCGGCTGCCACCACGTGTTTCTGGAACAAGCACCAGATCAACATCATCGACACCCCGGGCCACGTCGACTTCACCGTCGAGGTAGAGCGCTCGCTGCGTGTGCTCGATGGTGCCGTCGCCGTCTTCGACGGCAAGGAGGGCGTTGAGCCCCAGTCGGAGACCGTCTGGCGCCAGGCCGACAAGTACGACGTGCCGCGCATCTGCTTCGTCAACAAGATGGACAAGCTCGGCGCCGACTTCTACTACACGGTCGACACGATCATCAAGCGCCTCGGCGCGAAGCCCCTCGTGATCCAGCTCCCGATCGGCTTCGAGAACACCTTCGAGGGTGTCGTCGACCTCGTCGAGATGCGCGCGCTCACCTGGCGTGGCGACTCGAAGGGTGACGTCGAGCTCGGCGCCAAGTACGACATCGAGCCGATCCCGGCCGACCTCGTCGAGAAGGCCAACGAGTACCGTGCGGCCCTCATCGAGGTCGTCGCCGAGACGGATGACGCGCTCCTCGAGCGCTTCATGAACGGTGACGTGGACTTCAGCGTCGCCGAGATCAAGAAGGCCATCCGCGGACTCACCATCTCGAGCCAGATCTACCCGGTGCTCTGTGGTTCGGCCTTCAAGAACCGCGGCGTGCAGCCGATGCTCGATGCGGTCATCGACTACCTGCCGACCCCGCTCGACGTGCCGGCCATCGAGGCCCACGACCCGCGCGACGAGGAGAAGGTCATCCTGCGTCACCCGGATGCGACCGAGCCGTTCGCTGCTCTCGCATTCAAGGTCGCGGTTCACCCGTTCTTCGGTCGTCTCACCTACATCCGCGTCTACTCGGGTCACGTCGACTCCGGTGCCCAGCTCGTCAATGCCACCAAGGGCAAGAAAGAGCGCATCGGCAAGATCTTCCAGATGCACGCGAACAAGGAGAACCCGGTCGACTCCGTCACCGCCGGTCACATCTACGCGGTCATCGGCCTCAAGGACACGACGACGGGTGACACGCTCACCGACCCGAACAACCAGGTTGTTCTCGAGTCGATGACGTTCCCGGAGCCCGTGATCGAGGTCGCGATCGAGCCGAAGACGAAGGCCGACCAGGAGAAGCTGGGTCTCGCGATCCAGAAGCTCGCTGAAGAGGACCCGACCTTCCGCACCGAGCAGAACATCGACACCGGCCAGACCGTGATCAAGGGAATGGGCGAGCTTCACCTCGACATCCTCGTGGACCGGATGAAGCGCGAGTTCGGTGTCGAAGCCAACGTCGGTAAGCCACAGGTTGCCTACCGCGAGACGATTCGTCGCGTCGTGGAGAAGCACGACTTCACCCACAAGAAGCAGACCGGTGGTTCTGGCCAGTTCGCCAAGATCCAGATCTCGCTTGAGCCGATGGAGGTGACCGCGGAGAAGAGCTACGAGTTCCTCAACAAGGTCACCGGTGGACGTATCCCTCGCGAATACATCCCCTCGGTGGACCACGGAATCCAGGACGCGCTGCAGGTCGGCGTGCTCGCTGGTTATCCCATGGTCGGTGTGCGGGCTATCCTTCTCGACGGAGCGTCGCACGATGTCGACTCCTCCGAGATGGCGTTCAAGATTGCCGGTTCTATGGCGTTCAAGGAAGCGGCCCGCAAGGCCGACCCTGTTCTCCTCGAGCCGCTGATGGCCGTCGAAGTGCGTACCCCTGAGGAATACATGGGCGACGTTATCGGCGACCTCAACTCCCGTCGTGGGCAGATCCAGTCCATGGAAGACGCGACGGGCGTGAAGGTCGTTCGGGCCAATGTCCCGCTGTCGGAAATGTTCGGCTACGTGGGCGACCTGAGGTCGAAGACCTCTGGCCGCGCGGTGTATTCGATGTCGTTCGACAGCTACTCAGAGGTGCCGCGCGCGGTGGCCGACGAGATCATCCAGAAGAACAAGGGCGAGTAGCACTTACTCTCCCGAGTAACATAAAAACATCCCAACCCCGTAGCGCGAGCGGTCGAAAACCGTCGATCGTGAGCGTCTACACCTAAGTCCTGAGGAGGACCCATTGGCGAAGGCAAAGTTCGAGCGGACTAAGCCACACGTCAACGTCGGTACCATCGGTCACGTCGACCACGGTAAGACCACGTTGACGGCTGCAATTACCAAGGTGCTGCACGACAAGTACCCGACGTTGAACGCTTCTTACGCGTTCGACCAGATCGACAACTCCCCCGAGGAGAAGCAGCGTGGAATCACGATCAACATCTCCCACGTTGAGTACCAGACCGAGAAGCGCCACTACGCCCACGTAGACGCCCCCGGTCACGCTGACTACATCAAGAACATGATCACGGGTGCCGCGCAGATGGACGGCGCGATCCTGGTCGTGGCGGCCACCGACGGCCCCATGCCCCAGACGCGTGAGCACGTGCTGCTCGCTCGCCAGGTCGGCGTGCCGTACATCGTCGTCGCGCTGAACAAGTCTGACGTCGTCGACGACGAGGAGATCCTCGAGCTCGTCGAGATCGAGGTTCGCGAGCTGCTCTCGAGCCAGGAGTTCGACGGAGACACCGCTCCCGTCGTGCGCGTCTCGGCGCTCAAGGCCCTCGAGGGCGACCCGGTCTGGGCCGCCACCGTTGCCGACCTCATGGACAAGGTGGACGAGTTCGTTCCTGAGCCCGTGCGCGAGACCGAGAAGCCCTTCCTCATGCCCGTCGAGGACGTCTTCACGATCACCGGTCGTGGAACCGTCATCACCGGTCGTGTCGAGCGTGGAATCCTCCACCCGAACGACGAGGTCGAGATCGTCGGCATCAAGGAGAAGTCCTCCAAGACCACCGTCACGGCCATCGAGATGTTCCGCAAGACCCTCGAAGATGCCCGCGCCGGAGAGAACGTCGGACTCCTGCTCCGCGGCACCAAGCGCGAGGACGTCGAACGCGGCCAGGTTGTCGTCAAGCCTGGTTCGGTCACGCCGCACACCGAGTTCGAGGCGAACGCCTACATCCTGTCCAAGGATGAGGGTGGCCGTCACAACCCGTTCTACGCGAACTACCGCCCGCAGTTCTACTTCCGCACCACGGACGTCACCGGTGTCATCTCCCTGCCGGAAGGCACCGAGATGGTCATGCCTGGTGACACCACCGAGATGACGGTCAACCTCATCCAGCCGATCGCCATGGAGGAGGGCCTCCGCTTCGCTATTCGCGAGGGTGGCCGCACCGTCGGCGCCGGCACGGTTGTGAAGATCCTCAAGTAGCACCTGTTTCACACGAACGGCCGCACCCTCGGGTGCGGCCGTTCGTCGTTAACACGCCACGCGGGCGCCACGCGGCGCCAGGCGGCCGGTGGGCGAGTCATACAGCCGTCGCACTGGCGGGCCCCTGCGAATACGCGACGGCCGCGGCACAGTGGTCTGAAAGCGTCGTGCCAGGTGCGACCGATCCGAGCGCGACCGATCCAACAGGGTGACGGGCGGAAAGTTCGAGGAGCAGATCGAGGGGGCGCGGGACACCGCGGACAAGCACGTCGGCAACCAGTAGCACGCGGCCGCGGAGTCGTCGAGTATGGAGTGAAACGCGGCGTCTCATCATCCGCTAGCGTGTGGGGAATGACAGTGCCCCGACTCGCCCCCGTTCATCACTACGCGGTCGGGTTGCTGATCCTCACCGCGTCAACGGGCGCGATCGATGCCGTGAGTTATCTCGCGCTCGACCACGTGTTCACCGGCAACATGACCGGCAACGTGTTGTTCCTGGGATTCGCGCTCGTCGGCGTTCCGGGAATCCCCCTGTTCAACAACGCGATCGCGCTGCTCGGATTCATGCTCGGATCCGCCATCGGCGGGCGAGCCATCGGACAGAACCCGCAGAAGGGGCTGCCGGTGTCGAGCATGTGGGTGCTCGGGGGAGGGGTGGTGCTCATCATCGGCCTAGCCGTGTTCTGGCTCGTGCTGGGTACACTGCCCCAGGCCGCGCTCCTCACCGTGACGACCCTTCTCGCCGCCGTCATGGGCGCGCAGGTCGCCGCTGTGAAACCGGTCGGCAACAGCGAGATCACGACGATCGTGGTGACGAACACGGTGGCGAACTTCGCGAGGGAGAGCAGGCTCGGCGGAGGCAGGGGCAAGAACTGGCTTCCACGGCTCGGTGCGATCCTCGCGATGGGGGTCGGCGCCGCGATCGGCGCCGGCGTCGTGCGCTGGTTCGGCGGTCCGGAGGCCCTTCTCGCCGCGGCGATCATCTTCACCGCCGGCGTGCTCACCCTGGTGGCGGCGAGCCGCCGCTAGGCCGGCCAGAAGGTTGCCAGACGCGGCGCCGATCGGGTACCGGCGCCGCGACACGCCCAACGTGACACGCCCGGGTTGCAGCAATGCCCCGCAGTGTGGCAAACTCTTCTAGTTCAACATTTCCGGCTTCTGCGCTGGGATCACTGCCAGGTTGTGCATAGGTGTGAGGCACCCGCTTGAGAAAGCGACCGCCACCGCCTAGGCCGCGGGTAGCAGAACACGACTTAATCGAAACCCACGATGCAAGCGGTGACGCGTGTGTCCGGACGGGGCAACACGCCCGACCGCGGGGGTCGGTAAAACCCAAGCAGTAATTGACACAACAACAGTGGTGCGACAGCGGCCGTGCAGCTCCAAGGCACGAACCTGAGCAAACCGAGCATCCAATAGCAGCGTTCACGCGCGGCCACGATGCATGAGAGAGAGATGAGTCACACATGGCGGGACAGAAGATCCGCATCCGACTTAAGTCGTATGACCACGAGGTCATCGACAGCTCGGCGCGCAAGATCGTCGACACGGTTACCCGTGCCGGCGCGACCGTCGTCGGCCCGGTGCCGCTTCCGACTGAGAAGAACGTGATCGTCGTGATCCGTTCACCTCACAAGTACAAGGACAGCCGCGAGCACTTCGAGAAGCGCACCCACAAGCGCCTGATCGACATCATTGACCCGACGCCGAAGGCCGTCGACTCGCTCATGCGACTCGACCTCCCTGCAGACGTCAACATCGAGATCAAGCTCTAGGACACCCCATGGCAACCACTAAGACAAGCAAGGGACTGCTGGGCAAGAAGCTCGGCATGACCCAGGTCTGGGATGCGAACAACAAGCTCATCCCCGTAACCGTCGTTGAGATCACCCCCAACGTCGTCACTCAGCTGCGCACCCCGGACATCGACGGCTACAGCGCCGTGCAGATCGCCTACGGCCAGATCGACCCCCGCAAGGTGAACAAGCCGGCCACCGGTCACTTCGACAAGGCGGGCGTCACGCCTCGCCGCCACCTCACCGAGGTTCGCACCTCGGATGCCGCCGAGTACGCACTCGGCCAGGAAATCGCGGTCGACATCTTCGAGGCCGGCCAGAAGGTCGACGTCGTCGGTACCTCCAAGGGCAAGGGTTTCGCCGGAGTCATGAAGCGTCACAACTTCAAGGGCGTCTCGTCCAGCCACGGCTCGCACCGCAACCACCGCAAGCCCGGCTCGATCGGTGCATCCTCCACGCCTTCGCGCGTGTTCAAGGGAATGCGCATGGCCGGTCGCATGGGTGGTGACCGCGTCACCGCGATGAACCTCACCGTTCACTCGGTAGACCTCGAAAAGAACCTGATCCTCGTCAAGGGCGCCGTTCCCGGTGCTCGCGGCCGGATCGTATTCGTTCGCAACGCAGTGAAGGGGGCGTAACGCATGGCAACCGAAGCTGGCGCCACTAACAACACGCTCGACGTTCTCGACGCCAAGGGCAAGAAGGTCGGCACTGTCGAACTGCCCGCCGAGACCTTCGACGTTCAGACCAACATCCCGCTGATCCACCAGGTGGTCGTTGCGCAGCGCGCCGCGGCTCGCCAGGGAACGCACAACACGCTCCGCCGTGGTGAAGTTTCCGGTGCCGGTCGCAAGCCGTTCAAGCAGAAGGGAACCGGTCGCGCTCGTCAGGGCTCGATCCGCGCCCCCCAGATGACCGGCGGTGGAATCGTCCACGGACCCCACCCCCGCGACTACGCCCAGCGCACCCCCAAGAAGATGATTGCCGCCGCCCTTCGCGGTGCACTCTCCGACCGGGCTCGCGGTGGACGCATCCACGTCATCGACTCGCTCTCCGTGGGAGACGTGCCGTCGACCAAGACGATCGTGGCCCTGCTCGAGTCGATCTCGACCAGCAAGCACGTGCTCATCGTCCTGGAGCGCGGCGACGTCGTGAGCCACAAGAGCGTTCGCAACATTCCGTCCGTGCACGTGCTGCCGTACGACCAGCTCAACGCCTACGACGTGCTCGTGAGCGATGACATCGTCTTCACCAAGGGTTCGTTCGACGCTTTCGTCGCCGGCCCCACGAAGACCGCCGTCGTCGACACCGACGAAGCGAACGAGCCCGTGAGCAAGAAGCGCGTGAGCCCGGAGCGAGCCGCTGCCAAGAAGGAGAAGGCCTCAGCATGACGACCTCGACTTATAAGGACCCGCGCGACGTAATCCTGTCGCCCGTCGTCTCTGAGAAGAGCTACAGCCTGATCGACCAGGGCAAGTACACCTTCCTGGTCGACCCTCGCTCGAACAAGACCGAGATCAAGCTGGCGATCGAGAAGATCTTCAGTGTCGAGGTCGCGTCGATCAACACCCTCAACAAAAAGGGCAAGACCCGCCGCACCAAGTTCGGTCTCGGAAAGCGCAAAGACACCAAGCGCGCGATCGTGACCCTCAAAAGCGGTTCCATCGATATCTTCACGGCCGTCGGCTAGCCGGCGCTGGATAGATACTGAGGAGAGAAACAGATGGCTATTCGTAAGTACAAGCCCACGACTCCAGGTCGTCGCGGTTCTTCGGTTGCAGACTTCGCCGAGATCACGCGTTCGACCCCGGAGAAGTCGCTTCTTCGTCCGCTGCCCAAGACCGGTGGCCGCAACAACGCAGGTCGCATCACGACCCGTCACATCGGTGGTGGCCACAAGCGCCAGTACCGTGTCATCGACTTCCGTCGCAATGACAAGGACGGCGTCAACGCCCGCGTTGCCGAGATCGAGTACGACCCCAACCGCACGGCTCGCATCGCGTTGCTCCACTTCGTCGATGGCTCGAAGCGCTACATCATCGCTCCGAACAAGCTGAGCCAGGGCGACATCATCGAGTCGGGCGCCGGCGCAGACATCAAGCCGGGGAACAACCTGCCGCTGCGCAACATCCCGGTCGGTACCGTTATCCACGCGATCGAGCTCAAGCCGGGCGGCGGCGCCAAGCTCGCCCGCTCAGCCGGCTCGAGCGTTCGCCTCGTCGCCAAGGATGGCCCGTACGCGCAGCTTCGCCTGCCGTCCGGTGAGATCCGCAACGTCGACGCGCGCTGCCGCGCCACGATCGGCGAGGTCGGCAACGCCGAGCAGTCGAACATCAACTGGGGCAAGGCCGGCCGCATGCGCTGGAAGGGCGTTCGCCCGACCGTCCGTGGTGTCGCGATGAACCCGGTTGACCACCCGCACGGTGGTGGCGAGGGTAAGACGTCCGGTGGACGTCACCCCGTCAACCCGAACGGTAAGCGGGAAGGCCGCACCCGGCGTCCCAACAAAGAGAGCGACAAGCTTATTGTTCGTCGCCGTCGTACTGGCAAGAACAAGCGATAGGAGCCTGGACACATGCCA